>CAVVUJ010000043.1:0-28334 GCA_963751405.1 uncultured beta proteobacterium | reverse complement strand
GCGAACGTGATCTCGCCTCCGGCCGCCCCGACCTTCACCGCGTCGCCCGGGGCGTACTTGCCGGCGAGCAGCTCCTTCGCCAGCGGATTCTCGATCTGCTGCTGGATCGCGCGCTTCAGCGGCCGCGCGCCGTAGACCGGATCGAAACCGGCCGCCGCCACGGCCTTCAGCGCCGCATCGGTCACCGTGAGCCGGATCTCGAGCTTCGCGAGCCGCGCCTCCAGTGCCTTCAACTGGATCTTCGCGATGTCGGCGATCTGGCCTTCGCCCAGCGGATGGAACACGACGATCTCGTCGATCCGGTTCACGAATTCCGGACGGAAGTTCGCCTTGACCTCGGCCAGCACGGCGATCTTGATCAGCGCCTGATCCTCGCCGGCATCGGTCATCTGCTGGATCTTGTGCGAGCCCAGGTTCGACGTCATCACGATCACGGTGTTCTTGAAGTCGACCGTGCGGCCCTGCCCGTCCGTCATCCGGCCGTCGTCGAGCACCTGCAGCAGCACGTTGAACACGTCCGGATGCGCCTTTTCGACTTCGTCGAGCAGGATCACGCTGTAGGGCTTGCGGCGCACCAGCTCGGTGAGATAGCCGCCCTCCTCGTAGCCGACGTAGCCGGGCGGCGCGCCGATCAGCCGCGCGACCGAATGACGCTCCTGGAACTCCGACATGTCGATCCGGACGAGATGCTGCTCGGAGTCGAACAGGAATTCCGCGAGCGCCTTGCAGAGCTCGGTCTTGCCCACACCCGTCGGCCCGAGAAAGAGGAACGAACCGTAGGGGCGATTCGGATCGGAGAGCCCCGAGCGCGAGCGCCGGATGGCATCGGCCACGAGCCGCACGGCTTCGTTCTGCCCGACCACGCGCCGGTGCAGCGCGTCCTCGATGTGGAGCAGCTTGTCGCGTTCGCCCTGCATCATCTTGGACACCGGAATGCCCGTCGCGCGCGACACGACCTCCGCGATTTCCTCGGCACCGACCTCGGTGCGCAGCAGCTGCGGCCTCTTCGCCTCGCTCTTCGCCGGCTTCTTGTCCGCCTTCTTCAACTGCGCCTCGAGCTGCGGCAGCTTGCCGTACTGGAGCTCCGACATCGTCTGCCAGTCGCCCTTGCGCCGTGCCTCCTCCATCTGCAGCTTGACCTTGTCGACCTCCTCCTTGATGTGCTGCGCGCCGGCGACGTTCGCCTTCTCGGACTGCCAGAGCTCGTCGAAGTCCGAATACTCGCGCTCGAGCTTCCCGATCTCCTGCTCGATCAGGCCGAGCCGCTTCTTCGAGGCCTCGTCGGTTTCCTTCTTGACCGCCTCGCGCTCGATCTTCAACTGGATCAGCCGGCGGTCGAGCTTGTCCATCGCCTCCGGCTTGGAGTCGATCTCCATGCGGATGCGCGCCGCGGCTTCGTCGATCAGGTCGATCGCCTTGTCCGGCAGGAAGCGGTCGGTGATGTAGCGGTGGGAGAGTTCCGCCGCGGCGACGATCGCCGGGTCGGTGATGTCCACGCCGTGATGGATCTCATAGCGCTCCTGCAGCCCGCGCAGGATGGCGATCGTCGACTCGACCGAAGGCTCGTCCACGAGCACCTTCTGGAAGCGGCGCTCCAGCGCCGCGTCCTTCTCGACGTACTTGCGGTACTCGTCGAGCGTGGTCGCGCCGACGCAGTGGAGCTCGCCGCGGGCAAGCGCCGGCTTCAGCATGTTGCCGGCGTCGATCGCGCCCTCGGCCTTGCCCGCGCCGACCATCGTGTGCAGCTCGTCGATGAAGACGATCGTCTGCCCCGCATCGGCAGCGATGTCCTTGAGCACGGCCTTCAGGCGCTCCTCGAATTCGCCGCGGTACTTCGCGCCCGCGAGGAGCGCCGCCATGTCGAGCGACAGCACGCGCTTGCCCTTGAGCGTCTCGGGCACCTCGCCGTTGACGATGCGCTGGGCGAGCCCTTCGACGATCGCGGTCTTGCCCACGCCTGGCTCGCCGATCAGCACGGGGTTGTTCTTCGTGCGCCGCTGCAGGATCTGGATCGTCCGACGGATCTCGTCGTCGCGGCCGATCACGGGGTCGAGCTTGCCTTCGCGCGCGCGGTCGGTGAGGTCGATCGTGTACTTCTTCAGCGCTTCGCGCTGGCCCTCGGCTTCCTGCGAGTCCACGCCCGCCCCGCCCCGCACCGCCTCGATCGCGGTCTCCAGCGCCTTGCGCGTGAGCCCGGCGTCCTTCAGGAGCCGGCCGGTGTCGCTCTTGTCGTCCGCCAGCGCCAGCAGGAAGAGCTCGCTCGCGATGAACTGGTCGCCCCGCTTGGTGGCTTCCTTGTCGGCGAGGTTGAGCAGGTTGCCAAGGTCGCGCGAAACCCCGATCTCCCCGCCCTGGCCCTCGACCTTGGGCAGCCGCTCGATGGCCTTGGCCAGCGCGCCCCTGAGCTTCGGCACGGCGACACCGGCGCGGGAGAGGAGCGACGCCGTCCCGCCGTCTTCCTGCTCCAGCATCGCGGCCACGAGGTGCTGCGGCTCGATGAAGCCGTTGTCGTTGCCGAGTGCCTTGCTCTGGGCGTCAGCCAGCGCCTGCTGGAATTTGGTCGTCAGTTTGTCGAAGCGCATTGTCATGTCCCCGGTAATGGCTACATCGGAGATGGGGTCTTGCCGGGCCGATTCAAGCGCCGGATCGGGTCCGCTGAGCCGGATCGCCAAGGGTCGCGGTCGCAACGGGTGCTACCATTTCCCCATGTTTCCGCCCGTTCGTGGTGACCCGCTTGCATCGTCCTGAAGACCCGCCCCCGGCACCCGCCCAACCGCCTCTCCCCGAGCCGAGGCCGGCGACGTTCACGCAGGTCGCGGGCGCGGTGTTCTGGAGCTTTTTCGGCGTCCGGAAGGGAAGGCACATGCAGCAGGACACCGTGACGATCAAGCCGCTGCACGTGGTGATCGTCGGCCTGCTTTCGGGTCTGGCGTTCGTGCTGGCGCTGGTCGTCCTGGTGACGTACATCACCCGCAGCGCCGGCTAGCGGAAGGATTACCGCGCCTTCGTGACCTCCGCGAGCGCGGCGGCCGCGCCCTCGAGTTCGGCGTCCGTCGTCAGCACGTCGGGGGTCAGGCGCAGCCACTCGCCGCGCGCATCGGTCAGGATCCCGCGCGCCTCGAGCGCCTCCGACCACGCACGCGCGTCGGGATGGCGGACGACCACAAACGCGCCGCGATCCGCCGTCCCGCCCAACGCGGGGATCCCGTGCTCGGCCAGCAGCTCGACCAGACGGCGCTGCATCTCGAGCGAGTGCTCGCGCAGCCGCGCCACGCCGATCGCCTGCGTGAACACCTGCCCGGCGCGCGCCTGGTAGAACGGCAGCACGGCCGGCGTCGATTCCATCCACGCGTCGCCGCCGGCGGCGTAGCGCGGCGGATCCGGCCGCGCGTAGGAGAAAGGCGACTCCTTGGCGAACCAGCCGATGTCGAGCGTGGCGACGCCAGCATCGAGATGGCGGGGTGCAACATAGAGGAAGCACGCGCCGGGGCCGCCGCGCAGGTACTTGTAGCTGCCGCCCGTTGCGAAGTCGACGTCGAGTGCCGCGACGTCGACCGGGAACACGCCGAGCGAGTGGTAGACGTCGAGCAGCACCCGCGCACCGGCCGCATGGGCGCGGGCGACGATGGCCGGCAGCTCCCGCACAACCTGCCCCGTCTGGAACATCACCTGCGACACGACGACGAGGTCGGTGCCGGGCGTGATCGCGGCGATGATGTCCTCCGTCGCGAAGTCGCCGTCCGCGCGCGGCTCGACGAACGCGAGCGAGATGCGCCCCCGGCGCGCGTATTCGCGCAGGATCACGTCGAGCGAATCGAACTCGCCGCGCGTGGCGACGACGCGCGCGATGCGATCGTAGGTGTTCAGCACCGCGCGCAGGCCCTGCCCCGCGCTCGTCTTCGGCACGATGCAGTCGGAACGCGCCGCACCGAGCAGCGCGCCGAGCCGAGCACGGTAGGCCGCCATCTCGGCTCCCCACTCGTCCCACGCGCCGCCCAGCCGCGCGTACCACAAGGCGAGCCCTTCGCGCACATCGTCGTCGGTCGCGTCGAGCGGGCGCCCGAGCGAGTGGTTCGCGAGGTAGATGCGGCCGCGCTGCGCGTCGAGCACGCGGGAGAAGAGCGGAGCGATGTGCGCGCGCAGGCCGGCTTCGGTCAGCCCGCCGGGTCCGAGCGCGGCAATGGCTGCGGGCGCCACTTCTGGTTGCGCCGCCATCACTTCGCCTTCGCGCCGAGCAGCGTGCGCACGTCGATCAGCTCGGGAAAGAACGTGTGGTCCAGCGCGCGCTTGAGGAAGCCGACCCCCGACGACCCGCCGGTTCCCGTCTTGTGGCCGATCGTCCGTTCCACCGTCTTCATGTGGCGAAAGCGCCAGAGCTGGAACGACTCCTCGACGTCGACGAGCTTCTCCGCCATCTCGTAGGCATCCCACCACCGCTCGGGATCGTCGTAGATGACCTTGAACGCCGCGACGAGATCGGGATCGCGCACATACGGCTGCGACCAGTCGCGCTCGGTGCAGCGCGCGGGCACCGGGAGCCCGCGCCGCGCGAGATGGCGCAGGTATTCGTCGTAGAGGCTCGGCGCATGCAGCAGCGCGGACAGCTCGGCGTGGATCGCAGCGTCGTAACGGAACACGTCGACCATCGCCGCCTGCTTGTTGCCGAGCAGGAACTCGAGCGCGCGGTACTGCGCCGACTGGAAGCCCGACGACGTGCCGAGCGCCGGGCGGAACGCCTCGTACTCGGACGGCGTCAGCGTTTCGAGCACCGCCCACTGCTCGAAGAGCTGCTTCTGGATCAGTTTCACCCGCGCGAGGATCTTGAAGCACGCGTCGAGCCGGTCCTCGCGCACGAACGCGATCGCCGCCTTCAGCTCATGGATCATCAGCTTGAGCCACAGCTCGGAGGTCTGGTGCTGGATGATGAACAGCAGCTCGTCGTGTCGCGGCGGCACGCCCGCAGCGCCCGAGAGCGGTTCCTGCGCGGCCAGGAGCCGGTCGAGCCGAAGGTAACCCGCATAGGTCAGGCGATTCGTCAGGTCCGTGACGATGCCGGGTTCGAGGTCGCGCGTGGACATGATGGAGGCACCGGGGGCGAAGGGAGCAATGTGGCGAGTATAGCGAGGCTGTGCGACACGGCGCCCATCGGGAATCGCGCCATGGAGTCCCGCGAGTGCGGCGTGCCATCGTGCCCTCTGCTAACATCCGCCGCGATGACCGCCAACCGCCTTGCATCGATCGTCCTTGCCGGGCTCGTCCTGGCGCTTGCCGGTTGCGGTGGGGATGCCCGCCCGCGCTCGACGATCGCGCTGGCGGAGTGCCGCCTGCCGAAGCTCCCGCTCGCCGCGCAGTGCGGCACGCTGGACGTGCCCGAGAACCGCGACAAGCCCGATGGCCGCAGAATCAGCCTGGCGATTGCGGTTCTGCCAGCCAACACGCTGCACCCGCGCGCGGATCCGTTGTTCATCCTCGCCGGCGGCCCCGGCCAGGCCGCGAGTTTCCTGGGGCCGTTCGCCGCAGCGTTGACCGGCGTGCGCAAGGATCGCGACATCGTGCTCGTCGACCAGCGCGGCACCGGGCGCTCGTCGCCGCTCGTCTGCGCGGCGTTCAAGCCCGATCGCGACCTGCGGACCGTGCTCGACTTCGATCCCGGCCCCAAGGCGGCAGCATGTGCCGGTGAGCTCGCCGCGCAGGGCATCGACGCCGCGCAATACACGACGGCCGCCTGGGTCGCCGACCTCGACGTCGTGCGCGCTGCGTTGGGCTACGCGAGGATCAACCTGTGGGGCGGCTCCTATGGGACGCGCGTGGCGCAGGAGTACCTGCGCCGGCACCCGGACCGCGTGCGCAGCATCGTGCTCGACGGCGTCGCCTCTCCGGCCATGAGGACGACCCTCGACGTCTGGCCGTCACGCGAGATCGCGCTGAACGCGGTGTTCGACGCTTGCGCACGATCACCGTCCTGCGCCGCCGCGCATCCCGACCCCGACGCCAGGCTCGACGCGATCCGTGACCGGCTGGGTCCGCAAGGGCGGGACGTCGCGCTGATGGATCCGCGCACCGGCGCGGCGCTGACGCTGCACCTGACGTTCGACCACGTGCTCGGCGCGCTGCAGCCGTTCACTTACGCACCGGAGCTCGCGGCACTCCTGCCGGAAGTGATCGGCCGCGCCGCCGCCGACGACTTCGGCCCGCTGCTTGCCGGCGCGATGCTCGTGACCGGCGATCTCGACGAGCAGTCGAATGCCGCGTTGCACTACTCGGTCACCTGCGCGGAGGACATTCCGCGCGTGTCGCCGGCCGACGCCGCGAGCACGCTGGCGGGTCTGCGCACGAAGGCGCTGGCCGAGCGTGCGCTCGCGGTCTGCGCGAGCTGGCCGCGGGGTTCGAGTCCCGCCGACGCGACAACACCGGTCGCGAGCGATGTGCCGGTGCTGATCCTCTCGGGCGGCCTCGATCCGGTCACGCCGCCCGCGAACGGCACCGAAGTCGCGAAGACGCTGCCGGCGAGCCGCCACGTCGTTGCGCGCGGCTACGGGCACATCGTGTCGCCGCACGCGTGCGGACCGCGGCTCATCGCCGCGTTCATCGACGATCCGACCTTCGCCACGCTTCCCGCAACGTGCGTGGACCACTTCGAGAAGAGCTCGCGGCCGCCGCTGTGGCCCGACCGGCTCGGCGCGCGCTCGTGATCACCGTCGACACCCTGGCGAAGGCCTTCGGCGGGCGCAGCGGGGTGCGTGCCGTCGACGGCGTCTCGTTCACGGCCGCCGACGGCGAGATCACGGGCCTGCTCGGCCCCAACGGCGCCGGCAAGACCACGCTGCTGCGGATGCTCGCGACGCTGATGATCCCGGATGCCGGCAACGCGAGCATCGAGGGGCACGACGTCGTGCGCGACCGGTACGCCGTGCGCCGGCGCATCGGCGTGCTGTCCGACGCGCGCGGCCTCTACCCGCGTCTTACCGCCCGCGAGAACATCCGCTACTACGGCGCATTGCACGGCTTGTCCGGCGCCGCGCTCGATGCGCGGATCGACGAGCTCGTCGGCGCGCTGGGCATCGCCGGCATCGCCGACCGCCGCGCACAGGGCTTCTCGCAGGGCGAGCGGATGAAGGTGGCGATTGCGCGCGCGCTCGTGCACGACCCGCAGACCATCCTGCTCGACGAGCCCACCAACGGCCTCGACATCATGAGCATTCGCGCGCTGCGCGACCTGCTGCGCGGATTGCGCGCGGAGGGCAAGTGCCTGCTCTTCAGCTCGCACGTGATGCAGGAAGTCTCGGCGCTGTGCGATTCCATCGTGATCCTCGGCGGCGGACGCGTCGTCGCGACCGGAACCGCCGTCGAGCTGCTCGCGCAGTCGGGTCAAAGCTCGCTCGAGGAGGCCTTCGTCCGGCTGCTGGGCTCGGGTGAGGGCCTGGCCGCGTGATGGCCACCGGGCGCAACGGTTCGGCGCTGGCGCGCATCGCGGTGGTCGCGCGGAAGGAGATCGTCGACCTCTTCCGCGACCGCCGCACGATGCTGGTGACGCTCGTGACGGCGATCGTCGCGGGGCCGGTGCTGATGCTGCTGGTGCTGAATCTGGTCGCGCGCCAGGCGGACAAGGCGCGCGAGCTGACTCTGCCCGTGGCCGGCATGGAGCGTGCGCCGGCGCTCATCGCGTTTCTCGAGCGGCAGCAGCTGACGCTCACCCCCGCCCCGAAGGACTTCGAGGACCTGATCAGGAGCGGCGACCTCGACGTGGTGCTGGAGGTCGACGCCGCGTTCGCCGACGATGTCGCGCAGGGCCGGCCGGGCACGGTCCGCCTCGCCTACGACCGTTCGCGCGACCGGGCGCGCGCGTCGATCGCCGAGGTCGAGGCGCTGTTGCGGGCGTTCAATCGCGAATGGGGACGCAGCCGGCTGATCCTGCGCGGCGTGGCACCCGATGTCGCGAATCCGCTCAGCGTGGAGTCGCGCGATCTCGCCACACCCCAGAGCTCCGGCGCGCTCGTGCTCTTCCTCATCGCGTTCTACGGGCTCTTTTCCGCGGTGATGGGCGGCATGGCCGCCGCACTCGACACGACGGCCGGCGAGCGCGAGCGCGCCTCGCTGGAGCCGCTGCTGACGACACCGGTGGCGCCGCTGGAGCTCGCGACGGGCAAGTGGCTGGCGGTTTCCCTGCTCAACGCCACCGCGGTGGTCCTGACGCTGTCGGGGTTCTACCTGACGCTGCGCTTCGCGCCGCTGCCGGCGGTCGGGATTCCCTTCCTGTTCGGGCTGGCCGAGCTCGGCCGCTTCGTCGTCGCGCTGATCCCGCTGATCCTGCTGATGCCGGCGATCCTGCTCTACGTCGGCTGCCGCGGCCGCACGTTCAAGGAAGCGCAGTCCAATCTGTCGGTGCTGCTGTTCGCCGTGTCGCTGCTGCCGATCGTGCAGATGTTCCTGCAGAAGAAGGAGCCGGCGTGGCTGACCTGGGTTCCCGTGTCCGGCCAGTACGCACTGCTCTCGCGGGCGCTGCGCGGAGAAGCGCTGCCCTGGATCGAATTGCTGCAATCCTGCGTCGTCCCCGGCCTGCTGACGCTCGGCGCCCTCCTGGCCGTGGCGCGGCTCTTCTCGCGTGAATCGGTGCTGGCAGGGAAATAAACCTAGCCCAGCTGCCGGATCACCGTGAGCGGCGGCTGCCGCATCGTGCCGCGCGTGCCAAGCCAGCCGGCGAGGGTCACGACGAGCGCGCCGCCGCCCACGCCATAGAGCCACACCATCGGATTGGCCGAGAACGGAATCTGGAACACCCGGTCCGACAGCACGTAGCCCAGCGCCGTGGCGCCGCCAGCCGCGAGCGCCCCCGCGAGCGCGCCCAACACCAGGAACTCCGCGTTCTGCGCGGCGGCGAGCTGCGCCCGCGACGCGCCCAGCGTGCGCAGGATCGCGGCATCGAACTGGCGCTCGTCCTGCGTCGCGGCAATGGCCGCCTGCAGCACCAGGAGCCCGCCCAGGAGCGTGAACAGGAACACGAACTCGACGGCCTTGGCCACCTGCTCGATGATCGTCTGCACCTGCCGCATGATCTCGCCGACGTCGATCGCCAGCACGTTCGGGTATTGCTGCACCAGGTCCGACAGCCACACCGCCGACTGCGGGCCTTCGGGCAGGCGGACCGCGCCGAGATAGGTCTGTGGCATCGACTCGAGCACGCCCGGCGCGAACAGCGTGAAGAAGTTCGGGCGGAAGCTGTCCCAGTCCACCTTGCGCAGGCTAGTGATGGCGGCGCTCACCGGCGTGCCGGCGATGTCGAAGGTCAGCGTGTCGCCGAGCTTCAGGCGCAGCGACTCCGCGATGCCCTGCTCCATCGAGATGCCGGCCGCCGTGCCCGTGGCGCCGGCAAACCATTTGCCGGCGACGATGCGATTGGTGTTCGGCAACGCGGATGCCCACGACAGGTTGAACTCGCGTTCGGCGAGGCGTCGCGCCCGCGCGTCGGTGAATTGGGCGGTGTCGAGCCGCGTGCCGTTGACCTCCACCAGCCGGCCGCGGATCATCGGGTAGAGGGTCGTGTCCGCGCCCGTCACCGACTTCAGCGCGGCGCGCACGCCGTCGATCTGGTCGGAAAGCACGTTGACGACGAAATGGTTCGGCGCATCCGGCGGCAGGCTCGCGCGCCAGTTCTGCATCAGGTCGCCGCGAACGACGGTGAGCAGCAGCAGCGCCATGAAGCCGAGCGCCAGCGCGCCGATCTGCAGGCTCGACGCGAGCGGGCGGCGGCGCAGGTTCGCGAGTCCGAACCGCCAGGTCGCGCCACGCTGGGGCAGGCGCTTCAGCACCAGGATCAGGAGCCAGGCCACGAGCGCCGCGCCGGCGAGCAGCGCGCCGATGCCGCCGACCATGATCGCGCCGGCCTTCGCGTCCTGCGCCTGCCAGGCGACCAGGAGCGCGATGACCCCCGCGCCCAGCAGATAGGCAATGATCCCGCCGGGCCGCGGTCGCGGCAGGTCGCGGCGCAGCACGCGCAGCGGCGGCACGCTCGCGAGCGCGATCAGCGGCGGCAGGGCAAAGCCGAACAGCAGCAGAATGCCCGTGCCGAATGCCGTGATCGCAGGCAGGAGGCCGGGGCCCGGCAATTCGGCAGGCGCCACGGACGCCAGGAATTTCACCAGCAGTTCCTGACCCGCGAGCGCGATGGCGATGCCGGCCGCGCTCGCGAGAACGCCGAGCGCCGCGAACTGCAGCACGAACAGCGCGAGCGCCTGGCGCCGTGGCGCACCAAGGCAGCGGAGCATCGCCGCGGTGTCGAGATGGCGGCGCAGGTAGCGCGACGCGGCGAGCGCGATCGCGACCGCGGCCAGGATCACCGCCACCAGCGCCGAGAGTCCCAGGAACTGCTCCGCGCGCTCCAGCGTCTGCCGCACTTCGGGCCGCAGGTCGCGCACGTTTTCCATGCGCTGACCCGGCTTCAGCTCGGTCTGCAGCCACGCCAGGAAGGGATCGAGCGCATCGCGCGCCGACACATCGGCCACGAGGAGGCGATAGACGGCGCGATTGCCCGGCTGCAACAGGTTCGTGGCCGGAACATCGTCGATGTTGATGAGCAGCCGCGGCCCGAGCGCGAGCAGCCCGCTCGCCACCTCGGGCTCCCGCTGGATGATCGGCCCGACCGTGAGCGTCGCCTCGCCCACCGCAAGCGCGTCGCCGGCCGCAACACCGAGCCGCGCCGCGAGTCGCGCATCGGGCCACGCTTCGCCACGCGGCGGAGTGCCGCGTGCCGGTGCGCCGCTCACGCTGGCCGGATCGACCAGCGTGATCGCCCCGCGCAGAGGGTAGCCCGGCGCCACCGCCTTGACGTCCGCGAGCACGGCGCCACCGCCCGCCCCGTCGGCGCGCGCGCGTTGCACCATGCTGTTGAACTTGAGCGCCGGGGTGACGACGAGACCGCGCTTGCCGGCTTCGGCGGCGAAGGTCTCGGGCAACGGCCGGTCGCCCGAAATCAGCACGTCGGCGCCCAGCAGCAGGTTCGCCTGCCGGGACAACGCACCCTTCACGCGGTCGGCGAAGAAGCCGACGGTGCCGATGCTCGCGACGGCGAGCACCATCGCCACGATCAGCACGGTGAGCTCGCCCGCGCGCCAGTCGCGCGAGAGCATGCGCAACGCGAGTCGAAGCGTGTTCACTGGCAGCTCATCGCGACGCGATGCGCTCGTCGCCGACGAGCCGGCCGCCGGACAGCGACAGCCGCCGCGCGCAGCGCTGGGCGAGGCCGACGTCGTGCGTGACGAGCAGCAGCGTCGTGCCGTGCTCGCGATTCAACCGGAACATGAGATCGACGACTTCCACTCCGGTGGCATTGTCCAGATTGCCGGTCGGCTCGTCGGCCATCAGCAGCTTGGGCTCGCCGGCGAAGGCGCGCGCGATGGCGACCCGCTGCTGCTCGCCGCCGGAGAGCTGCTTCGGGTAGTGCGTCGTGCGCTTCGCGAGCCCCACGCGCGCGAGCCAGTCCCGGGCCCTGGCCGCGGCGTCCGCGGTGCCGGCAAGCTCCAGCGGAAGCATCACGTTCTCCAGCGCGGTCAGCGCCGGGAGCAGCTGGAACGACTGGAAGACGAAGCCGAGCAGGCGCTGCCTCTGCGCGGCACGCGCGTCCTCGTCGAGGCCGGAGAGGGCGTTGCCGTCGAGCCAGACCTCGCCGCTGGACGGCCGGTCGAGCCCCGCGAGAAGGCCCAGCAGCGTGGTCTTCCCCGATCCCGACGCGCCGACGATGGCGACGGCATCGCCCGCATCGATCGCGAAGCCCACGTCGTCGAGGATGGTCAGCGGCGCCTCGCCGCTCGTCACGATCTTGGTGAGATTGGCGGCGCGAAGAAGGGGCTGGGCCATGGAATGACGGATGGTTGGGGCGCCGGCGCGGTTTGCAAGCGGCGCACCGCGAAAACGTCGCAACGGCGCGAGCGAACGACAAACGCGACGGCGGGTCGAACGGTCGATTCTACCGTGCCCCTCGCGGCGGACCCTTTGAGCCTCTACAATCGCAGGTCGATTCCGCCATGGCCCTCCCGTCCACGATACCTGCCCGCCGCCAGTTCGGCGGCCGCCTCGCCGCATTGGCGCTCGCGCTCGTGCTCGGCGCGGCGCCGGGCGCGCGCGCCGATCCCGGCCCACCGGTCCTGCTCGTCGTCGGCGACTCGATCTCCGCTGCCTACGGCCTGCCGCCGGGCGCAGGCTGGGTCGATCTGCTGGCGGCGCGCCTCGCCGCGCAACGGTATCCGCAGCGCGTCGTCAACGCGAGCATCAGCGGCGACACCACGGCCGGTGGACGCGCGCGCCTGCCGGCGCTGCTCGCGGCCCACAAGCCGGCCATCGTCGTGCTGGAGCTGGGTGGCAACGACGGGCTGCGCGGCGGCAACCTGGCGTCCACGCGCGAGAACCTCGCCGCGATGATCTCCGCCATCCAGGGCGCCGGCGCGAAGCCGCTCCTCGTCGGCATGCGGCTGCCGCCGAATTACGGTGCCGCCTACGTGCGCGAGTTCGACGCCCTGTTCGCCGGCATCGCGAAGGCGCGCCGCGTGCCGCTCGTCCCCTTCTTCTTCGAAGGCTTCGGCGAGCGCAACGACATGTTCCAGCCCGACCGCATCCACCCGACGGCGGCCGCGCAGCCGCTGCTGCTCGACAACGTCTGGCCGGCATTGCTGCCGCTCCTGGGATCACGGCGATGATCGAAGGCGCGGCGGCGGGCCGCGACCGCAAGGTGACCATCGATGCCATCGGCGACTTCGTCGATCGGATCGACGTGCGCAGCCCTTCCGAGTACGCCGAAGACCACCTGCCCGGGGCAGTGAGCCAACCGGTGCTCGACGATGCCGAGCGTTCGCTCATCGGGACCCTGCACGCGCAGGATTCGGCGTTCGCCGCCCGGCGCGCGGGCGCGGCGCTCGTCGCGCGCAACATCGCGACGATGCTCGAGACGGCGTTTGCCGCCAAGCCGCGCGACTGGTCCCCGCTCGTCTACTGCTGGCGGGGCGGCCAGCGCAGCCGTTCGCTCGCGCACATGCTGAACGAGATCGGCTGGCGCGCCGCGCAGCTCGAGGGCGGCTATCGCGCGTACCGGCGGCATGTCGTCGGAGAGCTCGCGACGCTCCCGGGCCGCTTTCACTACCGGGTCATCTGCGGGCTCACCGGCTCCGGCAAGAGCCGCCTCATCGCCGCGCTCGACCGCGAGGGCGCGCAGGTGCTCGACCTCGAAGCGATGGCGCGGCATCGCGGCTCGCTGCTGGGCGATGTGCCCGATCACCCGCAGCCGACGCAGAAATCGTTCGACAGCCAGCTGGTGGCGACGCTCGCAAGGTACGATCCGGCGCGCCCGGTCTACGTCGAGTCCGAGAGCAAGAAGATCGGCACGGTGCAGCTGCCGGACACCCTGCTCGCCGCCATGCGCGCCGCCGAGTGCATCCGCCTGGCGCTGCCGCAGCCGCTGCGCGTCGAGCTGCTCAAGCGCGAGTACGCGCACTTCCTCGCCGACCATGGCGCGCTGAGCGCGCGGCTCGCGCACCTCGTCCCCCTGCACGGGAAGAAGACGATCGAGCGCTGGACCGACGCGGCGAAGGCCGGCGACTGGGATACGCTCGTCGGCGAGCTCCTGGCGTTGCACTACGATCCTGCCTACACGCGGTCGATCGACCGGAACTTTCCGCGCGTCGCGGGGGCCGTCGACGTCACGCCGTCGGCGCTGACCGACGCGGCGTTCGGGGCGCTCGCGCGGGAGCTCGACGCCCGGATACCTATCCTGACTCCCGGTTGAGGAATCGTCATGCCCACTCATGCTTTCCGCATTCTGAACGTGTTCGCCGAGACCACGCTCGGCGGCAATCCGCTGGCCGTGTTCGAGGATGCGCGCGGCATCGACGACGCGACGATGCAGGCGCTCGCGCTGCAGTTCAACCTGTCGGAGACGACGTTCGTCCTGCCGTCCGCTCGCGCGACGGCGCGCGTGCGCATCTTCACGCCGACCTTCGAGATGCCGTTCGCCGGTCATCCGACGCTCGGCACGGCGCACGTCGTGCGGGCGTTGACGCAAGCGGGCGACGCGGTGACCCTGGAGATGGGCGCGGGCGTCATCCCGGTCGAAGCTCGCGGCGACATCTGGACGCTGCAGGCGAACGCGCCGCGGGTCCGCGCCGTGGAGGCCACCCGCGCGGAGCTCGCCGCGATGCTCGGGCTCGACGAAGCGGACGTCGCGCCCGACCCCGCGGCGCCCCCGCTCTGGATCGACACGGGATCGGAGCAGCTCGTCATCCCGCTTGCGTCGGCGGAAGCGGTCCGCCGCGCCGCGCCGCGAGCGGATCTTCTGCTGCGCCACGGGCACACCGGTCAGCGCGCGATGGCGTACGTCTTCGCGCCCGTCACCGCGGGGCCGGCGGCCGCGGTCGGCGAGCGGGCGATCGTCGCGCGGTTCTTCTTTCCGAAGCACGGCGCGGCGATCGAGGACCCCGGCACCGGTTCCGCCTGCGCCAACCTCGGGGGTTGGCTGATCGCGACCGGCGCATCGCTGCCGCAGCGCATCACGATCGCACAGGGTGACGCGGTCGGCCGACCGTGCCGGCTGGGGCTGGAGGTCACCGCCGAACGCCGGATCCGCGTGTCCGGGCGCGTGGTCGAGCTCGCACGCGGCGACGTGAAGCTGTAGCGCACGGCGGGCCCGGAACCATCGCAGCTCGGCCGATGCCGAACTCACCCGACGGCGTAGCCGACGCGTTGGCGTCCCAGGCGGCGATGAATTCCAGCCAATGCGGCGCGTGGATTGCCGCGATCTTTTCCCGCGCAAGCGAGACTTCCTTCGCGTATTCGCCGGCCGTCAGCTCGCCGCGCATCAGCCGGAAGCGCAGGTAGACGAGGTAGGTGTTCATCACGTCCGTTTCGCAATAGCGGCGGACGTCGTCGAGCCTGCCGGCGACGATCGCCGCGTGCACCTCGCTGCCGTCCATGCCGAGCTTCCCGGGAAATCCGCAGAGCCGCGCCATCGCATCCAGACCCGCCGTCGCGCGAGGCTGGTACATCGCGAGCACGTCCATCAGGTCGAGGTGCCGCGTGTGGTAGCGCCCGAGATAGCTGTTGTACTTGAACTCGCGGTCGTCGTCGCCCCAGTCCCAGTACTTGGCCGCCGTCACGCCGTGGATCAGCGCGCGGTAATTCAGCACCGGCAGGTCGAAGCCGCCGCCGTTCCACGAGACGAGCTGCGGCGTGTGCTTGTCGATCAGGTCGAAGAAGCGCCGGATGAGCTCGGGCTCGGCATCCTCCGCGGTGCCGACGGACGCGATCTTGAATCCGCCGCCATCGCGCAGCGCGCACGCGATCGCCACCACCTGCTGGAACTGCAGCGGCAGGAAATCGCCGCCGGTCTGCAGGCGCCGCTTCTGGGTGAACCAGTCCAGCACGGCGGCGTCCGGCAGGTCGGGCGCAATGGCATGCGCGCGGCGCAGGCCCGCCACGTCCGGCACGGTCTCGATGTCGAAGACAAGAATGGGCGCCACGCTCAGCCCGGGAATACGCCGGTGGAAAGGTAGCGATCGCCGCGGTCGCAGACGATGAACACGATCGTCGCGTTCGTCACTTCGCGTGCGATGCGCAGCGCGACGACACATGCGCCACCCGCCGAAACGCCGCAGAAAATGCCCTCCTCCGCCGCGAGGCGGCGCGTCATGGCCTCCGCCTCGGTCTGGGACACCGGCTCGACCCTGTCCACGCGCGCGGCATCGTAGATCTTCGGCAGGTAGGCCTCCTGCCATTTGCGAATGCCGGGAATCTGGGAACCTTCCTCCGGCTGCGCGCCGATGATCCGGATCGCCGGATTCTTCTCCTTGAGGAAACGCGAGACGCCCATGATCGTGCCGGTCGTCCCCATCGCCGATACGAAATGGGTGATCGTCCCCTGCGTATCGCGCCAGATTTCCGGCCCCGTGCCGCGGTAGTGCGCGAGCGGATTGTCCGGATTCGCGAACTGATCGAGGATGATGCCCTTGCCCTCGCCGCGCATGCGTGCCGCGAGATCGCGCGCGTGCTCCATGCCGCCGGACTTGGGCGTCAGCACGAGCTCGGCGCCGTAGGCGCGCATCGCCTGCCGGCGCTCGATCGAAAGATTGTCCGGCATCACGAGGATCATCCGGTAGCCCTTCATCGCCGCGACCATCGCGAGCGCGATCCCGGTGTTGCCGGACGTCGGTTCGATCAGGGTGTCGCCGGGCCGGATGTCGCCGCGCTTCTCGGCCTCGACGATCATCGAGAGTGCGGGTCGATCCTTCACCGATCCCGCCGGATTGTTGCCTTCGAGCTTGCCGAGGAAGATGTTCGTCTGCTCGCCCGGAATCCGCAGCAGGCGGACGAGCGGCGTGTTGCCGACAGTGGATTCGAGCGTGGGATGCATGCGCGGCAGCCGTTGTGACGCGACTATTGTAGCGGAGAGGCGGCGCGGTTCCCGGCAGCCGTGCGCCTCAGCGCGTCCATGCGGATGCAACTGGGCCCGCACACGGACGCGCGATCCACGAGTGGACCTCCGGAACGAAAGACCCCGCCACGCGGGCGGGGTCTCTTCGGTCACGCGATGACGGCGATTACTTCTTGGCCGTGTCGCCTTTCTTCGCGTCGGCCGCGGCCGTTTCTTTCGCCTTCTGGTCCGCCGCAGCCTTGTCCTTCGCCGCCTTGTCCTTGGCTGCCTTCTCGTCCTTGGCTGCCTTGTCCTTGGCGGCCTTCTCGTCCTTCGCCGCCTTGTCCTTGGCCGCCTTCTCGTCCTTGGCTGCCTTGTCCTTGGCCGCCTTCTCGTCCTTGGCCGCCTTGTCCTTGGCGGCCTTCTCTTCCTTGGCCGCCTTGTCCTTGGCCGCCTTCTCGTCCTTGGCCGACATGGCGGGTGCGGCCGCAGGAGCCTTCGGCGCCTCGGCCTTCATCGGCGCTGCCGGTGCGGCTGGCGCGGCCTTGGGCGCCTCGGCCTTCGCCGGTGCTGCCGGTGCGCTGCCGGCGCGCCTTGGGCGCTGTCGCGCCTTCGCCGCTCGGCCTTCGCCGGTGCGGCCGTCGCGGCCTTGGGCGCTTCCGCCTTCATCGGCGCTGCCGGTGCCGCGGCCTTCGCGGCTGGCGTCGTGGCGCCGCTCACCGAAACGTCGCCCTTGATCTTGTCGAACGTCGCGTCGCCGACGCCCTTGACGTCCTTGAGCTGCTCGATCGACTTGAACGGGCCGTTGGCCTTGCGGTGATCGATGATCGCCTGGGCCTTGACCGGACCGATGCCGTTGAGTGCTTCGAGTTCCTGCTGTGTCGCCGTATTGATGTTGATGGCCGCCAGCGCCAGCCCCGAGAAGAGCAGACCGGCAAGCAGCATGATGAACCGTTTCATTGACGTTCTCCGTGAGGAAGTTGAGCGGGTGCGCCGCACCGGCGACCGAAACCTTCCGGCGCGCGATCAATAACGCGGCGTGCATGCTGCGGGTTGACCTGCCTGTCGGCACAGCGCGGCGCACCCCACCTCACAGGATCCGTCTTGCGGCGATCAGGGCTTCCCGCTCGCGGCCGCATCCCGCTTCGCCACGGTCGTCACCTCGCCCTTGGCCGCGCGCTGGGGCGGGGGAGCCGCCTTGTCGGCCGGCCGCGCCGCCGCCTTGGCGGAGGCACCGGCCACCGTCAGCTCGCCCTTGATCTTCTCGAAGCGCTTGGCGCCGATGCCCTTGACGTCCTTCACTTCCTCCACCGACTTGAACGGCCCGTGCGCGCTCCGATAGTCGAGGATCGCCTGCGCCTTGGCCGGGCCGATCCCCGGCAGCGCGACCAGCTCGTCCTTCGTGGCGGTGTTGAGGTTGATCGCGGCGAGCGCCGCGCCCGAGCACAATGCCAATGCGAGCGCCAAGAACAGTCGTTTCATGCTTGCCTCCGTCGAGAGTGGGGAGATACGCGGCGGTCCCGGCATCGCGCGGCATGCGCGACCCACCGCCGTGTCCCACAAGCTACGCGGAGGAAGCCGCCCCGGAAATCAGCCGTTCGACGTAGCGCGCGACGCCCTCGTCGATCCCGAGCATCGGCGCGCCGTAACCGGCGGCACGAAGCCGCGCGAGATCCGCCTCGGTAAAGCTCTGGTACTTGCCCGCGAGCGGCCGCGGGAACGGAATGTAGGAAATCACGCCGGCGGCGACGAGCTCTGCGACCGATTGTCGCGCCCCGCCGGCGGCGGCGCGACACGCGTTGACCGTCGCGGCGGCCACCGCATTGTAGGTCGCCGCTTTCCCGGCGCCGACGTTGAAGATGCCGCTGCGCTCCGGATGGTCCAGGAAATCGAGGTTGACCTTGACGACGTCCTCGACCGAGACGAAATCGCGGCGCTGCTCGCCGGCGGCAAAGCCGCCCGACCCCTCGAACAGCCGGACCCGGCCGTCGCTCGCGTACTGGCGGTAGAAGTGCCAGACCACGGAGGCCATCCGCTCCTTGTGCTGCTCGCACGGTCCGTAGACGTTGAAGTAGCGGAAACCGGCGATTTGCGCCGTGCGCTCCGGCAGCGCTCTGCGCACGTACTGGTCGAAGAGGAACTTCGAGTAGCCGTAGACGTTGAGCGGCGATTCGAACGCGCGCTCCTCGCGGAACACGGTGCCGGCGCCATAAACCGCGGCGCTCGATGCGTACAGGAACGGCACGTCGTTGCTCTGGCACCAGTCGAGCAGCGTCACCGAATAGCGGTAGTTGTTGCGCATCATGTACCGGCCATCGGCTTCCATCGTGTCGGAACACGCCCCCTGGTGCAGGATCGCCCCGACGTCGTCGTCGAAGTCGCCATCGGCGAGGCGCACCAGGAATTCCTCCTTGTCGAGGTAGTCGTCGATCTCGCAGGCCACGAGATTGGCGCATTTGTCCGCGCGCGCCAGGTTGTCGACCGCGATGATGCGCGTCTCGCCGCGGCGGTTCAGCGCCCGGACGAGATTGGCGCCGATGAAACCGGCGGCCCCGGTGACGATGATGTACACGGCAGGCTCCCGGCAGCTCGCTAGATTTCGAAATCGAGCCGGTCGACGTTGCTGACGACGAACGGCACGCGGGGCGCGACCGCGCAAAGCAGTTCGTAACCGACGGTCGATGCAGCGCCAGCAACCTCGTCCACCGGCAACCCTTCGCCCCAGAGCACCACGGGGCTGCCGACGTCCGCCTCGAGGACCTCCGTGATGTCGACGGTGATCATGTCCATCGATACGCGGCCGGCGATCCGCGCTCTCTTGCCGCACACCAGCACCGGCGTTCCGTTCGGAGCGCAACGGGGATACCCGTCGGCGTACCCGCAGGCGACGACACCGATCCGCCGTTCGCTCGACGCGATATAGGCGGCGCCATAGCCGACGCTGTCGTTCGGCCGCAGCACCTGCACGGCGATGATCTCGGAGCGCAGCGTCATCACCGGCCGCACGCCGATATCCTCCGCCGATTCGTCCCGGAAGGGCGTCGCTCCATAGAGCATGATGCCCGGGCGGACGATGTCGCCACCCGCTTCGGCGTACCGCACGACGCCGGCGGAATTGGCGAGGGAGCGCGGGAAAGGCATGCCGCGGCACGCCGCGGTGAACACGGCGACCGGTTCCTTCAGCCCGTCCTCCTCGTCGGCGCGGGCGAAGTGCGTCATCAGCCGCAGCACGGCGACCGACTCGCATTGGTTGAGGCGCTCGACGGTGCGCACGACGTCGGCCGGCGCGACGCCGAGGCGGTTCATCCCGGTGTTGACCTTGACGAACACCTCCAGCGGCCGCTCGAGGCGCGCAAGCTCGAGCATCCGCACCTGGTCTTCGCTGTGCACCACAACGGCGAGCCGCCGCGCCGCGACTTCGGGCAGCTCGTCGGGCGTGAAGAACCCTTCGAGCAGCAGGATCCGCCGCATGTAATGCGCGGCGCGCAAGGCGATGGCGACGTCGAGCTCGAGCAGCGCGAGTCCGTCGGCCTCGGCCAACGCCGGGAGCAGGCGCATCAGCCCGTGCCCGTAGGCATTCGCCTTCACCACGGCGAGAAGCTCCGTGCCCGGCGCGAGTGCTCTCGCTCGCGCGACATTCGCGCGCAGCGCCGGCAGGCTCAACTGGGCATACAGCGGACGGGCCATAGAGCGCGTTTCTCGGAGTCGGGACCGGAACCGGCCGGGGGATCCTGCGCCCCGGGTGAGCATGCGCGGTTTCTCGGGCTCCGGCAATCATGGTATAAAGCGCGGGCCGCGGGCGGCACCCGGCGATTATATCGCGCGCATGCCCGCGCCGCGTTTCGCGCTCTCGCGGGGCGCCGGCCACGACCCGGAGAACGATGAAGTCCGGCTTCTACACGATCATGGCGGCGCAGTTCTTCAGCTCGCTCGCCGACAACGCGCTGCTGATCGCCGCGATCGCCCTGCTCCGCGAGCTCCACGAGCCCGGCTGGATGACGCCGGGCTTGAAGCAGAGCTTCGTGCTTTCCTACGTTCTGCTCGCCCCGCTGGTCGGCGCGTTCGCCGATTCGATGCCGAAGGGCCGCGTCATGCTGATCACCAACGGCATCAAGGTGGCCGGCTGCGCGATGATGCTGTTCACGCTCCATCCGCTCGCCGCATACGCGGTGGTCGGCTTCGGGGCGGCCGCCTATTCGCCGGCCAAGTACGGGATCCTGACCGAGCTCCTGCCGCCGCAGCAGCTCGTCGTCGCCAACGGCTGGATCGAGGGCACGACGGTCGCGTCGATCATCCTCGGCGTCCTGATCGGCGGAGCGCTGATCGGCCCCAAGGCCGCGACGGCGCTCCTCGGTTTCGACCTGCCCTTCATCGACACCGGGATCGACACGCCGCCGGAGGCCGCGATCAGCGTGATCATCGTCGCTCTACGCGATCGCGGCAGCGTTCAACTGGTACATCCCGAACACCGGCGTCGACCATCGGATGGTGAACCGCAATCCGCTGTTCCTGATCCGCGAATTCGGGCACTGCGTTTCGCTGCTGTGGCGCGACAAGCTGGGACAGATCTCGCTGGCGACGACGACGCTGTTCTGGGGCGCCGGCGCGACGCTGCAGTTCATCCTGATCGACTGGGCGGCGAAGGCGCTCGACTTCAACCTCTCGCAGGCATCGATGCTCCAGGGCGTGGTCGCGGCGGGCATCGCCGCCGGCGCGGTGATCGCGGCGCGCTACGTCTCGCTGCGGGGCGCGGTCAGGGTGCTGCCGATCGGCGTCACGATGGGCTTGATCGTCATCGCGATGATCGTCGTGACCGACGTATCGCTGGCGATGGTCCTGATGATCGGCATCGGCGCGTGCGCGGGATTTTTCGTCGTGCCGATGAACGCCCTGCTGCAGCACCGCGGCCACGTGCTGATGGGTGCCGGCCACTCGATCGCCGTGCAGAACTTCAACGAGAACATCGGCATCCTGGTCATGGTCGGCCTCTACTCGCTGATGGTGAGCGCGGGCCTTTCCGTCTACACGGCCATCGTGCTCTTCGGCCTCTTCGTCTCCGGCACGATGGCGCTGGTGATGCTGCGCCATCGGCGCAACCAGGCGCGGGGCGACCAGCTGCATCTGATCGCGGCCGATGCGCACGCCGCCGCGCCGGGAACGAAGTCCGCTCACGGCGGCCACGACGACTGAGGGACAACTCCCGCGCGCGCCGCGGTCGCGGTCCTGCCGCTAGAGGACGACCGGCCGGTTGGGAAGCTCGTTGCCGCCCGGAAGGTCCGCGCGCGGATAGTGCCGAGCGAGAAGCGCGTTGATCTCGGCGATTCCGGCCTCGACGCCTTCGGTGAAGCGCCCGGCGCGAAACGCCCCTTCGATCTTCGCGCAGACCGCCTCCCACGCGGCGGTGCCGACGTGCCCGTGAATGCCGCGATCCGCGACGATCTCGACGTCGCGGTCGGCCAGCAGCAGGTAGACGAGGACGCCGCAGTTCTCCTCGGTGTCCCAGATCCGCAGGTCGCCGAACACCTCGAGCGCGCGCTCGCGCGGCGCGACGCCGCGCAGGACGCGGGCGAGCGGCAGCGCCGGCTCGACGGCGAACCGCACCTGTCCGCGGTGACGCTTTTCACCCTCGGCGATCGCCGCTTCGATGCGCGCCAGCGACGCTTTCGGGAACGCGCGCCGCACGCTGCCGTGGTCCGTCGCGAGATGGTGGAAGAAGCGATATCGCCGCCGCGCGGTCATGGTCCCGTCCTCGCTCACCAGTTTCCCGACGCGCCGCCGCCGCCGAAGCTGCCGCCGCCACCGGAAAATCCGCCGCCGCCGGAAGAGCCGCCGCCGCTGCCGCCCCCCCAGCCACCCCCGGTCGACGTCCAGCCGCCGCCGCGGCGCCCCGTGCCGCCGCTCAGGCCGAAGAAGATCATCACGAAGAAGGCGACGATCCCCGCGAGGATCGCAATGGCGAGCGAGCCGACGAAGAGCCACGCGGCCGTGCCCACGATGCCGGCGCCGACCGTCGATCCCAGCAGCCGGCCGAAGATCCTGCGCAGCACGCCGCCGACCACCGGCACGACGACGAACAGGATCAGCAGCAGCGTGTCGAAGCTGAATCCGCCGCCGGGCCGCCGCCCGCTTTCCGTCTTCGGCGGCGGCAGCGGCTTGCCCTCCGCGACGACCGCGATGATCCGGTCGACGCCGGCGTCGATTCCCGCCGCGAACCGGTTCTCGCGAAATGCCGGCGCCACGTTCTCGGCGATGATCCGGCGCGCCGTGACGTCGGTCAGCGTGCCCTCCAGGCCATAGCCGACCTCGATGCGCATTTTCCGGTCGTTCTTCGCGATCAGGAACAACGCGCCGTTGTCCTGTCCCTTGCGGCCGATCTTCCACTTCTCGGCGACGCGCAGAGCAGTAGCTCTCGATCGGCTCCGGCTGCGTCGTCGGCACGACGAGCACCACGAGCTGATTCGACGTGCGCGCCTCCCAGTCGGCGAGCTTCGCTTCGAGCGCTGTCACTTCGGCCGGGGCGAGCGTTCGCGTCAGGTCGGTGACGCGTGCGGTCAGCGGCGGGATCGGCAGCAGGCCGTCGGTCCCGGTTTCCCAGGTCTGCGCAGCAACGCCGGCCGCCGCGAGCGCCAGCGTGCCGGCGAGCAGCAGCGGCGCCAAGCGCGTGATTTCAGTAGCCCTTCTTCATCAGGTCGGCCGCCGCGTCGCCGGACGGCGCGGCCTTCGCGTCGGCTTTCGGGGCGGACGGCGCGGCCGATGCGGGCGGCGCGGCGGGCGCGGCCGGCTTGCCGAAGTCGACCTTCGGCGGCGCGCTGACCGCGGCCTCGTTCTCGACGGTGAAGTTGGGCTTCACGTCCATCTTGAACACCATCGCCGTGAGGTTGGTGGGGAATTGCCGCACCGTCGTGTTGTACTCCTGGACGCTCTTGATGTAGCGGTTGCGCGACACGGTGATCCGGTTCTCGGTGCCCTCGAGCTGCGCGGTCAGGTCGCGGAAAAGCGCGTCCGATTTCAGCTGCGGATAGTTTTCCGACACCACGAGCAGGCGCGACAGCGCGCCCGTGAGCTCGCCCTGCGCCTTGATGAATTTCTGGAAGGCGGCGGGGTCGTTGACGAGTTCCGGCGTCGCCTTGATCGCGCCCACGCCGGCGCGCGCGTTCGTCACCTCGATCAGCACCTTCTCTTCCTGGGCGGCGTACCCCTTCACCGTGTTGACGAGATTCGGCACGAGGTCGGCGCGGCGCTGGTACTGGTTCAGCACTTCGGACCAGGCGGCCTTGATGCCTTCGTCCTGCCGCTGCAGATCGTTGTAGCCGCACCCGGCGAGCGCGAGGGTGGCGAAGACGGCGAGAAAGCCAGCGAGTTTGCGCAACATGGATCCTCCGGACAAGGACATCGGCGCGGCCAATGCGCCGCGGCATTCAAGATGGGGTCAGAGCCGCCGCATTGCAAGCGGGAACGCGTGAGAAGGCGTGTGTGCCGGGCTCACTTCGCCGCTGGCGCGCGGTCCGCGGCGCCCGCGCCATGCAGCGTGCGCCGGGCCAGCAGCAGATCCTCCCACGCCTTCGCCTTGTCGGGCAAGTTGCGCAGCAGGTAGGCCGGGTGGTAGGTCACGACGAGCGGCACGCCCTGGTACCGGTGGACGCGCCCGCGCAGGCTCGCGATCGTCGCGTCGACGCCGAGCAGCGTCGTCGCGGCGCTCTTGCCCAGCGCGACGATCAGCTTCGGCCCGATCAGTGCGATCTGCCGGTCGAGATAGGGGCGACAGGCGTCCACCTCGCGCGGCTCGGGGGTCCTGTTGTTCGGCGGCCGGCACTTGAGGACGTTGGCGATGTAGACGTTCTCGCCACGTTTCATCCCCAGCGCCGCCAGCATGTTGTCGAGAAGCCTGCCGGCCTGTCCGACGAAGGGCTCGCCCTTCGCGTCCTCTTCGCTGCCGGGCGCCTCGCCGACGAGGAGCCACTCGGCATGGACATCGCCGACACCCGGCACCGACTTTTTCCGGGTGCTCGCCAGACCGCAGGCAACGCAGGCGTCGACATCCGCCGCGAAGTCGTGCCACTCGAGCCTGGCGATGCGGGCGGTGCGCTGCTCGACATCCTCCGGGGCATCGGCCCGACGCACGGGCACGACCACCGCTTCCGGGGCGCCGGATGCACGGGCGGAAGCAGGCGCGGCAGGGGTCTCGGGCGCACCGCCAGCGCCCGCGCGAGCGCGCAGCCGCCACGTCGGCACGAGACCGAGTTCGGTCAGGATATCGTCGCGCGTCGGCATCGGTTCAACCGTGGCGGCGCCGTCAGCATCCGGCGCCGAGCGCGCGCCGCATGACGATGGCATCCTCGCGCGGCGCCTCCGCCGTGACGCCAGGGTAATAGTCGGCCCGGCGAGCGACCGGCGCGAATCCCTCGGCTTCGTACAAGCCTATCGCCGCGACGTTGGACGTGCGGACTTCGAGGAAGATCTGCTCGGCATGACACCGCCGCGCGTCTTCGACGAAGCGGCGAAGCAGCGCGCGGCCGAGCCCCTCCCGGCGCGCGTCCGGCACCACCGACAGGTTGAGGATCTGCGCCTCGCCGGGCGCCAGCATCAGGACGCCATACGCGACGATCCGGAATTCGCGCTCGCCGACGCGCGCCGAATAGCCAGCCGCGAGCGCATCGCGGAAGTTGCCCATCGTCCACGGCGCCAGATGGATCTGCGCCTCCAGCGCCGCCACGTAGGCGAGATCCGCCTCGCCCAGCGGCCGCCACAGAAGCTGCGGTCGAAGAACCTGCTGCGGCAGCGTCGCCATGGCTCGCTCGTCAGAGGCGGACGCCGGCGCCCTGCTCGGCCGAGGTCAGGGCCACGCGGTGGCGCACGTACAGCGGCAGCGCAGCGCCGGCGGCCACGCCCTCACCCGCAACGAGCCGCGGCAACGCGAGCTCGCCGATCGATTGCGCCGTCGGGCGCGCCTCGGCCGCCACGCGTGAGAGCCCGAGCTCGCCGCCGAGCGCGGGATAGGCGGCAAAGCCGTTGCCGGCGCCCGACCAGTCGCCATCCCCGACCGCGTGCGCGCGCAGGACCTCGGCGGGTGCGAGCACCGCGGGCGGTGCCACTTCCCGCCATTCGCCACCGCCGCGAGCATAGGCAGCCGTGTAAACCTCGCGCATCCGCGCGTCGAGGCAGGCCAGCACGCGGTCCCAGCCGAGCGTGCGGAAAACCTCCTGCGCGATCGCCGCCAGCGTGGGAATCGGAACGACCGGCAGATCCGCGCCGAGGGCGAGCCCCTGCGCCACGCCGCATCCGATGCGGATGCCGGTGAACGAACCGGGCCCTGCGCCGAACGCGAGCCCGTCGAGGCTGGCGAGCGTCCAGCCCGCCTCGGCGAGCGCCGCGTGCGCCATCGGCAGCACGCGCTCCGAATGCGCCTGTCCCGCATGCTCGTCCAGCCGGTGCCAGATGGCCCCGTCACCGACGGCGACGCTGCACCATTCGGTCGACGTGTCGAGCGCGAGGATTCGCATGCGCCAAATTCTACGCGACTGGCGGCGCCGTGGCTGGCGCGGGCAGGATCATCCCGGCGGTTACAATCGCGATGGGTACCACGCCGTGTCCGCCATGTCCGCCCCCGCCCAACGCACCCATCCGCACGTCACGCCGCCCCCTGCGATCGTGACGATCGGGTCGCTCGACCAGGAAGGACGCGGCATCGCGCGCATCGACGGCAAGGCCGTCTTCGTCGAGGGCGCATTGCCCGGCGAAGTCGTGGCGATCACCACGCTGAAGCGCAAGCCGACGTACGAAATCGCGCGCGCCGATTCAATCGCCAAGCCCAATGCGGCGCGCGTGCAGCCGCAGTGCCCGCATTTCGGCGTCTGCGGCGGCTGCTCGCTGCAGCACTTCGACGCCGCCGCGCAGGTCGCGGCCAAGCAACGCGCGCTCGAGGACGCCTTGTGGCATATCGGCCGCGTCCGGCCGGGGCAAATGCTGCCGCCCATCCATGGGCCGGCATGGGAATACCGGCACCGCGCCCGCCTCTCGGTCCGCCACGTCGCGAAGAAGGGCGGCGTGCTGATCGGCTTCCACGAGCGCAAATCGAGTTACGTCGCGGACATGACTTCCTGTGCCGTGCTGCCGCGCAGGATCTCCGACCTGCTGCCGAAACTGCGCGTCCTCATCGGCGGGCTGACGGTGCGTGACCGCTTGCCGCAGATCGAGCTCGCGGTGGGTGACGGCGCGGACGCGGCGCACGTGCTGGTGCTGCGGATACTCGAGCCGCTCGCCACCGCGGACGAGGCGGCGCTCGGCGCGTTCGCCGACGCGCATGGCGTGCAGTTCTACCTGCAACCCGGCGGCCCCGGCACCGTCGCGCCATTGCGCCCGTCGCAGCCGACGCTCGCGTACGTGCTGCCGGAATTCGGCCTGCGCTTCCCGTACTCGCCCACCGAGTTCACGCAGGTCAACCCGGCGATCAACCGCGTGCTGGTGCGGCGGGCGCTCGCACTGCTCGACCCGCGTCCGGGCGAGCGCATCGCCGACTTCTTCTGCGGAATCGGGAACTTCACGCTGCCGATCGCGCGCCGGGGTGCTACGGTCGTCGGCATCGAGGGTAGCGCCGCGCTCGTCCAGCGCGCCGCCGACAACGCGGCCGCGAACGGCCTGGCGGCCAGGGCCACGTTCCGCGTCGCCGACCTGTTCGCCGCGACGCCGGAAAGCCTGGAAGCACTGGGGCCGCTGGACAAGATCCTCGTCGATCCGCCACGCGAAGGCGCAATAGCGCTGGTCAAGGCGCTGCCCGGCGATGGCGCGCCGCGGCGCATCGTGTACGTATCGTGCAGCCCGGCCACACTCGCCCGCGACGCGTCGGTGCTGGTCCACGATCACGGCTACACGCTCGCCGCGGCCGGAGTCGTCAACATGTTCCCGCATACGGCGCACGTCGAATCGATCGCCGTGTTCGCGCGCTGACGGCGCGCGAAAAAAATCGGGGCAGCTCACGCCGCCCCGATGACCGCTGCCGGTGCCCGATGTCGCGCGTCAGTCGCGCTGCCCCGAAAATGCCAGCAGCAGGTTCAGCAAACTGATGAAAATGTTGAACAGGTCGAGGAACAGGCTCAACGTCGCCATCACGTAGTTCGTCTCGCCGCCGCGGATGATGTTGCTCAGGTCATGGAGCAGGTACAGCGAGAAGACCATGACGGCGACCGCCGAGATCGTCAGCGCCAGCGCCGGCACCTGCAGGAAGATGTTCGCCAGCGACGCGACGATCAGCAGAACGACGCCGATGAACAGGAATTTGCCCAGGAAGGCGAAATCCCGCTTGCTCACGGTGGCGTACGCCGCGAGGGCGAAGAACACCGCCGCGGTGAGACCGCCCGAAAGCGCGACGAGCTGCCCGCCGTTGCGGAAGCCGGCGGCGACCGTCAGGATCGGCGTCAGCATCAACCCCGAAATGAAGGTGAAGCCGAACAGCGCCGCCACGCCCCAGGCGCTGTTGCGCAGCCGCGTGACGACGAACAGCGAGCCCAGCATCGCGCCGAACATCAGGAGCGGCGTCATGATCGGGGCCGCCTTGAACAGCGAGATGAAATTGAGCTGCATGCCGGCAAAGGCGCCAGCCACCGTCGGCAGCATCGACAGCGCCAGCAGCCAGTACGTGTTGCGCAGCACGCGGCTGCTGTCGACCGTCGTTGCCGCCACCGGCGGCGGCAGCGACGACGTCGTGCCGGAGGTCAATACAGGCTCGAACTTGCGATCCATGGTTTCCTTCTCCTGGGACAAGAACTCGCGGTCCGAAGCGGACCGATGAGAGCGCTTAGACTACCAGATTGGCGCAGCGGTTCAACGGCTCGCTCCCGCAGGGAACGACGCGAATTACCCTGCTAAGATGTAGACATCTGCCGCCATTTCAAGGCCGGCGGCGGAAAATCCGGAAGGTTGGCAGAGTGGTCTAATGCACCGGACTTGAAAT
>CAVVUJ010000042.1:0-79573 GCA_963751405.1 uncultured beta proteobacterium | reverse complement strand
CGATGTCGCGCGACAGCACGACGGTCGCGTCGAGGTGGCCGAAGGTCGTTGCCGGCGACGGGTCGGTCAGGTCGTCCGCGGGCACGTAGACGGCCTGGATCGACGTGATGGAGCCGTTCTTCGTCGACGTGATCCGCTCCTGCAGCCGGCCCATCTCCTCGGCCAGCGTCGGCTGGTAGCCCACCGCGGAGGGCATCCGGCCGAGCAGCGCCGAGCACTCGGTGCCGGCGAGCGTGAAGCGGTAGATGTTGTCGATGAACAGCAGCACGTCACGGCCTTCGTCGCGGAAGCTCTCGGCGATCGTGAGGCCGGTCAGCGCGACGCGCAGCCGGTTGCCCGGCGGCTCGTTCATCTGGCCGTACACCATGGCCACCTTGGATTTCCCGAGCTCGTCCTTGTTGACGACGCCGGCGTCGATCATCTCGTGGTAGAAATCGTTGCCCTCGCGCGTGCGCTCGCCCACGCCGGCGAACACCGACAGGCCCGCATGGGCGGTCGCGATGTTGTTGATGAGCTCCATCATCGTGACGGTCTTGCCCACGCCGGCGCCGCCGAACAGGCCGACCTTGCCGCCCTTGGCGAACGGACAGCAGAGGTCGATCACCTTGATGCCGGTCTCGAGCAGTTCCTGCGACGGCGACAGCTCCTCGAACGTCGGCGCGTTGCGGTGGATCGACATCAGCTTCTCCGCGTCGACCGGGCCCCGCTCGTCGATCGGGCGGCCCAGCACGTCCATGATGCGGCCGAGCGTCTTGCCGCCGACCGGCACCGTGATCGGGTTGCCGGTGTTGACGACGGTCATCCCGCGGCGCAGCCCGTCGGAGCTGCCGAGCGCGATCGTGCGCACGATGCCGTCGCCCAGCTGCTGCTGGACCTCGAGGGTCAGCCCGATCTCGTCCATCTTGAGGGCGTCGTAGATCTTCGGCATTTCGGTGCGCGCGAATTCCACGTCGACGACCGCGCCGATGCACTGGACGATGGTTCCTTGATTCATGTTCGCATCCTCGGTTTGCGCTGCTTCAAATCGGAATCTTGTAGGGACAGACCACGTTTCCCGTCGGTCCCGTATACCCGTACTCGCCCGCAGGGACTGGAAAACGTGGTCTGTCCCCTTACACCGCCGCCGCCCCGCCGACGATCTCCGCCAGTTCCTTGGTGATCGCGGCCTGCCGGGTCTTGTTGTAGATGAGCTGCAGCTCGTCGATGATCGTGCCGGCGTTGTCGGACGCCGCACGCATCGCGACCATGCGCGCCGACTGCTCGGAGGCCATGTTCTCGTTCACCATCTGGAACACGATCGCCTCGGCGTAGCGTCGCAGCACACTGTCGAGGAGCTCCTTCGCGTCCGGCTCGTAGATGTAGTCCCACGACCCCGCCGCGGCCTCCGCCTTGCGCACCTCGCCGGTGCCCGGCACCCTGAATGTCTCCGGGATCGGCAGCATGGTCCCGTGCCGGGCTTCCTGCTTCATCGTGTTGATGAACGTCGTGAAGAACACGTGCAGCTCGTCGATGGTGCCGTCGACGTACTTGTCGAGCAGCACCTTGACCGGCCCGACCATCCGGTCGAGATGCGGGCGGTCGCCGAGCTGCACCACGTGCGAGACGACGCTGGCGTTGAGGCGCCCGAGGAAGCCCAACCCCTTGGCGCCGATCGCGCAGTAGTCGACCTCGATCCCCTTCGCGCGCCACTCCTTGTGCTGGTTGAGGAGCAGCCGGAGGATGTTGGTGTTGAGGCCGCCGCACAGGCCCTTGTCGGTGGTGACGATGATCGCGCCGACGCGTTTCACCGTCTCGCGCTTCGCGAGGAACGGATGCTTGTACTCGGTGTTGGCCTTGGCGACGTGCAGCGCGATCTGCAGCGCGCGCTCGACGTACGGCCGCGACGCGCGCATGCGGTCCTGGGCCTTCTTCATCTTCGAGGCCGAGACCATCTCCATCGCCTTGGTGATCTTGCGCGTGCTCTGCACGCTCTTGATCTTGTTCTTTATTTCCTTGATCCCTGCCATCTTTCGCCCTTATCGCAGGTCGTCGCGCAAAGCTGCTGCGCGCCCCGTGCCTTTGGCCTGCCTCATCCGGTCAATACGCGCCGTTCTTCTTGAAGTCCTCGACCGCCAGCGGTGAGCGCCTTCTCGTCGTCGGCCGAGAGGTCCTTGACCTTTTCGATGTTCGCCATCAGCGCCGCGTACTTGCTCTTGAGGAACGCGCGCAGCGCCGCCTCGAACGGCAGCGCCTTCTCGACCGGAACGTCGTCGTAGTAGCCCTTGTTCACCGTGAACAGGGTCACCGCCATCTCGTTGACCTGCAGCGGCTCGTATTGCGGCTGCTTCATCAGCTCGGTGACGAGGCGGCCGCGGTCCAGCTGCTTGCGGGTCGCTTCGTCGAGGTCCGAGGCGAACTGCGCGAACGCGGCCAGCTCGCGGAACTGCGCGAGCGACAGGCGCACGCCGCCGCCCAGCTTCTTGATGATCTTGGTCTGCGCGTTGCCGCCGACCCGCGACACCGAGATGCCCGCGTTGATCGCAGGGCGGATGCCGGCGTTGAAGAGATCCGTCTCCAGGAAGATCTGGCCGTCGGTGATCGAGATCACGTTGGTCGGCACGAACGCCGTCACGTCGCCGGCCTGCGTCTCGATGATGGGCAGCGCGGTGAGCGAGCCCGTCTTGCCCTTGACCGCGCCCTTGGTGAACTTCTCGACGTACTCCTCGGAGACGCGCGCCGCGCGCTCGAGCAGCCGCGAGTGCAGGTAGAACACGTCGCCGGGATAGGCTTCGCGGCCCGGCGGGCGGCGCAGCAGCAGCGACACCTGCCGGTAAGCCCAGGCCTGCTTGGTCAGATCGTCGTAGATGATGAGCGCGTCCTGGCCGCGGTCGCGGAAGTACTCGCCCATCGTGCAGCCGGAATAGGGCGCGATGTACTGCATCGCCGCCGACTCGGAGGCGGTGGCCACCAGCACGATGGTGTAGTCCATCGCGCCGTGCTCCTCGAGCTTGCGGATCACGTTCTTGACCGACGAGGCCTTCTGCCCGATCGCGACGTAGATGCAGATGAGGTCCTTGCCCTTCTGGTTGATGATCGTGTCGATCGCGACCGCGGTCTTGCCGGTCTGGCGGTCGCCGATGATGAGCTCGCGCTGACCGCGGCCGATCGGCACCATCGCGTCGATCGACTTGAGGCCGGTCTGCACCGGCTGCGACACCGATTTGCGCCAGATCACGCCCGGCGCGACCTTCTCGATGACGTCCGATTCCTTGGCGGTGACCGGGCCCTTGCCGTCGATCGGCTGGCCGAGGGAATTCACCACGCGTCCGATCAGCTCCGGTCCGACCGGCACCGACAGGATGCGGCCCGTGCACTTGACGGTGTCGCCCTCGGAAATGTGCTCGTACTCGCCGAGAATCACGACGCCGACCGAGTCGCGCTCGAGGTTCAGAGCAAGGCCGAACGTGTTGCGGGGGAACTCGAGCATCTCGCCCGCCATCGCGTCGGAGAGCCCGTGGACGCGCGCGATGCCGTCGGAGATCGAGACGACCGTTCCCTGCGTGCGCACGGTGGCGCCGGTGTCCAGGTTCTGGATCTTGCTCTTGATCAGTTCGCTGATTTCTGAAGGATTCAACTGCATGGTGTCCTCGCGTCGCACCGGCCGTCCCGCCGCCGGCACGCGGTAGTTTCGAAATTAGCCCCGTAACTGGGTGGCCATCGCCGCAAGCTGCGCTTCGATGGTGCCGTCGATCACAGTGTCGCCAACGGTGATCCGCGCGCCGCCGCCCAGCGCCGGATCGACGTTGACGGTCGCCTCGATCTTCTTGCCAAAACGTTTCTGGAGCGCCGCCGTCAGCTCGGCGAGCTGGCCGTCCGAAAGCGGGAAGGCGGTGTCGATCCGGGCATCCGCCACGCCGTCGGCGTCGTGCTTCAGCGCCTCGAACAGCTCGCGGATCTGCGGCAGCACCGTGATGCGGTCGGCGTCGACCAGCACCCGGACGAAACTGCGGCCGGTCGCGTCGAGGCGATCGCCGCCGATGGACAGCAGCAGCGCCGTCTTGTCCGCGGCGGTGAGCTTCGGATTGTCCAGCGCGGCCGCCGCCTGCGGATCGGCCGCGACGTCGGAGAGGAAGCGCAGCATCTGCGACCACACCGGCAGCGCGTTCTCTTCGCGCGCGATCCGGAACGCCGCTTCGGCGTAGGGTCGGGCAATGGTTGTCAGCTCGGCCATCGCTCGTCCGTCAGAGCTGCTGCCGGATCGCCGCGAGGAGATCGGCGTGCGCCTTGGCGTCGACTTCGCGCTTCAGGATCTTCGCCGCGCCGGCGACGGCGAGGTCCGCGACCTGGTTCCGCAGCGCCTCCTTCGCCCGCATGATCTCCTGCTCGATTTCCGACTTGGCGCCGGCGAGGATGCGGTCGGCTTCGGCCTTGGCCTGGGCCTTGGCGGCGTCGATCGTCTCGGTCTTGAGCTTGTCGCCCTGCGCGATGATCTCGGAGCTGCGGGTCTTGGCCTCCGTCATCATGTCCGCGATCCGCTTCTCGGTGCTGGCGAGGCTCTGGCGACCCTGCTCGCCGGCGGCGAGCCCGTCCGCGATCTGCTTCTGGCGGGTGTCGATGGCGCGCATCAGCGGCGGCCACACGAACTTCGCGGTGAACCAGATGAACGCGGCGAAGGCCGCGGCCTGCATCAGCAGCGTAAGGTTGATGTTCATGGCTGCCCTCCGGCCGTTCGATGAAGGTCGATGGAATCCTTACTTGAGCCCGGGCGGGATCAGCGGATTGCCGAACGCGAACAGCATCGCGAGGCCGACGCCGATGATGAAGGAGGCGTCGATCAGGCCGAGCAGCAGGAACACCTTGGCTTGCAGCTGCGGCATCAGTTCCGGCTGGCGGGCCGCGCCTTCGAGAAATCGCGAGCACATGATGCCGACGCCGACGCAGGCGCCGAGCGCACCGAGTCCGATGATGAGACCGATGCCGATGCCCGTGTAGGCCTGGATCTGCGCAACCAGTGCGAGCTTGTCCATTGTTGTTCCTTTCTGAACGTGGGGTTGGACGGTTAAGACAAACGAGGGTGCTTCAGTGGTGTTCGTGCGCCATCGCGACGTACACGATGGTGAGCATCATGAAGATGTAAGCCTGCAGCACGACGATCAGGATGTGGAAGATCGACCAGCCGAGGCTCAGCACGCTGCCGATGACCACGCCGGCCACGCCGGTCGCCGCCCACAGGCCCAGCAGCATGAAGATGATCTCGCCTGCGTACATGTTGCCGTACAGCCGCAGCGAGTGGGACAGCGGCTTCGATACGTATTCGACCAGGTTGAACAGCAGGTTGAACGGCCACAGCAGCGGATTGCCGCCGAAAGGCGAGCAGAAGAGCTCGTGGATCCAGCCGCCGAGCCCCTTGACCTTGATGCTGTAGAAGATCATCAGCGCGAACACCGACAGCGCCAGCGCGAACGTCGTGTTGACGTCGGCGGTGGGCACGCCGCGCCAGTTGTGCTGGTGCAGCACGTGCTCGTAGAAGAGCCCCATCACGTCGATGGGCAGGAAGTCCATCGCGTTCATGAAGAGCACCCAGACGAACACCGTCAGCGCGAGCGGCGCGACCGTCTTCAATTCGCCGGGGAAGATGCCCTTGACCTGGTCGTTGACGAAATCGACAGTCGAGCTCGACGAACGCCTGCGTCTTCGGGACGGAGCCCCGGCGTGGCCTTGCGCGTGACGAGCCAGAGGAAGCCGAAGGCGAAGATGCCGAGGACCGCCGAGGTGACGACCGTGTCGACGTTCACGCTCCAGAAACCACCCGCCTCGCTGGCCTTGGTCAGGAACGTGAGGTGATGCTGGATATAGGTCGTCGGGTTCAGTTCGGATTCGGCAGCCACAAGCCCCACCCCTGTTTCGATTCGATCTAATCGCGGACGAATATCGCCATGCTGAACACGATCACGGTGACCACGAACGCCGTGAAGAACGCCGCCGGAACAAGGTCCCGGTAGGTCGTCAGCGCCAGCACCAGGCCGCCGACGATCACCAGAATCTTGGCCGCTTCCGCCCGCAGCATCGCAAAAAGCGATGTCCCGACATCCGGGACCGGCCTCCCGCGCAGCCCGACTCCGAGCAGGAACGCGTAGGCCACGCCGGCCGCGAAATTGACCCCACCGCCGAGCAGCGCCGAAATCGCGCCGTGCCCACCGGCCCACACCCCCGCGATCGCCGCCATTGCCAGCGTGGCGACGAACTGCCACAGGAGGACGGTGCGGATGGGCTTGGTCTTGAGCGGGGAGATCACTCGCGCACGGTGCCTGGCGCTTGCAAACGGTTCCGACGCCAACAAACCGCAGGATTATAGCGGCTCGCCACGCTGCGTCGCAACGAATATGCTGCGATGCAACGCCCGTCCTTGCGCAGGATCAACCTCCGGACAGTGCGCCGACGATCATCAGTTCGGCCGCCGCGGCCATCGGCAGCGGACAGGTTCCGGGCCAGGACGCCGTCGACGAAGAGCTTGATGTGCGGACGGATCGCGCCCTGTTCGTCGACGATCCGGAAGCGCAACCCGGGGAAGCGCGCGTCCAGCGTGTTCAGGGCTTCGGCAAGCGTCGCCGCGGCCGCGACCTCGACCGTTTCGACCCCCTTGGTATACGACCGGAGGAGACCCGGGATGCGGACGATCATGGGCCCCTCGCCGAGGACGGGCTCGCGGCGCGACCCATCCGCGCGGCGGGGAGCACCACGCCGCAACTCACGCCGCTTCGATGGCGTAGATGTGCGGCAGGTGGCGCGCCAGGCATTTCCAGCTGCGCCCTTCGTCGCGGCTCCCCCAGACTTCGCCGCTCGTCGTCCCGAAGTAAACGCCCACTGTCGCTGCCTGGTCCACCGTCATTGCCTGTCGCTTGACCGTCCACCAGGCCTGCGCCCTTCGGCAGACCGGTCGCCTGCCGCTGCCAGGTCTTGCCGCCATTGACCGAGCGATAGGCCGCCGGCTTCCCGGCAGGCGAGATCCGGGGCCAGACGTCCGAGCCATCCATCGGAAACACCCACAGAGTCTCCGGGTCCCGCGGATGCAGGACAACCGGGAAACCGATCGCGCCGACGGATTTCGGCATCGCGGCACCGATATCGACCCACCGGTCTCCGGGACGATCCAGCCGATAGATCCCGCAGTGGTTCTGGTGGTAGAGCCGGTCGGGATCCCGGGGATGCAGCCGCAGGCAATGCGGATCGTGCCCGAACTCCGGATCGGGGTCCGGCATGAACAGTGCCTTGACGCCGCGGTTCAGCGGCCGCCAATCGGCGCCGCCGTCGGTCGACTCGAAGATGCCGCCGCTCGACATCCCGATGTACAAATGGCGGGCATCCCGTGGGTCCACGTTGATCGAGTGCAGCTTCGGGCCGTCCGGCGTGCCGTCCTGGTCCCCGCCGCACCAGGCCTTGCGCTGCGGGTGCTCGTTGAAACCGTCGACACCGGCCCACGTGACACCGCCGTCCGCGGAGCGGAACAGCCCCTGCGGCGAGGTGCCGGCGTACCAGACGCCCGGCTCTGCCGGGTGCCCCGGCGTGAGCCAGAACGTGTGGTCGACCGTGCGGCCGCTTCCCGCCTTGAACGCCGGGGGCTGCGCGGCTTCCTTCCATGTCCGGCCGCGGTCGGTCGAACGGAAGACGGTGGGCCCGAGGTGGCCGGTGCGCGCCGCGGCGAGCGTCGTTTTTCCGTCGCGCGGGTCGGTGACCGCGTGGTGGACGATGTGCCCCAGGAAATGCGGGCCCGAGAGCTTCCACGCGCGGCGCGTGGCATCGCTGGCGAGCGTCCACAGACCCTTGCGGGTGGCGAGCAAAAGCGTGGTACGGCGCGGCGCGGCAACCGCGGTCGTCTTTCGGGTCGTGGCCATGGCCCCTCCTTGCGCCGCCACGCTACCGCGAGCGGAGGATTCCGGCAACCGTCGGCGCAGGAGACCTGCTGCGCGGTGGGGTTGTATTTCGGCGCAAGGCCTGCAATGCTCCTAAGTTGCTTTCCGCACGGTTCCGCCCAGGGACGGGCAGCCCCGCGCCAGGGCAAGGACGACGAATGCAGGCCGCGATCCACTTCGCGGCTGAACGCCCCAAAGGAGATGGCATGACGATCAAAGTAGGCGACAAGCTGCCCGCGGGCACGCTTTCCGAATTCATCGAAGTCGAGGCCGCCGGCTGCACGCTCGGCCCCAACGAGTTCAAGGTGGACGATTTGACGCACGGCAAGAAGGTGGTGATCTTCGGGCTGCCGGGCGCCTTCACGCCGACGTGCTCGGCGAAGCACGTGCCGAGCTACGTGCAGAACATCGACAAGCTCAAGGCGAAAGGCGTTGCCGACGTGATCTGCATGTCCGTCAACGACGCGTTCGTGATGGGCGCGTGGGCGCGCGATCAGAAGACCGGAGGCAAGGTGCGCATGATGGGCGACGGCAGCGCCGCCTACACGAAGGCGCTCGGTCTCGAATTCGATCTCACGGCCAAGGGCCTCGGCATGCGCTGCCAGCGCTTCTCGATGCTGGTCGACAACGGGGTCGTCAAGGTGCTCAACATCGAAGCGCCGGGCAAGTACGAAATCTCCGACGCGGAGACGCTGCTGAAGCAGATGGGTTGAGTCGCCCGGCGGCGACCGCTTGCGTCGCGGGCCCGTCGTCCGCGTCGCGCAGCACTCTCTGGCCGCACGCCGCCGCGGTCGCGGCGGGCTGTTTCTCGCGCGCGGGTCGCGCTCACCCGCGCAGATGGCAGGCCACCCAGTGCCCTTCCCCGGTCTGCTTCAGCTGCGGCTTTTCGGTGCTGCACAGCGGTAGCTGCGCGATCGGGCAGCGGGTGTGGAAGTGGCAGCCCGAGGGCGGGCGGATCGGGCTCGGCACGTCGCCCTGCAAAGCGATGCGCCGACGCTTGACCTGCGGGTCGGGGATCGGCACCGCCGACAGCAGCGCTTCGGTGTAAGGGTGCCTGGGGTCGGTGTAGAGCGCCTTGGCCGGGGCGATCTCGACGATCCGGCCGAGATACATCACCGCCACGCGATGGCTGATGTGCTCCACCACCGAGAGGTCGTGCGCGATGAAGATGTAGGTCAGGTTGAACTGGCTGCGCAGGTCCTCCAGCAGATTGATCACCTGCGCCTGGATCGATACATCCAGCGCCGAAACCGCCTCGTCGCACACCACCAGCTTGGGGCTCACGGCGAGCGCGCGGGCGATGCCGATGCGCTGGCGCTGGCCGCCGGAGAATTCGTGCGGGTACCGGCGCATGTAGTCGGCCGCGAGGCCCACGGTCTCCAGCAGCTCGACGATGCGGTCCTCGTATTCGCGCGCGTTCTTCGTCAGCTTGTGGATGGTGAGCGCCTCGCCGATGATGGCGCCCACGGTCATGCGCGGATTGAGGCTCGCGTACGGATCCTGGAAGATGATCTGCATGTCGCGCGCCAGCGCGCGCAGCTCGTCCTTGCCGGCCTGCGTGACGCTCCTGCCCTCGAACCACACCTCGCCCGCGGTCGGCTCGATGAGGCGCAGCACGCAGCGGCCGGTGGTGCTCTTGCCGCAGCCCGATTCGCCGACGAGGCCCAGCGTCTCGCCGGCCGCCAGCTCGAAGCTCACGCCGTCGACCGCATGCACGCGGTCGAACTCCCGCCCGAACAGTCCGCCCGTGAGGGGGAAGTGCTTGACCAGGTTCTCTACCCGCAGCAGCGGCTCCGTCATGACCGGGCGCTTTCCAGTATGCAGGCCACCTTGTGTCCCGGGTACACCTCGCGCAGCGGCGGTGTGGCGGTGACGCATTGCGGCCGCGCGAACTTGCAGCGCGCGGCAAAGTGGCAACCGTCCGCCGGCGCGATCAGCTTCGGCACGGTGCCGGCGATGGCCTCCAGCCGCACCTTGTGCGTGGCCGCGGTGTCGATGCGCGGGATCGAGCGGATCAGCCCCTGCGTGTAGGGATGGCGCGGGCGGGCGAACAGTTCGGCCACGGGCGCCTCTTCCACCACCTTGCCGGCGTACATCACGACCACCCGCTGCGTCGTCTCGGCCACCACGCCCATCGCATGCGTGATCAGCAGCACCGCCATCCCCAGGCGCGACTTGAGCTCGCCCAGGAGGTCGAGAATCTGCGCCTGGATGGTGACGTCCAGCGCTGTCGTCGGCTCGTCGGCGATCAGCAGCTTGGGGTTGCAGGCCAGGGCGATGGCGATCATCACGCGCTGGCGCATGCCGCCCGAGAAATGATGCGGGTAGTCGTGCACGCGGCGCTCCGGCGTGGGTATGCGTACCAGCCGCAGCATCTCCACCGCGCGATCCATCGCCTCCCTCCGGGACAGCCCCTCGTGCAGGCGGATGCTCTCGGCGATCTGCCGGCCCACCGTGTACACGGGATTGAGCGAAGTCATCGGCTCCTGGAAGATGATGGCGATCTCCTTGGCGCGAATCCGGCACATCTCGTCGGCCGCCAGCGGCACGAGATCGCGCCCCTGCCACAGCACTTCGCCGGCGACGATCCTGCCCGGCGGGATCGCGATCAGCTTCAGCACGGTCAGCGCCATCACGCTCTTGCCGCAGCCCGACTCGCCGACGACGCCGACCGTCTCGCCCGCGTCGATGGCGAGGTCCACGCCGTCGACGGCGTGCAGCCAGCCGTCGTCGGTCTTGAAGTGGGTCTTGAGCCCCTTGATCTCCAGCAGCGACATGGAATCAGGACCCCTTGGTCGCTGCGCGACCTTCCCCCGAGGGGAGCGATGCCAGCTTGGGACGGCCCGGCGCTGACATCACATCACCCGGCGCGGGTCGAGCGCGTCGCGCAGGCCGTCGCCGACGAAGTTGATCGTCAGCACCGTGAGGAAGATCGCCAGTCCCGGGAACAGCGCCCAGTGCGGCGCGATGTCGAGATAGTCCTTGCTGTCGAAGAGGATGCGGCCCCAGGTCGGGATGTCCGGCGGGAAGCCGAGACCGAGGAAGGACAGCGTGCTCTCGGCGATGATGGCCGCGGCGACGTCGATGGTGCCGGCCACGATCACCGGACCCAGCGCATTGGGCAGGATGTGCCGGACGACCTGCCTTGGCACGCTGGCGCCCAGCGCGCGCGCCGCCTCGACGAACTCCTTCTCGCGCAGGCTGAAGAACTGCGCCCGCACGAGCCGCGCCACCGGCATCCAGCGCAGGCCGCCGATCACCACCACGATGAGAATGAACACGCCCACCTCGGTGCCGAAGGCGGCCTTCAGGGTGTCGCGGAACAGATAGATCACCAGCAGCAGCAGCGGCAGCTGCGGCAGGCTGAGGAAGAGGTCGGTCACCCACATCAGCGCGGTGTCGACCCAGCCGCGCGACATGCCGGCGATGGCGCCGATGAGCACGCCGACGAAGATCGCCATGGTCATCGCCGCCAGGCCGACCGCGATGGAGATGCGCCCGCCATAGAGCATGCGCGCCAGGATGTCCTGCCCCAGGTCGTCGGTGCCCATCGGGTGCGCGAGCGAGGGCGTGGTCAGCCGCGCGGTGAAGTCGATGTCGTTGATCGCCAGGCGCCAGACGAGCGGCCCCACGACCACCGCTGCCACCATGAACGCCAGCACGAACAGGCTCGCCAGCGCCATCTTGTGGCGGCGGAAGCGGCGCCACGCCTCGTGCCACGGCGAGGTGGCGGAAGGCGGGCGCGGTGCGAGCGCTTCAGCGGTAACTGATGCGGGGGTCGAGCCAGCCATAGAGCAGGTCGGCGATCAGGTTGAAGAGGATGACGAGGCAGCTCAGCACGAAGGTCACCGCCATGATCACCGGCGTGTCGTTGCGCAGGATGGCGTCGATGAGGAGCGACCCGATGCCCGGGATGCGGAAGATCTGCTCGGTGACGATGGCCCCGCCGAACACCGCCGGCATCTGCAGCGCGACCAGCGTCACCACCGGAATCAGCGCGTTGCGCACCACGTGGTGGACGATCACCGCGCGCTCGGCCAGGCCCTTGCTGCGCGCGGTGGTGACGTAGTCGAGCCGGATCACGTCGAGCACGGCGGAGCGCACGTAGCGCATCCAGCTCGCGCCCTGGAACAGGCCGAGCACGGTCACCGGCATGATCGCCTGCTTGATGTGCGCCCACCACCAGGGCCAGCCGCTGCCCGGGATGTCGGCGCGGTAGACGAAAGGCAGCCAGTCGAGCGTGATCGAGAACAGCAGGATCAGCAGCAGGCCGGTGAAAAACGTCGGCAGCGAAAAGCCGATGAAGGCCAGTGAGCTCGCGATGCGGTCGAACACCGAGTACGGCCGCACCGCGGAATAGATGCCCACCGGCAGCGCCACCAGCAGTGCCAGCACCTGCGAGGCGCCGATCACGGCCAGCGTCACCGGCACGCGCTGCAGGATCAGCTGGTCGACGTCCACGCGGCTGATGAACGAGAAACCCCAGTCGCCCTGCAGCATGGCCGAGAGCCAGCGGAAATAGCGCTGCCAGACCGGGTCGTCGAGGCCGAACTTGGCGCGCAGCATCTGCTTCACCTCGGCCGGCACGTTCGGGTTGGTGGCGAGCTCCTCGAACGGGTCGCCGGGCGCCAGCGCGAGCACGGTGAAGAGCACCACGCTGATGCCCAGCAGGCTGGGCACCGCGATCAGCAGGCGGCGGAGGACGTACGGGCCCAAGGCTCATCTCGGCAAGGCGGCCCGCGCCCGCGGCCGGCCCGGTCGCAGTCGCCGCGGCAGCGCGCCGCCGGCGAACCTGCTCGACGCAGAGCCCGGCGCATGCGTTCCGGCATGGCGCAACGCTTCGGATGCCGACCGGGCCGCGCATCAGGCCTCGCGGTACCAGTTCTGCAGAGCGGAGAAGTCGAGGTCCCAGCCCGACGGCATCGCCACCAGCTTGAGGTTGGTGCCATTGACGCGCGGGCGGGCGATGAGCGGAATGATCACCCCGTCCTTCACCGGCAGGTCGTTGAGGCGAATGAACAGCGCCGCGCGCTTGACCGGATCGAGCTCGCCTTCGGCGGTGCGGTAAGTCTTGTCGTACTCGTCGTTGATCCAGCGGGAGATGTTGCGGCCCTGCCACTTGTTCGCCTTGCTGGACACCTCCCACGAGACGTACTGGTCCATGAAGCGCTCGGGGTCGGGCTGGGTCATCGTGGTGGTGTACATCTGCATGTCGGCCCAGAACTTGCCGTACGTGTCGGGATTGGCGACGTCCGACGAGAAGAACACGCTGGCCGTCACCGATTTCAGCTCCAGCTCGATGCCGGCCTTCTGGGCGCCCTGCTTGACGACCGCCTGCTCCTTCTGGCGCAGCGCGTTCACCGAGGTCTGGTAGACGAACTTGAGCTTCTTGCCGCCCTTTTCGCGGATGCCGTCGGCGCCCTTCTTCCAGCCCGCGGCCTCGAGGATCGCGTTGGCCTTGTCGGTGTTGAACTCGAACTTGTTGTTCGGCGAGCGGAAGCGCGACGGGTTGTTCAGGAAATTCGCGGTGGCCGTGCCGGTGCGTCCGTAGATGAAGTCCTGGATGCCCTGGCGGTCCGCCACCAGCGCCATCGCCTGGCGCACGGCCGGTTCGCTGAACGCGAAGTGCTTGGATTTGATGCTGGCGCGCTCACCGTCGACCTCGGTGAAAGGATCGGTCGGGTTCAACTGGATGAACTCGATGTTGCCGCTGGGCACGATGTTGGCCTTGCCCTTGCCGCCGGCTTCCATGCGCTTCAGCACTTCGTCCTCGACCTGCAGGTTCCAGGCGTAATCGAACTCGCCGGTCTGCAGCACCGCGCGCGCGGCGGAGACGGCGTCGCCGCCGCCCTTCATCTCGATGCTGTCGAAGTGCGGGCGGTTGGCCATGTGGTAATTGGTGTTGATCTCGCCGCGCACCATGTCGCCCGGCTTGAAATCGACGAACTTGTACGGTCCGGTGCCGACGGGCTTCAGGTTGGTGGGCGCGTCGCGGGACTTGGCGCCGGTGTACGCGCCGAACAGGTGCTTGGGAATGATCATGCCCTCGGCCGCGACGAAAGCCGTCGCCCAGAACGGCGTCGGCTTGGCGAACGCGACGCGGATCGTGTGCGAATCGATCTTGGTGACGGTGACGTCCTTGTAGACGCCGTTGGTGACCGCTGCGGTTGCGGGATCCCTGGCGAATTCCCAGGTGAAGACGGCGTCGTCAGCGGTGAACGGCTGGCCGTCGTGCCAGGTGACGCCCTGCTTCAACTTCCAGACTACCGACTTGCCGTCGGCCGCAAGCCCGCCGTTTTCCCGGCTGGGAATCTCCGCGGCCAGGACGGGGATCAGGTTGCCGTCGCTGTCCCAGACGGCCAGCGACTCGTAGAAGATGCGCGAGCCTTCCTGGTCCTTGGTGCCGTTGGCGAAGTGCGGCTGCAGCAGCGTCGCGCCCTGCCACCACAGCACGCGCAGCGCGCCGCCGCCGCCGCGCTTGGTCGGCTTGTAGACCGGCGCCGACTGGGCGTTGGCCACGCCGGCATGCATGAGCAGCATCGACGCCATCGGCGCCGACAGGCCGAGGCCGACGAGCTGCTGGATGAAACTGCGCCGCGGCAGCGCACCGGCGCGGACTTCCTCGATCAGATGGCGCAGTTCACGTTCTTGCATGGAGCCTCCTGGCGGAAATGGGGGAAAGTGGCATCCATGGCGCCAAGTGCCGGCGCAAGCCGCGGATGCCCTCAGCTTGTTGTAACGGCGCGGCCTCGGGAGTCACCCCTTGGCCGCCTGCGGCGGTCATTGTGCACGAACACGCCCGGCTTGCGTTGGCGCGCTATCGATCCTTTGTCCCGCCGGGTTTCGCGTTCCCGGCGGTCCGGCGCTCTCGTCGCCCGCCGACGGGTCACCGGGGGCTCAGCAAATCCTCGCGCACCGGCGTGAATACGTCGATCAGGCTGCCCGCCTCCAGCGCCTTCGCGCCGTGCCGGGCATTGCTCGGCACGTAGATCGACTCGCCCTCCGCCAGCACGTGGGTGCGCCCGTCGAGCGAATACTCGAAGCGGCCGGCGATGCAATAGCTGATCTGCTCGTGCACGTGGCTGTGCTCGTAACCGGCGGCGCCCGCCGCGAACCGGACTTCCATCAGCATCAGCCGACCCTGCGCCTGCAGGATCCGCCGCCGGACGCCCGTCTCCGCATCTTCCCATTCGCCCATTCCGGCCATGTTGCCTCCCTGGGGTAGTCGAACCCGAGGTCCGAAGGGGACGCTCGCTCCGGCCGCCATTATCGCGTGGCGCCGCACGCCGCGGCGCGGAACCCTTCAGCGCAGCTTGGCAATGAATCCCGTCGAGCTGCTCCAGACTCGAATACGCGACGATCAACTTGCCGGCGCCGTTGGCCTTGGGTTCGATCGTGACCTTGGCGCCCAGCGACTCGGCCAGGTCTTCCTGAAGCCGCGCGAGATCGGGGTCCGCGGCACGCGCGGCGCGCTTGCCGCCGCGACGGCCCGGATGCGCGAACTGGTGGACGAGCCGCTCGGTCTCGCGCACCGACAACCCCTGGGCGACCACGCGCGCGGCCGCGGCCGTCTGCTGACCCGGCGCCAACGCGAGCAGCGCGCGCGCGTGGCCCATGTCGAGCTGCCCGCCCATCAGGTACGCCTGCACGGGCTTGGCGAGGTCGCGCAAGCGCAGCAGATTGGTGACGGCGCTGCGCGAGCGGCCGACCGCCTTCGCCGCGGCCTCGTGCGTGAGTCCGAACTCGTCGATGAGACGGTGGATGCCGTTGGCCTGCTCGAGCGGATTGAGATCCTCGCGCTGGATGTTCTCGATCAGGGCGAGCGCCAGCGCCGATTGATCGGGCACTGCCTTCACGAGCGCGGGCACCACGGCAAGGCCAGCGCGCTTCGCAGCGCGCCAGCGGCGCTCGCCGGCGACGATCTCGAAGCGCCCGCCTTCGATCGGCCGCACCAGCACCGGCTGCATCACGCCGTGCTCGCGTATCGATGCCGCGAGCTCCTCGAGCGCGCCGTCGTCCATCTGCGTGCGCGGCTGGTACTTGCCCGGCTGCATCCGGTCGATCGGCAGCGACTGCAGCGCATCGGTCGCGCTTTCCTCGCCGGTGCCCGCGAGCAGCGCATCGAGGCCGCGGCCGAGGCCCTTGGGTCGAATCATCGTTGGGTTCTCCGTGGGCGAGCGGCGCGGCCGATCATTCCGCGCGCGGCGCGGCTTGCGCTTCCATTCGGCGCAGCATCTCTCCGGCGAGCGCGAGATACGCCTGCGCCCCCTTCGAGTTCTTGTCGAGATGAAGCGCCGGGACGCCGTGCGAAGGGGCCTCCGCAAGCCGGATGTTGCGCGGGATCACGGTGCGATAGAGCTTTTCGCCGAAATGCTTCTCCAGTTCCGCCCCGACATTGAGCGCGAGCGTGTTGCGCGGGTCGTACATCGTGCGCAGGAGCCCCTCGATCTCGAGCCTCGGGTTGAGATGCGCGCGGACCTTCTTCACCGTTTGCACGAGGTCGGAGAGCCCCTCCAGCGCGTAATACTCGCACTGCATCGGGATCAGCACCGCGTCCGCCGCGCAAAGCCCGTTCAGCGTGAGGAGCGACAGCGACGGCGGGCAATCGAGCAGGATGAAATCGTAGTCCGGTACGACTCCGATATCGCCGCGCGCATCGGCTGCAGCGCTTCGGCGAGGGCCACCTTCAACCGTGTTTCGCGCTCGGGCAGGTCGACCAGCTCGACTTCCGCGCCGGCGAGCTCGCGGTTCGCGGGCACGAGATCGAAGCCGCCGGTCGGCGAGACGACGCGCACGTCGGCGATCGCTTTCTCGCCAAGGAGGACGTGGTAGACCGTTGCCGCCAGCGCGCGCTTGTCGATGCCCGCGCCGGTCGTGGCGTTGCCCTGCGGATCGAGGTCGATCAGCAGCACGCGCCGCTTCATCGCGGTCAGGCTCGCGGCGAGATTGACGGCCGTGGTCGTCTTGCCGACGCCGCCCTTCTGGTTGACGACCGCGAGAATCCTGCTCACGCCCGTTCCATCACGATGAGATGGCGTTCGGCGTCGAGCCCGGGCACGGCCAGCGCGGGCGTCGCGACGACGCGGAACGCCGGCGGCAACAGCGCGATTTCCTCGTCCGGAAAGACGCCTTTCATCGCGACGAGCCGTCCGCCCGGGGCCAGATGCCGCGCACTCGACTGCGCGAAGGTCGCGAGATCGGAGAACGCGCGCGAGATCACGACGTCGAACGGTGCCGGCGGCGCGTAGTCCTCGACCCGCGCAATCACGGTTTCGACATTCGGCAGCGCGAGCTCGATCACCGCCTGCTGCAGGAATGCCCCTTTCTTGTGACTGCTGTCCAGCGCCACGACGTGCCAGGACGGCCGCGCGATCGCGAGCGGGAGCGCCGGCACGCCGCCACCGCTGCCGACGTCGAGCACTCGCAGTTCCGGGCCCGCGGTCGCGGCGGAGAGAAACGGCAGCACGGCGAGCGCGTCGAGCACGTGGTGCGTCACCATGCGCTCAGGTTCGCGGATCGCGGTGAGGTTGTAGGTCCGGTTCCACTTCGCGAGCAGCTCGACATACGCGGCGAGCTTGCCCCTTGCGCCGCGCGGCAGCGCTGCCGCGGGTCCGCCAAGCGCGCGCAACTGCTCGAGGCCGGCGTCGAGATCGAGCGTCCCGATGCCTGGAGTACCTTCGCGCTGCGCGCTCCGGTATTCGCCCTTGGGGCGGCCCGGCGGGCTCACTGGAGTACCTTCGCGCTGCGCGCTCCGGTATTCGCCCTTGGGACGGCCCGGCGGGCTCATGCCGATCGCCGATCTTGCGACCGGCGCCGGCAATCTCAACCCACGCTTCAGATGCACGAGCAACAGCGAGATTGCGGCCGGGGTGATGCCGGAGATGCGGGCGGCCTGGCCGAGGGTTTCCGGCTTGTGCGCGTTGAGGTTGTGCTGCACTTCGGCCGACAGGCCGCGCACGGTGCGGTAATCGAGGTCCGCCGGAAGCCGCAGGTTCTCCTGCGCCCGATGCCGCGCGATCTCGTCCTGCTGCCGGTCGATGTACCCCGCGTACTTGATCGCGACTTCCACCTGCTCGGCCACGAGGGGATCGTCTGCCGCGGCGCCCGCCTCGGGAAGCGTCATCAGCGCCGCGTAGCTCACGCCCGGTCGGCGCAGCAGTTCCTGGAGCGAGTATTCCCGCTCGATGGGCTGCCCGAGCACCCGCTGCGCATCGAGCGCCGTCACGACCGCCGGATTGACGAACGTGGACTTGAGTCGCTCGAGTTCGCGCGCGACGGCGTCACGCTTGCGCGCAAAGGTGTCCCAGCGCGCGTCGTCGACGACGCCCAGCGCTCGGCCGCGGTCGGTCAGGCGCAGATCCGCGTTGTCCTCGCGCAGTTGCAGCCGGTATTCGGCGCGTGAGGTGAACATCCGGTACGGCTCGGTCACGCCGCGCGTGATCAGGTCGTCGACGAGCACGCCGAGATACGCCTCGTCGCGGCGCGGTGTCCAGCCCTCGTCGCCGCGCACGAAGAGCGCGGCGTTGACGCCGGCGAGCAGGCCCTGGGCGGCGGCTTCCTCGTAGCCCGTCGTGCCGTTGATCTGCCCGGCGAAGAAGAGGCCGCCGATCGCCTTGGTCTCGAGTGTCGCCCTGAGCGCGCGCGGATCGAAAAAGTCGTATTCGATCGAGTAGCCCGGGCGCAGGATATGCGCCCGCTCGCACCCCTTGATCGAATTCACCAGGGCCAGCTGCACGTCGAACGGCAACGATGTCGAGATGCCGTTCGGATAGATCTCGTTCGTCGCGAGCCCCTCGGGCTCCAGGAAAATCTGGTGGCTGCCCCGGTCGGCGAAACGCACGACCTTGTCCTCGATCGACGGACAATAGCGCGGCCCGATCCCTTTGATGACACCGGTAAAGAGCGGCGAACGATCGAGGCCGCCGCGGATGATCTCGTGCGTGCGTTCGTTGGTGTGCGTGATCCAGCACGCGACCTGCGCCGGGTGCATCGCGCGCGTGCCGACGAAGCTCATCACCGGTGCCGGCTCGTCGCCGGGCTGTTTTTCCAGAACGGAGAAATCCACGGTGCGCCCGTCGAGCCGCGGCGGCGTGCCCGTCTTCAGGCGCCCGGCCGGCAGCGCCAGCTCGCGCAGTCTTGCGCCCAGAGTCTTGGCCGGCGGATCCCCCGCGCGCCCGGCTTCGAAGTGTTCCATCCCGACGTGGATCAACCCGGACAGAAAGGTCCCGGTCGTCAGGACCACCGCTTCGGCCTCGAACGTCACACCCATTTGCGTGATCACGCCGCTCACGCGCGGACCGGAACCCCGCTCGTCGACCGCGAGGTCGTCGACCCCCTGCTGGAACAGCGTGAGGTTGGGCTGGTTCTCGAGGCGGGTGCGGATCGCGGCCTTGTAGAGAACCCGATCCGCCTGCGCGCGCGTCGCCCGCACGGCCGGCCCCTTGCTCGAATTGAGGGTGCGAAACTGGATCCCGGCCTCGTCCGTCGCGATCGCCATCGCGCCGCCGAGCGCATCGACTTCCTTGACGAGATGCCCTTTGCCCACGCCTCCAATCGAGGGGTTGCAAGACATCTGGCCCAGCGTTTCGATGTTGTGCGTGAGCAGGAGCGTCCGGCGCCCCATGCGCGCCGACGCCAGCGCAGCCTCGGTTCCGGCATGGCCGCCGCCGACCACGATGACCTCGTATTTTGTTCCGAATATCATGATTTAATTGATATTTTTATTCATTATCACTGCGCGGCGGCGCTCGTGGCCGGAGCGTGATCATACGGCAAACCCGGGTCCGCGCAAAGCGGCCAACTGGCTGAGGTGCGGCGGCGACCTGCCGGCCACAACACGCCGCCATGTGGGCGGGAAGAGCCTCCGGGCGGCGGCGATATCAGCGATGGCGGCACGCCGCCGGGGGCCTCGCGCGATCAAATCTTGTTTCACGTGGAACAACGGCAGTCCGGTTTCCGTCATCCGCCAACCGGCGTGTTCCACGTGGAACATCGGCGCCCCGGCGGGCCCGGACGTCCACAATCGCCGCCAGCGACCCCGGTTGGGCACGCCCGTTCGCCTAGCCATTCGATACCCCGAATTCTTTCCGGCGGCATGCCGGTGTTCGGCGCCATTTCTCGGGTAACCGCCGCGCGGTCGACCACTGGCGAACCTTGCCGCCGCATTCACCCAATGCAGCGGTGGCGAGGCCGCCATTGCAGATGGCAATAGCCGTGGCGCGCTTCGGCCGGTTAGCGCATCGTTGGAGGCACGTCAGCAACCACCCTCATCGAACACGATTTCCCAACCGATGCCGTCGCCGGGGATGGCGATGTCGCCGTGGGGCGCGGGAATCCGGGACGCGCCCCCTGCTGCCGCCGTTCTGGTCGATCCCCGGGCGAGCGTCTGGTTTGCGCCCGTAGCGACGCCAGCTTCGATTGCGATCCCTCCTGGCTGCCGCGCGAGGTGATCGGCGACTGTCCCGGCTCGCCGACGGTCGTGCGCTGACCGGCTGGGGCCGCCCCAGCATTCGATGCGCCGTGCGGCGCGGGCCTGGTCACGGCGTTCGACGGCGACGTCGGTCTGCCCGAAGCCCTCTCTCCAACCCATGAGTCGCGCGACCGGTGCGATCCATTCGGAGCCGGCGCTGTGGCACACACCCCAGGAAGATCCGCACCGAAGACGGATTGATGGTGATCGTGCGCGCCGTCCCGGGCCTGGTCGGCGTCACGCTTGGCCCGGACGGATTCCTTTGGCGCGAATGCGCGGGCGAGCACCGGATTCCAGCGCAATGGCGCTCACGATCGGCACGCCAGCCACCGGCGATATCTGGCACGCAGCCGCGCGCGCGCTTTGGCAGGTGGACGAGCACCCCTGGCGCAGGCGTCCTTGCCTATTCCGCAGCAGGGATCAGATGTTCCGGCATCGGCAGGCTGCTTGGCGCGCCGCGCCGTGACCAAGTCATGATGCGACCGGCTGCCAAAGTCGAATTGCCGTCACCTGCTACAAAATCTTTAACAATCAATAAATTAGCGTGGTGATCGCGGCTAGCGATGCGGATAGCCTCCCCGCCGTCGCCGGACAGCAATCAGCGGTGTGAATACTTACACCGATAGACGTGACCCCAGTTTCGCGCGCTCGGCCGCCAGCGCCTCCGGCTGCTTCGACCCTACTTTTGCGAAGAGCTCGTCGTGCGACGCAAGCTCGCGCACCCACCGCGCAACGTCGACCTGCATGACTTGCGCAAAGCGTTCCGGGGCGAAGTCCAGGCCGACCCAATTGAGGTCGCGATAATCGGGCTCGTACCCCAATGCCGTTTCCCGGGCGCCGGCACGACCATGCGCCCGGTCCACGACCCAGGCCAGCACCCGCATGTTCTGGCCAAAGCCTGGCCAGACGAACTTGCCGCTGTCGTCCGTGCGAAACCAGTTGACGCTGAAGATCTTGGGCGGCTTCGCCACCACCTTGCCCATCTTCAGCCAGTGATTGAAATAGTCGCCGACGTGATACCCGCAGAACGGCAGCATCGCAAAGGGGTCGCGCCGCACTTCGCCGACCGCGCCTGTCGCGGCCGCGGTCGTCTCGGATCCCATCGTCGCCGCCTTGTACACCCCCTCCTCCCAGGTCTTCGCCTGCACGACGAGCGGAATCGTGTCGCTGCGTCGAGCCCCGAACACGAACGCTTCGATGGGTACGCCGTCCGGACTGTCCCAGTGCGGATCGAGGGACGGGCATTGCACCGCCGAGACGGTGAATCGGGCATTCGGGTGCGCTGCCTTGCGGCCGCAACCCGGCGTCCACGACTGCCCCTGCCAGTCGGTGAGGTGGGCCGGCGGCTCCTTCGTCATCCCCTCCCACCAGACGTCGCCGTCATCCGTCAGCGCGACGTTGGTGAAGATCACGTTCGCGTGCAGCATGCGCATCGCATTGGGGTTCGACTCGTGCGAGGTCCCCGGCGCAACGCCGAAATAGCCGGCTTCGGGGTTGATTGCGTAGAACCTCCCGTCGTCGTGCGGCTTGATCCAGGCGATGTCGTCGCCGACCGTCGACACCTGCCAGCCTTCGAAGCCTTCGGGCGGGATCAGCATTGCCAGATTGGTCTTGCCGCAGGCGCTGGGAAAAGCCGCCGCGATGTAGGTCTTCTCTCCCGATGGCGCCGTGACCCCGAGGATCAGCATGTGCTCGGCGAGCCAGCCCTGGTCGCGCCCCATCACCGAGGCGATGCGCAGCGCGAAGCACTTCTTGCCGAGCAGCGCGTTGCCCCCGTAACCGGAGCCATAACTCCAGATCTCGCGCGTCTCGGGAAAGTGGACGATGTACTTGTGGTCCTTGTTGCACGGCCAAGGCACGTCGGACTGCCCGGCGGCAAGCGGCATTCCCACCGAATGCACGCAGGGGACGAAAACGCCGTCGCTGCCCAACACGTCGTACACCGCGCGCCCCATGCGCGTCATCAGGTTCATGTTGACGACGACGTACGGGCTGTCGGACAGCTCGATCCCGATGTGCGCGATATGGCTGCCCAGCGGCCCCATCGAGAACGGCACCACGTACATCGTGCGGCCGCGCATGCAGCCGTCGAAAAGGCCGCGCACCGTCTGGCGCATTTCTGCCGGCGCAACCCAGTTGTTGGTCGGTCCGGCGTCCTCCGCCTTCTCGCTGCAGATGAACGTGCGATCCTCGACCCGGGCGACGTCCGACGGATCCGACGCCGCCCAGGTAGCTGTTCGGCCGCTTCGCGGGATTGAGCTTCTTCATCGTCCCGTTGGCGACCATCTCCGTGCAGAGACGGTTGTACTCCTCGTCGCTGCCGTCACACCATAGGATCCGTTCGGGTTTGGTCAGCGCCGCAACATCGCGGACCCAGGCCAGAAGACCGGGATGACGAACGTACGAAGGCGCGACGAGGGGGGAAGGATGTCGGGGGAGTTCATCGGAAGACCTGCGAGGATTGGAATGCGGTACGCGCCGCGAACGGTTCACCTTCCCGCCGCATGACGCCTCGTTCCAAATTTTACACCTCCGCGCCCACGCCCCGGAAGCCGCGCGCGGCGCACGCATTGGTCGAGTGGCCTTACCGCATCGGTCGCGCAGCAATCATGAACACACGCCGAAACGCGAAGAGCACACGCCCGTCGGCAAGCGCCGGATAGGCGACGGTGATGCGTGCGGAATAATCGGCGATGAACGCGTGCTGCGCGTCGTCATCGAGGATCGCCAGGAATGGCGTCAGTGCCGTGCCCTTGGTCCAGGCGACGACCGGATGTACGCCGTTCTCCGGCCGGCGGCAACACGTGGAGATATTCTGTCGTCCACGCGTCCACCACGGCACCCTCCGCAGCAAACAGCCGGAAATAGCTGGCCGCCGGCGCGACCGGGGCTCGCCGCAGCAACGGCCCCAGCCGATCGCGCCAGCGCGCGGAGGACACGACCGCCGCCAATGCGACATGCGAAGGCGCGGCATACTGGTCGGGCATCTGTATCGCGAGCATGCCGCCCGGCGCAACCCAGCCGAAGATCCGCGGGAAGAGCGTCGCATGGTCGTCGTGCCAATGCAGCGCGGCGTTGCTGAAGACGACGGCAACCGGGTCTTTCGGTGCCCAGTCCGCGAGATCGGCCTCGATCCACTCATGCTGCGTCGCGCCTTCGGTTGCCGCTATCGCCACGGCCAACATCGCGGCCGAATTGTCGACCCCGACGATGCGCGCGCGCGGCCAGCGCGCCGCGAGAATCTGCGCGACATTCCCCGTGCCGCAGCCCAGATCGACCACGGTCTGCGGCGCCTCGATCGGCAGGCGCGCGAGCAGGTCGAGCGCGGGGCGCAGCCGTTCGTTGGCGTACTTGAGGTACTGCGCCGGATCCCAGCTCATCGTTGCGTCCTCCTCCTTCCCTCGCGCCTGGCGCGTGCTGATTCCGGATGCCGCCCGACAGTCTGGCGGCGCCGGCGCCCCTTCACTTGCCGATGCAGAACCGCGAAAAGATGGCTCCCAGCAGATCATCCGCCGTGAATTCGCCGGTGATCGCCGCCAGCGCCGTGTGTGCCGCGCGCAGATCCTCGGCCAGCAACTCCAGCGGCGGCTTCGCGCCGGCGGCGTGCCGCGCCGCCGCCTCGAGTTGCGTGACCGCGTCGCGCAATGCGCCGAGATGGCGCGCGCGCGCGAGGAAGGTCCCCTCCATGTCCTCGTGCGCTCCGGCGAGACCGAGGATCTCCTGCTGCAGCAGCTCGACGCCGGCACCCGTCTTCGCGGACAGGAAGACATGGCGCTCCGCCGAGGCCCGTTCGCCCCTGGCGTTCCGGCACGCTGCGGGCCTCCACCTTCGGCGCGAGCCCGGCAAGATCGATCTTGTTGTGGACGACGAGCCGCGGCAGCGCGCCGGGTATCTGGGCGAGGATCGCGGTGTCCTCGTCGGCGATGCTGCCGCCGGCATTGGCGTCGACCAGCACGAGCGCGAGATCCGCGCGCGCGACAGCTGCCCATGTGCGCTCGATGCCGAGCGTTTCGATGGGGTCGTCCGTCGGACGAAGCCCGGCGGTATCCACGATCGTCAGCGGAATGCCCCGGATCTCGATCTGCGACTGCACTGCGTCGCGCGTCGTCCCGGCAATCGGCGTGACGATCGCCACCGCGTCCCCCGCCAGTTGATTGAGGAGGCTCGACTTGCCGACGTTGGGCCGGCCGACGAGGACGACGGCGAGCCCCTCGCGCAACAGCGCACCCTGCTTCGCCCGGGCCAGCACCCCGGTCACCCGGGCGAGGATCGCCGCCACTCTCCCGCGCACGTCGGCCGCGCGCAGGAACTCGACATCCTCGTCCGGGAAGTCGAGCGCCGCTTCGGTGTACATGCGCAGCTCGATCAAGGCATCGACCAGCGCGCGTATTTCGCGCGAAAAGGCGCCGGAGAGACTGCGCACTGCGGCGCGCGCCGCGGTGGCCGTCGCCGCGGCGATGAGGTCGGCCACGCCTTCGGCTTGCGCGAGGTCGAGCTTGCCGTTGAGAAAGGCCCGCTGCGTGAACTCCCCCGGCTGCGCCAGTCGCGCACCGAGCTCGATACACCGTCCGAGCAGCAATCCCAGCACCATCGGACCGCCGTGGCCATGCAGCTCCAGCACGTCCTCGCCGGTATAGGAGTGCGGGCCCGGGAAATGGAGGGCGATGCCCTGGTCGAGCACCTCGCCGTGGGCGCCCTTGAACGCGGCGAGTGTCGCGCTGCGCGCCGCGAGTTGCCGTTGCACAACCCCGGCAATGACCGCGCTCACCCCGGCGCCGGACACGCGGACCACGCCGACTCCGCCGCGGCCCGGGGGCGTCGCGATGGCCGCGATCGTGTCGGACGCGGAAGTGCCGCCGAAGTTGCCGTCAGTGCCGCGCATCCGTCTGCCCTGCGTCTGACCGGCCCGCCCGGTGCCGCCGTCTAGCGGCGCTTCGCCGCGGCGAGAGCCGCTTCCTTCTCCAGCACGCGGTTCATGTGCCATTGCTGGAAGATCTGCAGCGAATTGTTGATGAGCCAGTAGAGCACGAGCCCGGACGGGAAGAACACGAACATCACCGAAAAGGCAATCGGCATGATCTGCATGACCTTCGCCTGCACGGGATCGGAGATCGGCGTCGGCGAGAGCTTCACCTGCAGATACGCGGTGATCGCATAAACGACCGGCAGCACGAAATAGGGATCGGGCGCCGACAGATCCTTGATCCACAGGATCCACGGCGCGTTCCTGAGCTCGACCGCCGAGAGCAGCACCCAGTAGAGCGCGATGAACACCGGGATCTGGACGAGGATCGGCAGGCAGCCGCCCAGCGGGTTGATCTTCTCCTGCTTGTACATCTCCATCATCTTGATCTGCAGCTGCTGCTTGTCGTTCGCGTACTGCTCCTGCAGCGCCTTCAGCTTCGGCCCGATCACCTTCATCTTCGCCATCGAGCGCGCGCTCGCGTGGTTCAGCGGGTAGAACACGCTCTTGATGATGATCGTGAGCAGCACGATCGCCCAACCCCAGTTATGGACAATGCCGTACAGCCACTTCAGCAGCCAGAAAAGCGGCGCGGAGATCACCGTGAAAATGCCGTAGTCGACGACGAGGTCGAGGCCCTTGGCGAGTCGCGCGAGCTCGTCCTGCTCCTGCGGCCCCACGTAGAGCGGCACGCGGACCTCCCCGGTCGCGCCCGGAGCGATCGTCCCGACCGGCACGATCATCCCGGCCGAGTAGAGGCCCCCGTCGAGCTTCCGCGCGTAGAACTCCCGCGCGGTCTTCTTCTGGTCCCCCGGCAGCCATGCCGAGACGAAGTAGTGCTCCACCATCCCCACCCAGCCGTTGTCGACATTCTTCGTGTACGGCAGCTTGCGGGACGGATCGGCGGCCAGCTTGTCGAGCTCGGCGAACTCGACCTTCTTGAACTTGTCCGTCTCGTTGTAGATGACCGGCCCGGTGTAGGAAACCGGAGCCATCGAATACGCGCTCTGCACGCCCTGCGTCTTCGTGTCGCGCGTCAGCTGGTAATAGGCAAACGGCGCGATGGGTGCAGTCGTGTTGTTCGTGATCTCGTAGGCGACGTCGATCACGTAGCTGCCGCGATGGAACGTGAGCGTCTGCACGATCTTGTCGCCGTTCGCGGCGACCGCCTGCAACCGGAGTTCGAGCTGGTCTGCGCCCGGCGCGAGTTCGCGCGGGCCCGGAAGCGGCGTGAAAGCGGTGCGGTGGTTCGGCATTCCCTCGCCGAGCAGTCCCGCCTGCGCGACGGAGGTGCGTTCGGGTGTCTTGAGCAGCGCCAGGTAGGGCTTCGCCTCGTCGACCGGATCGCGATGCTTGAGGAGGGCGACCTGCGTAATGGCGCCGCCGGTCATGTCGATTTCCGCGCGATAGAGATCCGTCGTGATTGCGATGACATTCGCAGCGGGCCCGCTCGCGGCACCCCCTCCGGACGGCGGCGCGCCGGGAATCGCCGGCACCGCGCCGGGAACCGCCGGCACCGCGCCGGACGACGCCGCCGGCACGGACGCCGGCACCGGAGGCAAGTCGGTTGCCCCCGGCGCGCGCGCCGGGGCAGACGCGACCGCCGGCGGCGGCCGCGACTCCTTCTGCCACGCCTCCCACAACATCAGCGCGGAAAACGAAAAGACGACAAACAGGATGAGGCGTTGGGTATCCATGACAGCCTGGGTAGCCGCGCGCGGCGGCGAGCCGCGCGGGGGGTGAGAACAAGAATCCGATCAGGGGACCGGGTCGTATCCGCCCGGATGGTAAGGGTGGCAGCGCAGGATGCGCCGGACGGCAAGCAGCGTACCCTTCAGCGCGCCGCGTTTCATCACCGCTTCCGCGGCGTAGTCCGAACAACTCGGCGCAAACCGGCAATTGGCGCCCAGCATCGGCCGGAACAGATACTGGTAACCGCGGATCAGCGCGAGCAGGATCGCTTTCATGGCGATGGCGGGGTCTGGGCAATGGCAGCGAGCAGCCGCGCCGCTTCGGTCGCGATCGAGCGGAACACCGTCCGGGGCCCGCCTTTCTTCAAGCGGACAACCAGATCGTAGCCGTCGATCCCGGGACGCGCGTTGCGCACGCAAACCCGGAGCATCCGGCGCACGCGGTTGCGATCCACCGCAAGCGGCAGGGCCTTCTTCCCGATCACGATGCCGATGCGGCCATGTTCACGCGCGGCGGCCACGCAAATCATCTGCAGGAATTCGCCTTCGCGCCGGCGGCCCGTGCGGAAGACCGTGTCGAACGCGCCGGTTCCGGTGAGCCGGTAGCGACGGCTACCCCGGAGCATCGCCGCGGCGCGACGGTCAATCAGGGTGCGAGCCGGGCCCGGCCCTTCGCGCGCCGCGCCGAGAGAACCTTGCGGCCGCCCACGCTCTTCATCCGGGCGCGAAAACCGTGCGTGCGCTTGCGCTTGACGACGGAAGGTTGGAACGTGCGTTTCATGGTGGTCGGCCTCGAAGTGAAAAAGCCTTACATTAGAGCGCGTTAACACCATCCTTGTCAATCGTGGCGGGCGCGGGGCGCCTTTTCGCCGCCAGCGCGTCAAGAACAGAGGGCAAAGCGCGCCCTGTGGATAACTTTCCACCCATGCGCTACACTTCAACGGACGTCGGGCGCAACAAGCCCCCGCGAGCAAAGGGACGCTGAGCGTCGCCCGCGCAGCCGCGGGGTCGGTTTTCTCGCCCGGCAAGCATTCCCGTCGCCTGTGGGCATTCTCATTCCCCGCCCGCAGGCTGTCCGCCACGCGACTCCCGAGCCCTCTGCACGCATGTCCGCCGACCCTCCTTTCTGGCAACACTGCCTCGACGCTTTCCGCGAAGAGTTGACGCCCCAGCAGTTCAACACGTGGATCCGGCCTCTTGCCCTTGAAAGCGTCACCGGAGGCTATCGGCTGCTCGCGCAGAATCGCTTCGTTCTGCAATGGGTGAAGGATCGCTTCCTCGCCCGCATCTCGGAAATCGCTGCGCAGTCCGAAGGGCGGCCGGTTGCCATCACCCTTGCCATCACGGACAGCGCGAACGACGCAGCCCTGGCCGGCCACGCAGTGGCCGCGCCGAGCCACGCCCCCGTGCCGCCCCCGCCGACGGAGCCCTCCTCGGGCATGTCCACGCCGCCCGCATTGCCGCGCCGGCACGAGCAGACGAGCCTCAACCCGTCCTTCACCTTCGCCACGTTCGTCGCGGGCAAGGCGAATCAACTCGCGCGCGCGGCAGCGTTGCAGGTCGCCGAACACCCGACGTCCTACAACCCGCTGTTCGTCTACGGCGGGGTGGGACTGGGCAAGACGCACCTGATCCAGGCGCTCGGCAATCACATCCTGCAGCGCGACGGGGCCGCGAAGATCCGTTACATCCACGCCGAGACCTACGTCTCCGACGTGGTGCGTGCGTACCAGCACAAGGCTTTCGACGACTTCAAGCGCTACTACCGGTCGCTCGACCTCCTGCTGATCGACGACATACAGTTCTTCAGCGGCAAGAACCGCACCCAGGAAGAGTTTTTCTACCTCTTCAACACCCTGATCGAAGCGCACAAGCAGGTCGTCATCACCTGCGACACCTATCCGAAGGAGATCTCCGGGATCGAGGAGCGCCTGATCTCGCGCTTCGGCTGGGGACTCACCGTCGCGCTCGACCCGCCGGAACTCGAGATGCGCGTCGCCATCCTGCTCGCCAAGGCCGCCACGACGGGCCTTGCAGCTCGACGAGCAGGTGGCGTTCTTCATCGCCAAGCACATCCGTTCGAATGTCCGCGAACTCGAAGGCGCGCTCAAGCGCGTCATCGCCTACTCGAGCTTTCACGGCCAGGAAATCACGCTGACGGTCGCGAAGGAGGCGCTGCGTGACCTGCTCGCGGTCCAGAACCGCCAGGTGTCCGTCGAGAACATTCAGAAGACGGTGGCGGATTACTACAAACTCCGGATTTCGGACATGCATTCCAAGAAGCGCTCCCGCGCCGTGGCGCGCCCGCGGCAGGTCGCCATGGCTCTGGCGAAGGAGCTGACGCAGCTTTCGCTGCCCGAGATCGGCAGCAATTTCGGCGGGCGCGACCATACCACCGTGCTGCATGCCTGCCGCCAGATTGCCAAATTGCGGGAGACCATCCCCGAACTCAATCACGACGTCAATTTCCTGCTCCAGGTCCTGCGCAGCTGACGCGCGTCCGCTACCGACCACCACGGTCGCGGAGCTGTGCCTTTTCCGGTATCACAAGCACAATTTTTTGCTGGATAACTGACGATTTCGAGGCTATAATTAGTGGATTAGATGCGCTGGATCGATAATTCCAGAAAAGTCCCCAATCGATCCAAGTCCCCTACGCGACTTGTCCACAGCCATTCAAGATAATCAACCAATTGATATCAAATATTTATTTCAGGTTGTCCCGGAACTGCTCCTCCTCCTATTAGCTGTTCTACGGTTTAAACAATGCAACTAAAACAAATTCCTCGCGATGCGCTGCTGAAACCTCTTCAAGCGGTCTCCGGCATCGTCGAACGCCGACATACGTTGCCGATCCTTGCGAATGTGCTGCTCGAGCACAAGGACGAGAGGCTCTACGTCACGGCTACCGATCTGGAGATGCAGATCACCGCGCACAGCGATCTTCCCGGCAAGGAAGCACAAGCCACGACTGTCGCCGCGCGCAAGCTGCAGGACCTGTTGCGAGCACTTCCGGAAGATGCGCAACTGACGGTCGATGGAACTCCCAATCGGATGACGCTCCGCGCAGGGCGTTCGCGCTTCAACCTGCAGGCGCTGCCGGCAGGCGACTACCCGCGCATCAGCGTTGGCCAGGACCAGGTGCAGACGCTCACGCTGCCGCAACGCGAGTTCCGCGGGTTGCTGAAGTCCGCCGAGTTCGCCATGGCGCAGCAGGACATCCGTTATTACCTCAACGGCATGTTGCTCGTCATCGACAAGGGGACCCTCCAGGCCGTGGCCACCGATGGCCACCGGCTGTCATGGGCGAGCATTGCCATCGCCGGCGACTATCAGCGGCAGGAAGTGATCCTGCCGCGCAAGACCGTTCTCGAGCTCGGCAAGCTGCTGGCGGAAGCCGATGAACCGCTGACGCTCGATGTGCTGGCGAATCAGGTACGGTTCCGCTTCGCCAACATCGAGCTGGTGAGCAAGGTGGTCGACGGCAAGTTTCCTGACTACAACCGCGTCATTCCCGCCGGCAACACCAAGCGGATCGAGTTCGCGCGGACCGAGTTGCTGGCGGCCCTGCAGCGGGCCGCCATTCTCTCGAACGAAAAGTTTCGCGGCGTGCGGCTGGTGCTCGGCAGTGACCAGTTGAAGATCATCTGCACGAACAGCGAGCAGGAAGAGGCCGAAGAGGAGCTCGAAGTCGCGTACAAGGGCGAAGCCCTGGACGTTGGTTTCAACATCACCTATCTCGTCGATGTGCTGCAGAACATGGCAACGGAGCGTGTGCAGCTCGCGTTCGGCGACGCCAATTCCAGCGCGCTCGTCACGCTCCCGGATCGCGACGACTACAAGTATGTCGTCATGCCGATGCGCATTTGACGAACGGACGCTCGCCTTGGCACTCCGAAGGCGCCGACCGCGGGTCGGCGCCGCTGCTTTGAGCGACACCTCACCACAGCGAAAGCCAAGATGACGCCAGCCATGCCCAAGCCGACGAACAACGGCGAAGATTACGACTCGACCAGCATTCAGGTGCTCAAGGGCCTCGATGCGGTGCGCAAGCGTCCCGGCATGTACATCGGCGACACGTCGGACGGCACCGGCCTCCACCACATGGTGTTCGAGGTGCTGGACAACGCCATCGACGAAGCGCTCGCCGGTTACTGCGACGACATCAAGGTCGTCATCCACGCCGACAATTCGGTGTCGATCGTCGACAACGGTCGCGGCATACCGATCGACACGAAGGACGACGACGAACTCAAGCGTTCGGCCGCGGAAATCGTGATGACCGAGCTCCATGCCGGCGGCAAGTTCGACCAGAACAGCTACAAGGTCTCCGGTGGCCTGCACGGCGTCGGTGTATCCGTCGTCAATGCGCTGTCGGTCTGGCTGCGCCTGCGCATCTGGCGCAACGGCAAGGCGCATCAGATGGAATTCCGCCATGGCGTCCCCGTGGCGCCGTTGGCGGTAACCGGCGCCACCGATCGCCGCGGCACCGAAGTGCATTTCATGGCGTCCGCGGATACCTTCAGTCGCATCGAATATCACTACGACATCCTGGCGAAGAGGATCCGCGAGCTGTCGTTCCTCAACAACGGCACCAAGATCGAGTTGCTCGACCAGCGCGACGGCAAGAGCGAGAACTTCGCCTACTCCGGCGGCATCCGCGGCTTCGTCGAGTACATGAACCGCAGCAAATCGGTGCTGCATCCGAAGATCTTCCACGCGGTCGGCGAGAAGGACGGCACGACGGTCGAGGTCGCGATGCAGTGGAACGACTCGTACGCCGAGAACGTGCAGTGCTTCACGAACAACATTCCCCAGCGCGATGGCGGGTCGCACCTGACCGGCCTGCGGCAGGCGATGACCCGTACGCTCAACAACTACATCGAGAAGGAGGAGATCGCGAAGAAGGCGAAGGTCGAGACGACCGGCGACGACATGCGCGAGGGCCTCTGCTGCGTGCTCTCGGTGAAGGTGCCCGAGCCCAAGTTCTCGTCGCAGACCAAGGACAAGCTCGTCTCCTCCGAGGTGCAGCCGATCGTCCAGGAAATCGTATCGGCAAAGCTGGCCGAGTTCCTGCTCGAGAACCCGGTCGACGCGAAGACCATCTGCTCCAAGATCGTGGACGCGGCGCGGGCGCGCGAGGCTGCGCGCAAGGCGCGGGAGCTCACGCGGCGCAAGGGCGTGCTGGACTCGATGGGCCTGCCGGGCAAGCTCGCCGATTGCCAGGAGCGCGATCCGGCGCTGTGCGAGCTCTACCTCGTCGAGGGAGACTCCGCCGGCGGCTCGGCCAAGCAGGGCCGCGACCGGAAATTCCAGGCTATCCTGCCGCTGCGCGGCAAGATCCTCAACGTCGAGCGCGCGCGCTTCGAGAAGCTCGTCAGTTCGCAGGAAATCGTTACGCTCATCACGGCGCTGGGAACCGGTTTCGGCAAGGACGAATACAACGCGGACAAGCTGCGCTACCACCGCATCATCATCATGACCGACGCCGATGTTGACGGCTCGCACATCCGGACGCTGCTGTTGACGTTCTTCTACCGGCAGATGCCGGAACTGGTCGAGCGGGGCCACATCTACATCGCGCAGCCGCCGCTCTACAAGGTCAAGCAGGGCCGCGAGGAGAATTACCTCAAGGACGACCACGAGCTGAAGCAGCACCTCCTCAAGGTGGCGCTCAAAGGCGCAGAGCTGGTGCCGGGTACCGGCAAGCCGCCGCTTGCGCCGGAGGCCTTCGCGAGCGTTGCCCGCGAATATCTCCTGGCCGACGCGGTGATCGAGCGCCTGGCGCGGATCATCGACCCGGCGGCGTTGTACGCGGTGCTCTCCGGCGCGCGCATCGATCTCTCGAGCGACGCCGCGGCCGCGGCGAGCGCGTTGGCGCTGCAGGCGGCGATCGCCGATCCGGACGTCAGGGTCGAGTCGCGTTATGACACCGTGAGCGAGACGCGGCGGCTCGTCGTCGTGCGCACGCACCACGGGACGCCGCACGTCACGGCCATCGACAGCGACCTCATCGCCTCGGGCGACTTCGCGCAGATCCAGGCCGCGGCCGCCGTGCTGCTGGGTCTGATACTGCCGGGCGCGGTCGTTCGGCGCGGCGATAAGCAGCAGGCGGTGAAGTCCTTCAAGGAAGCGCTGGACTGGCTGCTCGCCGAGGCTCGCAACGGCGTCACGCTGCAGCGCTACAAGGGCCTGGGCGAGATGAATCCGGGCCAGCTCTGGGAAACGACGATGGATCCGGCCGTACGCCGGCTCCTGCGGGTGCAGATCGAGGACGCGATCTCGTCGGAGGAAATCTTCTCGACGCTGATGGGAGAGCAGGTCGAGCCGAGGCGCGCGTTCATCGAATCGAATGCGCTGGGCGTGCGCAATCTCGACGTCTGAGACAGGAAAGCGCCGAAAGCCTTCACCGTTGGCTCAGGCGCGCATCGCTACTTGGCCGGAGTGCGTCGCGCCTTTGCCGCCGGTTTCGGTTTGGTCTTCGGGGTGGTCTTGGCCGCGATCGTCGTGGCGCGCTTGACCTTGGGCGCCGGCTTTGCCGGCGGCGACCTGCGGGTCTTGACCGCCACACCGTAAGCCGCACGTGGCTCAGCCGCGGTCTTCGCCGGCGTCCTGCGTTTGGACTTGGGCGGTGCGCTCGGCCCCTGGTTGCCGGCCTTTTCGTCGAGCAGCATCACCGCTTCCGCAAGCGTCAGTGATTCGACCTTGTCGCGGTCGGGCAGGGTTGCATTGACGTCGCCGTGCTTGACGTACGGCCCGAAGCGTCCGGCGTGGAGTTCGACGGGCTTCTTGTCGCGCGGGTGCGCTCCCAGCACGCGCGCTGCCACCGGGCCGCTGCGCCCGCGCCGCGCACCCGCCTTGGTCGCATCGCGCGCCTCGAACTCGAAACCTATCTTGCCGTCGGGCTGGCGCACGAGGAACGCGGAAAACCCGCGCTTGGTGCGCGCCGACACGAATTGCAGGAGATCCGTCTTGCCGGTGGCGAGGAGCTTTTGCATCTGCGCGCGCTCGACCGGTCGCTGCAGGATCACGCGGCCCGACCGGAAGTCGCAGGATTTCTCCGGGCCGACCGCCTTCTCGCAAACGTAGGCTTGCGTCGACTCGAAGACCCGCGCCTTGCATTTGGGGCACGGCCCGAGCGACTCCTGCGCCGTGAAGTCGGGCGCTTCGGTGGAGTCGTCGCCGCTGCCATCGCCAAAATCGAAAGCGACCTCGTTGGCATCGTTCAAGCGCAGCGCCGCGCTGAACGGCCTGCCCAGCCGGCTGCGAAAACCGTCGAGCGGGCCGACCTGCCGTTCGCGCAACAGGGTGTCGGCCTCGGCGACATCGAGCTGCCGTCCGCCCATGATCTTCCAGAATCCGAAGGCGCAGGACTGGCACTGGAATTTCTTGTAGTTCTCGTGCACTTCGCCGCCGCAGCTCGGGCAGCGCGTGGTCAGTGTGCCGAAGTCGCCGGGAATCGTGTCGCTTTCGTAGCCCTTGGCCTGCCCCACGATGTGCTGGGTCATGGCGACGATCTCGCGCATGAACGCGTCGCGCTTCAGCTTGCCGTGCTCCATTTGCGCGAGCTTGAACTCCCATTCCGCCGTGAGTTCGGGGGAAAAGAGCTCCGGCACGCCCAGCCCGTGCAGCAGCGTCATCAGCGAGAACGCCTTGGCGGTGGGAATCAGCTCGCGGCCCTCGCGATGCACGTACCTTTCGGCGATGAGCCCTTCGATGATCTGCGCGCGCGTCGCCGGGGTGCCGAGCCCCTTCTCGCGCATCGCCTCGCGCAGGTCCTCGTCGTCGATGAGCTTGCCGGCCCCCTCCATCGCCGAGAGCAGCGTCGCCTCGGAAAGGCGCGCCGGCGGCCGCGTCGTGTTCGCGGCGACGTCGATCTTCTCCGTCGCGACGGTCTCGCCCGGCGTGACGGCGGCGAGGGTCGGCTTCTCGCCGGCCTTCGTCGGGCCGTCGTCGGACTGCACCTCCTTGCCGTACACCGCCAGCCACCCGGGCACGACCAGCACCTTGCCCTCGGACTTGAACGGCTCGCCCGCCACCCGCGTGATGCGGGTGGTCACGAGGAACTCGGCGGCGGGATAGAACGCCGCGAGAAAGCGCTTGACGACGAAATCGTAGAGCTTCGCTTCGAGCTCGTTCAAGTGCTTGGGCGCAACGAGCGTGGGGATGATCGCGAAGTGATCGGAGACCTTCGCGTTGTCGAAGATCCGCTTGTTGGGCTTCACCCACTTCTTCTTCAGCACTTCGGCCGCGAATGCGCCGTAGGACTTCGCGTCGGTGAGCGCCTCCATCGTCGCCTTCACGGTGCCGATGTAGTCCTCCGGCAGCGCGCGCGAATCCGTGCGCGGATAGGTGAGCGCCTTGTGTTTCTCGTAGAGCGATTGCGCCAGGGACAGGGTCGTGCGGGCGGACAAGCCGAAGCGTCCGTTGGCCTCGCGCTGCAGCGACGTGAGGTCGTAGAGCAGTGGGGCGCCCTGTGTCGTCGGTTTCGCCTCCTCGGTCACCGCGCCGGGCTTGCCGGCGCATTTCGCGGCGATCGCGTTCGCCTTCGCCTCGTCCCACAGGCGCTCGGCGCGGGCGTCGGGGTCGTCCTCGGTCTTCGTCCACTGCTCGTCGAACCAGCGTCCGGCGTACTCGCCGGCGCGGGCGCGGAACGTGCCGAGGACTTCCCAATAGCCGCGCGGGCGGAAGGCGCGGATCTTCTGCTCCCGCTCGACCATGATGGCGAGCGTCGGCGTCTGCACGCGGCCGACCGTCGTCAGCTGAAACCCGCCGGCCTTCGAGTTGAACGCCGTCATCGCCCGCGTGCCGTTGATCCCGACGAGCCAATCGGCCTCGGATCGGCAGACGGCGGCGTCGGCGAGCGGTCGCATCTGCGCGTCGGTGCGCAACTGGTCGAACCCCTCGCGAATCGCGGAGGTCGTCATGGACTGCAGCCAGAGGCGCCGGATCGGTTTTGCCGCTTTCGCGAATTGCACGATGTAGCGGAAGATGAGCTCGCCTTCGCGGCCGGCGTCGCAGGCGTTGATCAGATCGCCGACGTCCTTGCGCTTGATGAGGCGCAGCAGCGTTTTCAGCCGGTTTTCGTTCTTTTCGATCGGCTTCAGCGCGAATTTCGACGGTATCGCGGGCAGGTGCCCGAAGGTCCATTTGCCGCGCTTGACCTCCTCTTCCTCGGGCATGCCGATCTCGAGCAGATGTCCGACCGCCGACGACAGCACGTAGTCGGTGCTCTCGAAGTAGTCGTCGTGGCGCGTGAAGCCGCCCAATGCGCGCGCGACGTCGGCGGCGACGGAGGGCTTCTCGGCGATGATCAGTGTTTTCGACATGGGCGTGCGGTGCGAAGAGCCGCAGATAGTACCGAAGGTGAAGCAGGCGGAGCAAGGACTGCTTTGCCGCGAGCGGCCCAACGCGCGAGCGCGCGCCCTCGCGCGCACGTGCCCGCGTGCGAGGGCGCGGGTGGCCACCGGAAGCGCCCGAAGGGCACTGCGCGGCCCCTCGGTGGGCAGCGAACGTCGTTCAACCGAGCCGCTGCCAGAGCCCGCCCGGCAGTGGCGCGACCTTTTGCTCGAGCTCGAGCGCCGTCAATGCCCCGACCGTGGCGGCGATCGAAAGCGCGGTGCGCGCCGCGAGCGTGTCGACATCGGCAGGATCGTGTCCGAGCGCGCGCAGCACCGCGCGCATGGGGGCGTCGGATTCGGTGCTTGTGTTCGGGTCCGCCACGTTTGGTGCGAGGCCGACAACACCGAGTTCGTCGAGGATGTCCTGCGCGGTCTCGACGAGCTTGGCGCCCTCGCGAATCAGCTTGTGCCCGCCCTTCGAGAACGGGGAATGGATCGAACCTGGCAGGGCGAACACTTCGCGGCCCTGTTCGCCGGCGAGTCGTGCGGTGATGAGCGAGCCGGAAGAGAGCGTTGCCTCCACCACGAGCACGCCACGTGACAGACCGCTCACGAGTCGGTTGCGCCGAGGGAAGTTCTGTTTCTGCGGCGGCGTGCCGACCGCGAATTCCGAGACCACGAGGCCGCGCGCCGCGAGATCGTGCGCGAGGTCGCGATTGCGCGCCGGGTACACGCGGTCGGGCCCGGTGCCGATGACGGCGATGCTGCTGCCGGCGCCGGTGAGACCGCCGCGATGCGCCGCGGCATCGATGCCGGTCGCAAGCCCGCTGACGATCGTGAAACCGGCGGCGGACAACGCCGCCCCGAACGCTTCGGCATCGGCGCAACCCTGTGGCGTCGCATTGCGGCTGCCGACGATCGCGAAGGCCGGCACTGTGAGCAGCTCGCGTCGGCCCATGCAGTAGAAGACCGGCGGCGGATCGCCGATTTCCAGCAGCGGGGCGGGATAGTCGGGATCGCCCCAGGCGACGAGGTCGTGCCGTGGTTCGCGCAACCAGGCAAGCGTCGCGCCCAGGCGCCCCTCGTCCGGCGGCGCGTCGAGGCGCGCCGCAACGGCCGCGGGAACGTGACGTCGGCGCTGGGCGGACGTCGCGGCCAGCACGGCCTCCGGACCTCCGAAAGCGCGCAAGAGATCGACCAGCGGACGAGGTGCGAGGCCCGACAGCTGAAGCCGCGCCCATGCTTCGGCGCGCGAGTCGACGTTCATGGCGGCATTGCTGTCGCCCCCTCCGCCTGGCGGAGGTTGGGCAACGGCCGGCTACGGATTGCGAACGATATTGCCGACCACGACGGGGTCCGTCGTGTTGAGCACGAGGGCGTAGGAGACCCGATCGAAAACGCGGAAGACGAACAGCAGGCCGCTGCGCTCGTCGGGCACGTTGAGCCAGCGCTCCGGCTCGAATACCCTGGGCTCATAGGGCGGACGTATCACGGGCCGCGGGTCGGGAATCGGCGGAACCACTCGATAGATGGCGAGGACCGTGCCGACATCGAGCCCGTCCCTCGATCCTTTGTCGAGCGTGACGACCCAGCCGCGCCCCGCTTCGATCGCGTCGCGGTCCGTGGCGATGATCTGGCCCTGGACCGGGCGAGTGGGCGCATGCGGGGCATAGCTCATCAGCTGTCCGCGCGGGGCGGGAAGCAGGCGATCTCCGTCGACGATCTCTTCCTTCGCCGTGGTGATGCGCACCGTCGAGACTTCGGCGAAGCGTTCGACCTTGGCGCTGCCGAGATAGCGTTGCTCGACGCCGAGCAGCTCGCTGCCGTCCGCGGACATGAGATCGCGACCGCGACGATACAGGTACCACTGATCGCCCGCTTTGGGGTCGAGTCCTACGACGTAGACGAGATCCCCTTCTCCCCAGATGGCCCGGGCATCGCGGCCGGCGACGATCTGCGGCGCGGCGTCGAGACCTTCGGGTCCGGTGATGAGCGGGCGCGTGAGGTAGGGCTCGATCTCGCCGGCGGGAATCGAAGGAATGGCCTCGGCGTCCAAAGGCGTCGTGCGCACCGTCGGCGACAGGCGGGTGGCCGGCCGCTCGAGCGAGAGGCGCCATTGGCCGTCCAGCTTGTCCAGAACGACTACGTCGCCGGGATAGATGAGGTGAGGGTTCCTGATCTGCTCGCTGGTTCATCCGCCAGATATCGGGCCAGCGCCAGGGATCCTTGAGGAACTTCCCGGAGATGCCCCACAGGGTGTCCCCCTTCTGCACCGTATAGCGGCTGGGAACCTGGTCCTTGAGCTCGACGTCGGCCGCGCGCGCGGTCAGCGTGCCCATTGCGGCGAGCGCCACGGCTGCGGCGACGATGAAATTCGCTATGCTAAACTTCTGACGCATAAAGCCTCTTCCATTTGGGGTGGGGCTTGCTAACGTCCTAAAGCGCCGCAAAATAAGGGCTTACGGAGGATTCTGCATCCCCAGTCTGCATTTTGCAAGCTAAGGATGCCAAAAGATGCCGGCGGATGACCCCATGTGTCGCCAGGCCGTGACCGGAACCCCCGGTTCGGCCTTGGCAGACCCCCCTGAACTCATGGCCGTACTGCAAATCCTTGCCTACCCTGACCCGCGGCTGCGCAAAGTCGCCGGGCCTGTGTCCGCCGTCACGGCGGACGTCCAGACGCTCATCCGGGACATGGCCGAGACCATGTACGCCGCGCCCGGCGTCGGGCTCGCAGCCACACAGGTGGACGTGCACAAGCGCATCGTGGTGATCGACACGTCCGAAACGCGCGACGAACTTCAGGTCTTCATCAACCCCGAGATCGTCATGGCCGAGGGCGAAGCGGAGTGCGAGGAAGGCTGTCTCTCGGTGCCGGGGTATTACGACAAGGTCAGTCGCGCCGCCCGGGTTCGCGTGCGCGCGCTCGACGCACGCGGGGCTGCCTTCGAGCTCGAGGCCGAGGGCATGCTCGCCGTGTGCATACAGCACGAGATGGAACACCTGCAGGGCAAGGTCTTCGTCGATCACCTTTCGCCGCTGAAACAGGCGCGGCTCGCCGCGCGGCTGCGCAAGAAAAAGCGGCTCGTGGGCTGATGACGGGCCCGCACGCGCACTGTGTTGCGGCAAAGCCGCATCCCGCTGCGCGGGACCAGCCTTCGGCTGTCCTGCGGCCTTCGGCCTGGTGTTCGCTGCCCCCCGCGGGGGCAGTCAGTGCCCTTCGGGCGGCCGGGCGGGCACCCGGGGCGAGAGCGGTGAGCAGCCGTCGATGAGGATCGGTTTTGCCGGCACGCCGGCGTTCGCGGCAGCGGTGCTCGGTTCGCTGCAGGAGGCGGGCTTCGCGGCAGCGCTCATCCTCACGCAGCCCGACCGGCCGCGCGGGCGCGGGTTGAGCGTCGTTCCTTCGCCCGTCAAGCGGGTTGCGCTGGACGGAGGCATTCCGGTCTACGAACCGGCGACGCTCGCGCGGGTTGAGACCTACGGGCCGATCCTCGCCAACCCGCTCGACGTGCTAGTGGTGGCCGCGTATGGACTCATCCTGCCCCCGGCGGTGCTGGCGTGGCCGCGGTACGGCTGCATCAACGTCCACGCGTCGCTCCTGCCGCGCTGGCGCGGTGCAGCCCCGATACAGCGTGCACTGCTGGCGGGGGACGCACAGACGGGCGTCACCCTGATGCAGATGGATGCGGGCCTGGACACGGGCCCGATGCTCGATTGCGTTCGCGTTGCGATCGGCCCGCGCGACACGGCAGCCACGCTCGAGCACAAACTGGCGGCGCAGGGCGCGGCCTGCCTGGTCGCCCATCTGCGTCGCCTTGCCGCGGGGACGGCCGCGCCGCCGGTGGCGCAGCCGGCGGACGGCGTCACCTACGCGGCGAAGATCCACAAGGCGGAAGCCGTCATCGACTGGAAAGTCTCCGCGGTCGACGTCGACCGCCAGGTGCGCGCGTTCGATCCGGTGCCAGGGGCCTCGACGCTGCTCGCCGGCGAAAGGGTCAAGCTGTGGCGCGCGCATCCGGCGCAGTTCGTCGCGCCCGGGGCGGCGCCCGGCACGGTGCTCGCGACGGACGGCGACACCATTGTCGTGGCCTGCGGCGACGGTGCGCTGGGGATCGCGGAGTTGCAGCCCGCGGGGGGCCGGCGGATGAGCGCGGCTGCTTTCGTGGCGGGGCGCCGACTTGCCCCTGGCGTCCGCTTCGGCACGGACGCGCGGTGACCGGCCGCTCGAGCTCCGGCGCCCGCGCCCGTGGCCCGTCACGTGCAAAGGCCGCCGCTCGCCGTACTTGCCCGCCCGCCTCGACAGGGATTCACGCTTGCGCGAAGCTCAGCGGTTAGCCGCCCTTTCCGTACGCGCGGTGCTCGACGGGTCCACGCTGCCGGTCGCGCTCGCCACATTCGCGCCGCCGGAGCGGGAAGCACAGGGTCGCCGCCGCGCCCTCGTGCAGGAACTTGCGTACGGCACGCTGCGCCATTGGGGCACGCTCGATGCGCTGGTGCGCTTGCTCGCGACGAAGCCCATCGCCGATCCGGTGCTCCATTGCCTGGTCGCTGTCGCGATCTATCAGCTGGAACGCACGCGCGCGCCGTCATTTGCGATTGTCGACCACGCCGTGAATGCGGCGGCGGCACTGACGCGTCCCGCCGCCAAGGCGCTCGTCAATGCACTGTTGCGCCGCTTTCTGCGGGAACGCGACGCATTGAACGACGCGGTGCTTGCGGATCCGGTCGCGCGCTGGTCGCATCCGCGCTGGTGGATCGATCGCGTGCGACGCGAATACCCGGAGCACTGGCAAGACCTGCTCGCGGCAGGCAATGCGCGCGCACCGCTTGCGTTGCGCGTGAACCGCCGCGTCGCCACGCAGGAGGCGCTGCTGTCGGCGTTCGGTGCCGCTGGCCTCATCGCGATGCCGGCGGGGGAGCACGGGATCATCGTGGAGCCGGCCGGGTCCATACGCGCGATGCCGGGTTTCGACGAGGGCGCCTTTTCGGTGCAGGACCTCGGGGCCCAGCTCGCGGCGCCGCTGCTGCAGATTCTGCCAGGGCAGCGGGTCCTCGATGCGTGCGCCGCGCCCGGCGGCAAGACCACGCACATCCTGGAGCTTGCCGATGTCGAGCTCGTCGCGCTCGACACCGACGCCGAACGCCTGCCGCGAGTGCGCGAGAACCTCGAGCGGCTGCACCTTGGCGGAGGGCAGGTGCACGTGGTCGCCGGCGACGCCGGGACACCCGCGAAATGGTGGGATGGACGACCCTTCGACCGCATTCTCGCCGACGTACCCTGCACTGCCAGCGGCGTGGTTCGCCGCCATCCCGACGTCAAATGGCTGCGGCGGGAAGCCGATGTCGACAGCTTCTCGCGCCAGCAGGCACGGCTGCTCGACGCACTGTGGAGCGTGCCTGGCCCCCGGGGGTCTCCTGTTGTATGCGACCTGCTCGATCTTCGACGCGGAAAACGAAGCACAGGTGAGCGCATTCCTCGCACGGCACCCCGAGACGTTGCGCGAAACCCTCATTTTCCCCCCCGCCGCAGCATGTCGTGGCGCGCAACTCTTGCCTTCGCTCCCCGGCGCGAGCCACAATCAAGACGCATTCTTCTACGCGCTGCTGCGCAAGCCCTGAGGGGTGGCGGCAACGCGGATCGCGCCCGCCCCGACGCCGACGGACCTTCGGCCCCGTGTTCGACGCCCCGCCCGCCGGCATGCCCCCAGCGCTTCGCTTCTGTTCAGTCCTGCTCGATCCGGGTGCCTGCCGGGACTGTTTTCGCATCCGTGCGGGCAGATCCGGCGGGCGCCTGGGGTCGGTGCTGGCACGATGGCTCATCGGCGTCGCGGCGCTGCTCGGCATTGCCCTGTGCATGCTTTCCCCGGTGGTGCACGCCGACACGATTGCCGTCAAGGCGGCGGAGTTGCGCGCCGATGACGACGCCTTCGTGCTCGATGCGGAGTTCGACCTCGCGCTGAACCCGACACTGGAGGAGGCGCTGCAGAAAGGCCTCCCGCTCTACTTCGTCTTCGAGTTCGAGCTGCTGCGGCCGCGCTGGTACTGGCGGGACGAGAAGGTGTTGACGCTCTCGACGCAGTACCGGGTCTCGTACAACGCGCTGACCCGGCAGTACCGCGTCGCGACCGGTCTTCTCGGTCAGACCTTCGACTCGCTGGACGAGGTCGAGCGCTTTCTGTCCCGCGTCAAGTCGCGGCAGGTCGCCACGCTCGATCAGCTCGCGAAGGGTGTGCGCCTCGATGCGGCCATACGGCTGCGGCTCGACGTCAATGCGTTGCCGAAGCCGTTCCAGATGAGCGCCCTCGCCTCGCGCGAGTGGACGCTGCAATCCGATTGGCACCGCTGGAGCTTCACGCCATGAGCGGCCCCCTGCCGCCACGCGGGATGCGGTGGCTCCTGCTGGTGCTGGCGTGCCTCGGCGCGATCTCGCTCTTCCTGCTGGCGACGGCGTCGGCGAACACCGAGCTCTTCGCGCGGCGCTACGATCTGCTGCTGGTCCTCAACACGGCGCTGGTCGTGCTGCTGATGCTGCTCGTCGGCTACCAGCTCTGGCGGTTGTCGCGCAACCTGAAGGCAGGCGTCTTCGGCTCGCGGCTCGCGGTGCGGCTGGTTCTGCTCTTCGCGCTGGTCGCGGTTTTGCCCGGCGCGCTCGTCTACGCGGTGTCGGTGCAGTTCCTCGGCAAGAGCATCGAAAGCTGGTTCGACGTCCGCGTGGACCGCGCGCTCGAGGGCGGCCTCAATCTCGGCCGCAATGCACTCGACTACCTGCTCAAGGAGACGAGCAACAAGGCGGGCCAGATCGCGGTGACCCTCGGCGAATCGGCGCCGGGCAGCATTTCCACCCGGCTCAACCGCGCCGCCGAGCAGGCCGGCATCTTCGAGGCCGTCCTGTACTCGTCGGCCGGCAGCGTGCTCGCAGTCGCGGGCATCGGCGGCTCGACGGCGCCGCCCGAGCCGCTGCCGGCGCAGGCCCTGCGCAACGCGCGGCTCCAGGTGCCTTACGCGAGGCAGGAGGAGTCGGCTGACGGGCGGCTCCTGCTGCGGGTCGTCATGCCAGTCAACAGCGACGACCGGCTGGAGCCGCTCAAGGTGCTGCAGGTGATCGAGCCGGTACCGAAGGGGCTCGGGCTCGATGTGGAGAAGGTGCGCGCCGGCGCGCGCGATTACCAGGAGATCTCGTTCTCGCGGCAGTCGCTGAAGCGGCTCTACGCGGTGACGCTCACGTTGACGTTGCTGCTCGCGCTCACGTCCGCCCTCGGTCTTGCCGTGGTGCTGTCGGAGCGGTTCTCGGCGCCGCTGGGGCTGCTGGCGGAGGGCACGCGCGCGGTCGCGCAGGGCGATTTCACGCGGCGGCAGCCGGTGACCTCGCGCGACGAGCTGGGCGTGCTGACCGAATCGTTCAACACGATGACCGCACAGCTGCTCGAGGCGCAACAGAAGACCGAGGAGTCGCGCCGCGCGACGGAGACCACGCGCGCCTATCTGGAGAGCATTCTGGGCAACCTGTCGGCCGGGGTGCTCGCGTTCGACGACGAGTATCGTCTGCGCACGGCAAACGCCAGCGCGACGGTGATCCTGCAGCAGCCGCTGGCCGAGCTGACCGACCTGCCGCTGGCCGATTGGGGACGCGTGCTTCCGGCCCTGGCCCCGTTTGCCGAGCTCGTCGCGGAGGGCTTCCGCGCGAGCGGGGACGCGCATTGGCAGAAGCAGTCCGAGCTCTCGGTGTCCAGCCTGATGCGCACGCTGCTGATGCGCGGTTCGCGTTTGCCGGTGAGCCCGGTGGCCGGCTACGTCGTGGTCTTCGACGACGTCACCGATCTCGCGCAGGCCCAGCGCGACGCCGCGTGGGGCGAGGTCGCCCGCCGGCTGGCGCACGAAATCAAGAATCCGCTGACGCCGATCCAGCTCTCGGCGGAGCGGCTGGAGCGAAAACTCGCGCCCAAGCTCGACGGGCCCGACCAGGAAACCCTGACGCGCGGCGCGCAGACGATCATTGCGCAGGTCGCCGCGATGAAGCACATGGTCGACGACTTCGCGGTCTATGCGCGGCAGGCGCGCCCGGGCACCATGCAGCCGGTGAACGTCGGCACCCTCTTGCTCGACGTGCTGGCGCTGTACGACAATCTGCGCCCGCACGTCACCGTGTCGCTTCCGCCTGCGCCGGTCGTCGTGCAGGGTGAGCCGACCCGCCTGCGCCAGGTATTCCACAACCTCCTGCAAAATGCCATCGACGCCCAGGCCGATCTGGCCGAGCCCCGTTACGATATCGTGCTGGAGGCGACGGGCGACGAACTCGCGCTCTCGTTTTCCGACGCCGGCGCCGGTTTCCCCGATGCCGTGCTGCATCGCGCGTTCGAGCCCTATGTCACGACGAAGGCAAAGGGCACCGGCCTCGGCCTTGCCATCGTGAAAAAGATCGTGGACGAGCACCACGGCCGCGTCGAGCTCGCCAATGCGGTGCCGCGAGGCGCCCGGGTCACGCTGATTTTCCCGCGCAGCGCCGCGCCGGCGTAGGATACGCACCTGATGATGCCCACCAAGGAAATACTGGTTGTCGACGACGAAGTCGGCATCCGCGAGTTGCTGTCCGAGATCCTGCAGGACGAGGGCTACCGCGTGAGCCTCGCCGAGAATGCCACGGCGGCGCGCGCGTACCGGGCGCGGGAGCGGCCGGCGCTGGTGCTCCTCGATATCTGGATGCCGGACACCGACGGCGTGACGCTGTTGCGGGAGTGGGGGGCCTCCGGTCAGCTCACGATGCCCGTCATCATGATGTCCGGCCACGGCACGATCGAGACCGCCGTCGAGGCCACCAAGATCGGCGCCTTCGACTTCCTGGAGAAGCCGATCGGCCTGCAGAAACTGCTGGGCACGGTGGCGCGCGCGCTCAAGGTCGCGCTGGCGCGCGAGCCGCGCCGCGTCTCCCTGGCCGCCATCGGCACGAGCGTGCCGATGCGCGAGGTCGAGCGTCAGCTGGAACAGCTGCTTGCCGCCCGCAAGCCCGTGCTGATCCTCGGCGAGCCGGGCGCGGGTCACGAGGTCGCGGCACGCGCGCTGCACGCGGTCGACACGCCCCGGGTTGCGCTTCCCGGCGGGGCGCGGCTCGCGGCGAACCCGCTTGCCCTGCTCGACGAGGCCCGCGACGGCACGTTGCATTGCTCCGAGATCGGCCAATATGCGAAGGGAGAGCAGCGCGGACTCGCCTTCCTGCTGCCGAAGCTCGACAAGGCGAACGTCACGCTCGTGTGCACCAGTACGGAGCCCTTGGGAAACATGGCCGCCGAGGGCAAGTTCGATGCCGCCCTGCTCGCAGCACTTTCCGTCGGGGCCGTGCTGCTCCCGCCGCTCCGCGCGCGGCGCGAGGACATCCCGGCGCTGATCGAGCGTTTCTGGCACGAGGTTGTCACGCAGGAACGGAGCGCGCAGAACACCACGGCGCGCGCGTTCGCCACGCTGCAGCCGGCCGCGATGAACCTGCTCGCCGGAGCGTATTGGCCCGGCAATCTCGACCATCTGCAAAGTGTCGTCGCCAATCTCGCCCTTTTCGCCGGCAGCGGCGACATCACCGGCGATCACGTGAAGCGGCTCCTGGGCGAGGCGGCGGCGGCGAATCAGGCGGTCGCCCCCGAGATCACGGCCCGCTTCTTCGAGTTGCCCCTGCGCGAGGCCCGCGAGGCATTCGAGCGGATCTACTTCGAGCAGTTGCTGGGACGCGAGCAGAGCAATATGAGCCGAGTGGCGGAACGGGCGGGGCTGGAGCGCACGCACCTCTATCGCAAGCTGAAGCAGCTGTCCATCCGCTTCGCCCGCCGCGGTGACGACGGCAATGCCGGCAGCTGACGCGAGCGCGCCGCGCCACTTCCCTGCTGCAACCCCGCATGAGTGATTCCGCCGGCTCGTCCAAGCGCATGCCGGCGCTTGTCATCGGCGCGATCGGCGTGGTCTACGGCGACATCGGCACGTCGCCGCTGTACACGTTGCGGCAGTGCTTCGGCGGCGAACACCCGGTGCCATTGACGCCGGCGAATGTGCTGGGCCTGCTGTCGATCATCTTCTGGGCGCTGCTCATCATCGTCACGGCAAAGTACGTGACGCTGATCATGCGCGCCGACAATCGCGGCGAAGGGGGCATCCTTGCGCTGACGGCGCTGGTCTCGCGCGGCCTGGGGAACCACGGCCGCCGCCGGTGGTGGCTCGTCGGCTTCGGCATCTTCGGCGCCGCGATGTTCTACGGCGACGGGATGATCACCCCGGCGATATCGGTGCTGGGCGCCGTCGAGGGGCTCGAGATCATCGCGCCGGAGCTGCACCCCTTCATCGTCCCCGTGACGATCGCTATCGTGCTGGCGCTGTTCACGATCCAGAAGCGCGGCACCGCGAGCGTGGGCCGCCTGTTCGGACCGGTCATGTGCGCGTGGTTCGTGGTGCTCGCGATCCTCGGGCTGCTGCAGGTGATCGAGCACCCGGAAGTGCTGGGCGCGATCAACCCAGCGCGCGCGCTCGCCTTCATCGCCGCCAATCCGCGCCTCGCCTTCCTGGCGCTGGGCGCCGTTGTCCTCGCGGTCACGGGCACCGAGGCGCTCTATGCCGACATGGGCCACTTCGGCGCCGCGCCGATCCGCCGCGCCTGGCTCTGGTTCGTGATGCCGGCACTCGTGCTCAACTATTTCGGGCAGGGCGCACTGCTGCTCGCCGACCCGGGCGCGATCAAGAATCCGTTCTATCTGCTTGCGCCGCAGTGGGCGCTGATCCCGCTGGTCGTGCTCGCGACCTGTGCGGCCGTGATCGCGTCACAGGCCGTGATATCGGGGGCCTTTTCGCTGACGCGCGCGGCGATCCAGATGGGATACTGTCCGCGCCTCAAGATCCAGCACACTTCGGACCGCCAGATCGGCCAGATCTACGTCCCGTTCATCAACTGGACGCTGCTGATCGCGGTGGTGCTGCTGGTGGCAGGCTTCAGGAGCTCGGACAATCTCGGCGGCGCCTACGGCATCGCGGTGACGCTCGCGATGCTGATCGACTCGGTGCTGATCTTCGTGGTCATGCGCCGCATCTGGGGCTGGAGCCGGCTCGTCGCCTTCGCCATCGCGGTGCCGCTGTTCCTGATCGACCTCTCGTTCCTCGCGTCGAACTCGCTCAAGGTGCCGGCGGGTGGCTGGTTCCCCCTGCTGATCGGCGGGGTTGTGTTCACCTTGCTCACGACGTGGAAGCGCGGCCGCGCGTTGCTGATGGAGCGCCTGGCCGTCGATTCGATGCCGCTCGGCCTTTTCATCGAGAGCATCGAGATGAGCCCGCCGCCGCGCGTTCCGGGCACCGCGGTGTTCCTGACCTCGACGGCGGACCGCGTGCCGCACGCGCTGCTCCATAACCTGAAGCACAACAAGGTGCTGCACGAACGCGTGCTGTTCCTGACGATCCATACGCTGGATTTCCCGCGCGTCGCGGCGGCGGAGCACGTGCGCATCGCCGAGCTCGGATGCGCCTTCTGGCGGATGGACGCCAATTACGGCTTTGCCGAGGACCCCGACGTGCCCGAGCTTCTGGAGTCGCTCGGCAAGCACGGCTTCGAGTTCGACATGATGGACACGTCGTTCTTCGTTTCCCGCGAAACGCTCATCCCGAGCGTGTCGCCGGGGATGGCGCTGTGGCGGGAGCGGCTGTTCGTTTCCATGTCGAAGATGGCGGTCAAGGCGACCGACTTCTTCCACATTCCGACCAATCGCGTCGTCGAGCTGGGGACGCAGGTCGAGCTGTAGGACCGCCCGCGGCTACGCGGCGCTCATCTGCGCCCGCATCGACTTCAGCGCCTTGCCCTCGATCTGGCGGATGCGCTCGGCCGAAACGCCGTATTCGGCGGCGAGTTTCTGCAGCGTCGCCGGCTCCTTTTCGACGAGCCAGCGCGCTTCGATGATGCGGCGGCTGCGATCGTCGAGCGTCGGCGAGCGCCCGCTTCAGGCCGGCGGACTGGTTGCTCTCGGTCTCGGCGCGCACGAGCAGCTGCACCGGCTCGTTCTCGGTGTCGGTGAGATACGCGACCGGCGTGATCGCGTCGCCTTCCTCGTCCGGTTGCGGGTCGAGCGCGATGTCGCGTCCGGTGAGGCGCGTCTCCATCTCGAAGACCTCTTCGGGCTTGACGCCGAGGTCCTTCGCGATCGCGTGCGCTTCCTTGGTCGACAGCGCAGCGGAGCGGGTCTTGAGCCGGCGCAGGTTGAAGAAGAGCTTGCGCTGCGCCTTTGTCGTCGCGACCTTGACGAGCCGCCAGTTGCGCAGGACATACTCGTGGATCTCGGCCCGGATCCAGTGCAGGGCGAACGAAACCAGGCGCACGCCGCGTTCCGGGTCGAAACGGCGCACGGCCTTCATGAGACCGATGTTGCCTTCCTGGATGAGATCGGCCTGCGGGAGGCCGTAGCCCATGTACTTGCGGCTTACGGCGACCACCAGCCGCAGGTGCGAGAGGACGAGTTGCTGCGCCGCGTCGAGGTCATTGTCGCGGACGAGACTGCGGCCCAGCGAGAGCTCCTGCTCGGCAGAAAGCAGCGGGAAGCGGTTCACCGCCTGGATGTAGTGATCCAGGTTGCCCAGTGAGGCAGGGCTCGGGAAAACCAGCGCGGTTCCGGTCATCGTCTACTCCCTCCGTTGCGGCGGGTGGAGCACCTTGTCCCCACTCACCTTCGACTCCATCTTAGCACTCGCTGGATGAGAGTGCTAAGGGGGCGAAAAGTTCCTGAGCGATTTGGTCGGGTTAGAGTGGCGCTGTTGCCGCCCACCTTCGCGAGGGTGGTAATGTCCGTGCGCGACGCTCCGCGGCCGCCGGCAGGTGAAATCGGAGGTGGCCGTAAGCATTCGATCTGACCGTAAGTGAGCACATGCTCACTTGTGGTCGCGCCCCCGAAGCATTGTACGGGCCGGCATCAGCGCAATACCTGCCGGAATCGATGCGTTGCGCCGGCACGTCGCGCGAGTGGACGCTCGCCTCAGTGCTCGCTCGGCCGCCCGGAGAGCACTGAGCGCCCCCGCGGGGGGCAGCGAACCCAGTGAGCGTGGGGGCCGTTCATCTGCCGACGAGCGCCTCCACGAATTCCGCGGCAACGAATGGCTTGAGGTCATCCAGACCTTCGCCGACACCGATGAACCGGAGGGGGATCGGGCCGCTCCTTGGCAATCGCCGCAACCACGCCACCCTTGGCTGTGCCGTCGAGCTTGGTCAGCACCAGGCCGGTCAGGCCGAGCGCGTCGTCGAATGCCTTCACCTGCGCCAGCGCGTTCTGTCCGGTGTTCGCGTCGAGAACCAGCAGCGTCTCATGTGGGGCCGCCGGGTCGGCCTTGCGGATGACACGCTGGACTTTGCGAATTTCTTCCATCAGCTGCAACTGCGTCGGCAGCCGGCCGGCGGTGTCCGCCAGCACGACATCGACCCCTCGCGCCCTCGCGGCGGCGATGGCATCGAACATCACGGCGCCGGGATCGCCCCCCGCCTGCGAGATCACGGTGACGCCATTGCGCTCGCCCCACACGGCCAGTTGCTCGCGTGCGGCCGCGCGGAAGGTGTCCCCGGCTGCGAGCAGCACGGTGAGTCCTTGCAGCTGAAAATGCCTCGCCAGCTTGCCGATCGAGGTGGTCTTGCCGGCCCCGTTGACCCCGGCCAGCATGATCACGAATGGCCGCGCCGAGCCCACGACGAGCGGATGCTCCAGCGGACGGAGCAGTTCGACCAGCGCCGCTTTGAGCAACGCCTTCGCATCGCCTTCTCCGCCAGCGGCTTTCCACCGCGCGGAGAGGTCGTCCAGCAAATGCTGCGTGGCGGCGATGCCCACGTCCGCGGTGATGAGCGCGGTCTCGAGCTCGTCCAGCGTCTCGGCGTCGAGCTTCCGACGGGCGAACACGCTGCCAAGCGCGCCGGCGAGCTTTTCGCGCGACCGCGCGAGGCCCGCGGCGAGCCGTTCCGCCCAGGGGCGGCTGTCCTCGACACCGGATTTTCGCTTGAAGACGTCGAACATGGGGAATCAGAGCGCAAGACGCCGATCGCACCATCGGCAATGACCGGAGTTTACCTGTCCCGGACGGCGCGGCAGATCATAATGCGCATCCGTGAGCCGGTGCCGAGAGGACACTCGCATGCCGCAAATAGCCGCAAATCAGGTGCGCATCATCGGCGGCACATGGCGCCGGCGAGTGATCCGGTTCCCGCCGGCAGAGGGCCTGCGCCCCACGCCGGATCGAGTCCGGGAGACGCTTTTCAACTGGCTGGGGCAGACCCTGGTCGGCAAGCGCTGTCTCGATCTTTACGCGGGATCCGGAGCGCTCACGCTCGAGGCGGCATCGCGTGGCGCTGCCCTCGCGGTCGCGGTAGATCGCAGCCGCGTGCTGATCGGTGCGTTGCGCGCGACCGCAGCCTCTCTTGGCGCGAGCGCGCTCGAGACCTACGTTGGCGACGCCCGCGCGTTCATCGAGCGGGAACGGCGGGATTTCGACGTGATCTTCCTCGACCCGCCGTTCGCCGAGGATCCGTGGCCATGGCTCCTGCCCGCTTGCGCCGGGCGGCTGAGCCCCGGCGGCTTCATCTATGCCGAGGCGGCGCATTCTCTGCCCCCGCCGTCGGGATTCGCGACCTGGCGCCGCGACAAGGCGGGACAGGTGCATTATCATCTTTTCGTCCGCGCGGATGCCGCGCCGGCCTGAGCGCGTCTTGCGTTCGGCCGCCAGAAAGGCCGGCCCGCCATGCTCACCGTCGTCTACCCCGGGACCTTCGATCCCTTCACCCGCGGCCACGAAGACCTCGTGCGCCGGGCGGCGAGTCTTTTCGGCAAGGTTGTCGTCGGCGTGGCCGACAGTGTGGCGAAGAACCCGTTCTTCGCCACCGCCGAGCGGGTCGCGATGGCGCGCGAGGTGCTCGCTGCCCTATCCGAACGCCGAAGTCGTCGCGTTTTCCGGGCTGTTGATGGATTTCGTCCACGAGCAGGGCGCGCGGGTGATCCTGCGCGGTCTGCGCGCCGTGTCGGATTTCGAGTACGAGTTCCAGATGGCGGGCATGAACCGGAACCTCTTTCCAGAGGTCGAAACCCTGTTCCTGACGCCCTCCGAGCAATACATGTTCGTATCGGCGACCATCGTGCGCGAGATCGCGAAATTCGGCGGCGATGTGTCGTCGTTCGTGCATCCGGCGGTCTTCGCGCAGCTGAAGGCGAAAGTGGCGGAAGGCAGAAGGTAGGGGCGGCACGATGGCGCTGATGATCACCGACGAATGCATCAACTGCGACGTCTGCGAGCCCGAGTGCCCGAACGGCGCGATCGCGCCGGGCGCGGAGATCTACGTCATCGATCCGGCGAAATGCACCGAGTGCGTCGGGCACTTCGATGCGCCGCAGTGCGTCGAGGTCTGCCCCGTCGACTGCATTCCGGTCAACCCCGACTTCGTCGAGACGCGCGCCGCAGCTCAAGGCGAAGTACGAAGGATTGATGGCGGCGGACTCTGCGCCGGCGCGCGCGCGGTAGGCGGGGACGCCCGCCGCGCGCGCTCGCTGCGCCTACGCGTTCGCGGCCGCGGGCAGGGCCTCGGGCTGCAGGACGAGGGCGTCGATGGCTTCGACGGCGCGCATCAATTCGGCTATCTGCATGGCGAACGCTTCATGCTGCTGGTCGAGCTCGCGGATGCGCGCCTCGAGCTCGGCGCTCGCGGCGTGAATGCGCTCGACGCTCTCCAGGCGGCGTTGCAATTGCAGATGATGTTCGCGGACATGGGTTTCGAGCGGCGACATCACGGACCGCAGCCAGCCCTCGATGTCGCGGTTCGCGATCTCGTAGACGTGCTTGACGCGCGACGCGACGGTCTCGAAGAATCGTCGCGTCAGCGTGAATTTCGCCTTGCTGAGCATGTTCCAGAGCGTATTGAAGTGCTGGTTGTACGCCCGCTCGAGCCGGTCGATCTCCTTCTGATATTTGAGCATCGAGAATGATGGCGGCGCGAACGGTTCGGTGCCGAGCTCCGCCGCGAACCGGGCGTACATCGCCTGCATCAGTTCATGGATCTCGGCCGACCGGTCCGCGGCTGCGCCGAAATCCCGGCGGATCGATGTGAAGAAATCCGCCATCGCGGCGCGCACGCCCTTCGTGAACGGGCTGCGCTCGATGCCGCGGCGCGTGCGCCCGGCATTCGTGCGCAGCGCCTCGAGGCCGATGATGTCGAACAGCGCGTTGGTCTGCTGGGTGAACACGGTGCGCAGAGCGGTGAACCGCTGCATGCCACGCTCGAAGAGCTCCTTTTCCATGGTGCCGCGGTCCAGCATGTGCTGGACGACATCCTGGTTCCTGCCGCGCAGCTCGCGCAGCTCGGCGAGTTGCTCGGCGATGCTCGCCTGTTGCGCTTCCAGCCGTGCGCGGACCCCGCTCCCGAGTCCGCGAACCTCGGCCTGCGTCGCCGCACCGACGATATCGCGCTTGGCGGGAATGAGCGTGCGCGACAGCGCATCCTCGAGCGCCGGCAGCCGGCTTCGTCCGAGCAGCGCGTCGTCGCCGTTGACCTTGGCGAGCAGCGCTTTGTGCGCCGACACGGGAAAGACCTGCGCCGGGGAAAGTTCGAGCAGGGCCGCCGACGCCCGGACCTGCCGATCGATGTCGGCGGCGATGGCGGCCTCGGGTTTCAGCTCGTCCCAAAGGCTGTCGATCTTGTTCAGGACCACGATTCGCGCAGCCCGGTGCGCGGAGGCACCCCCGGCGCAGATCGCGTTTCCAGATGTCCAGATCGGACCGGGTGACACCCGCGTCGGCGGCGAGCACGAACAGGACGACGTGTGCGCTGGACAGCACGCTCAGCGTGAGCTCCGGTTCCGCCCCGATGGCGTTGAGTCCCGGCGTATCGATGATCACGAGACCCTGCCGCAGCAGCGGATGCGGGAAGTTGAGGATCGCGTGCCGCCAGCAGGGGACGCTGACCCGGGCGTCCCCGCCGCCGATGTCGTGCGCCGGGCCCGACGCATCGTCATCGAGACCGAGCGCCCGTGCGAGCGCGATCGGCACCTCCTTTACCTGCGAGATCCGCGCGAGAGCCGCGCTCAGCTGGCCGGCGTCCGCGAGATCGAGCGGAAACGTCACCCATTCGTCGGCGTGGCTGCGGAGTTCGCGGACCGTCGCGTCCTTCAGTCGCGTCTCGATCGGCAGCAATCGGATCGACGGCGGCTGGGCGGCGTCGAAGAGAAGTTCGGTGGGGCACATCGTCGTGCGGCCCGCCGCCGCGGGCAGCAAGCGCGCGCCGAAGTCGGCAAAGAAGATCGCGTTGATGAGCTCCGATTTGCCGCGGGAGAACTCGGCGACGAACGCGACGACGAGCTTGTCCTCGCGCAACCGCTCGAGCAACTGCCGGATCCGGAGATCGACCTGCGCGTCGGCGAGATCCTGTTCGCGCAGCCACGCGTGCATTGCCCCGACGCCGTGCGCCAGGCGATTGCGCCAATCGCCGTAGGCCTCGAAGCGGGCCGCGAGTTCACGTAGTTGAGCCATGGGGTTGACTGCAGGCTTTGGTGTCGTGTCCCTGGGGGCGATTCCGGCCGGACAATCTATCACGGCCGCCGCGCCGCCGCGTGGAAGTTCATCGCTGGCAGCGGGGGCAATACGAGGTGGCGCGTCCGCCTTGCCGGATCTCGCGAATGGCGACGCCACAGTTCCGGCATGGCAATCCCTTCCTGCCATAAACGCCGTAATCGAGCTGGAAATATCCGGGCTCGCCCCGGCTGTCCACGTAGTCCCGCAGCGTCGATCCGCCCTTGGCGATGGCCTCGGTCAGCGTGGCACGGACCGCGTCGAGGAGGCGCCCCAGGCGGGGTCGCGACAGGCTGTTGGCAGGCACGGTCGGGCGGATCCCGGCCCGGAACAACGACTCGTTGGCGTAGATGTTGCCAATGCCGACGACAAGATGGTTGTCCATCAGCACGAGCTTGATCGCCGCGGCGCGGCGGCGCGTCGCTCGCCAGAGGTAGTCGGCGTCACATGCCGGGTCGAAGGGCTCGGGGCCGAGGCCGGACAGCAGCGGGTGTGCCTCGGCAGGCGGGGGCAGCCAGAGCATCGCGCCAAAGCGGCGCGGATCGTGGTAACGGAGTGTCAAACCGGAATCGAGGACGATGTCGACATGGTCATGCGGCCGGCGCGGCGGCGGATTCAGGAAGGCGCGCAGGCTGCCGGTCATGCCGAAGTGAACGAGCAGCGTGTCGCCGGAGCATCGAAACAGCAGGTACTTGCTGCGCCGATCGATCGCATCGACAGTGCGCCCGGCAATCCGTGCGGGAAGCCAGCGGGGAACCGACCACCGCAGCCGGCGGTCGTACACGTGCATGGCCGCCACGCTCCGACCGACGACGAGCGGGGCGATCCCGCGGAGCGTCGTTTCGACTTCAGGCAATTCCGGCATTGGGCCCGGCAGCGGGATTCGGATGGCCGGCGGGCGAAGACAGACCGCGGCGCCGGTTTGGTGGCCGGCCGAATATACCCTAAGATAACGGGCGGTCCCCGCGCCCACTTCGTTCGCATGCCCCCGAGAAGGCGCGCAATGCCGTTCGGGCGGCCGGGGGGACACGGAGCCGCCTTCCCCGGGCACGAAGTGACGCACCGCACCGCGGCGCAACCCCGAAACTGCCGGACGCACACGATGGCTCGATCCACCCTGTTCTCCGGCCTGGCCACTTTGGCTTTGGCGGCGTCGCTCGCGCTCGCGCCGGCCTCCTGGCGGCGCAGCCGCGCGCGGTGCCCGAGGCCGAAAAGCCTGCGCCCGCAAACGTGGACAAGCCGGCGCCGGCGGAGGACATCTCCGCCGAGCTCATGTATCGACTGCTCGTGGGTGACATCGCACTGCAACGCGGTGATCCAGCGCTTGCCGCCCGCGCGTATTTCGAGGCGGCGAAGGACGCCAGGGACGCCCGGCTTGCCCGTCGCGCCACCGAGATCGCGCTTGGCGCAAGGCAACGCAGCCTGGCGCTCGAATCGGCCAAATTGTGGGCCGAGCTCGATCCGGCGGCGGAGCGCCCGAAACAGATGATCGCCGGGCTGGCGGGGGGCGCGGCGGGAAGCGGCGATCCCCGCGCGGATCTCAAGGCGGATCTCGAGCGGGCGCTGGCGGAGGCCGCGGCGACCGGACCGCGGCTGGGCGAGGCCTTCCTGCAGCTCAACCGGGCACTGGCCGCCGAGCCGGACAAGGCGGCGACGTTGAAGCTCGTGCAGAGCCTCGCGCACCCTTATCCGAACATTCCCGAGGCGCAGTTTGCCGTCGCGCTCGCCGCGTACAACGCGGGGCTCAAGGATTTCGACACGGCCACTGTCGCGATGCAGGCGATCGACCGCGCGCTCTTCCAGAAGCCCGGATGGGAGCAGGCGATGCTGCTCAAGGTGGAGATTCTTGGGAAGCAGTCTGCCGACCGGGCCGCCGACTATCTCGTCGAGGTGCTGCGCACCGATCCTGGGTCCAAGATCGCGAACTCGGCGCTGGCGCAGGTCCGCATCCAGCAGAAGAGGTATGCGGAAGCGGCCGCGATCCTGCAGCGCCTGTGGGAGCAGGATCGGGACAATCACGAGTACCAGTTCGGCATGGCGATGCTGGCGATGCAGATGAAGGACTGGGCCAAGGCGGAGCGTCTGTTCGAGGAGCTGCAGCGCGTCGAGTACGGCGACGACGGCGTCGTCGAAAGCTATCTCGCCCAGATCGCCGAGGAGACGGGCCGTTTCGACGTCGCGCTGGAGCGTTTCCGTGCCGTTCCGGAGGGCGAACGGGGATGGATCGCCCAGCTGCGCGTCGCGGCGATGCTGGGCAAGCTCGGGCGGGTCGACGAGGCGCGGCGATATCTCGCGGACCTGCCGGCGGTGACTCGAGAGCAGCGTGTCCAGGTGCAGCAGGCCGAGGCGCAGGTGCTGCGCGATGCCGGCAACCATGCCGCCGCCTACACGGTACTCGCCAGCGCGCTCGACCAGTTTCCCGACGACCCTGATCTTCTCTACGACATTGCGATGGTCGCCGAGAAACTCGACAAGATCGACGTCGTCGAGACGAAACTCACGCGCCTCATCGAGCTCAAGCCCGCCAATGCGCACGCGCTGAACGCTCTGGGATACACGCTCGTCGATCGCACGCCGCGCGTGGCCGAGGGGCTGGCACTGATCGAGCGCGCGCTGGCGCTCGCGCCCGACGACCCGTTCATTCTCGACAGCGTCGGCTGGGCGCATTTCCGGATGGGTCGGCTCGACGAGGCCGAGAAGCACCTGCGGCGGGCGATGGAGCAGCGACCGGATCCCGAGATCGCCGCGCACCTGGGCGAGGTGCTGTGGGCGAAGGGCGAGCGCACCCAGGCGCAGGACATCTGGCAGGCACAATTGAAGAGCGCCCCGGACAACGCGGTGCTGCTCGAAACCGTCCGTCGGCTGACGCGCTGAGCCCTTTCATGCCGCGGGCGGCATCCTACGCGCTCGTCGCCGCGGTGGCATTTGTGGTCGCCGGATGCGCGAGCGCGCCTTTCGCCCCGCTGCCGGCATTGCCGCTGCCGGCCGACGCGCCGTTCACCATCGACGGCAGGCTGTCGGCGCGCCGCGGCAACGAAGCCATTTCGGTATCGTTCGCGTGGATGCACGCCGCGCCGCGCGACGAGTTCGTCGTCACCACGCCGTTTGGCGGGCGGTCGCCGAACTCTCCGGCGACGCATCGACCCAACGCGTCGAGGTGCGCACCGCCGACGGCCGGCACGAGGTGGCGAGCGACTGGGCCACGTTGACCGAGCGCGTGGTCGGGTTCCCCTTGCCGGTGGCGGCACTTGCCTATTGGGCGCGCGGTGCGCCGCGCGCCGACGCGCCCCATGCGGTGGAAATCGACGGCGTCGGCCGCGTGGACGTGTTGCGCCAGGACGGCTGCGAGATCGTCTACGCGTACGCGGACAGCGCGGCGCGACTGCCTTCGCGGCTCCGGCTCCTTTGCCACGATCTCGAGTTGCGCATCGTCATCGATCGCTGGCGCGCCGCCTGAGCCATGGGCGAATCGAAACCCGTGCGGCCACAATGATCCGATGCGCAGGCTGACCGTTCCCGCGCCGGCGAAGCTCAACCTGTTTCTGCACGTGACGGGCCGCCGCGACGACGGCTACCACCTGCTCGAGACGCTGCTCGTCGCGCTCGATGTGGGCGACACGATCACGCTGACCTGCCGCGACGATGGCGCGATCGCACGCACGACCGAATTGCACGGCGTGGCGCCACAGGACGATCTGGTGGTGCGCGCGGCGACGGCCCTCAAGCAGGCGACCGGTGGGTCGCAGGGCGTCGACATCGCTGTCGCCAAGCGCATTCCGCTTGGGCGGGGGGTTGGGCGGGGGCAGTTCCGACGCCGCGTCGGTGCTGCTCGCGCTCAACCGGCTCTGGGGCGCGCGCCTGCCGCGCGCGGACCTCATGCGGATCGGTCTCGCGCTGGGCGCCGACGTTCCCTTCTTTCTCGGCAGCGGGCCCGCGCTCGCGCGCGGCATCGGCGAGCGCCTGATTCCGGTATCGCTGCCGGCGCTGTGGGTAGCGGTGATCGTGCCCGCCACTCCCGTGTCGACGGCATCGATCTTCGCGGCACCGGAATTGACACGAGACACTGCGTCGGCGAAAATGGACGTCTTTTCCGAGGGTTATGGCCGGAACGATCTGCAGCCGACAGCGGCTGCGCGATTTCCGGACGTGGCGGTTGCACTCGGGCGTTTGGGCGAGCGCTCGCGGCTCGCGCGGATGACGGGTTCGGGCGGCTGTGTGTTCGCGCCCTTTGCCTCCGAAGCCGAAGCGCAGGCCGCGGTGGATGCGCGTCCGGCGACCATGCAGGGTTTTGTCGCCAGGACGCTCGCGCGGCATCCGTTGGCGGCGTTCGCGTGATGCCCAAGGCGGATTCCGCGCACGATGAGCGCGCAGTCCGTGCGCATAGTTTTCTCCGCTGGGGAGTCGCCAAGTTGGTTAAGGCACCGGATTTTGATTCCGGCATTCGAGGGTTCGAATCCTTCCTCCCCAGCCACATCCCACAGGCACGCCGTTTTGCGGATGCGGGCCGTTCTGGCGCGCGTCGAGCGAGCGAGCCCTACTTTCCCAGCATGTAGAGCTGCCACAGGTCCTTGTGGCTCATGTGGCACATGGGCTGGATCGCGAGGAGCCCCGTCCTTCCGATGCTCGTCTCGAGATAGGAGAGCTCGGCGAACTTCGCCCGGGTCGCCTCGTCGACCGGGACCTCGAATCCGTTTTCGCGCATCATCAGGATGCCCTTGGCGCGCAGTGCGAGTTCCGTGTAGAGGCGCAAATAGCAGAGCAGGTCCGCGACGACGGGGCCGCGGAATTTCTTCTTCATTGTGTGCAGGTACTGGCCCACCGGCGAATCCGACAGGCGTCCGGAGTTGATCAGCTCCAGCATTTCGGTGTCGGCATCGAAGCCCTGGCCGAGCCATTCGCCGACCGCTTTCTCGCTGCGCTGGAACGCCGCGTGGAGCAGCAGCGGCACCGCGAAAAGAGTGGTCAGCGTGGCCACGCGCGGCGACATCAGCAGGTGGTTGTACGCCGAGTGCAGAACGATGGCGGCGCCGAGACCGGGCAGCAGCGCGCGCATGCGCATGCCCGCGCCGGGCGTCTGTTCCAGCAGCGCAAGACCCATCACGGCGAAAATGGCCGTCGCGCCGCCGTGCATGATCGCCGTGCCGAAGCCGCGCACGATCCAGGTCCCGATCCCGGCGTCCCGAACGATCTCGAGGAAGTAGATGTTCTCGACCAGCGCGAATCCGGTGCCGACGGCGAAACCGAAGATCGCCGCGTCCACGAGGAAGCCGATCCGGTGGGCCCGGATCAGTCCGACGATGACGAGGCCCTTCAGCGTCTCCTCGATGATCGGCGAGACGTAGCGGGAGAAAGGGATCAGGTCGATGCCGAGGAGGCCCATTGCCCAGGCGTTCACCATGTAGCACGCCCCCGCCACCACGGCGCCGCAGACGACGATCGCGATGACGGCGTTGAGCTTCACGAGCTTGTAGCTGTCGAGATAGAGCAATGCCGCCAGAAAGCTTCCCACCGGCAGCAGCCCGACCAGGGCGGGCACGACGAAATCAAACGACATGGCGCGTGTCGGTCGCGAAGGCCATTTGCACGGACAGCGGGATTCGATGGTTGACGACAGCGCCCGCAAGAATCGCCGGCCGTCCCATTGAGAGGGAGCGCCCTCGCCTTGGCCCTGCGGCGCAGATGTCTACATGATCTTCAGCGAGATCATCCACTCGGAGCCTGCGCGCTGGGATCCCTGGTAGCCGACGGCGTAGCCGGCCGACAGCGTCATGTCGTATCGGTGCAGGATGCTGAAATGGAGGTCGACCTGTCCCCCGACACTTGCGTAATCCTTGCGCAACGCCGAATTGCCGGGGTCCGACCGAAGCCCCGCGACGAACACCGACGGCCGCAGAGACTGGAGGTAGAGGCTTGGCGTGCCGGCCGACTCGAACACATAGGGAGGCACGTTCAGTTCCACGAGCTCGCGCACGAAGCTCAGCGCGCTGATCTCGTCGATCCCGAATCCGGGGAACGACGAGTATTCGCGATAGCGCCGGATGGATTTGTCGTCGACGTAGTTGTTGCCGAAGCCGCCGAAATAGAAATTGGCGACGGTGCTGTTGCGGTCGCCGTTGGCGAAGCCGCCCGCGGTCCGCAGCCAGAGGGACGAGTGCGCCAGCGGGAGCGCGAAGCCGACATCGAACCCGCCGGCGACCTGCGGCGTCAACTGGCCGTTCACGTAGCTGCCCTTGTAGCCCAGCACCCCTTTGACGCCTTTCTCGTCGTCCACCGCACCGATCGAGCGCCGCACGTCGTTGTAGCGGAGCGCGACCCGGCTGGTGACGAGGCGGGTGAAGTCGGTGCCGACGTTCTGGGCGTTCGGCAGCGTATCGATCTGGTCGTAGTAGGCGACATCGAAGATGACGTCCAGCGTTCGCGGCAGGTCGTAGATCAGCGACCAGTCGTAACCCAGCGTGGCCGCATAGCCCTTGCGGCTGCGCTTGGTGGGGCCGAAAAGGTCGTAGAAGTCGGACCGGTTCCAGGACAGCCCGGCGCGCCAGAATTGGTAGCGGCCGGCGATGTCGATGTGGCCGCGCTCGTTGGCGGGCAGATCGCTGAACGGCGTGACTGCCGCGGTGATGGCGAGACTCGCGAAATTGAGCGGATCGTCGAAGTTGAAACGGTACCCGATCCCGGCCGCATTCTTGTAGCCCTGCAGCACCGGATAGGCGTTCGCCAGCGCGAGATTGCGCCATGGCACGTACGGACCCTTCGCGGTGACCAGTTTTTCGTCGTCGACCGTGTCCGGACCGGGCACCTGCCACGTCTTGACCACCGGGTACTTCTCCGCAACCTCGGTGCCCAGGAACTTGATCGCGCTGACATCCTTGATCGGACGAGGGTCGATGATCGCGGGAACGAAACCCTCGCCCGTGTAGTTCAGCACCACGAGGCGGCCGTCGGCGAGCGGCACGGGACGGAAGAAGCCGGTTTCCGCGTTCGAAACCGCCTCGACCTCGCCGGTGGCGACTTCGTAGCGGAAGATGTTGGACACTCCGGTGTAGTAGCTGCTCCCGTACAGGTAGCGTCCGTCCGGAGTAAACACGAAGCTCTCGGGAACGGACTGTCCGAAGCCGTACTCGGAAAGCGGCTTCAGGTTCCCGGCGAGGATCTTCTCGAGTTCCCACACGCGCAGGAACTGGTTGCCCTTGTCATCGCTCATCGATGCGGACAACAGTTTGCCGTCGGGCGAAATGTCGAGATCCGAGGGCACGTACTCCCACGGAAACGTGTGGATCTCCTGTCCAACCGTCGTAGGGGTATGGAATGCGCACCAGCGTGGCCAGGCCGTACAGATGCCGGACGCCCATCAGCGAACGATCGACCGGATTGAAGACGATTTCGCCGATGCTCGCGTTCTTGAGCAGCATCCGGACCTCGCCGGTCTTCACGTCCACGGCCATGAGATCGCGCAGCGCGTTGTTGTCCTCGGTGTAGAAGGCCGTGCCGCTGCCCGGGTCGTAGGCGAACGAAGTGACCATGTAGTGCATGGCGCCCTTGATGTCGGCGAGCTGCCGGACACTCCCGTCCCGCGTGTTCAGCGCGCCGACGTGCGAGACGACCCCCGGGAAGCGAAAGGCGCCATACAGGACGCCGGTCGCTTCGTCGTAATACATGCGCGAAACCGAACCCAGCGCGCTCGCGACGAGCTTGCGTTGCGGCGTGATCGGAAACTTGCGCACCTCGGCGAGGTTCCTGCGCTGGAACTCGTGCTCGAACGCGACCCAGTCCTGCCAGGCCTGTTCCAGCGGGAGCCCGAACACGTGCTGGAACTGGTCGGCGTAGTAGCGCTCGCTCCCTTCGTCGCGCCTGATCCACGCGATGACCTTTTCGGGTGAATGCGCGTACGCGAGCCAGGTGAAGAAGCGGCCGCCGTAGAGGTAGGCGTTCGCCCCGGTCTGGAAATCGACCTGGGTTCCGCGCGAGACCAGCCCCAGCGGGTCGTAGAAATGGGCGTCGTCGCGCACCATCGCCCGGAAGACCATCTCGTCGTAGCCGCCCTGCGCGCGACCCAGCCCGCCGGCCATCCAGGTTTCCAGGAAGACCGCGCCGCCCTCGGAATACCAGCGCGGCGTCGTGAAGCGCGGAATCGTGAGGTAGCTGTACAGCAGCGATTCAGGATTCTGCGATTGGGCAGGCACCTTGCCGAGGAAGAAGCGCCGCCAGCGCCGATCCTCCTCGGACGCGATGTCGCTTTGCACCACGTGCACCAGCTCGTGGTTCATCGTCGAGTACATGCGCTCGCCAGCGGGGCTCGTCTCGAACGCGCGGGACAGCGGCGCAACGTCGAAGATCAGGGTTCCGCGCGGCGCGGCGTAGGCGGCGGCGTTGCCGTAGTCCGCGAAGTCCTGCAACAGGACCGTCGTGGACTCGGACGGCACCCAGCCGAACATCCGGCGCTGCCATTCGCGCGAGTTGGTGAACGTGCGGATCGCGAGCGGTGCGATGTTGCTCAGGTAGTTGTAGTAGTAGAGCTTGAGTTCCGTGGTTTCGACGACCGAAATGTTGACCGGACTCTCGTCGGCGGTGGCCGCAGTCGGGAGCAACGCCAGCAACAGGCACAAGACACGGCCGCGCATGCAGTCATCCCCCTCGGTGGACACGGATCGCCGCGGCATTATAGGCGGCGCGCCCAAAAGAAAACCGCCGGCGCTGAGGCCGGCGGTTTCGCGTTGGCTGTGCTGCGTGCAGATCAGGGGTCAGCACGCCGTCGCTGACCGGCTGCCACCGCGACCGTCAGTTGACCGGCTGGCCACGACCGTCGTCGAGCCGCGCTGCCACGACCGTCGTTGACCGGCTGGCCACGCCCGTCGTTGACCGGCTGCCACGTCCGTCGTTGAGCCGTGCCGGCCACGGCCGTCATTGAGCTGCGCTGCCGCGGCGTATTGAGCCGCGCTGCCGCGGCCGTCATTGAGCCGCGCTGGCCGCGACCGTCATTGAGCCGTGCCGGCCACGACCGTCGGAGCCGCGCCGGCCACGGCCGTCAGTTGACCGCGCTGGCCACGACCGTCAGGCTGGCCGCGCCGTCGTCGACCGTCTGGAGCCGTCGTTGACCGGCTGCGCGTCAGCGTCAGCGCCGCGGGTATTGAGGCTGTCAGCGCCGCGGGTATTGAGGCTGTCAGCGCCGCGGGTATTGAGGCTGTCAGCGCCGCGGGTATTGAGGCTGTCAGCGCCGCGGGTATTGAGGCTGTCAGCGCCACGGGTATTGAGGCTGTCAGCGCCGCGGGTATTGAGGCTGTCAGCGCCGCGGGTATTGAGGCTGTCAGCGCCACGGGCGTCGAGGCTGTCAGCGCCACGGGTATCGAGGCTGTCAGCGCCGCGGGTATTGAGGCTGTCAGCGCCACGGGTATTGAGGCTGTCAGCGCCACGGGCGTCAGGTGTCGCGCCGCTACGAGCTGTCAGCGCCGCGGGTATTGAGGCTGTCAGCGCCGCGGGTATTGAGGCTGTCAGCGCCGCGGGTATTGAGGCTGTCGGCCAACATTGCCTGCGTTACCCGCCGGATTAGCTTGCGTGGTCGCCGTGCCCGACTGGCCACCACCCGCGACGCCGGTCGTCGCCGGCTGGTCCGCACGGAACCGCTGCGCCGGGACGATCGTGCCGACCGTGTCCTTGCTGCCGGGCGGAAAGTCGACGCCGGAGGACACGGCGAGGATCACGGCCGCCGCAGCAATGCCACCGCCGATCCAGATCTTGCGCTTGCCGAAGGAACCGCTTTTTTCTTCGCTCATGTTCTCACTCCTGAAGTGTGGCCCTTGTGGGGAGACCCGATGGACCCTTGCCGATGTCCCCTGGCTTGAACCCGGGGCTTCCTTGGAACGTAGCCCAATTACACCGGGCCAGGTGAAAAGTTGGCGGAGGCGGCTTTGGGCCCCTCCATGCTGCGGAACGCGGGCCATCACCGAGGCGACGAGCCCTTCCGGGGGAAAGGCCTTGGGCACGCTGGAAAGCGCGTCGAACAGCCGGCGCAGCTCATCGTACTCGGCGCGCGCCGAGGGATCGGCGGCCAGGATGCGCTCCAGCTCCCGGGTTTCCTCGGGAGTGGCTTCGCCGTCGAGGGCTGCGTGCATCAATCGTGTGCGTTCGGTGGGGTTCATGTCAGTTGGGCCGCAGGTCTTTCAGCACGTCACGGAGTCGGTGCCGCGCCTCGTACAGCCGCGATTTCACCGTCTTTTCGTCGAGATCGAGAATCTGCCCGATCTCCTGGTAGCTGCATTCGGAAAAGTGCCGCAGGGACAACACGATCCGGTCATTGGTCGGCAGGTTCATGAGCGCGCTTCGAATCCGCCTGGAAACCTCGGCTTCGCCAAACTGCGATTCCGGGTTGCTGCGCTCGGAGCCGGGCAGGTCGACGTCGTCGTCCAGTGCTTCTTCCCGTTTGTTGCGGCGCAGCAGATTGAGCGATTCGTTGACCGCGATCCGGTAGATCCAGCTGAAGAACTTGTATTGCGGGTCGTAGTCGTCCAGCTGCTCGGCGACCTTGAGGAAGACGATCTGCGTGATGTCGTTGGCGTCCTCGACGCTGCGCAATACCCAGAAGGCGGCGTTGTAAAGGGGCCGCTGGTAGCGGACCACGAGCTCGGTGAAAGCCGCCTGATCGCCGTTCCGGTAGCGTTCCAGCAGTGCTTGATCGTTCTCATTGTCCACAATTACACCCGGCGGTCGCGAAAGTTGGTGCGCGCCTTACCGGGCGGGCTCGATCTCGAAGATCTGGTCGAAGCCGGAGTACTGGAAGATGTCCTGCAGATGGCGATTGACGCCGACGAGCCGCAGCTTGCCGGACGAGGCCGTCAGCCGCTTCTGGGTCTTAAGGAGGACGCCTAGCCCCGCGCTGGAGACGTATTCGAGCCCGGTGCAGTCCAGGATCACGGCGCCGTCGACCTGGTCGAGGAACGATTGGGCGACCGGACACTGCGCGGCATCCAGCCGGCCTTTGATGACGACTGTGCCATCCGCACCGAAATCAATCGCGAGCATTGCCTTCCCCTGTTTCTGCGATGGTGCCGGGACCCTTGCCTCCGGCGGTCGTCTTGCGGAACGTGATGCGGCTGCGCCGTTCTTCGTTCGAGTACTCGTAGGTCATCGAATCCACAAGCCGCCGAATCAGGTGCAGGCCCAGTCCTCCCGGACGGCGCTGCTCGAGCGGCAGGTTGATGTTCGCGTCCGGCGCCTGGGTCACATCGAAACGCTCCACATCATAGTCGGTCAGCGTGACTTCGACACCCCCGGGGGCCGTGGCCATGTCGATCCGCACGTGGGCGTCGCCCGAGGGGCTGTACTTGACCATGTTCGTGAACAGCTCCTCCAGCGTGAAGTCGACGGTGGGCAGGAGCCCGGCGTCGACGCCGTGGCGGGAGAAGAAATCCGCGGTGAACGCGAAGATCTCCGCGAGCGAACCGAAGCTCCGGCGAAAGCTCCGGTGATCGGTCACGCGCCGGCCTCGCGCTTCACCAGGACAAGCGTGATGTCGTCCTCCTGCGGCGCGCCCTGCGCGAAGGCCTGAACGGCGTCGAGCAGGATGCCGGACAGCTCGGACATGCGCCTCCCGTGATGGACGCGGAGAACCGCCTCGACCCGGTCTTCCCCGAACAGTTCGTTGTGGCGGTCGGGGTACTCGTAAATGCCGTCGGACAGCAGTACCAGGATGTCGCCCGGCATCAAATCGATGGCGATGGCCGGGCGCAACGTCGTAAGTGGCATCGCGGCCAGCGGAAAACTGGTCGGATTGTAGCGCGCGCAGGTGCCGGAGGCGGCCTGGAAGTGCAGGATCGGCGCCTGGCCGCCGCTGTGGAAACGCAGCCGATGGTTGGCGGGGTCGAGAAGCCCGATGAAGGCGGTGATGAAGCGATCGTCCGCCAGCGTGGCGGCGAGCTGATTGTTCACCTGCAGGAACGCGGTTTCGAGGTCGGCGCCCAGGCGGAACGCCATCCGCAGCATCGCGTGCATCTGCGTCACGGAAAGCGCGGGCCCGATGCCGTGGCCCGTCGCGTCCCCGAGGACGGTCAGGAGACCCTGGTCCAGCACCGCGAGGTCGAACGTGTCGCCGCCGGTGAGGCTTGCCGGCCGCGACGTTCCGTACAGGTCGTAGCCCGGCAGCGAGGGCATCACGGCGGGCAGGGTGCTCATCTGCACCACGCGCGCCATCTCGAGCTCCTGCCGCATCTTCTCGCCCTCGATCAACGCCTCGGTCATGCGCACCCGCTGCAGCGCGACCGCGCACTGGGCGGCCAATGCCCGGGCAAGGACCTCGTCGTCCCCGTCGAAGACCCCGTCCCGTCTTGTTCAGGACCTGCATCACCCCCACCAGGACGCTCTTGTGGTCGATGAGCGGCAGGGCCAGCATGCAGCGCGTTCGATAGCCGGAAGCCTTGTCCACCTCGCGATTGAAGCGCGTATCGGCATAGCAATCGGGGACGTTGATGATCGCGCGATCGCGCGCGCAGGCGCCGACGATACCGGCGCTGGCGGGAACGCGCACCGGCGCAATGCCGGTCGCGATCTCGAGGACCAGCTCGTCCGCCGCGGGGTCGTAAAGCCAGACGGAGCTGCGATCGGCGTGGAGGACCTGCTTGGCCGCGTCGACGACCTCCGCCAGCATCGTCATCAGGTCGAACGGAGCCGCGAGCTTGCTGGTGACAGCGAGGATCGCCTCCATGTCCGGCACCGAAAGGCGGCGGTGGCTTGGTCGGGCGCTCATGCCGCCGGAATGTATCAGAGCCGGGGCTCTTGTGCCGGCCGATACGGCCCTCCGGCGTTCGCCGCAAGGCCGGCGCGGGAGCGAGCGTCGACGGACAGCCATGTCCGGGCCCGCATCACGGGTTGCGGCACGGCCCGGGCGGTGGCGGCGCGGGATGGCGGTCCGGCCCCTGTCGCGTACGATTTTCTGTGGGAGAATGCCGGCAAATGGCCTTCGAGCGGATGAGAGTCTTTACCGGCAACGCGAACCCGAAGCTCGCCGAGGCGGTCTGTCGTCATCTCAACACCAGCCTCGGACGCTGTGTCGTCGGCCGGTTCTCGGACGGCGAGGTGATGGTCGAGCTGCTCGAGAACGTGCGCGGCCGCGACATCTTCATCCTGCAGTCGACCTGCGTCCCGACCAACGACAACCTGATGGAAATCCTGGTGATGACCGACGCGCTGAAGCGCTCGTCAGCCGGGCGAATCACCGCGGTGATCCCCTACTTCGGCTACGCGAGGCAGGATCGCCGGCCGCGCTCCGCGCGCGTGCCGATCACGGCCAAGGTCGTCGCCGACCTGCTGACGACCGTCGGTGTCAGTCGCGTGATGGTGATGGACCTGCACGCCGACCAGATCCAGGGATTCTTCAACATCCCGGTCGACAACATCTACGCGACGCCGATCCTGCTCGGCGATCTCTGGAAGCAGAACTACGACGATCTGCTCGTCGTCTCGCCGGACGTGGGTGGCGTGGTCCGCGCCCGTGCGATCGCGAAGCGCCTCGACTCCGAGCTCGCGATCATCGACAAGCGGCGCCCGCGGGCGAACGTCTCCGAGGTGATGCACATCATCGGCGATGTCAACGGACGCACCTGCGTGATCATGGACGACATGGTCGACACGGCGAATACGCTGTGCAAGGCGGCCACCGCCCTGAAAGAGCACGGCGCGAAGAAGGTCGTCGCGTATTGCACGCACCCCGTCCTGTCCGGCGGCGCGGTCCCGCGCATTGCCGAGTCCGAGCTCGACGAGCTCGTCGTTTCCGACACGATCCCGCTGACGGACGAAGCCAAGGCGTGCCCGCGCATCCGGATGCTCTCCTGCGCGCAGCTTCTCGCCGAGACGATGACACGGGTTTCGAACGAGGAGTCCGTGAGCTCGCTGTTCACGGAGTAGCGGCGTCTGCGGCGAGGCCCGTCCAGGTTGGCTACCCGGCAGAAAAAGGTTATACTTCAAAGCTTTCCTCGGTTGGTCCGCATGCGGACTCCGGGGATGTCGCCAACCGCGGACGACCGGCCGGGAGTGCCCAGGGGCACTCCGGGCACCGGAAGGCCGCAGACATCGGGAGCCGCATCATGCAATTCGAATTCACCGCCTTTGCCCGCACGACCGAAGGCCGGGGTGCCAGCCGCCGGATGCGCCGCGCCGGCAAGGCGCCCGGCATCGTCTATGGCGGGGCCAATGCGCCGCAGCCCATCGAGCTCGACCACAACGCGCTGTTCCATGCGCTGCGCAACGAAGCCTTCCACGCGTCGATACTGAGCATGAGCCTCGGGGGTGCGGTGACGAAGGTCCTGCTGCGCGACGTGCAGATGCACCCGTTCAAGAACGAGATCCTGCATGTGGATTTCCAGCGTATCGACGAGAGCCGCAAGATCCACATGAAGGTGCCGTTGCACTTCACCAACGGCGAGAATTCGCCGGCGGTCAAGGTTTCCGGCGCGATCGTGAGCCACGTCGTCACCCAGCTCGACGTCTCGTGTCTGCCAAAGGATCTGCCGGAGTTCATCGAAGTCGACCTTTCCTCTCTCGATGTCGGCAGCTCGGTCCACGTGTCGGCGTTGAAGCTGCCGCCCGGCGTCGTGGTCGTGACGCGCGGCAAGACCGACCCGGTGGTGGCGTCAGCCGTCGTGCCGAAGGCGCACGTCGAGGAAACCGCCGCAGTTACGCCGGAAGCCGAGGCGGCCGCGGCCGCGGCGGCAGCCGCGACCCCGGGCGCCGCGCCTGCAGCGGATGCGAAGGCAGCCGATGCAAAGGGCGGCGAGAAGAAGGAATCGGGGAAGGACGACAAGAAGAAGTAAGCGCCCGCTATCGCCGCTGCCCCCGGCACGAGGGCCCGCCGCAGCAGCGCCGGCGGGCCTTTTTCGTTGCACACGGACGGCGGGTCGATGTGCTCCAGGGAAAGATCCTTGAACTCCATCGCCGAACCGCGGCACTGACCCGATGCCTTCTGTCCGACTTGTTGCGGGTCTCGGCAATCCCGGCCGCGAGCACCTTGCCACGCGCCATAACGCGGGCTTCTGGTTTGCCGACGGTCTGGCATCCCGCCTCGGTGTTGCGTTCAGGACCGAGGGCAGGTTCCACGGGCAGTTGGCGAAGGCCGACGGGGACCTGCGGTTGCTGAAACCAGGCACCTACATGAATCTCTCGGGACGATCGGTCTCCGGCGTGGCGGGCTTCTTCGGGATCGAGTCCGGCGAAATCCTCGTCGCGCACGACGAGCTCGACCTTCTGCCCGGCGAAGCGAAAATGAAATTCGGCGGCGGGATCGCCGGGCACAACGGTTTGCGCGACATCGCCGCGCAACTCGGCACGCCGGACTTCTGGCGCCTGCGCATCGGCATCGGCCACCCGCGCGACTCGGCGATCCCGCAGCAGGACGTCGCCGATTACGTACTGGCGCCGCCGTCGAAGGTCGACCTCGGCGCGATCGAAGCGGCGATCGACCGGGCGCTCGATGCCTGGCCCGCGATCGCCGCCGGCGACTTCGAGCGGGCGATGCTCCTGCTGCACACGAGAATGGAAAAACCATGAGCCTGAAATGCGGCATTGTCGGCCTGCCGAACGTCGGCAAATCGACGCTCTTCAATGCGCTGACGCGCGCGGGCATCGCCGCCGAGAACTACCCGTTCTGCACGATCGAGCCCAACGTCGGCATCGTCGAAGTGCCCGACCTGCGCCTCGCGCAACTCGCCGCCATCGCGCATCCGGAGAAGGTGCTTCCGGCGACGGTGGAGTTTGTCGACATCGCCGGGCTCGTCGCCGGGGCGTCGAAGGGCGAGGGGCTCGGCAATCAGTTCCTCGCCACGATCCGCGAGACCGACGCGATCGCGCACGTCGTGCGCTGCTTCGAGGACGACAACGTCGTCCACGTTTCCGGCAAGATCAATCCGGTCTCCGACATCGAGACGATCAACACCGAGCTGGCGCTCGCCGATCTCGCGACCGTCGACAAGCAGATCGCGAAGTACGAGAAACCCGCGCGCGCCGGCGACAAGGAGGCGCAGCGGATCGTCGCGGTGCTGAAGAAGGTCGAGGCCGTCCTCGACCAGGGGCGCCCCGCGCGCACCGCCGACCTCTACGCGGAGGAGAAGGAGGCGCTGCGACCCTTCTTTCTGCTCACGATGAAACCGACGATGTACGTCGCCAACGTCGCCGAGCACGGCTTCCACGACAACCCGCTGCTCGCGACCGTGGCGGCGCACGCAGCGGCCGAAGGCGCGCCCGTCGTGCCGGTCTGCGCCGCGCTCGAGGCGGAGATCGCGGATCTCGAAGGCGACGACAAGCTCGCCTTTCTCGCCGACCTTGGGCTCGATGAGCCCGGTCTCGACCGCGTGATCCATGCCGGCTACAAGCTCCTGGGGCTGGAAACCTATTTCACGGCGGGGCCGAAGGAAGTGCGCGCCTGGACGATCCATCACGGCGACACGGCCCCGAAGGCCGCAGGGGTGATCCACACCGATTTCGAGAAGGGCTTCATCCGCGCCGAGGTCATCGCGTTTGCCGATTTCCTCGCGTGCAAGGGCGAGCACGGCGCCAAAGAGCACGGCAAGATGCGGCTCGAGGGCAAGGAGTACGTGGTCAAGGACGGCGACGTGATGCACTTCCGCTTCAACGTCTGATCGTCCCTGCGTCGTGACGATGGCCAAGCTGCGGTTCACCAAGATGCACGGGCTCGGCAACGACTTCGTCGTGCTCGACGGGATCCGCCAGCACGTGGACCTGACGCGGGAGCAGCGGCGACTGCTCGCCGATCGCCGTCTTGGCGTGGGCTGCGACCAGATCCTGGTCGTCGAGCGCCCGACGCGCGCCGACGCGGACTTTCGCTACCGGATCTACAACGCCGACGGCGGCGAGGTCGAGCAGTGCGGCAACGGCGCGCGCTGCTTCGTGCGGTTCGTGCGCGACCACGGGCACACCGATGCCCGGCGGATCCGCGTCGAAACCGCGGGTGGCATCATCGTGCCGGAGGTCGGCGCCGACGGCGAAGTGACGGTCGACATGGGCGTCCCGCGGTTCGCGCCGGCCGAGATCCCGTTCCTGGCCGATACGGATGCCGTGGTCCACACGATCGACGTCGACGGCGAGGCGATCGCGATCACCGTGGTGTCGATGGGCAATCCGCACGCGGTGCAGGTCGTCGCCGACGTCGATGCCGCACCCGTCACGACACAGGGTCCCCGGCTCGAGCACCACGCGCGCTTCCCGCAGCGGGTGAACGCGGGCTACATGCAGGTGGTGGATCGCGCTACCATTCGCCTGCGCGTCTGGGAACGCGGTGCCGGCGAGACAGCCGCCTGCGGCACCGGAGCGTGCGCAGCCGTGGTGGCCGGCATCCGGCGCGGGCTGCTCGATGCTTCGGTGCGGGTTGAAACGCGCGGCGGCTGGCTGGCGATCGCGTGGCCGGGAACGGGCGCTCCGGTCGCGATGACCGGACCCGCGACGATGGTGTTCGAAGGCGAATGGGAAATCCCGGCGGCGTGACGCACGCGCACGGGCCACTGACGCAACACGACCAAGACAGGACCTCCCGGATGGACGCGAACGACGTCGCGCTGTTTCTCAAGGAAAACCCGAAATTCTTCGAGGATTACGCCGACGTCATCGCCGAGATCTTCGTTCCGCATCCGCATGGCGGCCACGCGATACCGATCGCCGAGCGCCAGATCGTCACGCTGCGGGAGAAGAACAGCGAGCTCGAGAACCGCCTGCGCGAGATGATGCATTTCGGCAGCGAGAACGACCGGATCGGCGAACGGCTGCATCGGTCGACGCTGGCACTCATTGCCGCGCCCGACCTCGAGACCACGCTCGCCGTGCTCTACCATAGCCTGAAAGAGGATTTCGGCGTGCCGCACGTCGCGAGCCGGCTCTGGGGAAAGGTGCCGGAGCAATCGTATCTGCCCGAACTCGCCGCGACGAGCCAGGAGCTCCGCGATTATGCCGATCAGCTCGGCGCGCCGCATTGCGGTCCGGCCGCGCCGTTCGAATCGCGGGACTGGTTCGATGCCGGCGCCGACTGTCGATCGTTCGCGTTCCTGCCGCTGCGCACCGCGTATACCTTCGGCCTCCTCGGCCTGGGCGACGAGAACGCCGAGCGCTTCCATTCCGGAATGGGTACCGTGTACCTGACGCGCCTCGCGGAACTCGCGAGCGTGGCAACGTCGCGCTACCTGCCGCCGGTGTAGCGGTCCGCGAATCCGGCGGCCCGAGCACGATGCGAAAGACGGCGCCACCGGGAACGGCTGCGCCGGACATCGCGCCGGTGAATGCCGCGCATATCGCCGCGTTCGCCGATCGCCTCGCAGCCCGGCCCGCGCACACCCGCGCAGCGTATCTGCGCGATGCGCAGGTGCTCGCCACGCTCGCTGGCGCCGCCGATCTGGCCGGCCTTTCCGCGCGGGAGCTCCGGCGTTTTCTCGCCACGCTGCACGGCCGGGGACTGTCCGGGCGCAGCCTTGCGCGAATGCTTTCGTCCTGGCGCGGCTTGTTTCGGCAACTGCAGGACCGCGACGCGGCAATGAAGGAGAATCCGTGCGCGGGGCTGAAGGCGCCCAAGTCGGTCAGGAAACTTCCGTCCGCCCTTTCCCCCGACGAGGCCGTGCGCCTGGTCGAGATCTCCGGCGATGATCCGCTTGCCGTGCGCGACCGGGCGCTGTTCGAGCTCGCCTATTCGTCGGGATTGCGCCTTTCCGAACTCGCGGGTCTCGATGCCGAGCGCGTCGATCTCGCCACGGGTGAAGTCCGTGTCTGGGGAAAAGGCGCGAAGGAGCGGATCGTTCCGGTCGGCGCCGCGGCGCTCCAGGCCGTCCGCGCGTGGCTCCCGGTTCGCGCGGGCGTGGCGAACGCGGATCCCAAGGCGCTGTTCGTGGGCAGGAGCGGCAAGCGGATCACCCCGCGGGCGATCGAGCGCCGGCTCGCGGATTGGGCGCTCCGGCAGGGACTGTCGCGTCACGTCCACCCGCACATGCTGCGGCATTCGTTCGCGTCGCACCTGCTGCAATCGTCGGGCGACCTGCGGGCGGTGCAGGAGATGCTGGGACACGCGAGCATTGCCAGCACACAGGTGTACACGCACCTCGACTTCCAGTATCTCGCCAAGGCCTACGACAGCGCGCATCCGCGGGCGAAGCGGAAGAAGGCCTGAAGCGGGCGACCCGGACGGCTGATGCCCCGGCGCGCGCACCCTGTCCGCCGTGCGCCGAGGTCGGATGCGATCGCGCGGCCTTACGGGACTTCGACGATCCGAACGACGCCCGGCAGCCATGGAATGTCGGTGGCGCCGGGATCGTGTCCCGCCTGGCGCAGCAACGTCGTGAGCTGGCCGCGGTGGTGCGTCCCGTGATTGAAGAGCTGGAGCGCCGCCGCCGCGCGAGGCATCTCGCGGGTCCGGCCGTCGACCTTGCTCGTATAGCGCAGGGTTCCGCCCAGCCACGCCGCGGTCACGTTGCCGGCCCAATCCAGCATCTTGCGGTCGGTGGTTTCGCGCTCGCGGGCAAGCTCCCCGAAGTCCGCATACATGTCAGCGCCGAACGCGGGCGCCGTGCACGGACTCGTCGATGAAGCGACCCAGCCACACCCGGTCGCCCCACAGCAGATGATTGAGCGTGCCGTGCATCGATCCGAAAAATGCGCCCCGGTCACGCTTGCGCTCGTCGTCCGGAAGTTCCGCCAGCAGCGCGTACAGCCGCTCGTTCATCCAGCGGTTGTACCGCGCCATCAGCTGGCAATACTCGGGCGCGATCATCGCGGAGGCACTGGCAAAGCCGGTTGCCGGCGCTAGGCGGGGACCGCTTCTTCGCTGACCGCGAGCTCCTCGACCTCGATCGCCGCCGCGAGCTGCGCGAGGCGCGCGACGACACCGTACGCGTAGAAGCGGTTCGGCGCGCAACCGGCGGGCTCGGCGAGATTGGGGATGCATGGCGATTCGAACGCCAGCGGCACGAACTGTGCGCCCGGCGCGTTCAGGTTCTCGTCCCGGCCGCGCGCCGCGTGCACGCGGTAGAAGCCGCCGACGACGAACCGGTCGATCATGTAGACGACGGGCTCGGCGATCGCGTCGTGAATCGACTCGAACGTCGGCACGCCTTCCTGGACGATGACCGACGACACTTCCAGCCCTTCCTTCACCACGGCCATCTTGTTGCGCTGCTTGCGGTTGAGGCCGGTGACCTCGGAGGCGTCGCGCACGGTCATGATGCCCATGCCGTAGGTGCCGGCATCGGCCTTCACGATCACGAAGGGCTTTTCCGTGATGCCGTATTCCGCGTACTTGGCGCCTATCTTCTCGAGCAGGAACGACACGTTCGACGCGAGACATTCCTCGCCGGCGCGCTCCTGGAAGTTGATCTTGCCGCACACCCCGAAGTACGGATCGATGAGCCAGGGGTCGATGCCGAGCATCGTCGCGAACTCCTTCGCGACGCGGTGGAAGACGGAGAAATGGTGCGACTTCTTGCGGTTGTGCCAGCCTGCGGCGAGCGGCGGCGCGATCGGCTGGTCGATGTCGACGAGGATGGGCGGCGCGCCGGCCGACAGGTCGTTGTTGAGCAGCACCATGCACGGATCGAAATCCGCGAGACCCACGCGCCGGCCGGTGCGGACGATCGGTTCGAGCGTGATCGAGCCTCCGGTGGGCAGGTCGATCGCCGTGGCCGTCGCGAGGTCCGGGATGAGCGACCCCAGGCGCACGCGCATCCCCGCCTGACGCAGGATGTTCTGCAGCGTCTCGACGTTCTGCAGATAGAACGTGTTGCGCGTGTGGTTCTCGGGGACGAGCAGCACGCCGCGCGCATCGGGACAGACGCGCTCGACCGCCGCCTGGATCGCCTGCACGCAAAGCGGCAGGAACGCGGGATTGAGGTTGTTGAAGCCGCCGGGAAAGAGGTTCGTGTCGACCGGCGCGAGCTTGAATCCGGCATTGCGCAGGTCGACCGAGGCATAGAAGGGCACCGCATGCTCCTGCCACTGCGTGCGCATCCAGCGCTCGATGTCGGGCATCCGGTCGAGGAATCGCTGCTCGAGCTCGAGCAGCGGGCCGGCAAGCGCGGTGGTGAGATGGGGGACCATGGGCGCGGGGGAAGGGGGCGGGGATCGATTGTAGCCGAACCCGTCGCCGCCCCCGGCAAAAAAATGGGGCGCCGCGAGGCGCCCCGAACAGCCACTAGGGAGACTTGGACTTGTTGGCCGCGCGCGGCACCGGCCTCCCGTGATGCGGGTTGCGCGCGGCCCGCGGCCCGTCAGATGCGATAGGCGGACTCGCCGTGCGAGGCGATGTCGAGGCCTTCGCGCTCTTCTTCCTCGGTCACGCGCAGGCCGATCGCGATGTCGACGATCTTGTACGAAACGAAGGCCACCACGCCGGACCAGACGATGGTCGTTCCCACGGCGGTCGCCTGGATGAAGAGCTGGTCGTAGATCGAGTAATCGGCGCCGATCTTGTTCGTGACGTAGTCGTAGACGCCCTGCCCGCCGAGCTTCGGCGACGGCGAACACCGCGGTCAGCATCGCGCCCAGGATGCCGCCGATGCCATGCACGCCGAACACGTCGAGCGCGTCGTCGGCGCCCAGCTTCCGCTTGAGGCCGTTGACACCCCAGAGGCACACGACGCCCGCGAGCAGCCCCATGATCAGCGCGCCGTTGACGCCGACGAAGCCGCACGCCGGCGTGATCGCGACGAGGCCCGCGACGGCGCCCGACGCGGCGCCCAGCATCGACGGCTTGCCCTTCAGCATCCACTCGGCGAACATCCAGGACAGCACGGCGGCGGCGGTGGCCACGAGCGTGTTGATGAACGCGAGAGCGGCGGCGTCGCCGGCTTCGAGCGCCGAGCCGGCGTTGAAGCCGAACCAGCCCACCCACAGCAGCGATGCGCCGATCATCGTGAACGTCAGGTTGTGCGGCGCCATCGAATCGCGGCCGTAGCCGACGCGCTTGCCGAGCACGATACGCGCCGACGAGTGCCCGCGATGCCGGCGTTGATGTGGACGACCGTGCCGCCCGCGAAGTCGAGCGCGCCCTTCTGCCACAGCCAGCCGCCCTTCGCGGATTCGGAGGCGAGGGTGGCGGCGTCCTTGATGCCGTCCGGGCCCGGCCAGAACCAGACCATGTGCGCGATCGGCAGATAGGCGAACGTGAACCACAGCACGGCGAACAGCAGCACCGCCGCGAACTTCATCCGCTCGGCGAATGCCCCCACGATCAGCGCCACGGTGATCGCCGCGAACGTCGCCTGGAAGACGACGAAGAGGTACTCGGGGATCACGACGCCCTTGCTGAATGTCGCCGCGGTCGCGAACGACCCGACGCCGTCCTTGACCGTGAAGATGCCGGACAGGAAGAGCCGGCTCACGCCGCCGAAGAAAGGGCCGTCCTCGGTGAAGGCGATGCTGTACCCGTAGACCGCCCACAGCACGATGATGAGCGAGAAGATCACGAACACCTGCATCAGCACGGAGAGCATGTTCTTCGAGCGGACGAGCCCGCCGTAGAACAGCGCGAGGCCCGGGATCGACATCATGATCACGAGCAGCGTGGCGACGATCATCCACGCGTTGTCGCCCTTGTTGGGCGCGGGTGGTGCTGCCGCGGCGGCCGGTTCGGCCGCCGCAGGCGCTGGCGCGGCGGGTGTCGCCGCGGGCGCGGCCGCCGTGGCTGCCGGAGCCGCCGCCGGGGCGGCAGGCGCCTTGGCGTCGGGCGCCTGCGCCAGGAGGATCGGGGCGCTGGCGTCGGCGAAGGCCGTTGCGGCGGCCGGTGCGATGGCCCCGGCGAATGTTGCGCAGAGCGCGAGCAGTGCAAGCATGCGTTTCATGGCGACTCCCCTCAAAGCGCTTCCGCGCCGGTTTCCCCGGTGCGGATGCGCACGACCTGTTCGAGATCGGACACGAAGATCTTTCCGTCGCCGATCTTGCCGGTTTTCGCGGCCTTCTCGATGGCTTCGAGCACGCGTTCGAGCTGATCGCTCTTGATGGCCGCCTCGATCTTCACCTTCGGCAGGAAATCGACGACGTATTCGGCGCCGCGATAGAGTTCCGTGTGGCCCTTCTGCCGGCCGAAGCCCTTGACCTCGGTGACGGTAACGCCCTGGACGCCGATTCCCGACAGGGCCTCGCGGACCTCGTCGAGCTTGAACGGCTTTATGATTGCGGTGACGAGTTTCATGGTCTCCTCGCGAAAGCGGTTGGCAGGTGGATGGGGGTCGACGCTCAGAACGTCTTCTTGACGTAGACGACGCCGACGTCTTTCGCGGTGTTGTAGCCGGTCAGGTCCGTGTAAAAGGCCTTCTTGGCGTTGTTGCCGCTGTAGTACGCGCCGACTTCCACCCCCTTGAACACGACCCTCCGCCACCGCGTACGAAGCGCCCACTTTCCAGTCGTTGTACGAGGCCTTGCTGTTTCCGCTGCCGTCGTTATTGACGTTGAGGATCCCGAAGTGCCCGAGCAGCGTGAACCCCGTGTCGGCGATCGGATAGTTGGCGTAGAAGTCGAAATACCAGGTGCCGTCGGTCTTCTTCCCGGTGGGTTGCGCACCGAAGTAGTCGTCGAGGTTGTACGAAGCCTTGGCGCCGAGCCACTTCCAATTGAGCGCGGCGTAGATTTCCCAGGTGTTGGCATTGGCGAAACCGGGATTGCGATTGCCCGGGTAGAGATAGTAGATGAGTGCCGACGTCGTAGGACCAGTCTTCGCTGCCCGGGAAATTGGCTTTGTAGCCGCCGTAGAAGTCCCACTCGAGACTGGAACGGGTATAGGCGCCGAAGTCCTCGAGCCAGCTGATGTTGGATCCCCACGTGCCGAGATAGAAGCCGTTCGAATGCGCCCAGTCGAAGCCGCCCTGCACGGCGGGCTTCCCGGCGGTCTGGGAGATGCCCCGGAAGATGTATTCGCTGAAGAGGCCGGCGTTCGCGGTGAACGTGTAATCCGGCGCGGGAGGGGTGGCAGCCGGGGGCGTTTGCGCCAGCGCAGCGGTCGGGAGGAGTGCCGCGACGGCGAGGGCGCTGACCAAGGAACGCGGAGAAGGCGATGTGCGCATGGAGTCCTCTTGCGGTGAAATGATGGGCAAATTGAGCGAATGCCGAGTGTCCTGAGCATTTCGTGTGCCAATAAGAATTGTGATTTTTATACAATGAGTTACACTCACTGCACCGACCAGGCCACGGACCGCGACCGATTCTTTGCACCAACTCGGTGCGTCTTCGCGCTGCACCGCACCATAGGGGAGCGAGCGTGGCCGAACGCCTCGAATCGGCACTCGGTCCTCGGCCGAGCGGACGAGTTCGGCCCCGAGGCCGACTTTGCTAGACTCGTTCCGTCTTTCAATCTGCAATTCGCGTTTGACAGGAGCTGGCCATGCTGAACACCCAGGGCTTCGACGAAATCGCCGCGCGCATCAGCAAGGCGATCGAGAATTCGCCGGCGAAGGACATCGAGAAGAATGTGAAAGCGATGCTGGCGGCGGGACTCGCGCGCCTCGATCTCGTCCCGCGCGCCGAGTTCGAGGTGCAGGCGCAGGTGCTGCTCAAGACGCGCGAAAAGCTCGAGGCGCTGGAAAAGCGGGTGGCGGAATTCGAGGCGCGGTTCCCGCCGCCGTCCGCCTAGGCTGCCGGTCTTGCGGACGCTGCCACCGCGCGTGGCGCACTTGGAGATGCGGCAGAAGGCCCCGGCTATCGAACGACATCATCGTTACGCCGGTCAGTGCCGCGACGGGAGGGACGGCATGGACAGATTCATTCTGCGCAGCTTCGGGATCGCGTGCGCGCTGTTTGCAGCCAGCCCCTGGGTGCTCGCGGCCGATACCATCGAATCGAGGCCGGTGCATTTCGCGAAAGGCGCGTCGTCCGCCACGTTGAAGGGTGCACTCAAGGGCGACAAGACCGTCGACTACAAGCTCAACGCCAAGACCGGGCAGACGATGAACGTGACCCTGAAGACGAGCAACGGGGCCAACTACTTCAACGTGCTTCCGCCCGGATCCAACGATGTCGCCGTGTTTGTCGGTTCGAGCGGCGGCAACGAATGGACCGGGCAGCTTGCCGCCGATGGCGAATACACGATCCGCGTCTACCTGATGCGCAGCGCGGCACGCCGCAACGAGACCGCCAACTACACGCTCACCGTCGGCATCACCGGAAAAGCTGCGCCCTCCCTTGGGGCCGCGCCGCCCGGCGATGCCAAGGTCAAGGGTACGCCGTACCACGCCACCGGGCAGGTGCCTTGCTCGATGGGAAGCGCGCTGCAAGGCTCATTGCGGTGCGACTACGGCGTGATCCGCGGCAAGCCGGGCAATGCCGAGGTCCACATGACGCCGCCCGGAGGCTTCAAGCGGGTGCTGACCTTCATCGCCGGCAAGGTGACTGCCGATTCCGGCGCCGGCGTGAAGGCGACCCGGAGCGCCGACGAATGGTTGATCGATGTCAACGATTACGAGCACTACCGGATTCCGGACGCCGTGATCTCCGGCGGCTGACCGGTCGCGCATCCCGGCGGTCGCCGTACATCGAATCGTCTAGAAGACCGTCGCGTACCGCGATCCACCGGCGCGAGTCGGGCGATGCCGCCTTCCGTCCTCGGCCGAACGGCCGACAGCCGAGCGGGCTGCCGGCACCCTACACTGTCCGCAAGCTGCGCACGGACGCAGGACGAGTCGTCACCGATGTCACTCGCGGTCGTTCTATCACGCGGTCTCGCC
>CAVVUJ010000041.1:0-68125 GCA_963751405.1 uncultured beta proteobacterium | reverse complement strand
CGCCGCCCTCGCGCAGACGCAGCATGATGAAATGCCCGGGCTCGGCGGAACGCGCCACGTCGGGCGCGGCCACCTCCCAGAGAAACGTGGTCTCCGAGAATGCTTCGCGGCGGATGATCTTGTACATGGAGCGCCTTCGAGTCCGTTTCGAGATGGTTCGCGGTGACCGGCGCAGGTCAAGCCCAAAGGCACCGGCGACGGTGAGCCGTCCCCGGAAGCCTTCGCGCCGAGGCGCGCGGTATGCCCTTCGCAGCCTGAATAGTGCCCGTTAGTACGGAGTTGCACTTGATCGAGGTCAAAGGCCCCGTATCCGGTCGTCCAGCCCTGTAGAAGCAGGGTCGTCAACACGGGTATTTCAGCCGCCGGGTTGATGCGGGTCCACCGTCAATACCGCGGATCCTGCCTAGGTCCGGGCCTGTTGGCGGCGATCGCGCCGTGGGATAATGGAGTCGTGCTCCGCGGCAGACGGGAGCCGCGTGGAGTGCGGTGAGCCACGGCGGGAGCTGCCGATCGCCCCGCGTGGCGGGATTGCTGTGAAAATCAGACGCGGCCCATGGTGGGCACCCCCTCCCGACGACCTCTCGCGGTCGCTGGCGCTCCAGGGCATGCCGCCGACATTTTTCGGGTTCGTCTGGCGGGTCAGTGCCTCGAGCCAGATCTTGATTTCGGCGCTGGCGGTCGTCGTCTTCGCCCTCAATACCGCGCCGCTCGAGATGCAGCGGCGGCTCCTCAATGCGGCCGTTCCCGACGGCGACGTCAAGCTGGTGGCAGCGCTGGCTATCGCCTACGGGTGCATCGTGGTGGCCGAAGGCCTCGTCAAGCTGCTGATGAACATCTATCGGGGCTGGGTCGGGGAAAAGGCCGTGCGGGCGCTGCGGCTGGCGGCCAGTGCGCTTGTCGATGCGATGCCGGCGCAGGACGCCACGGCCCGCGTCCACGGCGTGGAGATATCGCTGATACTCGGCGAGCCGGAAGACATTGGCGCCTTTGTCGGCGTCGTCGTCTCCGAGCTCGTGCTGGACATCGGCATCCTGCTCAGCGTGTTCGGTTACATGTTCTTCATGCAACCGCTGCTGGCGCTCGTGTGCCTCGCGATCTTCTTCCCGCAGCTGGTGTTCGTCCCCTTGATGCAACGGGCGATCAACCGGAGAGTCAGGTCCCGCATCGCCGTGCTGCGCCAGGCAAGCGCCGGCGTGCTGCTGACGGGAACCCACAACGTCGAGAAGGCGCTCAAGCAGGCAATGCGGTTCGCCGAGGTCTTCCAGCTGAACCTGGGCATCGTCAAGCTGCGCTATTCGATGAAGTTCCTGATGAACGTCACCCACAATGTCGGCAGGGTGGTCGTGCTCGGCGTAGGCGGATGGTACGTGATCAACGGGCAGGCGGAAGTGGGAATGATCGTCGCCTTCATTTCCGGACTGAACAACGTGCGGGATCCCTGGGGCGATCTCGTGAACTGGTACCAGGACATGATGGTGACCCGCGCGAAGTACCGGGTCTACGCGGCTGCGATGGAGAAATTCGCGCGCGGCGAGGATCCGCTGTCGAGCGGATGATCCCGATCGCGCGGCAGGCCGGACCTCAGGTTTGCCGGCATTCCCGCGGCAGATACCGCGCGGGAACATCGACCGGAACGCATATCCACCGAACCTGCTGCCGGCGGTCCAGCGTCGGAGCCAGCAGAATCGACCGCCCGGAGAGTTCGGGGGTCAGCGCATCCAGCGCGAGCCGCACCCGGCCGCTGGTCAGGCTGACGTTCACGGGATCGACGAGCTCCGCCCCCGGTCGCACTTGCGCCAGCGCGAAGTCGGGCGCGTCGAACGGCGAGCGCGAGAGAAACCATTCCTCGAGTTGCCGCTGGAGCGGTTGAATCGCGGCCAGGCTTTCGGCGATGCGCGACCGAACGACCTGGTCGGCATACGTGGCCTGCAGGCTCGGGATCACCACCTGGAGCACCAGCAGGATCGTCGCTGCGCCGGCGAGCACGGCCGGAATCGGCGCAGTCACCGTTCGCCGCGACAGCCATCGCGCGGCCATTTCGGGCCGCCGCATGCGCGCCTCGGCGGTGCCGACGAGTCGTCGCGCCTGGCGGTAGACGAGGGTGTTGGCGATCGCCGCGGCAACGAGCCCCGGGCCCAGCCAGACGAGGAGCGCCGCCACGGCGATCGAAACGGCGCCCGAACCGGCGACGTCAGGTTCGACCGCGCCGTACAACGCCATCGCGAGCAACGGCCAGACCGCGAACCCGATCGCCGGCAGCCAGAGCCGGCGGTAGATCGCCCACACGGCAGGCGCCCAGAGCGCCGCCCAATTCCAGCTCAAGAAACTTGGGCCGGCTCGTTCATATTCGAAGAATCTCGGCGCGTAATAGTCGGCGCCGGGACCTACGGCCATCCTGAACAGGAGCGCGAGCGACGGGCGCACGATCCTTTCTTCCTCGGGTTCATCGGCACTCGGCGGCAGATGGATCGAGTCGAGAAACGCCGTGGCGGTCGTCCCCTCGGTTGGCGGATCCGAGTCCGCGTCATCCGTCGCGGCGTCGTCCGCGGCACCCGCGTCGATTCCGAGTGCCCGGCACCAGACCGCGAACAATTGTCGTGGAACTTTCAATTGGAAACTCCGGTGACAACGACCTGGCAGCCCAGCGCACAATCGACGCACCGGCCCGCTCCGCGACGAGCAGAAATCACGCGCGGGGGCCACCACTTCGCAGTGCCGTACAATCTTTGCACAAGTCGGAGCGTACCATTGTCGGCGCCGCCATCGCAAAATTGGCGCGACGCGGGCGGGTCGATGCCCCACGACAATGCGTGGCGGCGCAAGAGCGTCTGTGCTCCTGTCGCCGAGGAGGGCAGCGTGCACAGCCGGCTGCAAGCGCGCGACGCGCGTCTGTAAACGAGCCCGGAAGCAGGGGACCGAAACGACTGCACCAGCTGTTGCGGAGAGGCGCGATGCAAGGATTGATGCAGGACCGGCCGCTGCTCATATCGTCGCTGATCGAGCATGCCAACGCGATGCACCCGGGTGCGCAGATCGTTTCGCGCACCGTCGAGGGTCCGGTGCACCGATGCACGTACGGCGACCTCCATCGCCGCTCGAAGCAGGTGGCGAACGCATTGACCGCACTCGGCATCAAGCCGGGCGACCGGATCGCCACGCTGGCGTGGAACGGCTTCCGGCACATGGAGCTCTATTACGGCGTGTCGGGCATGGGGGCCGTGCTGCACACGATCAATCCGCGGCTGTTCCCGGAGCAGATCGCCTACATCGTGAACCACGCCGAGGATCGGTACCTGTTCTTCGACCTGACGTTCGCGCCGTTGATCGAGCAGCTCGGTCCGCGCATGACCTCGGTCGAGGGCTTCATCGCGATGACCGACCGCGAGCACCTGCCGGCGCTCGGCGTGCCCAACCTGATGTGCTACGAGGACTGGGTCGGCGCGCAGTCCGCCGCTTACGAGTGGCCGGTGTTCGACGAGCGCACTGCGTCGTCGCTGTGCTACACGTCGGGCACGACGGGCAATCCGAAGGGCGTGCTCTATTCGCATCGCTCGACGGTATTGCACTCGTACGCGGCGTGCATGGTCGACAGCCTGGGCCTGTCGTCCGCCGAGTCGGTGCTGCTGGTGGTGCCCATGTTCCACGTCAACGCGTGGGGCATGCCCTATGCCGGCGCCATGTCCGGGGCCAAGCTCGTGCTGCCCGGGCCCGCGCTCGACGGCAGGAGTGTCTATGAGCTGATGCGCGACGAACAGGTGACGCTCGCGCTCGGCGTGCCGACCGTGTGGCTGATGCTGTTCAACCACGTGGACACGTCGGGCGCCGAACCGAAGCGCGATCTCGCGCTGCGGCGCGTGGTCATCGGCGGCTCGGCGGCGCCGCGCGCGATGAGCGAACGGTTCGAGACGACGTTCGGCGCGTTCGTCGTCCACGCCTGGGGGATGACGGAAATGTCGCCGCTGGGCACCGTGTGCAACCTGCTGCCGAAGCACCGCGGGCTCGACCTGCAGCAGCGGCTCGACATGCAGGCGAAGCAGGGGCGTGCGATGTACGGCGTCGAGATGAGGATTGCCGACGACGCGGGCCATCCGTTGCCGCGCGACGGAGCGGCGTTCGGGCATCTGCTCGTGCGCGGGCCGTGGGTCACGAGCGGCTATTTCAGGGGTGATGGCGGCGATATCCTCGATGCCGATGGCTTCTTCGACACCGGCGACGTGGCGACGATCGACGGCGATGGCTACATGCAGATCACGGATCGGTCGAAGGATGTGATCAAGTCGGGCGGCGAGTGGATCTCTTCGATCGAGCTCGAGAACGCGGCGATCGGGCATCCTGCCGTCGCGGAGGCGGCCGTGATCGGCGTCACGCACCCGAAATGGCAGGAGCGTCCGCTGCTGATCGTGGTCAGGAAGGCGGGCCAGGACCTGACGCGGGAGGAGATGTTGCGGTTCCTCGAAGGCAAGGTGGCCAAATGGTGGCTGCCCGACGACGTGGTGTTTGTCGGCGAGCTGCCCCACACGGCGACCGGCAAGCTGCTGAAGACGAAGCTGCGCGAGATGTTCAAGGACTACCGGCTGCCATAACAGGCCATGCGCTTCACGATCGCGACCTACAACATCCACAAGGGCTTCACGCAGCTCAATCGCCGCATGGTGATTCACGAGCTGCGTGAGCGTCTGCACGGCCTCGCCGCGGACATCCTGCTGCTGCAGGAGGTCGTGGGCGTGCACCGGGGACACGCCGCGCGCCACGTCGACTGGCCGGTGAAGCCGCAGCACGAGTTCATTGCCGACACCGTCTGGCACGAAGTCGCGTACGGGAAGAACGCCATCTCGCGCCACGGGCATCACGGCAACGCGGTGCTCTCCCGGTTCCCGATCGTCGCGCACGAGAACCTCGACATCTCGGCGCACGCGTTCGAGAGCCGCGGACTGCTCCATTGCGCGATCGAGCTGGGGCGGGGTGAGCCGACGCTGCACTGCCTGAACGTCCACCTCGGGCTGTTCGAGCGCGGGAGGAAATGGCAGATTCACGCGCTGTGCGAGCGCATCCGGGCGACGGTGCCCGACGACGCGCCGCTGGTCATCGCCGGCGACTTCAACGACTGGCGGCACAAGGCGAACCGGCTGCTCGTCGATGAGCTCGGCGTGGTCGAGGTCTTCGCCGCGGTGCGCGGTCGCCCGGCCCGCACGTTTCCGTCGGTGCTGCCGGTCTTCCGCCTCGACCGCATCTACGCGCGCGGCCTTGCCATCATCGAGGCGCACGTGCACTGCGCGTTTCCATCGGGACGGATTTCCGACCACGCCGCGCTGGCGGCCACGTTCGAGACCGGCCGCCCGCGGCGATGAACCGGTTCCTGCCGGGCAACCTGATCACACTGCTGAGGAGCGGCGGCGAGTACTTTCCCGCGCTGGTCTTCGCGATCGATCGCGCCGAGCGTGAGGTCTGGCTGGAAACCTATATCTACGCCGACGACGATGTCGGCCGGATCGTCACGGCGGCGCTCGTCCGCGCGGCGCAGCGCGGCCTCGTCGTGCGCGTGCTCGTGGACGGATGGGGCGCCCGGCACTATCTCACGACGGCGATCGAGCGCGACCTGACGCAGGGGGGCGTCAAGTTGCTGAAGTACCGTCCCGAGGTCGCGCCCTGGCAATTCCGCTCGAACCGGCTGCGCCGGCTGCACCGGAAGCTCTGTCACATCGACGGACACGTCGCCTTCGTGGGCGGCATCAACATCATCGACGACGTGAACACGCCCGGCCAGAAGCCGCCGCGGGTCGATTTCGCGTTGCGCGTCGAAGGCCCGCTGCTGGTCTCGATCGTCCGCTCGATGCAGCGCGTCTGGGCGATCAACGAGCTGGTCCAGTTCCAGCACAGCGAAGTGCCCCTGTTCCCGACCCCGCGGCGGGCGGCGCGGGCGGGGGCGCAGACGGCGAAATTCCTGATCCGGGACAATCTGCGGCATCGTCGTGACATCGAGCAAGCCTATCTCGCCGCGATCCGCACGGCCAAGCGCGAGATACTGATCGCCAACTCGTACTTCTTTCCCGGCATCCGTTTCCGCCGCGCGCTCATCGCCGCGGCCGGACGCGGGGTCGCGGTCACGCTGCTGCTGCAGGGGCGTGTCGAGTACGTCCTGCTGCACTACGCATCGCGCGCGCTGTACGGGCAGCTCCTGGCGTCCGGTGTCGCGATCCAGGAGTACCACCAGTCGTTCCTGCACGCGAAGGTGGCGGTGATCGACGACCATTGGGCGACCGTCGGTTCCTCCAACATCGACCCGTACAGCCTGCTGATGGCGCGCGAGGCGAACGTCGTGGTGCGCGATCCGTTCTTCTCGGAGCAGCTGCGCGACGAGCTCAGGAAGATGATCGACGAGGGTGCCCGGCGCGTGCGGCCGCAGCACTGGGCGCTGCGGCCCCGGCTCTACAAGGCGCTGCTCTGGACCGCGTACGGCGTCGTCCGCCTGGGGATGGGCCTGCTGGGTTACGGCGGCAACGAGTGGTTCCGCGGCCGCCGCCGCCCGCACCAGGATTGGCACCCGCCGCATGCAGCGGACGAGGGATCGGCGCCGGGCGAAAAAGGTTGATTTGGTAGACTGGTTCCCCAGCGTCACGCCGCAACGGCGGACGCGCGTTCACCGAACCACAGCCCCTCCCGAGTCCCGAATGCGCCATCACGCGTCGTCGTCGCTGCCACTGCCGGGCCCCGCCCGCGGCGGCGACTGGCACGTGATCGGCACGCTCTTGCCCTACATCTGGGCCTACAAGAGCCGCGTCATCCTCGCGCTGTTGGCCCTGGTCGCGGCCAAGGTCGCCAACATCGGCGTGCCGCTGCTGCTGAAGCAGATCGTCGACAGCCTGGACACGAGGACCGCGGCGCTGGCGGTCCCGCTGGCGCTGCTCGCCGCCTACGGCGTGCTGCGCCTGTCCACGACGGTGTTCACCGAATTGCGCGAGTTCCTGTTCGCCAAGGTGACCCAGCGGGCGGTGCGCACGATCGCGCTCGAGGTGTTCCGGCACCTGCATGCGCTGTCGCTGCGCTTCCATCTCGCCCGGCAGACGGGCGGCCTGACGCGCGACGTCGAGCGTGGCCAGCGCGGCATCTCGACGCTGATCAGCTTCACGCTGTTCTCGATCCTGCCGACGCTGGTGGAGATCGGCCTGGTGGCGTTGATCCTGGTCGCGCGTTACGACTGGACGTTCATCGCGATCACGCTGACGGCGCTCACGCTCTACATCGCGGCCACGATCCTCATCACCGACTGGCGGACGAACTTCCGGCGGCAGATGAACGAGCTCGACTCGAAGGCGAACACGCGCGCGATCGACAGCCTGCTCAATTACGAGACGGTGAAGTACTTCGGCAACGAGGGCTTCGAGGCGCGGCGCTACGACGAGAGCATGCAGCGCTGGGAGCAGGCCGCGGTCCGCAGCCAGACGTCGCTGTCGCTGCTCAATGTCACGCAGAGCGCGATCATCGCCGTGGCCGTGACGCTGATCATGTGGCGCGCGACCGTCGGCGTCGTCGACGGCACGATGACGATCGGCGACCTCGTGCTGGTCAACGCGTTCATGATCCAGATCTACATTCCGCTCAATTTTCTCGGGCGTCCTCTACCGCGAGGTCAAGCAGGCGCTGGCCGACATGGAGCGGATGTTCGCGCTGACGGCCGAGAACACCGAAGTGGCCGACGCGCCGGGCGCGCCGGCGCTCGTCGTCGCGGCGGGTGAGGTCCGCTTCGAGCACGTCGACTTCGGCTACGAGCCGAACCGGCAGATCCTGTTCGACGTGAGCTTCACGATCCCGGCCGGGAAGACCGTGGCCGTCGTGGGCCCGTCCGGAGCGGGGAAGAGCACGCTGTCGCGGCTCCTGTTCCGCTTCTACGACGTGACGGGCGGGCGCATCACGGTGAACGGCCAGGACATCCGGCGGGTGACGCAGGACAGCCTGCGCGCGGCGATCGGCATCGTGCCGCAGGACACGGTGCTCTTCAACGACAGCATCGAGTACAACATCGCCTATGGCCGGACCGGGGCGACGCACGACGAGATCGTCGCGGCGGCGCAGCTCGCGCAGATCCACGATTTCATCGCCGGCACGCCCGAGGGCTACGCCACGCCGGTCGGCGAGCGGGGCCTGAAGCTCTCCGGCGGCGAGAAGCAGCGCGTCGCCATCGCCCGCGCGGTGCTGAAGGGGCCGCGGATCCTGATCTTCGACGAGGCGACGTCCGCGCTCGACTCGAAATCGGAAAAGGCGATCCAGGCCGAATTGAGGCGCATCGCACAGAACCGCACGACGCTCACCATCGCGCACCGGCTGTCAACGATCGTCGACGCCGACGAGATCCTCGTGCTCGACCGCGGCCGGATCGTCGAGCGCGGCACTCATGGCGCGCTTCTTGCGTTGGCGGGTGTGTACGCGCGGATGTGGCAGCTGCAGCAGACCGAGGCGCCGGAGGACGCCGGATCCGGCCCCGCGGACGTTCTGTCTGCGCCGAGTCCGGTGCCCGGGCTGGAACTGGCTCCCGCCGAAGGCTTGCCGATGGAAGGCTTGTCCCCGGTCGCGCGCTGAGCGCCATGGCACGCCCCGGCCAAAGCCATGATTTGGAAGGGGTATTGGCGAAGCGTTCCGGGCATGCTATAAAGCGGCTATTCCTAAGGTCTGACTTGATGAACCGACGCCTCACGATTGTTTTTCTTGCGCTAATTGCGCTGGCCGCTTTCCACCAGGCCGCCGCGCAGGCGCCGCTCGTGCTCGACCCGGCCAAGCTCCGCCTCGCGTCGCTGAATGCCGTGGTCGTCGACGCGTCGGCCAATCGCCCGGTCTATGCCAAAGGCGCCAACGACGTGACGCCCATCGCATCGCTCACCAAGCTGATGACGGCCATGGTCACGCTCGATGCCGGCTTGTCGCTGGACGAGGTGATCGCGATCGACATGGACGACCTCGACTATCTCAAAGGAACGACGTCGCGCCTGCGCATGGGAACGGAGCTCCCGCGGCGCGAAATGCTGCGCCTCGCGTTGATGTCCTCGGAGAATCGCGCGGCCTCGAGCCTGGCCCGAACCTATCCGGGCGGCACGCCGGCGTTCGTCGGGGCAATGAACGCCAAGGCCGCCTTGCTGGGGATGACGAACACGCGCTACGCCGATCCGACCGGTCTCTCGGCGCAGAACGTGTCGACCGCGAACGATCTCGCGCGTGCTCGTGGCCGCGGCGGCGGAGTATCCGCAGATCCGCGATTTCAGCACGACGGGCAGCCATTACGTCGAGGTGCAGCCAACCGGCCAGTTGCTGGGGTTCAACAACACGAACAACCTCGTCAAGAACGCGCAATGGGACATCAAGCTCTCGAAGACCGGGTACATCCGCGAGGCCGGCAAGTGCCTCGTCATGCTGGCAACGATCGCGTCGAAACCGTTCGTGATCGTGCTCCTCGATTCCGCCGGCAAGTACACCCGCCTGGGCGATGCCCAGCGGGTGCGCCATTGGCTCGAAACCGGGCAGACGCTTCCCGTGGCGGCCGTGGCAAAGCACGAGCCTAAGGCGAGGAAGGCGAAAAGCGTCAAAAGCGCTTCCTACACGCCGGCTGCGGCAAGAGTCGCCGTCTCGCGGCAACGCTGAGTTCGTTCAGTCCGCGCGGCGGTGCCGCAGGAAGAGTTCCTTCGCATGCGCCCGCGTCTTTGCGGTGATCGCGCTGCCGGCCAGCATCCGCGCGAGCTCCTCGACCCGGGCGGCGCCGGAAATCGGCGCGACGTCGGCGCGCACTGCTTCCGCGTCGCCCAGCTTGGTTACGCGGAAGTGCGCATCGGCGAAGGCTGCGACTTGCGGCAGGTGAGTCACGCAGAGCACCTGCCGGCGCGCGCCCAGCGCCTGCAGCTGCGCGCCGACGGTTGCCGCGACGGCGCCGCCGATGCCGGCGTCGACCTCGTCGAAGATGAGGGTCGGCACCGCGCCGACCTCGCTCGTCACCACCTGGATCGCGAGCGCGATCCGCGACAGCTCGCCGCCGGAGGCGACCCTGGCCAGCGGCCCCAGCGGCTGCTTCGGATGGCTCGCGACGCGGAACTCGATCTGCTCGACGCCGTGGCTCGCGGGGGTCGCGAGCGGCTCCAGCGCAATTTCGAGACGGCCGCCTGTCATCGCGAGGTGCTGCATGACCTCGGTCACCCGGGCCTCGAGATCGTGCGCGGCGAGCTCGCGCTTCGCCGACAGCTGCGCGGCAAGCGCCCGATACGCTGCCTCGGCCTCGGCCGCGCGCTCACCGAGCGCGGCGGCGTTCGCGGACTCGGCGAGTGCCGCGAGCCGTGTCTCGGTGTCCGCGCGCAGCAAGGGCAGCGCTTCCGGCCGGACCCGGTGCTTGCGCGCCGTGTCGTGGATCGCGGCCAGCCGCTCCTCGACCCGCGCGAGCTCCGCCGGATCGACGTCCAATTTCTGCCGATACCCGCGCAGCGCGCGTGCGGCCTCGTCGATGCCGATGCGCGCCGGCTCGAGCAGGGCGACGATTTCCGCGAGTGCGGGATCGTGCGCCGAATGGGCGTCGAGCCTGGCGATCAGCGCGGATAGCCGGGTCGACAGCGCATCGTCGCCGTAGGCGAGCCCCTCTTCGCCCGACAGCGCCGCGTCGATCAGCGCCGCGGCATGCGCGAGCCGCGATTGCGCCTGCGTCAGGCCGGCCCATTCTTCGGCGGAGACGTCGAGCGTGGCGAGCTCGCGCCGGCGCGCCTCGAGCGTCTCGCGCTCCGCGGCAGAGGCCAGTGCCGCCTGCGCCGCCGCGTCCCGGCGCACGACTGCCTTGTTCCACTCGTGCCACGCGCTGGCCACGGCCCGGCCCAGGGCCGTGAAGCCACCGAAGCCATCGACGAGCGAGCGCTGCACGTCGGCTGCCGTCAGCGACTGATGCGCGTGCTGGCCGTGCAGATCGACGAGGCGCTCGCCGGCTTCCTTGAGCTGCGCGAGCGTCGCGGGCCGACCGTTGATCCAGGCGCGGCTGCGGCCCTGGGCATCCAGCGTCCGCCGCAGGAGGAGCGACCGGTCGGGCGCGGCCAGATCGTGCGCAGCCAGCCACTCGGCGATTCCCGGGTGATCGTCCACGTCGAATGCAGCGGCCAGTTCGGCCCGTTCGGCGCCCGGCCGCAGTTGGCGCAGCTCGAAGCGATCCCCCAGCAACAGCGCGAGAGCGTCGAGCAGAATGGACTTGCCGGCACCGGTCTCCCCGGTCAGCACCGTGAAGCCGGCGTCGAGCTCGAGGTCGAGTGTCTCGACGACGACGAAATTGCGGATGGACAGGAGCCGGAGCATGCGCAATCGGAGTCAGCGGCGAAACGTACGGAATCGCGATCAGGACTTTGGCAACGAGTGCACCGGATGTTGCGTATCCGACCCCGATCGCGCTACCTGCCGCGCAGGCGCTCCGGCGTTTCGCTCCAGTGCAGCTTCTCGCGCAGCATCGCGAAGTAGTCGTGCGCTTCGGGGTGCAGGAAGCGCGCCGAGTACGGCGCCCGGCGGATGGTGACCCGCTCGCCCTCGGCCAGCGCGAAATGCGCCTGCGCGTCGCAATGCAGCGCGGCATCGCGTCCGCGCTCGAGGGTGAGGGCGATCGTCGCCGTGTCGGCCACCGCGATCGGCCGGTGCGTCAGCGCGTGCGGCGCGACCGGCACCAGCGCGAACGCCGGCACTTGCGGATCGAGAATCGGGCCACCCGCCGACAGCGCATACGCGGTCGACCCGGTGGGTGTCGCGACGATGATGCCGTCCGCCCGCATCGCGTAGACGAAGCGGCCGTCGATTTCCACGGCACAGTCGATCATCGTGCCGCCGCCGCCGCGATGCAGCACGACATCGTTCAACGCGTAGCCGGCCTCGCGCGAGCCGTCGGCCCGGATGACCTCGGTCGCGAGCAGCGTCCGGCGCTCCTCGATGTAGCGGCCGGACAGCATCGCGGCGAGCGTTTCCTCCATGCGCGTGATCGGGATGTCGGTCAGGAAGCCGAGACGGCCCTGGTTGATTCCGATGAGCGGCACGTCAAGCGGCGCCAGGCGCCGCGCGATCGAGAGCATCGTGCCATCCCCGCCGACGACGATCGCGACGTCGGCGCGCGCTCCCAGCGCCTCGGGCGGCGCGGCGGGGAAGCCCGCCAGCCCCGTCAGGCGCGCCGTCTCGGCCTCGATCACGAGGTCGTGCCCCTGAGCGGCGAGGAAGGAGGCGAGGCGCAGCAGCGGCTCGGCGATGGCGGGACTGCCCTGACGCCCGATCAACGCCACCCGCGGGAAACGGGTGGCGGGCACCGGGAGGGAGGCGGGTGGTGGCATCGGAGCGATTAAAGCACACGTGCCGCCGGCGCCAAAGCCGGCCCGATGGTTGATGGCTCGCGGGCCATGGGGGGCCGACCCGGCGCCACCGGGGACAGACCACGTCTTCTGGCGTTGCGCCCTGATTGGCGCGGGGCCCGGAAAACGAGGTCTTTCGCCTGCGCGGCGGCCGCCGTCGCGGCGCATGCCTGTAAAATGCCCGCATGCTGGATCCGCGCGCCCAATATCTGCTGAAGACCCTGGTCGAGCGCTACATCGTCGAAGGGCAGCCGGTGGGCTCGCGCGTGTTGTCGAAGCAACCCGGCCTGGAGCTGTCGCCGGCGACGATACGCAACGTGATGGCCGACCTCGAGGAGATGGGGTACATCGCCAGTCCCCATACGTCGGCCGGCCGCATTCCCACGGCCAAAGGCTACCGTTTCTTCGTCGACAGCCTGATGGTGATGAAGCCGCTGGAGCAGGTCGAGATCCATCGGCTGGAAGGGGAGTTCACCGCCGACCGGCCCCAGCAGCTCATGAGCGCGGCCGCCACGCTGCTGTCGCAGCTGACGCATTTCGCGGGCGTCGTGATGACGCCCAAACGGCGCGAGGCGAGCTTCCGGCACATCGAGTTCCTGCGCCTGTCCGACCGGCGCGTGCTGCTGATCGTCGTGACCTCCGAAGGCGACGTGCAGAACCGCATCCTGCACACGGACCGCTCCTATACGCAGTCGCAGCTGATCGAGGCGACCAACTTTTTCAACCAGCACTACTCGGGCCAGCCGTACGGCGCCGTCCGCTCGCTGCTCGCCGAGGAGCTGAAGTCGCTGCGCGAGGACATCGTTGGCCTGATGACGGCGGCGGTCGAGGTCGGAGGCGCCGCGCTCAACGAGAACGAGGCGCTGGTCGTCACCGGCGAAAAGAACCTGCTGGCGGCGTCCGACCTCGCGTCGAACATGGACCGGCTGCGCCGGCTGTTCGAGCTCTTCGAGCAGAAGACCTCGCTCCTGCACCTGCTCGACGTCTCCCAGCGGGCTCAGGGCGTGCAGATCTACATCGGCGGGGAGTCCGGGCTCGTGCCCCTCGACGAGTGCAGCGTCGTGACCGCGCCGTACGAGCTCGACGGGCGCGTGATCGGGACGCTGGGCGTCATCGGTCCGACCCGCATGGCCTACGAGCGCGTGATTCCGATCGTCGACATCACGGCCAAGCTGCTGTCCAATGCGCTGACCCATCAGATGAACGACTGATGGGCGGCTTTCTCGCCGAGCCGCCATGGAAGCACGGTGAGCCGCGCCGGGTCGGCGTGCTGCTGATGAACCTGGGCACGCCGGATGCGCCGACCGCCTCTGCGGTACGCCGCTATCTCGCCGAGTTCCTGTCGGACCGGCGCGTCGTGGAGATCCCGGCCTTCGTGTGGAAGCTGATCCTGCATGGCGTGATCCTGCGCATCCGGCCGGCGCGGTCGGCGAAGAAGTACGCGATGATCTGGGGCGCCGACGGCTCGCCGCTGCTGGCGCACAGCCAGAAGCAGAAGACGCTGCTGATGGGCTACCTCGGCCAGAAGCTGAAGGACCTGGGACTGCCGTCCGACCTGGCGCAAGTCCAGCTCGCGATGCGCTACGGCAACCCGGGCGTCGCCGACGCCTTCGGCAAGCTCAAGGCGGCGGGCTGCGACCGCATCCTGGTCGTGCCGCTGTTTCCGCAATACTCGGCGAGCGCCACGGCGGCGGCGCTGGACGCGGTCTTCGCCCACGCGCAGCGGATGCGCCGGATGCCGGGCCTGCGGACGATCGATTGCTTCCACGACGACCCGGGCTATGTGCGGGCCCTCGCGCGCAACGTCAGCGACTACTGGATGCGCCACGGCCGCCCGGACGTGCTGGTGATGAGCTTTCACGGCCTGCCGCGGCGCGCCCTGGATCTCGGCGATCCCTATCACTGCCAGTGCCACAAGACCGCGCGCCTGCTCGCCGCGGAGCTCGGCCTCGAAGCGAAGCAGTTCGCCGTGACGTTCCAGTCGCGCTTCGGGCGTGCCGAGTGGCTGAAGCCCTATACGCAGGAAACGCTGGAGCGGTTGGCGAAGGACGGCGCCGGGCGCGTGGACGTCTTCTGCCCGGGCTTCGTGTCCGACTGCCTCGAGACGCTGGAGGAGATCGGCATCGAGGTGAAGCAGGCGTTCCTCGGCGCCGGCGGACGCGAGTTCCACGCCATCCCCTGCCTCAACGAGCAACCGCAGTGGATCGCCGCACTGGTCGAGCTGGTTCTGGCGAACCTCCAGGGCTGGCTCGCCCCGCCGCCGGACGCCTCCGAGCGCGAGATGACGCTGATGCGGGCGAAAACGATGGGGGCGCGGCAGTAGTCCCGGTTTGGCCCCGCTCGTGCGCGGGGCCGCGCATCTCATCGCAATCGATTGATTTCATTGATATAACTGCCCGAGCGCAGGAATTCCCGCCTGCGCCTCGGTTGCAGTTGAAATGCCCCTGCGCGCCCCCATAGTATCCGCAGGTCCCCGGGGTGCCGGGGGTGTCCATTCCGTTGGAGTTCCGATGTCTGCCCAGCACAAACCGGAGGTTTCCGCCCACCACGCCGCCGCGGCGGACGCTCCGCCGCCGGTCGCGGTCACCAACCCCGCTGCAGATGTCGTATCCGGCGCGACGCCGGCGGATCCGGCGCCGGACATCGCCGCCTTGCTGCAGAAGGTCGAAGCCGAGGCGGCGGAGCTGCGGGACGCATGGCTGCGCTCGCGCGCCGAGATCGACAACGTGCGCAAGCAGGGGATCGCCGACGTTGCCCGGGCGCACAAATACGGCATCGAACGCTTCGCCGGCGAACTCCTCGCCGTGAAGGACTCGCTCGAATTGTCGCTGGCGGCGGACAACGCCTCCCTGGAGACGCTCCGGGCGGGTGTCGAGCTGACGCTGAAGCAGCTCGCTGCCGCATTCGAGAAGGCCCAGGTCACCGAGATCGACGCCGCCGGCCGGAAGTTCGATCCCCACCGGCACCAGGCGATGGCCATGGTCGACAGTCCGGAGCCGGCGCATACCGTCGTGCAGGTCTTCCAGAAAGGCTACCTGCTCGCCGACCGCGTGCTGCGGCCGGCCATGGTTGCCGTGGCGAAACCCCGGGACGGCGACGCGCCGTAGGCCAGACCGTTCGCGCGCGCGGCTTGATTCAGCCGTCGATACCCCCATCTGCAGGACAGACAACTCATTTTGCACCGGAGGCAAAGGAAATCATGGGCAAGATCATCGGCATCGACCTCGGCACGACCAACAGTTGCGTCGCCATCATGGAAGGCGGGCAGCCGAAGGTGATCGAGAACTCGGAAGGCGCGCGCACGACGCCTTCGGTCGTCGCCTACCAGGAAGACGGCGAAATCCTCTGCGGCGCTTCCGCGAAGCGGCAGGCGGTCACCAACGCCAGGAATACGCTGTACGCGGTGAAGCGGCTGATCGGCCGGCGCTTCGAGGAAAAGGAAGTGCAGAAGGACATCGACCTGATGCCCTACAAGATCGTCAAGCACGACAACGGCGACGCGTGGGTCGACGTGCGCGGCAAGAAGATCGCGCCGTCGCAGGTGTCCGCCGAGGTGCTGCGCAAGATGAAGAAGACGGCCGAGGACTACCTCGGCGAGGAAGTGACCGAGGCGGTCATCACGGTGCCCGCGTACTTCAACGACTCGCAGCGGCAGGCGACCAAGGACGCCGGCCGGATCGCGGGTCTCGAGGTCAAGCGGATCATCAACGAGCCGACGGCGGCCGCGCTCGCCTTCGGCATGGACAAGAAGGAAGGCGATCGCAAGATCGCCGTGTACGACCTGGGCGGCGGCACGTTCGACATCTCGATCATCGAGATCGCCGAGATCGACAAGGAGCACCAGTTCGAGGTGCTGTCGACCAACGGCGACACGTTCCTGGGCGGCGAGGACTTCGACCAGCGCGTGATCGACTACATCGTCACCGAGTTCAAGAAGGAGGCCGGCGTCGACCTCAAGAACGACGTGCTGGCGCTGCAGCGGCTGAAGGAATCCGCCGAGAAGGCGAAGATCGAGCTGTCGTCTTCGCAGCAGACCGACGTCAACCTGCCGTACATCACGGCCGACCAGTCGGGCCCGAAGCACCTGTCGATGAAGCTCACGCGCGCCAAGTTCGAGTCGCTGGTCGAGGATCTGGTCGAGCGGACGATCGAGCCCTGCCGCATCGCGATCAAGGATGCCGGCGTCAAGCTGTCCGACATCAGCGACGTCATTCTCGTCGGCGGCATGACGCGGATGCCGAAGGTCCAGGAGAAGGTCAAGGAATTCTTCGGCAAGGAACCGCGCAAGGACGTCAACCCGGACGAGGCCGTCGCGGTCGGCGCCGCGATCCAGGGCGGCGTGCTGAAGGGCGAGGTCAAGGACGTCCTGCTGCTCGACGTGACGCCGCTGTCGCTCGGCATCGAGACGTTGGGCGGCGTGATGACCAAGCTCATCCAGAAGAACACGACGATCCCGACCAAGGCGCAGCAGGTGTTCTCGACGGCCGACGACAACCAGGGCGCCGTCACCATCCACGTGCTGCAGGGCGAGCGCGACGTCGCCTCCGGCAACAAGAGCCTCGGCCAGTTCAACCTCGAGGGCATTCCGCCCGCGCCGCGCGGCATGCCGCAGATCGAGGTGGCGTTCGACATCGACGCCAACGGCATCCTGCACGTGTCGGCGAAGGACAAGGCGACCGGCAAGGAGAACACGATCAAGATCAAGGCGAGCTCCGGCCTCACCGACGACGAGATCCAGCGCATGGTGAAGGATGCCGAATCCCATGCCGAGGACGACCGGAAGCAGGTCGAGGTCGTGCAGGCGAGGAACTCCCTCGACGCGCTCGTCCACAGCGTGAAGAAGTCGATCGCCGATTACGGCGAGAAGATCGGCGCCGAGGAGAAGGCGAAGATCGAGGCCGCCGTCAAGGATGCCGAGGACCTGCTGAAGGAGAAGGACGCCGCCAAGGAAGCGCTGGAGGCGAAGGCCGAGGCGCTGGGCAAGGCGGCGCAGAAGCTGGGCGAGATCATGTACGCCGAAGCGCAGGCGAAGGCCCAGCCGGCGGAGGGCGGCGGCAGCGACGCCAAGAAGGAAGAGAAGGTCGTCGATGCCGAGTACACGGAGGTCAACGACAAGAAGTGATGTTCCGTCGCCGGCGCCGCTCGTGCCCCGCGCGATGGAATATCCGGCCGGATCCGGACGTGCGCCTCGCGGCGGCGTCGGGTCCGGCCGCTTGCGTTAGTGCGACAGTGATGCGGGGACGCGAAAGAGAATAATGGCAAAGCGCGACTACTACACGGTGCTCGGAGTCAATCGCGACGCTACCGAGGAGGCGATCAAGAAAGCCTACCGGAAGCTGGCGATGAAGCATCACCCCGATCGCAATCCCGACGAAAAGGGCGCCGAGGAGAAGTTCAAGGAGGCCAAGGAGGCCTACGAGATCCTCACCGATGCCAGGAAACGCGCGGCCTACGACCAGTTCGGCCATGCCGGGGTCGATCCGTCGGCGGGCGGTGCACGCGGCGCCGGCCCCGAGGGATTCGGCGGCTTCTCCGACGCCTTCGGCGACATCTTCGGCGAGATATTCGGCGCGCAGCGCGGCGGCCGCGGCGGCGGCAACGGCGTCTATCGCGGCGCCGACCTCAGGTACAACCTCGAGCTCGGCCTGGAGGATGCGGCGCGCGGCACGGAGGCGAAGATCCGCATCCCGACGCACGAGGCGTGCGAGACGTGCCATGGCAGCGGCGCCAAACCCGGAACGCAGCCCAAGCAGTGCCCGTCGTGCCACGGGCGCGGCGAAGTGCGGGTCTCGCAGGGATTCTTCTCGATCCAGCAGACGTGTCCGACGTGCCATGGGACCGGCAAGGTCATCGCCGACCCCTGCGCCGCGTGCCACGGCGCCGGGCGCGTCAAGAAGCACAAGACGCTCTCGGTGAAGATCCCCGCGGGCGTCGATCAGGACGACCGGATCCGGCTCACCGGCGAAGGCGAAGCCGGAATGAACGGCGGCCCCCCCGGCGATCTCTACGTTGTCGTCAACCTGAAGCCGCACGCGGTCTTCCAGCGCGAGGGCGCGGATCTGCACTGCGAAATGCCCATCAGTTTCGCCATCGCGGCGCTGGGCGGCGAGATAGAGATTCCAACGCTCGAAGGGCACGCGAAGATCAAGATCCCGGCGGAGACCCAGAGCGGGCAGGTATTCAGGCTGCGCAACAAGGGCATCCGACCCGTCCGGGGCTCGGTCACGGGCGACCTCTACTGCCATGTCGTCCTGGAAACCCCGGTCAAGCTGACGGCCCGGCAGAAGGAACTGCTGCGCGAATTCGAGGCCATCAACGACAACGATCCCGGCGCGCACAATCCGCGCGCCAAGTCGTTCATGGACAAGGTACGCGATTTCTTCGGGCCGTAGTTTGATGAACGGCCCGGACTTTCACTGCGCCGGGGAATGAAGCGTTGAACGGCGCCGCGACCTACGACGCCGTCGTGATCGGGGCGGGTGCGGCCGGCATGATGTGCGCGGCGCGGGCGGGGCAACGCGGTCGCCGCGCGCTCATCGTCGAGCACTATCACAAGCTCGGCGAAAAGATCCGGATCTCCGGTGGCGGGCGCTGCAACTTCACGAACGTCGGCGCGAGCCCGGCCGGCTATCTTTCGCAGAACCCGGATTTCTGCCGCTCCGCGCTGGCGCGATACACGGCCCGCGATTTCGTCGCGCTGGTCGAGCGGCACGGGATCGCGTACCACGAAAAGAAGCTGGGCCAGCTCTTCTGCGACGGCAGCGCGCAGGCCATCGTCGCCATGCTCAAATCCGAGTGCGATCGCGGCCGCGTCGACTGGCGGATGCCGTGCTCCGTCAGCGGCATCGAACGCGTCGACGGCGAGTTCATCGTCACGACGGGGGAGGGTGCGGTGCGCACGACGTCGCTCGTGATCGCCACCGGCGGCCTGACCGTCCCGAAGATCGGCGCGACGCCGTTCGGCTACAAGGTGGCCGAGCAATTCGGATTGAGCGTCGTGCGGCCCCGTCCGGCGCTGGTGCCGCTGGCCCTCGCACCCGAATGGCTGGCGCGCTACGGCGACCTTGCCGGCGTCGCGCTCGACGCCGAAGTGTCGTGCAACGATGGCCGCTTTCGCGAGCATCTCCTGTTCACGCATCGCGGCCTGTCGGGGCCGGCCATCCTGCAGATCTCGTCGTATTGGGACGGCAAGGCGCCGCTCGCGATCGATCTGCTGCCGGATGCCGCCGCCGCGGCGTGGTTCCGCGACCAGCGCACGTCGGCCGCGCATGTCGACAACGTGCTGGCGCAGCGGCTGCCGCGGCGTTTTGCGGAGACGTGGTGTGCGGTGCACGACGCGGCCGGGCCGATGGCCCGGCTCCCCGACCGCCGATTCGCCGCGATCGAAGCGGCGCTGCACTGCTGGCGCGTCCAGCCGGGCGGCACACTTGGCTTCAACAAGGCGGAGGTCACGCTCGGCGGCGTCGACACGCGGGAGCTGTCGTCGAAGACGATGGGCGCGACCAGGGTCCCCGGGCTGTTCTTCATCGGCGAGGTGGTCGACGTCACGGGCTGGCTTGGCGGCTACAATTTCCAGTGGGCGTGGTCGTCGGGACATGCCGCCGGGGAGGTCGTCTGATGGCGAGTGCGCGGCCGGTTACGCAATGACGGGGAACTTCGTTCCCGGCGTCGTGGGGATTCTGCTCGCCGCGGGGCGAGGCGAGCGCTTTGGCGGCGACAAACTCCTCACGATGATCCGGGCCGACGCGCCTACGGACGGTCGCTTGCCCGGCCCGGCGAGGGAATTCATCGGCGTGATGGCGTGCCGGAAACTCCTCCTGGCACTGCCGCGCGTCGTAGCGGTCGTCCGGCCGGACGACGCCGCGCTTGCCGTGGCGCTCGGCGCGGCGGGAGCGCGCATTGTCCGCTGTGCTGACGCCGAAGATGGAATGGGGGCGAGTCTCGCGTGCGGAGTGCTGGCGACGCGGGGCGCTTCAGGCTGGATCGTCGCTCTTGGCGACATGCCGTGGATCGAAACGTCCACGATCGCGCGCGTCGCGGGGGCGATCGCCGACGGTGCCACCGTGGCGGCGCCGTTCCATCGCGGCCAGCGTGGGCATCCCGTGGGCTTCGGCACCGCGTGCCTTGGGGCGCTGACGGTGCTCACCGGCGACGACGGGGCGAAGTCTGTCGTGGCGGCGCACCGCGACAGCCTGGTGAGGATCGATGTCGACGACGCCGGCACGCTCGCCGACGTCGATCGGCCGGCCGACCTCGACTAGGCTCTGTCGCTGCCTTCCGGCTGCCACATGTCGGGCTGCAGCAGCACGGCGCGCGCCTGTTCCTCCTGCGCCTTCCACCAGGCCGGAAACTCCTGCTCCTCCAGCGGACGACCGATCAGGAAGCCCTGCGCGGCCTCGCAGCCGTGGTTCTTGAGGAAGTCGTACTGCGCACTGGTCTCCACACCTTCGGCAATCACCCGGAGGCCCAGCGAGTGCGACAGCGCGATGATGGCCTGCGTGATCGCCACATCGTTGCTGTTGTGCTCGAGGCCGTGGACGAAGCGCTGGTCGATCTTGACCGCCTCGATCGGCAGGCGCGCGAGATAGGACAGGCTCGAGTAGCCGGTGCCGAAATCGTCGACGGTGATGGAAATGCCGCGCTCCTTCAGCTTCGCCAGCGTGGCGACGGCCTTCTCCGGGTGCGTGATGATCACGCTCTCGGTGATCTCGAGGTCGAGGTATTGCGGCGCGAGGCCGCTCGAGCGCAGCGCCTCCTCGACCACCGAGAGACAGCTGTCGTGCTGCAGCTGCTGCACCGAGAGGTTGACCGAAAGGCGCAGCATCATGCCCAGCCGGTGCCACTGCACGACCTGCCGGCACGCATCGCGCAGCACGCGGGCGCCCAGCGCCTGGATCATCCCGGATTCCTCGGCGATCGGGATGAACTCGGTCGGCGGGATCACGCCGCGCACGGGATCGCGCCAGCGCAGCAGCGCCTCCACCGCCGCGGCCCGGCCGGTCTGCATGTCGATCTGCGGCTGATAGGCGAGGAAAAACTCGTTGTGCAGGAGGCCGCGCCGCATGTCGGTCTCGAGCTGCAGGCGCGCCTGCACGCGCGCGTTCATGTCGGCGGTGTAGAACCGGTAGGCGTTGCGCCCGACCTCCTTGGCCGCGTACATCGCCGTGTCCGCCTGCTTGATCAGCGTCACGGTGTCGTTGGCGTCGAGCGGGTACATCGAGACCCCGATCGAGCAGGTCAGGGTCGGCGTCTGGTCGGACAGGCGGAACGGCGTGAGGAACGACTCGCGGATGCGCGCCAGCACAGTCATCGTCTCGAACGTCGCATGCGCGGGATCGAGCCCCGGCAGGATCACCACGAATTCGTCGCCCCCCAGCCGCGCGACGGTGTCGGACTCGCGCACGGCGGTCGTGAGGCGCTGCGCCACCGACTGCAGCAACTGGTCGCCCGAGTCGTGGCCGAGCGTGTCGTTGATGCGCTTGAAGTGGTCGAAATCGAGGAACAGGCATGCGACGTGCGTGCCGTTGCGCTGCGACTGCGCGAGGATCTGCTTCAGCCGCTGGTTGAGCAATGCCCGGTTGGGTAGCCCGGTCAGGATGTCGTGCTGCGCGAGCTTGTACGCGTGCGCCGTCGCGATCTCCAGCTCCTGCGTGCGCTGGGCGACCTTGTCCTCCAGCGTGCGCTGGTAATTCGCGACCTCCGCCTGCGATTCCGACAGCCGCTGCGTCATGTGGTTGAACGTGTGCGTGAGCAGCCCGAGCTCGTCCGACGAGCTCGCGGGAACGAAGACGTCGAGCTTGCCGGCGCCGACCGCGCGCGCCGCCCGCATGAGGCGGTGCATCGGCGCGACGAGGCCCCGGGTGAGCAGGAACGTCGCGCCGATCGTGAGCCCGATGAGGAGCGCGATGACCGAAAGGACGCCGACGAGGTGCTTGCGGAACTGCGCCTGCTGGCGGTCGAACGTCATCCCCAGCCGGACGTATCCGATCGGGGCCGGGGTGGCCTGGCCGGCCCCGGCACCCTCGACGGCCGGCTCCGGCGGCCCCTGCCAGAGCCCCATTGCGTTCGCGATCTTCGCGCCGCCGACGGGCGCGCTCAGTTCGACGTATCGCCGTCCCCGGACCGTCAATTCCGTCGCCGTCGTGGTCCCGGCCGCCGGCAAGGGCGTGTCCGCCGGAGCGGCCGGGAGCCCGGCCGTGCCGAGCGCGTCGGCGATCCGCCGCGCCGCGATGGTTTCGCCCTTCGCGTCAGCGATGATCGCGTACGCGACGTCCCCTTCGGCGGCGAGCCCTTCGAGGACCGCCTCGAGGTAGGCCCGGTTGTTCGTGCGCAATCCGAACTCGGACATCTCGGTCAGCATTGCGAGCGACGTCGCGGTGCGCTGGCGCAGATCGCTCTTCTCGTCGCGCCACTGATCCCAGACGTAGAAGCCCGTGATCGCGGCGGCCGTGAGGAAGATGAGCCCGATGGTGAGCAGGTTGAACTTCGTCAACAGGCCCATCCGCACGGGCGGCAGGCTCAGCGCCGGTGCGGTGTCCGCCGCGAGCGGCGGCGGACGCCTGGAGAAGAACCTCATGCGGACGGCATCACAAGTGCTCCCTTGGCGCTGCGCGCCTTCCCTCCGAGAGGGAGCAATTCGCGCTTGGGGCGGCCCGGCGCGCTCATGTAACAACCAACGGAATCTTGCCGATGCGCTGCTGCCACTCGCGCGGGCCCGTCTGGTGGACCGACGTGCCGTTGGCGTCGACGGCGACCGTTACCGGCATGTCCTTCACGTCGAATTCGTAGATCGCCTCCATCCCGAGATCGGCGAACGCGACGACGCGCGCGCTCTTGATCGCTTTCGACACGAGATACGCGGCGCCACCGACCGCCATCAGGTACGCGGCGCGGTGCTTCCGGATCGCCTCGATGGCCACTGGCCCGCGTTCGGCCTTGCCGATCATGGCGATCAGTCCGGTCTGCGCAAGCATCATTTCGGTGAACTTGTCCATCCGCGTCGCCGTGGTCGGGCCCGCGGGGCCGACGACTTCGTCGCGCACCGGATCGACCGGCCCGACGTAGTAGATCGCGCGGTTGGTGAAGTCGACGCCGGCCGGCAGTCCCTTGCCCTGCGCGAGCAGGTCGGCGATGCGCTTGTGCGCGGCGTCGCGCCCGGTGAGCATCTTCCCCGAGAGCAGCAGCGTTTCGCCCGGCTTCCACGTCGCGACCTCCGCCGGCGTGAGGCGGTCCAGATCGACGCGGCGCGCCGAAGGGGCCGGGGTCCATTGCACGTCGGGCCAGCGGGCGAGATCCGGCGGCGCGAGCTTCGCCGCGCCGGAACCGTCCAGCATGAAATGGGCATGGCGCGTCGCCGCGCAGTTCGGGATCATGGCGACCGGCTTCGACGCCGCGTGCGTCGGGTAGTCGAGAATCTTGACGTCGAGCACGGTCGACAGGCCGCCCAGGCCCTGCGCGCCGATGCCGAGCGCGTTCACCTTCTCGATACAGCTCGAGCCGGAGCGCCTCAGTCCCGTTCGCCGGGCCGCGGCGCCGCAGCTCGTGCATGTCGATGGGCTCCATCAGCGCCTCCTTCGCCATCAGCAGCGCCTTCTCGGCGGTGCCGCCGATGCCGATGCCGAGCATCCCCGGCGGGCACCAGCCGGCGCCCATCGTCGGCACCGTCTTCAGCACCCAGTCGACGATCGAATCGGACGGATTGAGCATCGCGAACTTCGACTTGTTCTCCGAGCCGCCGCCCTTGGCGGCGATCCTGACCTCCACGGTGTCGCCGGGAACGAGGTCGAAGTGGACGACCGCTGGCGTGTTGTCCTTCGTGTTCTTGCGCGCGCCCGCGGGATCCGCGACGATCGACGCGCGCAGCGTGTTTTCGGGGTCGAGATAGGCGCGGCGCACGCCCTCGTCGACCATCTCGGCGATCGACATCGTGGCGCCGTCCCACTGGACGCCCATGCCCACTTTCACGAACGCCACGACGATGCCGGTGTCCTGGCAGATCGGGCGGTGCCCCTCGGCGCACATCCGCGAATTGGTGAGGATCTGCGCGATCGCGTCCTTGGCGGCCGGCGACTCCTCGGCCTGGTAGGCCTCGCCCAGCGCCTCGATGTAGTCCTGCGGGTGGTAATACGAAATGAACTGCAGCGCGTCGGCGACGCTGGCGATGAAATCCTGCTGCGTGATCCTGGTCATGCGGCCCTCCGGAGTTCAGTGGTCCTTGCGGTCGAGGTCGGCGCTCGCGAGTTTCGCGGCATGGAGACGGCCCTGGGGCATCATGCGGTCCACCGCGGCGATCGCCAGCGCGGAGACGAGGAACGTGATGTGGATCACCGTCTGCGCGATCAGCACCTTCGCGTCGTACGCCTGCGCGTTGATGAACGTCTTCAGCAGGTGGATCGACGAGATGCCGATGATCGCCGTGGCGAGCTTCACCTTCAGCACGGAGGCGTTGACGTGCGACAGCCACTCCGGCTGGTCCGGATGGCCCTCGAGCCGCATGCGGGAGACGAACGTCTCGTAGCCGCCGATGATCACCATGATGAGGAGGTTCGAGATCATCACGACGTCGATCAGGCCCAGCACGACCAGCATCACGATGGTCTCGGGCGCGGCCTTGATGGTCTCGGCGCCGACGGGCGTGATGTTCCTGAGGATCGAGGCGAGCGCTTCCTTGTCGCCGAACGCCGATTCGACCAGATGGGAGAGCTCGACCAGGAAATACCAGACGTAGACGCCCTGGGCGACGATGAGTCCCAGGTAGAGCGGCAGCTGCAGCCACCGGCTCATGAACAGGATGCGGGGTATCGGACGCAGATTTGAGGAGGGCATGGCGGAAGGGTATGGAGCCGGAAATTCCCTGGGGCAACGCAACACGCCCGCGCGGGACCTGGCGGGCGGTCCCGCGCGGCATCGAGCGGGCAATGAAGTTTATCATCGCCCTGAGCGCCGACGACATTCCCGGGTGACCGCGCGCAGTGGCGCACCCCCTGGCGCGGGGCGCAGGGATGGCACCGCGCGCCAGGAGGTTGCGCTGCATCAAGGTGGCGCGTTGCGCCCTTCGTGCGCGTTTGGTTAGACTGCAGTCTGTTTGTCGCGCGCAGCGGCCGGGCCGTCCCCGGCAAGTCCCTTTGGAGGAGATGACAGCATGTCCACGATCGAGTCGGTATCGCACGAACGCCGGATTTTCGAGCCGTCGCGCGAATTCGTCGCCCAGGCCAATGTAAAGAAAGCCGACTTCGACGCGCTCAACGCCAGCGCCGCCGCGGATTTCAACGGCTTCTGGGCGAAGCTCGCCCGGCAGGAGCTGCTGTGGCACAAGCCGTTCACGCAAACGCTCGACGAGTCCAACGCCCCGTTCTACAAGTGGTTCGAGGACGGGGAGCTCAACGTGTCGTACAACTGCCTCGACCGCAACCTCGCGAACGGCAATGCGGAGCGGGTCGCGATCATCTTCGAGGCCGACGACGGCACGGTGACGAAGGTGACGTACCGGGAGCTCTATCACCGCGTCTGCCGTCTCGCCAACGGCTTGCGGTCGCTGGGCATCCGCAAGGGCGACCGCGTGCTGGTCTACATGCCGATGTCGGTCGAGGGCGTGGCCGCCATGCAGGCCTGCGCCCGGATCGGCGCGACGCACTCGGTCGTGTTCGGCGGCTTTTCCGCCAAGTCGCTGCAGGAGCGCATCATCGACGCCGGCGCGGTGGCGGTGATCACGGCTGACGAGCAGGCGCGCGGCGGCAAGAGCCTGCCGCTGAAGACGATCGTCGACGAGGCGCTGGGCATGGGCGGATGCGAGGGCATCCGCAACGTCGTCGTCTACCGGCGGACCGGCGGCAACGTTCCGTTCTCGGCCCCGCGCGACGTGTGGCTGCACGAGCTCGTCGCGAAGCAGGCCGACACCTGCGAGCCGGAGTGGGTCGGCGCCGAGCATCCGCTGTTCATCCTCTACACTTCGGGATCGACCGGCAAGCCCAAGGGCGTGCAGCACAGCTCCGCAGGCTACCTGCTGTGGGCGATGCTCACGATGCGCTGGACGTTCGACATCAAGCCGACGGACACCTTCTGGTGCACCGCCGACATCGGCTGGGTGACCGGGCACACGTACATTGCGTACGGGCCGCTCGCGGTCGGCGCCACCGAGGTCGTGTTCGAGGGCATCCCGACGTACCCCGACGCCGGGCGCTTCTGGCAGACGATCGCGAAGCACAGGGTCTCGATCTTCTACACGGCGCCCACGGCGATCCGCGCGCTGGTCAAGGCGTCGGGCGTGACGCCGTCGACCGCGCCGACGAACTACGATCTGTCGAGCCTGCGCCTGCTCGGAACGGTCGGCGAGCCGATCAACCCGGAAGCGTGGATGTGGTACCACGAGAAGGTCGGCGGCGGCCGCTGCCCGATCGTCGACACCTGGTGGCAGACGGAGACCGGCGGCCACATGATCACGCCGCTGCCGGGCGTGACGCCGACGGTGCCCGGCTCGTGCACGCTGCCGCTGCCCGGCATCATGGCGGCGATCGTCGACGAGACGGGACGCGACGTCGAGAACGGCCAGGGCGGCATCCTGGTCGTCAAGCGGCCCTGGCCCGCGATGATCCGCACGATCTGGGGCGATCCCGACCGGTACAAGAAGTCCTATTACCCGGACGAGCTCGGCGGCAAGCTCTATCTCGCCGGCGACGGCTCGGTGCGGGACAAGACGACGACCTACTTCATGATCATGGGCCGCATCGACGACGTGCTCAACGTCTCCGGGCACCGGCTGGGCACGATGGAGATCGAGTCCGCGCTGGTCGCCAATCCGATGGTGGCGGAGGCGGCCGTCGTCGGCCGCCCGGACGACATGACCGGCGAGGCCGTCAGCGCCTTCGTCGTGCTGAAGCAGGCGCGCCCCACCGGCGCCGAGAGCGAGCGGATCGCCAAGGAGCTGCGCGACTGGGTCGGCAAGGAGATCGGCCCGATCGCGAAGCCCAAGGACATCCGCTTCGGCGACAACCTGCCGAAGACCCGTTCCGGCAAGATCATGCGCCGCCTGCTGCGCTCGATCGCGAAGGGCGAGGAGATCACGCAGGACGTCTCGACGCTGGAGAATCCCGCGATCCTCGATCAGCTGAAGAAGGCGCTGTAGACACCGGCCGATCCGCGTTTCGGTAGACTAGCGGCGCCGCGCTCCCTGCGGACGCGACCCTGTTGCCCCTCCGAAAGCGACTTCCGGTGAACGACCTGCAATCGACGCTGTTCTGGCTCCGGCTCGTCCAGCTGCTCCTCGCGATACCGCTGCTGGCGCTTGCCGGGCAGGGGATCGTGCACGTGCTGACCCGCCTGTTCGGGCAGGACCCGAAGGCCAATTTCTTCTACCGGCTGCTCGAGACCGTCGCCTCGCCGTTCACGCGGGCCTGCCGCTTCATCACGCCGAAGTTCGTCCCCGACCGGCACCTGCCGCTGGTGGCGCTCTCGCTGCTCCTGGTCGGGTACGTCTGGACGATGCTGGCGATCGGGAACGCCTGCATCGGCGCCGGGCTGCCCGTGAGCCAGTGCCTGCAGGGTCGCTGAGGATGCAAATGCCGAACCCGATCAGGCGCTGGTTTTTCGATCAGATGGCCGCATGGTGCATGCTGTTCCGGCGGCGCGACCTCGCGCTCGAGTACTACGGGAAGATGCTGGAGCTCGACCCGGGCGATCCCCTGGCACTGGCGTCGATCGCCTTCCAGACGGCGCAGCAGGGTCGCAGGCAGGAGGCGCTGGCCGCGTTCGACCGCCTGCTGGCGGTGACGCCGGAGGATGCCGAGGCGCATTTCAACCGTGGCTTCCTGCTGCAGGAGATGAACGATCGCGAGGGCGCCATGGCGGCATTCCGGCGCGCGATCGCGCTCAATCCGGACCACGACCGGGCCCACTACGGGCTCGCGCTGTCGCTCATTTCCGCGCGGCGCCTGGAGGAGGCGCTGGTTCCGTTGAAGAAGAATACGAAGCTGCAGCCGATGAGCCCGTACGGGTGGTATCAGCTGGCCCGCGTCCAGCACGAGCTCGGCCGGACCGAAGAAACGCAACAGGTCCTCGACCATCTGGCGCGGTTCGAGCCCAAGATCGCGCGGCAGCTGGAACGGGAAACGGGGCTGCGCGCCAGTACGTTGTCATGAGGCCGCGCCGGTCCGGACGCCGCCCCCGGTATCGACGCGGCGCGGGGCGGCTGCCGCTGACCGCGTGCCCTGCCGGGCTGTTGCGGTTCGGAAAAGCTGGCTATACTCCGGAAAATTCCGTGCCCCCATCGGGAGCGCGGGTATAAGAGCAAGCATCACACGCCGTTCGCAGTCAGGGGATCCACGTTCATCCAGGATTGTTCGACAGGAGGAGCCTGCCATGCAGTTGACCGAAAGACACTTGGAGTACTGGAGCAAGAATCTTCGCATCACCGCGATCCTGCTCTTCATCTGGTTCCTGGTGACCTTCATCTTTGGTTACTTCGCCCGCGACCTCAACTTCAACTTCTTCGGCTGGACGTTCGCGTTCTGGATGGCGGCGCAGGGCTCGCTCATCATCTACGTGGTCATCATCTGGTACTACGCGCGGTACATGAACAACCTCGATCGCGACTACGACGTGCATGAAGGGGAGGACGAATAATGGCCGGCATTCCGCAAGCATCGGGGACGGGGGGCGTCTTTTCCGCCACCTCGAACAAGGGGTTCAAGGCACAGCTGAAGAAGGTCTACACGTTCTACACGGGCGGCTTCATCGCCTTCGTTATCCTGCTCGCCATCGCCGAGCAGATGGGCCTGTCACGGCAATGGATCGGCTACATCTTCCTGCTGGCCACGGTGGGCCTGTACGCCGGCATCGGCATCATGAGCCGCACCTCCGACGCCGCCGAGTACTACGTCGCCGGCCGGCGCGTGCCGGCGCTGTTCAACGGCATGGCGACCGGCGCGGACTGGATGAGCGCCGCGTCGTTCATCGGCATGGCCGGCACGCTGTACCTGACCGGCTTTGGCGGCCTCGCGTTCGTCATGGGCTGGACCGGCGGCTACTGCCTGGTCGCGCTGTTCCTCGCGCCGTACCTGCGCAAGTTCGGCCAGTTCACGATTCCCGACTTTCTCGGTGCCCGTTACGGCGGCCACATTCCGCGGACGGTCGGCATCTTCGCGGCGATCCTGTGCTCGTTCACTTACGTGGTGGCGCAGATCTACGGCGTGGGCCTCATCACCACGCGCCTGACCGGCGTGCCGTTCGAAATCGGGATTTTCCTCGGCCTTGGCGGCATTCTGGTCTGCTCGTTCCTGGGCGGGATGCGCGCGGTGACCTGGACGCAGGTGGCGCAGTACATCATCCTGATCGTCGCCTACATGATCCCGGTGATCTGGCTGTCGGTGAAGCAGACCGGCGATCCCGGTTCCGCAGATCGTCTACGGCAAGCAGCTCGAGAAGGTCACCGCGCTCGAGGAAAAATTCCTCAAGGATCCGAAGGAAATCGAGGTCCGCGGCATCTTCAAGGCGCGCGCCGACGAAGCGAGCGCCAATCTGAAGGGCCTGCCTGCCACCTTCAGCGCGGGGAAGGCCAAGCTCACCGGCGACATCGAGAAGCTCAAGGCGGACAACGCGCCGGCCGATCAGGTGGCGGCAGCCGAGAAGGCGGCAGCTGCGTACCCGAAGGACGAGGCGGCCGCGAAGGCGCAGTGGACGAAGGACGCCGGGCTCACGGCCCGCGCGGCGCCGCCGTTGCGCCACGCGGAGGCGTTCCCCGGCAAGGACGACGCCGCACGCGACGTCTCGCGCCGCAACTTCCTGGCGCTCGTGTTCTGCCTGATGGTCGGCACCGCCGCGCTCCCGCACATCCTGATGCGCTACTACACGACGCCATCGGTGCGCCAGGCGCGCGAGTCGGTGTTCTGGTCGCTGTTCTTCATCTTCCTGCTGTATTTCACCGCGCCTGCGCTCGGCGTGCTGGCGAAGTTCGACGTCTACTCGTTCCTCGTCGGCTCCGAGTTCGCGAAGCTGCCGCAGTGGGCTGCCGCGTGGGCGAAGGTGGATCCGACGCTGCTGTCGATCGTCGACGTCAACAAGGACGGCATCGTGCAACTGGCGGAGATTGCCATCGGCGGGGACATCATCGTGCTGGCCACTCCGGAGATCGCGGGCCTGCCGTACGTTGTTTCGGGCCTCGTGGCCGCGGGCGGCCTCGCCGCGGCGCTGTCCACCGCGGACGGCCTGCTGCTGACGATCGCCAACGCGCTGTCGCACGACTTCTACTACAAGATGCTCGATCCGAATGCGTCCACGGCGCGCCGCGTGACGATCTCCAAGATCCTGCTCCTCGTCGTGGCGTTGATCGCGGCGTCCGTGGCGGCGCAGAAACCGGCGGACATCCTGTTCCTCGTGTCGGCGGCATTCTCGCTCGCGGCGGCGGCGTTCTTCCCGGCGCTGGTGTGCGGCATCTTCTGGAAGCGCGCGAACCGGTGGGGCGCCACGCTCGGCATGATCGCCGGCCTCGGCATCACGTTCTACTACATGGCGACGACCCAGCCGTGGCTGCGGGGCGTGTTCGGCGTCACCACCTCCATCGCCGACAACACCTGGTGGGGCATTTCCGCGATTTCGGCGGGACTGTGGGGTGTGCCGCTGGGGTTCATCGTCATCATCGTCGTGAGCCTGATCACCCCGGCGCCGGACAAGGAGACGCAGGAACTGGTCGAGCACGTCCGGTACCCGAACCTCACCGGCGACACGATGGTGACGGTCGGCACGTAGACCCGGGCGTCCGTGTCATCGGAAAGGGCCCGCAGCGATGCGGGCCTTTTTTTCACAGCAGGCCGATTGCGCCGGCCGCGGCCCCGATGAGAACGGAGAGGAACGCCAGCAGCACGAGCGAGATGCCGACGAACTCGGCCTCGGCTCCGCGCGGGACGTTCAATACCCGCCGCACGCCGAGCCAGAAGAGAAAGAGCGTGTGGCACAGTCCCACCATCGCGACGATGGCCATCACCGGCAGGAACAGGGTTGCCCCGGTCAGCATCAAGGGAATCGCGCCGTACGTTGCGACCTTGAGTGCGGCGAGATAGTCGCGTGTGACGCCGAACATCGGCGCGATCAACGTGAAGATGGCGGCCAGGACGAGGATCGAGCCGACGGTGGCGAAATAGGTTGCGGTGCCGGCCGCGAGAATCTGCTCGGCAGGCACCAGGAACCCGTGCACCGGGTCCCACGCGCGATCGAACGTCTTCATGCCGATCACCGTCGCGACGGGTGCCAGCAGTGCCAGCGGCAGGATGTAATGGCGCAGCAGCGCGTCGACCGATGTCTTTTCCCCGGCGATGGCGTCCCACTCCGCCGCAGGACGAAAGATGAGGTAGACGATGCGGCGCAGCGTTTCCATGAGGCTTTCGGTGCGCGCGAACCGGTGCTTCCCGGCCGCGCCGGCAATCCGGTGCCCGGGTCACGCGTCGTTCAGTCGGCGTTGCCCAGCCACTTCTGCGCCCGCGCGGTCTTGACGAGCGCCGCGAAACCGCGGGTTCCCTGCTTCGCGGCGATGGCCCGCAGGCGCAGCAGCAGCTCGGCGGTGGCGAGCGCGTCGGACGCCGCATTGTGGCGGATCGTGCACTCGATGCCGAACGCCGCGAGCCAGTCGTCGAGGCTGCGACCGCCGTAACGATAGGCCTCCGGCACCAGCGCCCCGGCGAGGGGGGCGAGGTCGAGCCACGGCCGGTCGTCGGCCGGGAGTCCCGCGCCGGCGAAGGCGACGCGCAGCACCGCGCGGTCGAAGTCGGTGTGAAAGCCCACGCGCGGCGCATCGGCGGCCCAGGCGCGGAACGCTTCGAGCGCGCCGCGCACCGGCACTCCGGCCGCCTGCGCGCCGTGACCGATCCCGTGGACCACGATGTTGGCGGCATCACCCGACGGGTCGCCCCGCAGCACGATCTCGAAGCTGTCGTCGAGCAGGATCCCGTCGTCGTCCACGGCGACCGCGCCGATCGCGAGCAGCCGGTCGTGCTCGGGGTCGAGGCCCGAGGTCTCGGTGTCGACGACGACCCAGCGTCCCGTCTGGGTCGGCGCCGTGTCCCGGCCGAGCCAGCGTCGAAGCGAGGCAAGGGGGGAATTCATCCCGGATAGTCGAGCTCGAGGCGCTGCTGCACCTTGCGTATCTGCCGCATCGCTTCCTTGAGAATGCGGCGGTCGAGATCGGGCAGCATCGCGAGCGGCACGACGTTGGGGTTGGCGGACTCGCCGTCGCGCGCGCCGTGCGCCACGCGGCGATGCTGCTCGCGCAGGCGCAGGAGCTGCACATACTCGAACGCGTCGCACCAGGCACGGATCTCCTCGGCGGGAATGCCCCGCGCGGCCGCGGCCTGCGTCAGCCGGTCGACGGTGTTGGTCGCGGTGACGCCGGCCGCCAGCGCGAAGATGCGCGCCGCGTCGACGAACGGCACGCTGCCGCTCATCTTGAGGTCGATGCCCTCGACGCCGGAATCGCCCTCCGCGGCCTGCAGTTCGCCCCGCCAGTTGAGCGGCGGGCGGTTCGAAAGCGCGTTGTCGGACATCTGCTTCAGGAACCGCGGGTTCGCCTGCGCATGCGCGGCGATGTCCGCCCGCAGCGCATCCGCGAGCCGCGACTCGCCCCACAGCGCGCGGAAGTCGAAGAAGATGTTGGCGGCGAGCAGGCTCGTCGGATCGCCCCGGTCGATCCACCCGGCGAACGCCGCCTTCCACTCGTCGAGGCTTGCGCACCAGCGGGGATTCATCGCCATCACGCCGCCCTTGCACAGCGGATAGCCGCAGCGGTCCATCGCCTCGTTGACGGCGCGCGCGAACGGCAGCAGCCGCTCGCGGATCGCATCGGGTGCGCTGCCCTCGTCATTGGTGACGAAGATGAGGCCGTTGTCCTGGTCGGTCGCGATCGTCTGCTCGCCGCGGCCCTCGGACCCCATGCCGAGCCAGCACAGCGCGAGCCCCGACAGATCGTGCGCCGGGGCCTTCAGTTCGAGGATGCGGACGGCGATCTGGTCGTTGAGGCTCGAAATCATCCGCGTCAGGTGCCCGGCGGCGACCCCCTGCGCGACCAGCGACAGGGACAGGGCGCGAACGTCGGCCGCGCACTGGACCAGCGCCGGCACGTCGGGAGCGCGCCGGATGGTCGAGGCGAGCTCGCGCACCGACAGTCGCTGGAGGCTGAAGAGATCGCGTTCGGAGACGACACCGGCGACCTTGCCATCGGTGTCGACCACGACGATGTGGCGTACGCCGCGCTGCGCCATCACCAGCGCGGCGTCGCCGGCGGTCGCATCGGCGGGCAGCGTGATGGCGGGTTCGCTCATCACGTCGCGCATCGCCACTGTCAGCGGCCGCTGGGGCAACACGACCCGGCCGATCACGTCCTGCCGCGTGAATATGCCGAGCGGCCTCGATTCGGCGTCGACGATCGGCACCGAGCCGATCCGGTTTTCCTCCATCGCTGCCAGCGCGTCGCCGAGCAGCGCATCGGGGCCGCGCACCACCGGCACCTGCCGCAACAGCGAACGGAGCCGGGTCGAGAGCCCGCGCTGCTCCGTGGCCGTGGCTGCATACTCCGACTGCAGTCGAATCCGCGACAGGTCGAGCAGGTGTGCGAGCCGGCGCGTGCAGAAGTCCTGGAAGACCGGCGCGGCGCCGATCATCGCGTCGAAGACGGCGACGGGGAACTTGAGGCAGAACGTGTCCTGCGTCGCGCGATAGATGCTGGTGACGCCGCGCCGCCCGATCAGCGCGCCCAGCGGAAACATCTCGCCGGCCGAGAGCTCCCACAACGCGACCGCAGTGCCGCCGGCGCCCGGGCGCTCGCCGCGGACGGTGCCCTGCCGGATCACGTAGCAGTGCGCCGGCCGCTCGGCTGCCGGTGCCAGGATGATCTCCCCGGGCGCGAAGTACTTGAGCTGCGACGCGCGGACGATCCGATCGAGGTCGCCCTCGTTCATCGCGGCGAACGGCGCATGCGGCTTCAGGGCCTGCCGCATGCCGGCCAGAACCGAAGGTGCGGGGATGGGTGACTGGGGCAAGGCGGAATCCTCGGGCAGAGTGAACCAATCCCGATTGTAGAGCGGAAGAATGGCGCCGGGTATCCGCCGCGACGCGTGCGCCACGGGCGCGGGCAATGGGCGCCACCGTCGCCGTGCTAGACTCCGTTGGCCCGCCCGGCCCGTTCGTAATCGCGATGCCCGATATCTCTCCTGCGCTCACGGCCCTTTCGCCCCTCGACGGCCGTTATGCCGGGAAGGTGGCGCCGCTGGCCCGGCATTTCAGCGAGTACGGCCTCGTGCGCGCGCGCGTGCGTGTCGAAATTGCCTGGCTGGTCGCGCTCTCCGAAGAGCCGCGCGTCGCCGAGGTCGCTCCCTTCGCAGCGGAGGTGCGCCGCGCGCTGGAGGCGGCATGCGACTCGTTCTCTCCGGCCGACGCGGCGCGGGTCAAGGCCATCGAGCGGACGACCAACCACGACGTGAAGGCGGTCGAGTACTGGCTGAAGGAGCGCTTCGCGGACGTCCCCGAGATCGCACGGGTCGGGGAATTCATCCACTTCGCGTGCACGTCGGAGGACATCAACAATCTGGCCTACGGCCTCATGCTGGCGGAGGCGCGGGCGGCGATCCTGTTGCCCGCCCTGCGCGAGATCGCGGCGGTGCTGAAGTCGCTCGCGCACGCCAACGCCGCCGTGCCGATGCTGTCGCGCACGCACGGCCAGCCCGCGACGCCGACCACGCTCGGCAAGGAGATGGCGAATGTCTATGCGCGGCTCGAGCGCCAGATCGCCGCGATCGAGCGCGTGCCGCTCAAGGGCAAGGCAAACGGCGCCGTCGGCAACTACAATGCGCACGTCGTCGCGTATCCGGAGGTCGATTGGGAGCGCCTCGCCGCCGGCGTGGTAACGGGGCTCGGCCTCGAGTTCAACCCGTACACGACGCAGATCGAGCCGCACGATTGCCTGGCCGAGCTCTTCGATGCCGTTGCCCGCGCGAACACCGTGCTGATCGATCTCGATCGCGACCTCTGGGGCTACGTGTCGCTCGGCTACTTCCGGCAGCGGGTGACGGAGGGCGAGGTCGGGTCGTCGACGATGCCGCACAAGGTCAATCCGATCGACTTCGAGAATTCCGAGGGCAACCTCGGGCTCGCGAACGCGCTGTTGCGGCATCTGGCCGAAAAGCTGCCCATCTCGCGCTGGCAGCGCGATCTCACGGACTCGACGGTGCTGCGCAACGTGGGTGTGGCGCTCGGCCACGCGCTGCTGGGCTGGGTGTCGCTGCGGCAGGGCCTTTCCCGTCTGGCGGTGGACGAGGCGCGCATCGCTGCCGACCTCGATGCCAACTGGGAGGTGCTCGCCGAGCCCATTCAGACAGTGATGCGCCGCTACGGCGTGCCGAACCCGTACGAGCAGCTGAAGGCGCTGACGCGCGGGGTGACCGGCATGACCCGCGAGAGTCTGCACCTGTTCATCGACGGCCTCGCGCTCCCCGCGGACGCCAAGGCGCGGCTGAAGGCGCTCACGCCCGCCACCTATATCGGCAAGGCGGCGGAGCTCGCGAGCCGGATCTGAGCGGTGCCCTGGAGAGGACAGACGACGCTTGCACAAGCGCGGTCTGTCCTCTCCACTCCGGTCCACTCCCGCGCAATTGCGCGTATCTCACGCCGATCTTCATGACCCCGGTTTTCAGGAGGTCGGCGGCTCCTGCCGCGGGCGGCGTTCCTTGATGAACGTGCTGATCGCGGGCAGCAGCGAGATCGCGACAATGGCGAGGACGATCAGCGTCAGGTTCTGCTTGACCCAGGGGATGTTCCCGAACACGTATCCCGCGTAGACGAGCGACGAGATCCAGGCGATGCCGCCTATCACGTTGTAGGAAATGAATCGGCGGTAGGTCATCCCGGCAACGCCGGCGAGGAAAGGCGCGAAGGTCCGGACGATCGGCACGAAGCGGCCGATGATGATCGTCACCCCGCCGTACCGTTCGTAGAAGTCCTGGGTGCGGCGCAGGTGCGCCTGCCTGAACCAGCGCGAGTCGGGCTTGTCGAACGCGCGCGGGCCGATGTAACGGCCGACCGAGTAGTTCAGCGTATCCCCGAGGATTGCGGCGACGATGAGCAGGGCGACGAGCAGGTGGACGTTGAGGCCGGCGGTCGCCACCACGGTGCCGGCGATGAAGAGTATCGAGTCGCCAGGCAGGAACGGAAACACGACGAGCCCTGTCTCCGCGAAGATGATGAGGAACAGCACCAGATAGAGCCAGTGTCCGTGCTGGCTGGCGATCTGCGCGACGGTCTGGTCGAGCGCGAGCAGCGAATAGAACAGCGTAGTCAGCATGGAAATGTGCGAGTCGGAGGCAGACTATTTCGCCGGATGGCGACCCGCAGCCCGCGGACCTCCTGGCGGACTGGCTCGGGCCCGGCCTTTCCCCGAGCCAGAACATGGTCGCCGATCCCGCCATTACGGCAGGATCTTTTCGCCCTCGGCGCCCGGCCTGCGCTCCGGCTTGACGAGGTCCTCGCGCGAAACGCCCATCCACATCACCAGCGGTGCCATGACCAGCACCGACGAGTAGATGCCGAAGCAGATGCCGATCGTCAGCGCCAGCGCGAAGTAGTGCAGCGTCTCGCCGCCGAAGAACAGGATCGACAGCACCATCATCAGCGTGCTGCCGTGGGTGATGATCGTCCGCGAGATCGTGCTGGTGATCGCGTTGTCGATGACGTGCGTCACGGTGGCCTTGCGCATCTTGCGGAAGTTCTCGCGGATCCGGTCGGCGATCACGACGGATTCGTTCACCGAATAGCCCAGCACCGCGAGCACCGCCGCCAGCACCGGCAGCGAGAACTCCCATTGGAACAAGGCGAAGAATCCCAGGATGATGATGACGTCGTGCAGGTTGGCGATGATCGCCGCGACGGCGAAGCGCCACTCGAAGCGCATGGCGAGGTAGCCGACGATGCCGAGCGAGACCAGCAGCAGCGCGAGCGCGCCGTTCTCGTAGAGCTCCTTGCCGACCTGCGGGCCGACGAATTCGACGCGCTGCTGCGTAGCCGTGGGGTCGTCGGCCCGCAGCGCACCCAGCACGCGCTCCGAGAGCTGCGCGCTCGACAGGCCGTCCTTCAGCGGCAGGCGGATCAGCGCGGTGTCGGAGCGGCCGAAGCTCTGCGCCGAATAGTCGCCCAGCCCGAGCGTGTCGATGGCGCCGCGCACGCGGTTGAAGTCCACGGCGTGGCTGTAGACGACTTCGATGAGCGTGCCCCCCCGGAAATCGACGCCGAGGTTCAAGCCCCTCGCGGCGAGGAAACCGACGGCGAGCACGAACGTCACGAGCGAAATCACGTTGAACGTGAGCGCAAACCGCATGAACGGGATGTCGCGCCGGATGCGGAAGAATTCCATGGTTCGGTCTCGTGGGTGGTGCGGTCGTGGCGGCCGCGATCTACTTCGCCGGGGTGCCGGCGGCAGGCGTGGGCCGCCAGACCTGGCCGATGGATATCTTGGTCAGATGCTTGCGCCCGCCGTAGATCAGGTTGACGATCCCGCGCGAGACGAACACCGCCGAGAACATCGACGTCATGATGCCGAGGCAGTGGACGACCGCGAAGCCGCGCACGGGGCCGCTGCCGAAGATCAGCAGCGCGATGCCGGCGATCAGCGTCGTCACGTTCGAGTCGAGAATCGTGCCGAACGCGCGCTCGTAGCCCGCCGTCAGCGCCGCATGCGGCGTCGCGCCCCAGCGCAGCTCCTCGCGGATGCGCTCGTTGATCAGCACGTTGGAGTCGATCGCCATGCCGAGCGTCAGCGCGATCGCCGCGATGCCCGGCAGGGTCAGCGTCGCCTGCAGCATCGACAGCAGCGCGACCAGCAGCAGCAGGTTGACCGACAGCGCGATCGTCGAGATGACGCCCATCAGCTGGTAATAGGCGCACATGAAGAGCGCCAGCACGATGAAGCCGTAGAAGACCGAGTTGAAGCCCTTGTCGATGTTCTCCTTGCCGAGCGAGGGTCCGATGGTGCGTTCCTCGACGATCTCCATCGGCGCGGCCAGCGCGCCGGCGCGCATCAGGAGCGCGATGTCGTTGGCCTCGCGGGTGTTCATCCGGCCGCTGATCTGCACGCGCCCGCCGCCGATCTCCTCGCGGATCACCGGTGCGGTGATGACTTCGGCCTTGCCCTTCTCGACGAGCACGATCGCCATCCGCTTGCCGACGTTCTCGCGCGTCACTTCCTTGAAGATCCGGGCGCCCGTGCCGTCGAGGTTGACGTGCACCGCCGGCTCGTTGTTGCGCTGGTCGAACCCCGGCTGTGCGTCGTTGATCCGGTCGCCCGTCAGCACCACCTGCCGGCGGACCAGCAGCGGCCCGCCGGAACGCTCGGTGTAGATGTCGCTGCCGAGCGGCGGCTGGCCCCCGAGCGCCGCCTCCAGCGCGCCGGGCTCGTCGTTGACCATGCGGATCTCGAGGGTTGCCGTGCGGCCGAGGATGTCCTTCGCGCGCGCGGTGTCCTGCACGCCGGGGAGCTGCACGACGACGCGGTCGGCGCCCTGCTGCTGGACGATCGGCTCGGCGACGCCGAGCTCGTTGACCCGGTTGCGCAGGATGGTGATGTTCTGCTGCACGGCGCCGTCCTGGATGCGCTTCTGCGCCTCGGGTTTCAGCGCGCCCACGAGACGCAGCTCGCCCGCCGCGTCGCCCTCGCGCAGCACGAGGTCCGGGAATGCCTTTTCGATTTCGACCCGCGCCCGGTTGCGCTCCGCTTCGTCGCGAAAGCGGACCACGACGTTCGTCCCTTCACGGACGACGCCGGCGTACTGGACCTTCTTTTCCCGCATCAGCGAGCGGATGTCGGTGGTGTACCGGTCGGCGGCCTTGTCCAGCGCCGCCTTCATGTCGACCTGCAGCAGGAAGTGCACGCCACCGCGGAGGTCGAGACCGAGGTACATCGGCAGCGCGCGGATTGCCGTCAGCCATTGCGGCGAGGCCGACAGCAGGTTCAGCGCGACGATGTAATTGTCGCCGACCTTCGCCTGCAAGGCGTCTTTCGCCTTGAGCTGCGTGTCGGTGTCGGCGAAGCGGACCTTGATGCCCGTCGCGTCCAGCACCGCCCCGCGGTAGGGAATCGCCGCCGCCTTGAGCGCGTCCTCGACGGTGGACAGGAGGGCGGTGTCGATCTTCACCGTCGCTTTCGACGTGGATACCTGGACCGCCGGCACCTCGGGAAAGAAATTCGGAATCGTGAAGAGGACGCCGACCACAAGCGCGACGGCGATGACCAGGTATTTCCAGAGAGGGTATCGATTCATGGCGCCGGTGGAAACGGAAGTGCGGTGGCGGCAGCGGTCGGGCCCGCGTCAGGCCCGATCGTTGTCCTGCGCGTCGAGCGGGATCGTGGAGCGGACGCGGATTGCCCGGGCCGGCGTCACAGCGCCTTGATCGTGCCTTTGGGCAGGAGCTGGGCGATCGCGGCGCGCTGGACGGTGATCTCGGTGTTCGGCGCGATTTCGACCGTCACGTATTGCTCGCCGAGCTTCGCGATGCGTCCGAGCAGCCCGCCGGCGGTGACGACTTCGTCCCCCTTCTGGAGGGCCTCGAGCATCGCCCTCGCCTCCTTCGCCTTCTTCTGTTGCGGCCGGATGAGCAGGAAGTAAAAGACGACGAAGATCGCGACCATCGGCAGGAACGCCATCAGGTCGCTGCCGAAGGGGGCCGCGGGCGCACTTTGCGCGTACGCCGGGGCGATCAAGAGGTCGATCAGCACGTTCTGGTCCTCCGCAAAAAAGGGGGGTCACGCGGGTTCTGCCGGATGCACGGCTGTCCGGGTGGGGCCGGGCGCGAATGGAAAGCCTGTCATTCTACCATGCCGGCAATTGCCTGAGCCCCCCGCGCGCGGTCGTTGCGGAATTCCCTGGCCCACGCGTCGAAGCGGCCCGCGGCGACAGCCTCCCGCATTCCGGCGGCGAGCCAGAGGTAGTAATGCAGATTGTGGATCGTGTTGAGGCGGGCGCCGAGGATCTCGTTCACGCGCTGCAGGTGATGGAGGTAGGCGCGCGTGAAATGGGTGCAGGTGTAGCAGCCGCAGCTGGCATCGAGCGGGCGCGTGTCCGTGCGGTGCACCGCGTTGCGGATCCTGACGTCGCCGTAGCGGGTGAAGAGATGGCCGTTGCGCGCGTTGCGCGTCGGCAGCACGCAGTCGAACATGTCGACCCCGGCCGCGACGCCGGCGACGATGTCCTCGGGAGTGCCCACGCCCATCAGATAGCGCGGCCGATCGGCGGGCAACCGTGGCGCGGTGTGCTCGAGCACCGCGAGCATTTCGTCCTTCGGCTCGCCGACCGACATCCCGCCGATCGCATAGCCGTCGAAGCCGATGTCGGTGAGCGCCCCGAGCGACGCGTCGCGCAGGTCGCCGAACATCCCGCCCTGCACGATGCCGAACAGCGCGTGCGGATTGGCGAGGCGGTCGAATTCGTCGCGCGAGCGCCGCGCCCAGCGCGCCGACAGCTCCATCGACGTCGCCGCTTCGTCGCGGGTCGCGGGGTACGCGGTGCACTCGTCGAACACCATGGCGATGTCCGAGTCGAGCGTGCGCTGGATCTGCATCGAGATCTCGGGCGTGAGCAGCAGCCGGTCGCCGTTGACGGGAGACGCGAACGCCACGCCCTCCTCGTGCACCTTGCGCAACGGGCCGAGACTCCACACCTGGAAGCCGCCGGAGTCGGTGAGGAGCGCCCGCGGCCAGCCCATGAATCGATGCAGCCCGCCATGCGCGGCGACGACCTCGACCCCGGGCCGCAGCCAGAGGTGGAACGTGTTGCCGAGCACGATCTGCGCGCCGAGCGCTTCGAGCTCGCTGGGCGCCATCGCCTTGACCGTGCCATAGGTGCCGACCGGCATGAACACGGGAGTGTCGACGGCGCCGTGCGCGGTTTCGAGCCGGCCGCGGCGCGCGCGACCGGACGTCGCCTGCAGCGTGAATTGCATCGGGACGATTGTAGCAGCGCCTGCGCCGCGACTCGCCCGCGTCAGTGCCCGCCCCCTCGGGGGGGCAGCGAACACCAGGCCAAAGGCCGCAGGACAGCCGAAGGCTGGTCCCGCGCAGCGGGATGCGGCGCAGCCGCACATAGTGAGCGTGGGGGCTGTTCAGCCCGCGGCGGGCGCGCGCTCGAGCAGCATCGCGTCGCCGTAGCTGAAGAAGCGATAGCGCTCGCGGATCGCGTGCGCGTAGGCGGCGCGGATGTTGTCGTGGCCGGCGAACGCGGACACGAGCATCAGCAGGGTCGACTTCGGCAGATGGAAATTCGTCAGGAGCCGCTCGACCACACGAAAGCGGTAACCCGGCGTGATGAACAGGCTTGTTTCCGCTGCGCCGGCCTGCAAGCGTCCCGCGGCGTCGGCCGCCGATTCGAGCGCGCGCAGGCTGGTCGTGCCGACGGCGACGATCCGGCTGCCGCGCGCGCGCGCTGCTTCGACGGCGGCGACCGTCGCCGCCGGAATCCGGTACCACTCCGCGTGCATCCGGTGCGCGGAGAGGTCCTCCGCTTCCACCGGCTGGAACGTTCCGGCGCCGACGTGCAGGGTGACGAAGGCGGATGCCATGCCCGCGCCCGCGAGCGCCGCGAGCATCGACGCGTCGAAGTGCAGGCCGGCAGTAGGCGCCGCCGCCGCGCCGGCGTGACGCGCGTAGACCGTCTGGTAACGCGCCGCATCGACCGCGTCGGCGTGACGCGCGATGTAGGGCGGCAACGGCACGTCCCCGTGGCGCTCCAGATAGTCGAACAGCGACCCCACGCCGGCGAGGCGCAGCCGAAAGAAGCGACCGTCGCGCTCCAGCACGGTTGCGCGCACGCCGTCAGGCAGCAGCAGCTCGCCGCCCGGCTTGGGCGGATGGCTTGCGCGGAGCTGGAACACGGCTTCGTCCTCCGCGATCGCGCGCTCGAGCAGCAGCTCGACCTTGCCCCCCGTGGGTCGCGCCGCGCGCAGCCGCGCCTTGATCACGCGCGTGTCGTTGAACACGACAAGATCGCCCGGCGTCAGGAGATGCGGCAGGTCCGCGAACGCGCCGTCGGTGAGCGTCGCTCCCTGCACATGCAGCAACCGGCTGCCGGTGCGCGTCGGCGACGGCGTTTGCGCGATGAGCCCGGGCGGCAGCGAATAGTCGAAGTCGGAGAGCGTGCGGGGTGGCATCGAAATGTCGGCCCTATTTACATCGGCTGCCGCTGCAAAGGCGGCTGCTGTTCCAGGCCATTGATTATCATAGAGTTTGACGCGGCTGGCACGTGCCGTGCATCAGGTTGAGCGCGGGGCGACCTGCGCTATTGATGCAACTCCTCTGGCATGACTCCAAACCCCCGCGCTGTCGGGGGTTTTTTTGGGGGGCCATTGGTGCCGGGAGGGGAAGTCGAATCCCCACGGTGTCACCACCGGCGGATTTTGAGTCCGCTGCGTCTACCAGTTCCGCCATCCCGGCATTGGGTGCGGGGCGCGTGGCGGCTCGCGTTGCCCGGCGGAGGTAAAGGCGGCATTATCGCGGAAACCGGCGCGATCGCCCAGCGCGTTGCGCAGCCGGCCCGCTGCCTGCCATCCACGTCTTCGCCATTCCTCTGTCGTAAGCCAATGAGTGCAATCCGCGCCGTGCTGTTCGTGATGTGCGATCAGCGGCGGCATGATTTCGACTCGGCCTGGGGCGCGTCGCCCGTGCCCGCGCGCCTCCCGGCTTGCGCGGGGCGGCCGGGGCGCGTGCGCGGCTTCCGCATCGGCATGTGGTGAACAGGGCAGGGAACGGGGTACGATCGACCAGGCAAAGGCTCGGAGACGACGATGAAGACGACGGCGGATGACGGCAGGGCGCAACAGCTCGACCTCGTGCTCGGGCTGGTGCGGACCAGGACGACGGCGGTGCGGCGCGACGCGCTCGAGCGTTTCGTCGTCCGTTACTTCGGCCAGGTCGATCCCGAGGATCTCGCCGAGCGGGCGCCGGCCGATCTCTATGGCGCGGCGCTCTCGCACTGGAACTTCGCCCGCAAGCGCGAGCCGGGCCACGCCCGGGTGCGCGTCTTCAATCCGTCGGTCGAGGACGACGGCTGGCAGTCGACGCACACGATCATCGAGATCGTCAACGACGACATGCCGTTCCTGGTCGATTCGGTCACGATGGAAGTCAACCGCCAAGGCCTGACGCTGCACCTCATCGTCCACCCGATCATCGCCGTCATTCCCGGCGCCGACGGGACGCTGGCGGACGTCGCGCCGGAGGATGCGCGCGACGCGCGGCGCGAATCGTTCATCCACGTCGAGGTCGACCGGGTGATCGAGCCGGCGCGACTCGACGCGCTGGCGCGGGACGTGGCGCGTGTGCTCATCGACGTGAGGTTGGCGGTCGCCGACTGGGCGAAGATGCGCGACCGGCTGTCGGCGGTCGTCGCGGAAATCGACGCCCGTCCGCCGCCGATGTCGCCGGAGGAACTGGCCGAGAGCAAGGCGTTCCTGTCCTGGCTCGCCGACGCGCACTTCACGCTCCTCGGGTACCGTTGCCACGATCTGGTGGTGGTCGACGGGCAGGACGCGCTGAAGATCGTCCCCGGCTCGAGCCTCGGCTTCCTGCGCGAGGACCCGGCGAAGGAGGTCGCGACGAGCTTCGCGGCGCTGCCGCCGGAGGTCCGCGCCTACGCCCGCTTACCCGATCTCCTGATCGTCACCAAGGCCAACGCGCGTTCGACCGTGCACCGCCCGGGCTACCTCGACTACGTCGGCGTCAAGCGCTTCGACGCGGCCGGCAACGTGTGCGGCGAGCATCGCTTTCTCGGGCTGTACACGTCGACCGCGTACAGCGCCAGCCCGGCGGACATTCCGCTGCTGCGCCGCAAGACGGCCAACGTCGTCGCCCGGGCGGGCGTCGTGCTCGGCAGCCATGCCGGCAAGGCGCTGCTCAACATCCTCGCGACTTATCCGCGCGACGAGCTGTTCCAGACGAGCGAGGACGACCTGCTGCGCACGGCGATGGGCATCCTGCATCTGGGCGAGCGGCAGCGGTTCCGGCTGTTCGTCCGGCGCGATCCCTTCGAGCGCTTCCTGGTGTGCCTGATCTACGCGCCGCGCGAGAACTACACGACGGAGTTGCGCGAGCAATGGCAGGCGATCCTGCACGACGCCTTCAACGGCACCAGTTCCGAATTCAACGTGCATCTGTCGGAGTCCATGCTGGCGCGGGTGATGATCACCGTGCGCACCGATCCCGGGAAAGATCCCCGCGTTCGACGTGCGCGACCTCGAGGCCCGGCTCGCGCTCGCGGCGCGGCGCTGGGACGACGATCTGAAGGAGGCTCTGATCGACGGGCTCGGGGAGGCGCGCGGCAACGAGCTCTTCCGGCGCTTTGCCGGCGCGCTGCCCGCCGCCTACCGCGAGGATTGCACCGCCCGGGCGGCGGTGCCCGACATCGAGATGATGGCGCGGCTCGCGGCGGAGAATCCGCTGGGCATGAGCCTGTATCGCCCGCTGGAGGCAGAGCCGGGCACGCTGCGGTTCAAGCTCTTTCACCTGGGCGGGCCGGTGACGCTGTCCGACAGCCTGCCCATGCTGGAGCGCATGGGACTGCGGGTGCTCGACGAGCGGCCGCATCGCGTGTCGCCGCCGGATCAGGCGCCGGTCTGGCTCCACGATTTCGGCATGCAGACGGCGCTGGCCGATGCGGACGTCGACATCCACGAGCTGCACGCGGTGTTCGAGGATGCCTTCGGGCGCATTTTCCGCGGCGAAGTGGAGAACGACGACTTCAATCGTCTGGTCGTCGCGGCGCGCATGCCCGCCGCGGAAATCGTCGTGCTGCGGGCGTACGCGAAATACCTGCGCCAGATCGGCTTTGCGCTGTCGCAGTCGTTCATCGAGGCGACGCTGGCGGCGAACGCCGGCATCGCCGCCGATCTCGTCGCGCTGTTCAAGGCGCGCTTCGATCCGGAAGTGCCGGCCGGCGGCGACGACGAGGCCGCGGCGCGCAGGCGCGCCGTCGAGACCGCGCTCGAAGCGGTGGACAATCTTTCCGAGGATCGCGTGCTGCGGCAGCTGCTGGCGCTGATCCTCGCCACGACGCGCACCAACTTCTGGCGCCGCGACGCCGAAGGGCGCCCGCGCAGCTTCCTGTCGTTCAAGTTCGATCCCGCGAAGGTGCCGGGCCTCCCGGAACCGCGGCCGATGTTCGAGATCTTCGTCTATTCGCCGCGCTTCGAGGGGGTCCATCTGCGCGGCGGCCGCGTCGCGCGCGGCGGCCTGCGCTGGTCCGACCGCCCGGAGGATTTCCGGACCGAGATCCTGGGCCTCGTGAAAGCGCAGATGGTCAAGAACACGGTCATCGTCCCCGTGGGCTCGAAGGGCGGCTTCGTGCTGAAGCGCGCGCCTTCCCCGGCCGACCGCGACGCGTACATGAAGGAGGGCATCGCCTGCTACAAGGACTACCTGCGCGCGCTGCTCGATCTCACCGACAACCGTGTCGGCGACCGGATCGTGCCGCCGCCGCAGGTGCGGCGACATGATCCGGACGATCCGTATCTCGTCGTCGCGGCCGACAAGGGCACGGCGACGTTCTCCGACTACGCGAACGGGATCAGCCGCGAGTACGGCTTCTGGCTCGACGATGCGTTTGCGTCGGGCGGCTCCGCGGGCTACGACCACAAGGCGATGGGCATCACGGCGCGCGGCGCCTGGGAGTCCGTCAAGCGCCACTTCCGCGAAATGGGCGTCGACACGCAGGCGACCGACTTCACGGTCGCGGGCATCGGCGACATGTCGGGCGACGTCTTCGGCAACGGCATGCTGCTGTCGCCGCACATCAGGCTCATCGCGGCGTTCGATCACCGGCACATCGTCCTCGATCCGAATCCGGATCCGGCATCCTCGCTGCGCGAGCGCGAGCGGCTGTTCAGGCTGCCGCGCTCGTCGTGGGCCGATTACGACGCGAAGCTCCTGTCGGCCGGCGGCGGCATCCATCCCCGGAGCGCCAAGTCGATCGCGATCACTCCGGAAGTCAGGGCGGCGCTGGACATCACTGCCGACACGCTGACGCCGACCGAGCTCGTCAACGCGATCCTGAAGGCGCCGGTCGACCTCCTGTACAACGGCGGCATCGGCACCTACGTGAAGGCGACGACGGAGACGCACGCGCAGGTCGGCGACCGGGCCAACGACGCGCTGCGCGTCGACGGGCGGGAGTTGCGCTGCAAGGTGCTGGCCGAGGGGGGCAATCTGGGCTGCACCCAGCTCGGACGCATCGAGTTCGCGCGGACGGGCGGGCGCATCTATACCGACGCGATCGACAATTCCGCGGGGGTCGACACGTCGGATCACGAGGTGAACATCAAGATCCTGCTCGGCCTGGCCGTCGGTGACGGCGAGCTGACCGAGAAACAGCGCAACGCGCTGCTCGCGGAGATGACGGATGACGTCGCCAAGCTGGTGCTGCGCGACAACTACTTCCAGACGCAGGTGCTGTCGGTCACGGGGCGCATCGCGCCGGAGCTGCTCGACGCGCAGCAGCGCTTCGTCGGCTTCCTGGAAAAGGAGGGGCGTCTCCACCGCGCGATCGAGTATCTGCCTGCCGACGAGGAATTCGCCGAGCGGCGCGCGAGCGGGCACGGGCTCACGGCCCCCGAGCGGGCGGTCGCTGCTCGCCTACGCCAAGATGTGGCTCTTCGACGAGCTCGTTGCGTCGAGCCTGCCCGACGATCCCTGGGTCGCGAGCGTGCTGGCCCGCTATTTCCCCGCGGCGCTTGGCGAACGCTATCCCGTCTACATGGACCGGCATCCGCTGAAGCGCGAGATCATCGCGACCCATGTGACCAACAGCATGCTGAATCGCGTGGGCAGCACCTTCGTGCACCGGCTGCTGGAAGCCACCGGCGCGCGACCGCACGAGGTCGTGCGCGCCTATCTGCTGAGCCGCGAAGTCTTCGGCTTCGTCGCGCTCTGGAAGGCGATCGAAGCGCTCGACAGCAAGGTCGACGACGCGCTGCAGTCCGCGATGCTGATCAGCATGAGCCGCGAGCTGGAACGCGGCACGACCTGGTTCCTGCGCTCGCGGCGGCTCGGCGAGGACATGGCCGCGACCATCGCGCACTTCGCGCCGCGCGTCGAGGCGCTCGCCGCGGGTTTGCCGGCGCTGCTCGACGCGACGGGTCGCGCCCGGCTCGGCGCGGCGGTCGGGGATTATGTCGCCAAGGGGATTCCGGAGGCGCTGGCGGGGCGCGTCGTGACGCTGGACAGCCTGTACCTGACGCTCGACATCGTCGAGGTCGCCGGCGCCACGCACCGGCCGGTGGAGCTGGTCGCCGAGATCTATTTCGAGCTCTCGACCCGGCTCGAATTGCCGTGGCTGCGCGAGATGATCGCGCGCCTGCCCGGCGACGAACATTGGCAGATGCTCGCAAAGACCGCGATGGACGACGATCTATCCGGGCTGCAGCGATCCATCGCCAGCGAAGTGCTGAGCGGCGCTGCCGGCGTTTCCACGCGGGACGAACTCCTGGCGTCGTGGCAGGAGCGCAACCGGCGCGCCAACGAGCGCGCGCGGCGGCTGCTGGACGAGCTGCGCGCGGCACCCGCAACCGACGCGTCGATGCTTGCCGTGGCGTTGCGCGAGTTGCGCAATCTCGGCTGACGGGCGCCGACGCCTGCGGGGCGGGACCGGCGATGAACCTGGCGGCGGAACTGCTCGCACGGGGCCGGGATGACGCAACGGCGCTTGTCGCCGACGGCGTGCCGATGACCTACGCGGAATTGCGGCGAACGGTCGCGCAGGCTGCCGGCGCCTGGCGAGCGATGGGTGTGAACCCCGGAGAGCGGGTCGCGGTCGCGCTGGCCGACGATGCCGAATGGGTAGCGGCGTTTCTCGGCGCGATTTTCGGTGGCGCGGTCGCCGTGGCCTTGAATCCCAGGCTCGCGCCGGGCGACCGGGATGCCCTCGCGGCCGAGGGACGGTACGCGGCGTGGCTGGGCGAGGATGGGGCACCTGCACCTGCTGTTGTGGCGCAGGCGGTGTCGCGCAGCGTGTGGCGGGCCCGCGTGGAGACGGCCGCCGCTGTGGCAGCCGCAACGTGTTCTCCGGACCTGCCCGCGTTCTGGCTTTACTCGTCGGGGACGACCGGGCTGCCGAAAGCCGTCGTGCATGCGCACCGCGTCGTCCCGGCCGTGGCGCGTTGCGGCATCGAGGTGTTCGGCATCGACGCCTCCGATCGCCTGTTCGCGCCGTCGCGACTCTTCTTCGCGTATCCGCTCGCCAACAGCCTGTTCACCGGACTCGCCTGCGGCGCGACCGTGATCCTGCAACGGGAATGGCCGACGGTCGACAATGTTGCGGTGACGGCCGCGCGCGATCGCCCGACCGTGTTCTTCGGTGTTCCCGCCTTTTACCGCGCGCTGTTGCGCGAGGGCAGCGCCGCGGCGATTGCGCGCGACCTCCGGCTCGCTGTGTCTGCCGGCGAGGCCATCGCCCCCGCGCTGGCGGAGCAATGGCGTATCGGGACCGGTGTCCCGACCTGGGACGGCTACGGAACGTCGGAAACGCTCGCGCTGATGCTCGTCGGACGGCCGCAGTCAGGCGCGGCGACGGTGCTTCGGTCCGCCCCGGGTGTCGCTGTAGCGTCCGCGATCGCGGAAGCCGGTCTGTACCACCTGACGTTGCGCGCACCGACGGTAGCCCTTGGCTACCGGAACCGCGAAGCCGAGGAGCGCGCGTCATTCGGTCCCGCCGGCTTCACTCCCGGCGACCGGTTCGCGCCCGCCGGGGACGGCTGGCGTTATGCGGGTCGCGCCGACACGCTCGTGAAAGTGCGCGGTCGCTGGGTCAGCCTGCCCGACGTCGAAACGGCGATTGTCGCGGCGGCCGGGCCCGCGTTGCGCGAGATCGCGTTGGTCGCGCTCGCCGACGAGGACGGCCTCACGACGCTCGCGGCAGCCTACGTGGGCGAAGGAACGGCGGCCGCGGCATCGGCGGCCCTCAATCGTGCGCTGGCTGCGTTGCCGCCATACCAGCGCCCGATCCGCTGCGTGGCGCTTGACGCGCTGCCCCGCACGGTCACCGGCAAGCTGCTGCGCAGGGAACTCGTCGCGCGTCTTCAACGGGGCGCATCAACGTAGCCGAAACGTTGCTGCGGCCCGACGTCAGGCACCGGCTGCGTCGCGTTCGTACGTGACGTACGCATAGGCAAATGCACCGGGCTGGTCCGGCGCGTGAACTTCGCGCGCGGTCTCCCGCCAGTCGTTGCGGTCGAACGGCGGGAACCGTGCGTCACCGTCGAAAGCGCGCGCAATTTCCGTCAGGTGAAGCGTCGTGGCGAAGGGGAGGGCGGCGCGATAGATCTCTCCGCCGCCGATGCAGAACACCGGTTCCGGCATCCGGACGCAGTCGAGCGCCGCGGAGAACGAAGGCGCGGCATCGGCACCCGTCGCAACATAGCCGCGCTGCCGCGTCACGACGATGTTCTGCCGCCCCGGCAACGCGCGCGGCAGCGACTCCCAGGTCTTGCGACCCATGATCACGGCGTGGCCCAGGGTCAACGCGCGAAAGCGCTTGAGGTCTGCGGGAAGTCGCCACGGAAGCTGATTGTCCGCGCCGATGACGCCATTTGCGGCAACGGCGGCGATCAGCACGATCCGGGGCGGGGCCGCAGCACCTGCCGCCGTGCCCGCCGCGGGTGAATTTTGTTCCGCTCGCGGCGGTGCCGCCGGGTGGGGTGTCATAATTGCTGGAGATTATAACGGCGGCTCACGTGTATTACCCCCGTTCGTTCCTCAAATTCATCCTGCTGGGCTTCCTTCTGGTGAGCCTGCCGTTGCTCTACGCGCTGGGCGAGTTGATCCTGTCCCTCGACCAGCTGCAGACGCAGGGTCGGGAGGCGGTGCAGCAGGCGGCCCAGGCGGGACGCGCCAGCCGGCAGCTGTTCGAGCAGACGGGAACGCTCGAGCGCATCGTGCGGCAGCATCTGATTCTCGAGGACAGTGCGCTGCTCGACGACTACGATCGCGTCCGTCAGGAATTCCGGAGCACGGCCGCGCAGCTCGCGTTGCTGCCGCTCGATCCCGAACCGTTGGCGGCGCTCGCGGCGCTGGCGGGCAGCGAGGGCCGGCTGCGTGGTCTGCTGGCGATGCCGCAGCGATCGGCGGAAACGCAGGCTCAGCTCGCGGAAGGCTACGCGCGCCTCGTCGATGGTGCGCGGACGATGCTCACTGCCACGAACCGGCTGACCGAAAGTGCCATCGAGCGCCTGCACGAGATCGCGACGCAGGGACGGCAGAAGTGGTTGTACCTCGCGCTCGCCACGGCGGCCATCGCGCTCGCGCTGGCGATTCTCTTCGCCGTGCTGATCGCGCGTCCGATCCGGCAGCTCGATCAGGCGATCCGCCGGATGGGCACCGCCGATTTCGGGCACCGGATCGAGGTCAACGGGCCGCAGGACCTGCGCTACCTGGGGCAGCGTCTCGAATGGCTGCGCTCACGGCTGCACGATCTCGAGGAACAGCAGAACCGTTTTCTGCGGCACGTGTCGCACGAGCTCAAGACTCCGCTGACCGCCGTGCGCGAGGGCGCCGAATTGCTGCGCGACAATGTGGGCGGCAAGCTGTCGCCGGAGCAGCGCGAGATCGTCGGCATCGTGCGCCAGAACACGCTGTCGCTGCAGAAGCTGATCGAAGACCTGCTCAACTATCACCAGACGCGCGCGCTGGAACCGCAGGCGGCGGGATCCGTTTCGATGTTCGACGTGGTGCGGCGCGTGCTGAGCGAGCACAAGCTCGCGGCGCTGGCGCGAATGGTGACATTCGAGCAGCAACTGGAGCCCGCACTGGTGATCGGCGACGCCGTCAAGCTGCGCACCATCGTCGACAATCTCGTGTCCAACGCGATCAAGTACTCGCCGCTCTCGGCGTCGATCGTGGTTGCGCTCGGCACCGAGCGCGGCTTTGCCGTGCTGGACGTCGTCGATTGCGGTCCCGGCATCGACCGGCAGGAGCGCGAGCGGATCTTCGACTCGTTCTATCAGGGCGCCCCGCCTGTCGACGGCCGCGTCAAGGGGTCCGGCCTCGGCCTTGCGATCGCGCGCGAATACGCGCTCGCCCATGGCGGCACGGATCGAGGTCCGGGATCGCGCCGATCATGAACCCGGCGCCCACTTTCGGTTGTGGCTGCCGCTGGCGGCGGGACCGACGGGTGCCGCCGCCCGTCCGGAAGGGGCGGCGGCATCGGCAAACCTGGCGGGGGGCCGATGAGCGCGCCGCGCCGGGCCGCCCTCATGGCTGGAATCGGGATCATCGCCCTGGCCGGTGCCGCGGTCGCCGCAGCTGCGACACCGCCTGAAGCTCAGAACGATGCGCCGGCCGCAGCGTTGCCGTCGCCGGTCCCGGAACCCGTCGCCGAGCCGCCCGCGGTGCCCGCGGCCGCGGAACCAACCGACGAGCAGCAGCTGGCGAGCCTGTTGTCCGACCTCCAACGGTTCGGGGCAATGAATGCGGACGAGATCCGGCGCGAGCAGAATGCGGCCACCCAGCTGCTCGCGCGCCAGCGCAACGACTTCAACCGGATCCGCGTTGCGGTGCTGCACACGCTGGCCAAGACTCCGCAGGATGATCAGCGTGCGATGCAGCTGTTCGATAGCGTGGTCAGGAGCAATCCGGGTTCCCCGGGAGCCAAGCAACTCGCCGCGGTGCTGCAGGTCCAGGTGGCCGAACGGATGCGCGCGGTCCGGGACGAGCAGCAGAAGGCCGACGCGGCGGTGAAGAAGCTCGAGGCGCTGCGGAACATGGAGCGCGATCTGCTGCGCGATCGCATCCGCAGCGGCGGCGGCGGGGGTGGCGGCGGATCCAGCGGCGGTGGTGGCGGTGGTGGAGGCGGCGGTTGAGATTGGATGCGCGATGACGACGATGCACTCTGCCGACATTCTGCTGGTCGACGACGATCCCGACCTGCTCAAGCTCATCAGCCTGCGGCTGTCTTCCGCGGGCTATCGCGTGCGCACGGCCGACAGCGGCGAGGCTGCGCTCGCTTCGCTTGCCGTAGCCCGGCCGGGCGTGGTGATTTCCGACCTGCGCATGCCTGGAATCGACGGCCTGCAGCTGTTCGAAGCGATTCACCGCGAGCATCCCGCCTTACCCGTGATCATCCTCACGGCGCACGGCACGATTCCGGACGCCGTCGCTGCGACACAGCGCGGGGTGTTCGGGTTCCTGACCAAGCCGTTCGACAGTCAGGAGCTCCTGCAGAAGGTCGCTGCCGCGCTTCGCGTCGCGGGCGATTCCTCGAGCAGGGACCCGGGCACGACGGGCGAGTGGCGCTCAGGAATCATCACCCGCAGTCCGCGGATGGAGGACTTGCTGCGGCAGGCGCGCCTCGTCGCCGACTCGGATGCAAGCCTGCTCATCTACGGCGACTCCGGTACCGGCAAGGAGCTCCTCGCGCGCGCCATCCACCGCGCCGGCCCGCGGCGTGACAAGGCCTTCGTGGCCGTCAACTGCGGGGCGATTCCCGAGCCGCTCCTCGAATCGGAACTCTTCGGCCACGCGCGCGGGGCCTTCTCCGGGGCGGTCCAGGCGCACAAGGGACTGTTCCAGGCGGCGGATGGAGGAACGATCTTCCTCGACGAGATCGGCGACATGCCGCTGGCATTGCAGGTCAAGCTGCTCCGGGTGCTCCAGGAGGGTGAAGTGCGGCCGGTGGGAGCGACCCAGGCCATACCCGTTGATGTCCGCGTGATCTCGGCGACCCATCGCGACCTCGATGCGCAGAAAGCCGCCGGCCACTTCCGCGAAGACCTCTATTACCGTCTCAACGTGGTATCGCTGAAGCTGCCGGCGCTTGCCGATCGCCGCGAGGACATCCCGCTGCTGGCGACGCACTTCCTGCGCCGGCTCGCCGAGCGCTACAAGCGGCCGGTGCCGACGCTTGCGCCCGATGCCATGGCGCTGTTGATTGCGGCACCCTGGCCCGGCAACGTGCGGCAGCTGCTGAACCTGCTCGAGCAGGCGGTGGCGCTTGCGACCACGAGCCTCATTCCGGAATCGCTCGTCCAGGGGGGGTTGCGCGAGGACGCCAGCGTGCTGGTGCCGTTCGAAGAGGCGCGCAAGACCTTCGAGCGCGACTACCTGGTGCGGCTGCTCAAGATCACGAGCGGCAACGTGACGCAGGCGGCGCTCCTGGCCAAGCGCAACCGTACCGAGTTCTACAAGCTCCTGCAGCGGCACCGGCTGGAGCCCGCCATGTTCAAGGAAGCCAAGGAGCCCTGACGGCGACGGTGTGAGGGGGCCGCGCTTGCAGCGCCTTCGATGGGGCGGCAACAGTCGATCGAATTCACCTGTCGCGCGATCTCCGAGTCTATTCCAATGTCATTTTCTTGGCCCGTTTGCGCCAACTATGGCGAAGGCTGTCGCCCAAAGACGACATACATAGTTCATTATATTCAATGCCATAGCATAATTGACACATTAGTTGTCGGCAGAATGCGACAAACGGCCCTCTTGTCCCGAAATCCGGCGACAGCAAACGCCATGCCCGAGTGCCGGTCGCCAGAGGGAGAACGGGCAAACCGGTCGGTTTTTCGGGGGGGTGATTTCTCATGGCACGTGAATTGCTTCGGTGTAATTGAACAGCAACCGATAGCGACTCAACGATCATGGACGCCTTCTCGCCCGAACTTGCGCAACACTGGCTCGCCAGCCAGGCGATGCCGGGGGACGAGCGGCCTGGCAGTCGGGGCGAGGATTCGCTGTCGCCTGACCAACAGGAAGCCTGGGAGGAACTCGCCGAGCGCGTGAACGCGGCGCGCAGCGTCTACTGATCCCATCACGCATTCGTCGAGGCGAATCGGCTGCGTAGCCCGTGCCTGGCTTCGCAACCAGGGTCGCTTCCGACAACCGGTCCCCCTTGCCCGCTATCTTCCTCCCGGCGGGCTTTTTTTTGCCATTTCCAGCCGCCCCCCTTTCGTGCGCCAAGGGCCCTGACCGCGGCAGTGCGGAAAGGACGTCAGCGGAGCGAACGGAGCGCCGGACCTTCGGCGCTACACGATGCGGCAGGCGTCGTCGAACGCAAGCCGCGGCGCGCGGGCATGGAGCTTCGCCGGGTCGCCGTACCCCAGATTGCACAGGAAGTTCGACCTGACCTTGCCTTCCGGAAAGAACGTGGCGTCGACCTTGGCATTGTCGAAGCCGCCCATAGGCCCACAGTCGAGACCCAGCGCGCGCGCGGCGATGATCAGGTACGCGCCCTGCAAGGTCCCGCTCTGATACGCCGTCGTCCGGATGAGTTCCGGGTTGCCCACGAATGTGCTCCGCGCATCGCGGTGCGGAACGAGCAGGGGCAGCTTGTCGTAGAACTCCAGATCGTACGCGATGATCGCCGTCGCCGGCGCTGCCATCGTCTGCGCCACATTGCCGGCATCCAGCGCGGGCCGCAGCCGCTCCTTGGCCTCCGGGCTCCTCACGAATGCGATCCGCGCCGGGGAGCAGTTGGACGACGTCGGCCCCCACTTCATCAATTCGTGGATCGCGCGCAGCGTTTCGTCGGTGACGGGGCGGGCCGTCCAGTTGCGGTGCGTGCGGGCGGTGCGAAAGATGCAGTCCAGGCTTGCGGCGGAGAGAGACATCGGGTTTCCTTTACGATCTGCGCCGGGCCATCGGGGCATGGCCTTGAAGCGCCGGGGATCCGCACCGATGTTAACAACATGGTGTCGCGAGCGCTCTGTCGATTATCTGAAGCTATCAATCACATTTGAACAATCAATTGGACGTATGGGAGCCCCGGCGCGCAGAATCGGGTTGTCGTTGGCAACGCAAGGGGCCGACGAACGACAAACCGTCGCGCGGGCCGGAGGTGGTGGCTTGGCGTTTAACTGAAGGAGAAGCACGATGAAGAGTCTCAAAGGTACGAAGACGCACGACAATCTGAAGGCTGCCTTCGCCGGCGAATCGCAGGCGAACCGGCGTTACCTGTATTTCGCCAACAAGGCCGACGTCGAAGGGCAGAACGACGTGGCGGCCGTGTTCCGGTCGACGGCCGAAGGGGAGACCGGCCACGCCCACGGCCATCTCGACTACATCGCGCAGGTGGGGGATCCGGCGACGGATCTGCCGATCGGCGCCACGCGCGCGAACCTGAAGGCGGCGATCGCCGGCGAGACGCACGAATATACGGACATGTATCCGGGCATGGCCAAGGCCGCGCGCGGCGAGGGCTTCGAGGAGATCGCCGACTGGTTCGAAACGCTCGCGAAGGCCGAGCGATCGCACGCGAATCGCTTCCAGAAGGCTCTCGACGCATTGGCCGACTGAGCCTGGCAGTTGGCGTTGGTACGTCGCGGAAAGCGCGGCGCTCAACGCCCGGTCAGTGCGTCGCGGGATCCGCGACGTGCTGACCGGGTTGCCGCAGTGAAGCTCCGGTACCCGTCCGGGGCCGCAGTGCTCGCAGGAACACTCACGTCCTTATCCCGAGGCCAATCCCCAAATGACTGCCCGCGAAGGTAATCTGCAGGCGCCCACGCGCCACCCGCTCGATTGGCGCAGTCCCGGGTTCTACGACGAAGCCGCGCTCGAACGCGAAATGGAGCGCGTGTTCGACATCTGTCACGGCTGCCGGCGCTGCGTCAGCCTGTGCCAGTCGTTCCCGACGCTGTTCGATCTCGTCGACAACAGCAAGACGATGGAAGTCGACGGCGTCGCCAAGGCGGATTACGCGAAGGTCGTCGAGCAGTGCTACCTCTGCGACATCTGCTACATGACGAAATGCCCGTATGTGCCCCCGCACGAGTGGAACGTCGACTTCCCGCACCTGATGCTGCGCGCCAAGGCGGTCGAGTTCCGGAAGGGAAAGACGAAATTCCGCGACCGCCTGCTGACGAGCACCGACCGCGTCGGCCGGCTGGCCACGATTCCCGTCGTCGTGCAGATGGTCAACAAGGCCAACACGATGCCGTCGGCGCGCAAGCTGATGGACCAGGTGCTCGGCGTGGCGGCGGGCGCGAAGCTGCCGCCCTACGACGGCGCGCGTTTCCGGGACACGGCGAAGTCGACGGTCGCGTGGCCGGTCCGCGATGGCGCGCGCACGCCCGGGAAGGTGGCGGTGTTCGCGACGTGCTACATCAATTACCACGAGCCCGGCATCGGCCACGATCTGCTGCAGATCCTCGCGCACAACGAAGTGCCGTACCGGATCGTCGAGAAGGAGGCCTGCTGCGGGATGCCGAAGCTCGAGCTCGGGGATCTGGAAGCGGTCGAGAAGCTCAAGGACATCAACATCGGCCCGCTGGCCGCGCTGGCCCGCTCGGGTCACGCCATCATGACGGCCATTCCTTCGTGCACGCTGATGTTCAAGCACGAGCTGCCGCTGATCTTTCCGGAGGATCCGGACGTCAAGGCCGTGGCGGACGCGATGTTCGACCCGTTCGAGTACCTGGTGCTGCGCGACAAGGACGGCCTGCTGCGGAAGGATTTCAAGACGCCGCTGGGCAAGGTGAGCTACCACATTCCCTGCCACGCGCGGGTGCAGAACGTCGGCCAGAAGACGCGCGAAGTGCTGGAGTGGATTCCCGGGACCACCGTCAACACGGTCGAGCGTTGCGCGGGCCACGACGGGACCTACGGCGTGAAGAGCGAGTTCTTCGCGCAGTCGATGAAGATCGGCAAGCCCGTCTTCCGGCAGATGGGCGAAACCGCGCCCGACTATGTCTGCTCCGATTGCCCGATCGCGGGCCGCCGCATCATGCAGGGCATCGAGGAGTCCGGCAGCGAGCATCGCGCGCGCAAGGAACATCCGTTGACGCTGGTGCGGATGGCCTACGGACTATGAGCGAGCGCGACCGGAGCGCCGCGCGGATGAACCCGCCACGAACCGAACGTCATCCCGAACAGGAGCACCCTTATGGCACATGAAGGCTATCACGAGCCGGTCGACCGGCTCACCCCGGAGACGATGGATTTCCATCGCGCCGTGGTCTCGCTGATCGAGGAGCTCGAGGCGGTCGACTGGTACAACCAGCGCGTCGACGCCTGCACCGACCCCGAGCTCAGGGCGATCCTTGCGCACAACCGCGACGAGGAGATCGAGCACGCGGCGATGACGCTCGAGTGGATCCGCCGCAGGAACGCGGTGTTCGACCGGGAGTTGCGCGAGACGCTGTTCAAGACCGGCCCGATCACGGGCCAGCACTGATGTCCGCCATGGCCATGATCACCCGCGACAGCCTCCTGCCGCTCGAGGCGTATGCCCGGGCGCGTCCCGAGTTCCGCGAGCGCGTGCTGGCGCACAAGAAAGCGCGCACCGTGCATCTGGGCGAGCACGTGACCCTGCTGTTCGAGGACGAGCTCACGGTGCGCTACCAGATCCAGGAGATGCTGCGCATCGAGAAGGTGTTCGAGGAGGAGGGCATCCGCGACGAACTCGACGCCTACAATCCGCTCGTGCCCGACGGCACGAACTTCAAGGCGACGATGCTGATCGAATACGAGGACCCCGACGCGCGGAAGTCGGCGCTTGCCCGGCTCATCGGGATCGAGGATCGTGTCTGGGTCGCGGTCGACGGCTGTGCCCGGGTGCACGCGATCGCCGATGAGGATCTGCCGCGCGAGAACGACAGCAAGACTTCCGCGGTGCATTTCCTGCGTTTCGAGCTGACCCCGGAAATGGCGTCCGCCTTGCGTCGCGGTGCCGGGCTCGCCGTCGGCGTCGACCACCCTGCCTACGACGTGGTGATCACTGGCGTGGACCCGGCGACACGCGCGGCGCTCGCCGCGGACATCGCTTAGGAAGCACCCGCGCCTGCTGGCCGCGGGCCGGCCGCACACAGTGAGCGTGGGGGCCGTCCATCGTCAGTCGCGGAAATTGCCGAACTGGACCGGGAAATCGGTGACCGATTTCTTCACCAGCGCGATCGCGTCCTGCAGATCGTCGCGCTTGGCGCCGGAGACGCGCACGGCGTCGCCCTGGATCGACGCCTGCACTTTCGCCTTGCTGTCCTTGATCAGCTTCACGATCTTCTTGGACAGCTCCTGCTCGATGCCGACGCGGATCGTGACGACCTGCTTCACCTTGTTGCCCGAGATCTTCTCGACGTCGCCGTACTTCAGCGAGCGGATGTCGACGCCGCGCTTGGTGAGCTTGCCCGTCAGGATGTCCGTGACCTGCTTCAGCTTGAAATCGTCGTCGGCGTAGATCGTCAGCGTCTTTTCGGTGTGCTCGACCCGCGCGTCCGATCCCTTGAAATCGAAACGTGTCGAGACTTCCTTGTTGGTCTGGTCCAGGGCGTTTCTGACCTCGACCTGGTTCACTTCGGAGACGATGTCGAATGAGGGCATGATGGCGACGCGGGGTGGGGACCGGTGCGACCCTAGCACGATCGCCGCCAGCGGACAACACGCGCCTCGCTGCGGCACCGACTCGGCTAGAATGGGCTGTTTTTCACTCCGCGCGAGACTCCCTCCTCATGTCGCATATCCTGCAGGATCTTCCCGTCGGCCAGAAGGTCGGCATCGCGTTTTCCGGCGGTCTCGACACGAGCGCCGCGCTGCACTGGATGCGAGCGAAGGGCGCGATTCCGTACGCGTACACCGCGAATCTCGGTCAGCCCGACGAGCCGGACTACGACGAGATACCGCGGCGGGCGCTGCAATACGGCGCGGAAGGTGCAAGGCTCGTCGATTGCCGCGCGGCACTTGTCGCCGAAGGGATCGCGGCGCTGCAGGCGGGCGCCTTCCACATTTCGACGGGTGGGGCGACCTACTTCAACACGACGCCGCTGGGGCGTGCCGTCACCGGCACGATGCTCGTCGTCGCGATGCGCGACGACGACGTCCACATCTGGGGCGACGGCAGCACCTTCAAGGGCAACGACATCGAGCGCTTCTACCGCTACGGGCTCCTCGCCAACCCCAGCCTGCGCATCTACAAGCCGTGGCTCGATGCGACGTTCATCGACGAGCTGGGCGGCCGCAAGGAGATGTCGGAGTACCTTACCCGTGCCGGGTTCGGTTATCGGATGAGCGCGGAGAAGGCGTACTCGACGGACTCGAACCTGCTGGGCGCGACGCACGAGGCGAAGGACCTCGAGTTCCTGGACAAGGGGATGAAGATCGTCGAGCCGATCATGGGCGTGGCGTTCTGGCGCGACGAGGTCGCCGTCAAGCCCGAGACTGTTGCCATACGCTTCGATGAGGGACGGCCCGTTGCACTCAACGGCATCACGTTCGCCGACGAGGTCGCGCTCGTGCTCGAGGCCAACGCGATCGGCGGCCGGCACGGCATCGGCATGAGCGACCAGATCGAGAACCGGATCATCGAGGCCAAGAGCCGCGGCATCTACGAGGCGCCGGGGATGGCGCTGCTGCACATCGCCTACGAGCGCCTGGTCACCGGCATCCACAACGAGGATACGATCGAGCAGTACCGCGACAGCGGCCGCCGGCTCGGCCGCCTGCTCTACCAGGGACGCTGGTTCGACTCGCAGGCGATGATGCTGCGCGAAACGGCGCAGCGGTGGGTCGCGCGCGCGGTCACGGGCGAGGTGACGCTGGAATTGCGGCGCGGCAACGACTACTCGATCCTCGACACGACGAGCCCCAACCTGACCTACAAGCCCGAGCGGCTCACGATGGAGAAGGGCGCATCAATGTTCACGCCGCAGGACCGCATCGGCCAACTGACGATGCGCAACCTCGACATCGCCGACACGCGCGAGAAGCTCCTGACCTACATGAAGACCGGACTCCTGCGAGCCACGGGGGACTCGCCGCTGCCGCGGCTCACCGACGGCGATGCGAAGCCGAAGTAGCGCTCCGGCGGCGCGGCGGAGGCTTGCTGTGAATACGTTGCCTAATCGACCTTGAGGCCGAGCTTCCGGATGACCGGGGCCCAGGTCTCCGTCTCGCGCTTGATGAGATTGCCGAAATCCTCGGGTGTGCCGCCGATGAGGTCGAAACCGGACGCGTGCATCTTCGCGACCACGTCCGGCTGCTTGAGGATCGCGTTCATCTCCGCATTGAGCCGCGCAACGACCGGCTTCGGCGTGAGGGCCGGCACCATCACTCCGTTCCACGCCAGCGCCTCGAAGCCGGGATAGCCGGACTCGGCGATTGTCGGCAGGTCGGGCAGCAGTGGAAAGCGCCTGGCGGTCGTGACGGCCAGCGCGCGGAGCTTGCCCGCCTGGATCTGCGCCTGCAGCGGCTGCATCACGGCGAACATCGCCTGGGTCTCGCCCTGGATCGTCGCCGTGACGGCCGGCGGGGAGCCGTTGAACGGAACGTGCAGCGCATCGAACCCGGCGACCGACTTGAGCAGCTCCATGTTGAGGTGCGACGAGCTGCCGTTGCCGACGGAGGCGTACGACAGCTTGCCCGGATTGGCCTTGGCCCAGGCGACGAATTCCTGCACGCTCTTCACCGGCAGCTGCGCGTTGATCGCGAGCACGTTGGGCTGGCTCGACGTGATGATCACCGGCGCCAGGTCCTTCGCCACGTCGTAGGGCAGCTTCGAGAGCAGCGGGCCGAACGCGAGCGGCCCGTTGAATCCGAGCAGCATCGTGTATCCGTCCGGGGCCGCCTTGGCGACTTCCGCCGTGGCGACGGTGCCGCCCGCCGCGGGCTTGTTGTCGACGATGACCGGCTGGCCGACGCGGTCCTTCAGCCGGTCGCCGATCGTGCGGGCGAGCGCGTCGAGAGAGCTTCCTGCGGGTGCTGCAACCACGAACCGGATCGGCTTGTCGGGCCAGGCCTGGGCGGCGGCCGACATCGCCAGCACGGCACCGGCGACCCCGACGAAGGCGCGCAGCGCCGGCATTAGCGCGCACCATTTCGCTGCCCAGCCGGAACGCCAGTTCAAGGTAGGCTGTAGCCCGGCACGGCAAACCGCTGCGTCATCGATCAAAGGAGTCTCCTACGGATTCACTCGGCCGCAGACCAGGTACTCGAGCAGCGCCTTCTGCGCGTGCAACCGGTTCTCCGCCTCGTCCCAGACCACCGACTGCGGGCCGTCGATGACCTCGGCGGCGACTTCCTCGCCGCGATGCACCGGCAGGCAATGCATGAACAGGGCGTCGGCTTTCGCCTGTCGCATCATTTCGCCGTCGACCTGCCAGCGCGCGAAATCGCGCCTGCGCGCATCGTTCTCCGCCTCGAAGCCCATGCTCGTCCACACGTCGGTCGTGACGAGATCGGCATCGCGGCACGCCACCAGCGGATCGGCGCATGACTCGAAATGGCCCGGTCCCGCGAGACCGGCACGCTCGGCGGTCATCTCGTAGCCGGGCGGGGCGGACACGCGCACGTTGAAGTCGAAAATGACCGCCGCCTGCAGCCACGTGCTGCAGACGTTGTTCGAGTCGCCGATCCACGCGACCGTCTTGCCGCGGATCGAGCCGCGGTGCTCGATGTAGGTGTAGATGTCGGCGAGGATCTGGCAGGGATGGTATTCGTTGGTGAGGCCGTTGATCACGGGGACGCGCGAGTGGGCGGCGAAGCGCTCGATGATCGACTGCTCGAAGGTCCGGATCATCACGACGTCCACCATCCGCGAGATCACGCGTGCGACGTCCTCGATCGGTTCGCCGCGCGAGAGGTGCGTGTCGCTGCGATTGAGGTTGATCGCGATGCCGCCCAGCTGATTCATGCCGGCCTCGAACGAGACGCGGGTGCGGGTCGACGCCTTTTCGAACACCATCGCGAGCGTGCGATCGCGCAGCGGCTGATAGATCTCGTAGCGCTTGAACCGGTCCTTGATCCAGCGCGTGCGGGCGATCAGGTGGTCGAACTCCTCGAGCGAGAAATCGCTGATCTGGAGGAAATGCTTCGGCGGCGTGGCGGTCATGTCGGGTCGGGTCGACCGGGAATTCGGCGGAACCCTGTCAAATCAAAATTTTAACATCTCGAGCCGGACTCCCTTTCCGGTCGCGATCTTAACCCACGTCAACGACGCGGGGCGCTGGACGGCGCAGCCTCCGCAGGTGCCGCCCATCCCCTGGCCGGCGAGCGCTTGCCCATGATCGAACCTATCCTGTCTGCGTCCGGCACCGTTCCGGGAGCGCTCCCGGCAACCCGCCCGGCGCGGCTGCTGTTGACGGTGCCGCATCGTTTCTTCTTCCTGACCGGCGTCATCCAGATCGCGGTCATCGCGCTCTGGTGGGCCTGGGTGCTCGCCGCTCGCGCCTGGCCGATCGTTCCCGCGCCTGCGGCCGCGATTCCGGAGACATCGCTGCACGCGCTGGTGATGCTGTGCGGATTCGCGCCGTTCTTCATGTTCGGCTTCCTCTTCACCGCGGGCCCGCGCTGGCTGGGCGTGGAACCGCCGCCGCCGTCCGCGTGGCGCCCGCCCGGCGCGCTGGCCGCGCTGGCCGCGCTGGCGTTCGTCCCGCTCGAAGTGGCGGGATTGGCGAACGGCCCGTTCCTGCTTCGTCTCGCGGCGGGTGCGTACTCGGCCGGGTGGCTCGGGCTCGCGTTTGTCTTCTATCGGCTCATTCGCGCGAGCGATGCCGAGGACAAGCTGCACGCGATCCTTGTGTTCGGTGCACTCTGCGTCGGCGCGAGCGTGGTGGCGGCGTTCGCGTTGTTCGGCCCTGCCGCGCACGGGTGGGTCAAAGGGGCCGGCCTGTGGGCTTTCCTTCTGCCCGTGTTCGTGACGGTCTGCCACCGAATGATTCCGTTCTTCACGGCAAGCGTCGTGCCGTTCGTCAACGCGTTCCGACCGTCCTGGCTGCTGGTCGCGATGATCGGCGCACCGGTCGCCCACGGCGTGCTCGAAGGGATGGAACAACCGGCGTGGACCTGGATCGTCGACCTGCCCGTCGCGGCGCTGATGCTGTGGCTGACGGTCCGCTGGGGCTTCATGCAGAGCCTCTCCAACCGCCTCCTCGCGATGCTGCACATCGGCTTCGTCTGGTACGGCATCGGCTTCCTGCTGGCCGGCGCGCACTCGTTGCTGGTGCTGGCAGGCTTCCCGGGACTTCCGCTGGGGTCACTGCACGCGCTGGCGATCGGATTTGCGTCGTCGCTGCTGATGGCGATGGTGACGCGCGTGACCTGCGGCCACTCCGGGAGGACGCTCGCCGCCGACCGTCTGACATGGTGGCTCTTCGTGCTGCTGCAGCTCACCGCGGTTGTGCGCACAGGGGCTGCAATCGCGCCCGCCCCGGACTGGCTCGCCGTCGCGGGCCTGCTATGGATCGGGGCCTTCGTCCCCTGGTGCGCGAAATACGCGCCGGTGTACTGGCGCGCCCGCGCGGACGGGCGCCCGGGCTGAGACACCGGCGCGGCTGCACCAACCGCTGCGTCACGCCAAAGCGGGGGAGGGCGATCGGGGCGTTTCGGCGCTGTCGTCGGTGCCGAGCACGGGCCCGCGCTCGAGATGCATCTCGACCATGCCGTTGGCCCACGCGGACTGCAGATCGCGTTCTATCCTCTCCATCGCTTCGTCGTCGCTCCGGCGCAGCCGGCGGATGCCGTAGGCGCAATTGCGCCCGTCGAGCTTGGCCATGTACAGCGCCATGTCGGCGAGGCCGATCGCGCGTTCCCAGGGAAGCGTGATGTTCTCCGGGGGCAGCGGCATCGGCGCGTAGCCGATCGACGCCGTCACGCGAATGCTGTTGCCCTGGTACACGATCGGTTCTGCGGCGACCGCCGCCATGACGCGGGCCGCGATTTCCGCCAGCCTGTCGGCGCCGGTCGCCGGCACGAAGACCAGGAACTCCTCGCCGCCCCAGCGCACGATCATGTCGGTTTCCCGCAGCGTGTCGCGCAGGCGGCGGGCCACGACGACGAGGACCGCATCCCCGGCCGCGTGGCCATACCGGTCGTTCGTCTGCTTGAAGAGATCGATGTCGATGAGCAGCAGCGCGTGGATGGGCGAATGCGGATCGCTTCGGCTTCGGCGCTCCTGTCGATCGTGCGCGTCGCGCATGAAATCCTGGAAATGCCGCCGGTTGTAGAGCGCGGTCAGCGGATCGCGGCTGCTGCGCACGCTCAGCTCCCGGTTCCTTTGCGCGAGCAGCCCGTTGTTGGCGCGCAGTTTCCGGTAGTACACGATGATCACGGCGAGCGAGATCACGAAGACCGCGGCGAAGAGCCAGCCGACACGTTCCCGCAGCCCCTGGTTTTCGAGCTCCGCCGAGCGGAGCGCGTTCTGGCGGTCGAGCAGTTCGATTTCGCGCCGGTTCCTTTCCGACTCGTATTTTTCCTGCAGTTCGAGCACCACCCGCTGGTGCGCGGTGACGGCCATGTCTTCGTGCAGTCGGTGCGCCCGATGGAAGAACGCCAGCGCGGACCTGTAGTCCCCTGCGCGCTCGAGATACTGGCCGTACTCGTCGAGCAGAGTGGCGATTTCGGCAGTTGCGCCCGTGCGCTCATATTCGGCGAGTGCCTCGTCCGCATACTGTTTGCCTTCGGCCGCGCGGCCGAGCCCGAACAACGCGAACCCGATGTTGGCCTTGCTGGTCGCGATCACCCCCACGTCGTTGTACCCGGTCGCAAGCGCGAGCGACTGGCGCGACAGATCCAGGGCGTCATTGAATTGCCTGCGCCGCAGCCTGATGTCGGCGAGATTGATGAGCGCGAGGCTCTCGCCGACCTGCGAGCGCGACTTGCGGGCAAGGGCAAGGGCGTCTTCCATCGCGGCCAGCTCCCGCGCCGGATCCCCGAGAATATCCAGCGCTGCGGATTCCGCCATTCGCGCCTTCACCATGCCGTGCGTGCTGCCGGCGAGCTCCGCGGACCGGTAGGCCTGCCGGCTCGCATCCAGCGCGTTCTGCGGCTGCTTCAGCACCAGATACAGCGTGGACAGCTGGTAGAGCGCGCCGGAGCGACGGTGCGCATCGTCGTCACGCTCCGCCATCGCCATCGCCTCCTGCAGGCTGCCCAGGGCTTCCTCGACGTGACCCCGGCTGCGGGCGGTCATGCCGATCGTCATTGCCGCCAGATAGGCGAGATAAGGATCGGACGCTCCCTTCAACAAGGTGCGTGCCTCCTTCGCGTAGGCGTTCGCCTTGGTCGCGTCGCCGGCCAGCCATTCCGCCGTGGCCCGCACGAGGCGGGCCGAGGCCCGCAGAAGGTCGTCGGGCGGGTTGACGGCTTCCCGTTCGAGGCGGTCGGCGTGGGCCAATGCCTCCGTCGTCCGTCCGGCGGCCGCCAGCGCCTGGCCATAGAGGGTGGAGATGTACCGGCGTTCCGGGCCGGAGGCGTCGGCCGCGCGCGCGACCAGCACGGCGAGCTCGGTCTCGGCACGCCTGGGGAACCCGTAGAGTTGCGCTTCGATCACGTGCGCCTGAGGGGGGCTCGGTTCCACCGCCCGCGCGACGGGCAACCCGACGAGCGCGGCGCATAGCGCCACACCCGCGGCGGACGCCTTCCAATCGCCAAGCGCCCGGCGAAGACCTCCCGGCGCCAGGGACGGCGAACTACGCCGTTCGGCGCTCGCCGCGACTTCGTTCGCGGAAGGTTGCCACAGCCGGCCCGCGACAGGTCCGTCGGCTTGGCAGTGGGTGAGCGTATTCGGCAAGATAGGGGTTCCTGCAGCTCCTTGTCGCCACAGCCGGACGAGCGGCGCAGGGGTGCCGAAGCCGAAGCGTCCGCCCTTGGGCGACAGGGCTTGGGAAGACATGAAGCAATCCTCGTGCCGAAGGCTTCCGCGACAGGAAAGGCGCATGCGCAGCCGCCGGGACCACCTGCGGTCGCTGGCCCGAACGAGGGGCGACCGAACGGCGCAACTCGCGGGATGGCGCGGAAGAGCTGTCGCCTAAGGCAATGAAAAAGGGCGCCCCGAGGCGCCCCTTTTCCGATCGCGCAATGCGCGTCAGGCCATGGCTTTGATCGCGTGCGCGAGCCGCGATTTCGTGCGGGAGGCGAGATTCTTGTGGACGATCTTCTTGTCCGCGATGCGATCGATCACCGCCTGCGAGGACTTGAGCTTCTGCGCCGCCGCCGTCTTGTCGCCGCCGGCGATGGCCTTGCGGACCTGCTTGACCGCGGTGCGCAACGCCGAGCGCAGGCTGGCGTTGTGCTTGTTGGTTTCTGCCGCCTGCCGGGCGCGCTTCCTTGCTTGGGCGCTGTTCGCCATGGGTCGAAAATCCTTCGTGATCTGGAGTAGCCGAAAAAGACCAAGCATAATAGCAGCTTACCGTTGCCCGCGCAACACCGCCGAGCCTTGCGGGCGGCAGCGGCAGGCCAACCCCGAATGTCCGTCCCGACTCCCGACATCTCCCTCCCGTGCCACGGCGCCGCGCGACGCGCCCGACGCCCGGGGGACGTGCGCCGGCGGCCGCGTTGAATCTGCTCCGGACGCTCTCGACGGTCAGCGGAATGACGCTGCTGTCGCGGATCACGGGGCTCGCCCGCGAGAGCCTCAAGGCGACCGCGTTCGGCGCCGGCGTGCAGATGGACGCCTTCGAGGCGGCCTTCCGCCTGCCCAACATCCTGCGCCGGCTGTTTGCCGAGGGCGCGTTCGCGCAGGCGTTCGTCCCGATCTTCGCTGAGTATCGCCGGCAGCGCGGCCAGGAGGAGACCCGGGCTCTGGTCGGCCGCGTCGGGACGCTGCTCGCCGTTACGCTCCTCTTCATGACCGTCATCGGCGTGCTGGCGGCGCCCTGGCTCGTCTACGCGCTCGCGTCCGGTTTCGCGGCCACCCCCGGCAAGGTCGAGCTGACGGCCGACATGATCCGCATCGTCTTTCCCTACCTGCTCTTCGTGTCGCTGGTGTCGCTGGCTGGCGGCGTGCTCAACGTCTACCGGCAATTCGCCATCCCCGCGTTCACGCCCGTATTGCTCAACGTCTCGATCATCGGCGCCGCGCTCTTTCTGGCGCCTTACTGCGATCCGCCGATCAAGGCGCTGGCGTGGGGCGTGCTCATCGGCGGCATCGCGCAGCTCGCGCTGCAGCTCTACCCGCTGGCGAAAATCGGGATGCTCTGGCGGCCGCGCTTCGATTGGCGCGACGAAGGCGTGCGCCGCGTGCTGGTGGCGATGGGGCCGGCGGTGCTCGGCGTGTCGGCGGCGCAGATCTCGGCGCTCATCAACACGCAGCTGGCCGCGGCGCTGGGTGATGGCCGCATTTCGTGGATCACCTATGCCGACCGGCTGATGGAGTTCCCCAGCGCGCTCCTGGGTGTCGCGCTGGGTACGGTGCTGCTGCCGTCGCTGGCGAAGCTTCACGCCGACGCGAATCCCGACGAGTACACGTCGCTTGCTCGATTGGGGGCTGCGGCTCGCGTTCATGCTGGCCCTGCCGGCGGCAGTCGCACTCTGGGTGCTCGCGATTCCCCTCATTTCGACGCTCTACCAGTACGGCCGTTTCACCGTCAACGACGTGCTGCAGACGCGCACGGCACTGCTCGGCTACAGCGTGGGCCTGCTCGGGTTGATCGTGGTGAAGATCCTGGCGCCGGGCTTTTTCGCGCGCCAGGTGATGACGACGCCGGTGAAGATCGCCTTCGTGACGGTGCTGGTGTCGCAGACGCTCGCGCTGATCCTGATGTTCCCGCTGGGCCACGCCGGCCTGACGCTCTCGACGTCGATCGGCGCCTGCTTCAACGCGGGGCTCCTGTTCTGGTTCCTGCGCAAGCGCGGCATCTATTCGCCCCGGGCCGGCTGGCCGCTGTTCGTGGCCAAGCTCGTCGTCGCGCTGTTCGTGCTCGCCGCCGTGCTGCTGTGGCTCGGAGGGCCGGCGTCGTACTGGCTCGCGGCGTCGCTGTGGGAGAAGGTTCCCCGGCTCGCGGGCGTGTGCGCCGCGGGCGCGGCAGTGTATTTCGGCGCGCTGTGGCTGCTGGGTTTTCGCCTGGCCGACTTCAACCGCCGGGACATCGCGGCGGAAGAACAGTAGGGG
>CAVVUJ010000040.1:0-187083 GCA_963751405.1 uncultured beta proteobacterium | reverse complement strand
CGCTCAGTCCCCTTCGGACGGCCGGGCGGGGACTGAGACCGGCCCGTTCGCGGAGCGGGAGCGTGTCGCCGTTCGAGCCCTGGCGCGGCGAGTCAGCGGCGCACCGCCACCGGTGCGCGCCGGCGTGACGATTCCAGCAGCGCGTCGATCAGATAGTGAACGCGCAGCGCGGCGCGGCCGCTGTTGACCGGCGCGCGTCCGGCATCGAGCGCGTCGAGGAATTCGACGAGAACGCCCCGATGCGCGTCGTGCGTGAAGGCCATCGGGTCGGCACCGCCGCCACCGGAGGCTTCCTCGCCGATCGACTCGCGCCGGCCGTCGTGATGATAGAGCTCCAGCTTGCCGGGCGTCAGCACGGCCGTGGCCTTCGTTCCCGCGAGATCGATCCGCTCGGGAAAGCCGGGGTAGGCCGCCGTCGTCGCGTCGAGCGCGCCCAGCGCGCCGCCGTCGAAGCGCAGCGCCGCGGCGACGCAATCCTCGGTCTCCATGACGTGCAACGCCGATGTCCCCGCGAACGCCGTGACTTCGGCGAGCGGGGGCGTCAGCGAGAGGAACAGGTCCAGCGTGTGGATCGCCTGCGTCAGCAGCACGCCACCGCCATCGCGCGCGAGCGTGCCCCGTCCCGGCTCGTCGTAGTAGGTCTGCGGGCGCCACCAGCGGACCGACACGGCAGCGTTCGCGAGCGTGCCCAGTTCGCCTGCCGCGAGCCTGGCCGCGAGCGCCAGCGATGCCGGGCGGAAACGGTGCTGGAAGACGACGGCAAGGTTCACGCCCGCCTGGGCGCAGACGGCGACCACTGCCTCGGCGCGCTCGAGCGTGCCTTCCAGGGGCTTTTCGAGGAGCACGTGCTTGCCCGCCGCAGCGAGCTCGCGCACGATCGACAGGTGCGTGTTGGGCGGCGTCAGCACCAGCACGGCGTCGATCGTCGGGTCGCCGGCGATCGCGGCGAAGTCGCCCGTCACCGGAAACGGAAAACGGGCGGCGAAGCTGCGGCGCCTCGCCTCGGTCGGGCTGTACGCCCAGGCGACCTCGACCCGTTCGGCGAGATCGAGGAGGCTCTGCGCATGGGGCGTCACGGCCATGCCGAGACCCACGATGGCCAGTCGGCGTCGTTTGCTCACGATGGAAAATTCCCGTATCGGAAAACGTCAGCATGACCGAGCGCGGCGCGCCGTGCAATGGTCATCCTTCCGGTGGCGGGAGCGCAGCTTGACCGAAGCCCGATCACGGAAGTAGAGTCCACTTCGATGACCCCGGCGCTGCACGAGCGGCCGCGTGGCTCGCCTTGACCTACCTGCCGGGATTCCCGATGCGTTTGCCGCGAGTTGTTCGGTTACGGTTGACCCGATGAACCGACTTGGGCTCGGCGGCCTGGCCGCATTGCCGGGGCCCATTGCCCGACCCGACTACGACATCGGGGCCGTCGGGATCGGCATCGTCCATCTCGGACTCGGGGCGTTCCACCGCGCGCATCAGGCCGTCTACACCGACGCGATCCTGCATCGGCACCCGCGCTGGGGGATCTGCGGCGTGAGCCTCAAGACGCCGCGGGTCATCGCCGCGCTGACGCCGCAGGACGGGCTGTACTCGGTGCTCGAAAAGGGCGCCGAAGGCACGTCGGCGCGCGTGATCGGATCCGTGCGCGAGATGCTGTTCCTCGGCACGGAGCGCGATCGCGTGATCGCGCGCATCGCGGATCCTGCCGTTCACGTCGTCTCGCTGACCGTCACCGAAAAGGGCTACTGCCACGATCCCGCCACGGGCCGGCTCAACGTTCTGCATCCCGACATCGCGCACGACCTCGCGCACCCCGAGGCGCCGGTGAGCGCGATCGGCGTGCTGGTGGCAGGTCTGGCTGCGCGGCGCGAGGCTGCTGAGCCGCCCGCTCAACGTCGTCTGCTGCGACAATCTTCCGCACAACGGTCGCACCGTCGAAGGCATCGTCACGGCCTTTGCGCAGACATCCGACCCCGCGCTGGCCGAGTGGATCGGCGCGCACGTCGCGTTCCCGTGCACGATGGTCGACCGGATCGTGCCGGCGACGACGGAGTCCGACATCGCCGAGGCCGCGCGGCTGCTCGGCGTCGTCGATGCCGCGCCCGTGGTCGCGGAGCCGTACAACAGCTGGGTGATCGAGAACCGCTTCGCCACCGCGCGCCCGCCCTGGGAGGACGCCGGCGCGCAGGTCGTCGCCGACGTCGCGCCCTTCGAGACGATGAAGCTGCGCCTCCTGAACGGCAGCCATTCGACGCTCGCCTACCTCGGCTTTCTTTCGGGCCACGAGTTCATCTGGCAGGCGTCGGCCGACCCGCTGCTCGCGACGCTGGTCGAGCGGCTGATGGCCGAGGAGGTCATGCCGACGCTGGTGGCGCCGCCCGGCGTCGATCTGCGGGCGTACGGCGCGCAGCTCATGCAGCGCTTTCGCAACCCGGCATTGCCGCATCGGACGCAGCAGATCGCGATGGACGGCTCGCAGAAATTGCCGCAGCGGCTCCTCGCCACGGTGCGCGAACGGCTTGCCGGCGGCGGCTCGATCGCGAACCTCGCGCTGGCGATCGCCGGCTGGATTCGCTACGCGAGCGGCGTCGACGAGCATGGCAGGCCGATCGCCGTGTCGGATCCGCTGGCGGGAAAGTTCGCGGCGATCGCCGCCGCTGCCCGCGGCAACGCCGCGCAGATCGCCGAGGGCTTCCTCGATCTTGCCGAAGTGTTCGGCGCCGATCTCGCGGGCAATGCCGTCTTCCGGAGGGCGGTGAGCCGCGATGTCGGCGGCCTGTTCCGCGACGGCGTCCGCAGGACGCTCGCGGTGCACATCGCGCAACCCGGTTCGTAGGACGAGACCATGACCGCACCGCCGCTGACCCTGCATCCGGATCGGCTGTTCCCTGCCGATCCGGCCACGCGCGACCTGGCGCGCGCCCTCTACGCGACGGTCGCGGCGCTGCCGATCCTGAGCCCGCACGGCCACACCGATCCGCAGTGGTATGCCGACAACGTGCCGTTCCCGGACGCGTCGGCGCTGTTCATCACGCCGGACCACTACGTCTTCCGGATGCTCTACAGCCAGGGCATCCCCCTCGAGGACCTCGGCATTCCGCGCCGCGACGGCGCACCGGTGGAGCGCGACGCGCGCAGGATCTGGCGCAGGTTCGCCGCGCACTATCATCTGTTTCGCGGTACGCCGACGCGGCTGTGGCTCGATCACGCGTTCGCGACGGTATTCGGTTGCACCGAACGGTTGACCGCCGAGTCGGCCGATCGCAATTTCGACCGGATCAATGCCTGCCTCGCGCGACCCGAGTTCCGCCCGCGTGCGCTGTTCGAGCGCTTCAACATCGAGGTGATCGCGACGACCGAATCGCCGCTCGATGCGCTCGACCATCACCGCCGGCTGCGCGCGTCCGGCTGGAACGGTCGCGTGATCACGGCGTACCGGCCGGATCCGGTCGTCGATCCCGAGTTCGAGGGCTTCCGCGACAATGTGCTGCAGCTCGGCGCGCTGACGCGCGAGGACACCGCGACGTGGCAGGGTTACCTCGCGGCGCACCGCGACCGGCGCGCCTGCTTCAAGGCGATGGGCGCGACGTCCACCGACCACGGCCATCCGACTGCGCGCACCTGCGATCTCGCCGATGGCGCCTGTCAGCGCCTGCTCGATCGTGCGCTGGCCGGAACGGCGTCGCCGGACGAGGCCGAGCAATTCCGCGGCCAGATGCTGACGGAAATGGCGCGGATGAGTCTCGCCGACGGCCTGGTGATGCAGATTCACCCGGGTTCGTGGCGCAGTCACAATCCGCGCGTCTGGCGCGACTTCGGCCGCGACAAGGGTGCGGACATTCCGACGCCCACGGATTACGTGCGGGCGCTGAAGCCGCTGCTCGACCGGTACGGCAACGAGCGCGACCTCACGGTGATCCTGTTCACGCTGGACGAAACGTCCTACGCGCGTGAGCTCGCTCCCCTTGCCGGCCACTACCCCATCCTGAAGCTCGGTCCGGCGTGGTGGTTCCACGACAGCCCCGAAGGAATGCTGCGCTTCCGCGAGCAGGTCACGGAGACGGCGGGCTTCTACAACACGGTCGGCTTCAACGACGACACGCGCGCGTTCATGTCGATCCCGGCGCGGCACGACGTCGCGCGGCGGGTCGATTGCCGCTTCCTCGCGACCCTCGTCAGCGAGCACCGGATCGGCGAGGACGAGGCATTCGCGCTCGCCCCGGAACTGGCCTACGGGCTGGCGAAGCGCGCGTACAAGCTCTGAGGAAACCGTAGGTCGCCGCGTCGACGGCGGCGGGATCGCCAGGCGCGCAGCGCCGGTCAGGCCGGCCGGTCGGTCGCCGCGGCATGCAGTTGCTCGCCGCTGCGGTCGGCGCTGTTGGGCCGGTCGCCCGCAATCGTGCCGTCCACCAGCTCGACGATCCGGTCGCAGCGGCGGGCGAGACGCGGGTCGTGGGTGACGATCAGAAACGCCACGCCGCGCTCCGCATTGAAGCGGCGCATCAACGCGAATATCTCGTCCGCCGAATGCGTGTCGAGGTTGCCCGTCGGCTCGTCGGCCAGCACCAGCGGCGGCGCCAGCGACAAGGCACGCGCGATGGCGACACGCTGCTGCTGCCCTCCCGACAGCTTGCGCGGCGGATAGTCGAGACGATCGCCGAGGCCGACCGCGCGCAGCACGTCGCGGGCGGCCTCGCGCCGCGGCGCGGTCACTGGGCCGTGCGCGATCAGCCCGGGGATCAGCACGTTCTCCGTGGCGGAGAACGCCGGCAGCAGGTGATGGAACTGGAACACGAAGCCGATCGTCGTCGCGCGGAGCTGCGTGAGTTCGGCCTCCGGCAGCGCCGTCGCCTCCTGCCCGCGCAGCCGGTACGACCCCGTGGTGGGTGGTTCAAGCAACCCGATGAGGTTCAGCAGTGTCGACTTGCCCGAGCCCGAAGGCCCAATCAGCGCCGTGAACTCGCCGGCGCACAGCGTGAAGTCGATACCGTGCAGCACTTCGACGGCGACGTCCGTGCCGGCGCCGTAGGTCTTGTGCACGTCCGCCAGTTCGATGAGCGGCAGCGCCATCGTCACATCCTGATCGCCTGCGCGGGGTCGAGCGCCGCGGCGCGCCGCGCCGGCGCCGCTGCCGCCAGCAGGCCGCCGGCCAGGGCGCCGGCCACGGCGCCGAGGAACAGCCAGGGCGAGAGCGTCAGCGCGAACAGCGGCGAGCCGTCGGCATTGCGCGCGATCCTGAGGAACACGATGACCATCGCGATGGCGAGGGCGCAGCCGATCGCGGAGCCCGCGAGCGCGACGATCGCGCCCTGCAGCAGGAACACGCGCTGCACCTGGCCGCGGCTCGCTCCCATCGCCCGCAGGATCCCGATCTCGCGCCGCTTCTGCACGACCCAGACGACGAGGACGCTCGCGATGCCGAGCGCCACGATGACGATCACAAAGCCGCGGATGGTCCGCGTCGTGATGTTCTGCGCGTTGATCGCGGCGAGCAGCTGCTCGTTGGTCCGCATCCACGATTCGACGGTGAGGCCGGTCTGCGCGGCGAGCCGCTGCGCGATGTCCTCGGCTTCGAACAGGTCCTCGATCTTGAGGTCGAGCTGCGTCGCGCCGCCGGGAAGCCCGAGCAGCGTCTGCGCGGCGCGCAGCGTGACGAAGACGGTGCGCCGGTTGAGGTCGCGCACGCCGAGATCGACGATGCCCGTCACCGTGAACGCGTCGGACACAGGCGCATCGGTCTCGGCGGTGACGATCCGGAAGCGGTCGCCGAGCGAGAGCCCGAGATCCTTCGCGAGGTCCTTGCCGATCACCGCTTCTCCCGCCTGCACGCGGTATTCACCGGCGACGATCTTCTCGTCGACCGCCACGATCCGGTTGTAGCGTTCGGGCTCGACACCGAAGAGAGCGATCGACTTGGTCGCGTCGGCGCGCACGGCGAAGCCGGGCCCGGAGACCATCGGCGACACGGCGTTGATCCGCGGCGTCGCCTGCAGCGCCAGGTCCAGCGATTGCCACTGGTCGATCGAGCGCAAGCGTTGCGCGCGGGCCTCGACGCGGGGGAGCAGGGCCTCCCCCGGGCTCGGCTCGCGTTGCGGGCGCGCCACTTCCTCCGCCGGTCGGATCACGATGTCCGCCTGCGTGCCGAGCACGCGTTTGAGCGTGTTGGCCTGCAACCCGTTGACGAGTGCGGTGATGAAGATGACGACTGCGACGCCCGCGGCGGCACCACCGATGATGAGCGCGGTCTGGAAGCGGCCCTCGCGCAGGAACCGCAGTGCCACCACCCATTCGAAATTCATCGCAAGGCGTTCCGGCGGCCGCGGGTCACCGCTTGTGCACGCGCGCACCCGGCGCGATGTCCGGTGTCGTGACGATCTCCGCGCCGGCGACAAGCCCCGAGAGCACTTCCACCTGCTCGGCCGTGCGGGCGCCGATCTGCACCGGCTGGCGCGCGGCGCGGCCGTCGCGCACGACGAGCACCCAGGGCTGACGCGACTGCAACTCACGCACCGCGGCGGCCGGAATGACGAGCCCGGTGGCTCTTGCCGCGACCTCGATGTCGATCGACACCGTCATGTCGGAACGCAGATACGGCGGCGGCGCAGGAACGGCGAACTTGGCCTCCACGGTGCCGCGCTGCACGTCGATCCCGGGCGACAGGTAGGACAGCTCGGCGCCGAACGGCTGGTTCGGATAGGCGTCAGCCGACACGCGCGCGCGCTGGCCCACGCGCAGCACGGCGAGATTCTTCTCGTCGATCAGCGCGGTGAGGCGGACGTCGCCGTCGAGCGCGAGCGCGAGGAGCCGCTTGCCGGGCTGCACGATGTCGCCGGGCTCGACGCTGCGGTCGAGGACGACGCCCGCCGCCGGCGCGAGCAGCATGGTCTGCGCGAGCTTGGCCGCCGCCGTCTCCCTGGCCGCTCGGGCCTGTGCCAGCTGGTCGTCGAGGAGGCGGCGATCGACCCCTGCCGGCGCGCTGGCGGCGGAGACGGCGCGCGCGGTCTCGTACTGGCTCTTCGCGACGGCCGCCGCGCGGCGCACTTCGTCCAGACGCGACTCGCCGATGAAGCCCTGCTTGAAGAGCTGCTCCTGCCGCGCGGCGTCGCGCTCGATGTTCCGGTAGTTCGCCTCGGCCTGCACCAGCTGCTCCCGCGCCGAAACCGTCGCCACGTCGCGCCACTGCGCTATCCGCGTGGCGGCCGCCTGCTCGGTGGCCACGGCCTGGGCGAGCGCCGCAGCGAGCTCGGCACGTTCGAGCTCGACCAGCAACTGGCCGGCCTTGACGCGGTCGCCTTCGTCGACGCCCACCTTCTGTACCCGACCGGTGATCGTCGCGCCGACGTCCACGCGTGCCGGCGCGAGGACGCGACCGCTGACGACGACCGTTTGCGTCAGCGGGGTGGATCGCGCCGGCACGACATCCACCGTCGTGCCCTGCCACGCGAGCACGGCCCATGTGGCAAGCGCGAGCGCGGCGAGCGCTATCGCGTAGAGCGCGGCACGGGGCAGGCGGGGAAGGGCCATGATCGGGAAAGGGAAGGGTATGCCCGCGATTCTGTGCGCATCGGCGACGACTGCCGGGCGCTGCGGGTAACGGGATTATCGTCGACATGACGCGACGGCGTCCAACCGGCCGTCGTCCGGGCCATGCCCTGCATTGCGCGCTGCTGCTGGTCTCGCTCGGGCGCCGGGGCGCCGGCGAGGCGTCGATCTACTCGCGCTGACGCGAATCGAGCCAGATCGTGACCGGGCCGTCGTTGACCAGCGCGACCTGCATCGCCGCGCCGAACTCGCCGGTGGCCACGGCCTTGCCCAGTGTCGCAGCGAGCGTGTCGACGAAAGCATCGAACCGCGGCTGGGCGATTGCGGGCGGTGCCGCGCCCGACCACGACGGGCGCGCTCCCTTGCGCGTCGACGCAAACAGGGTGAACTGGCTGACCGCGAGAATCGCGCCGCCGATGTCGGCGACGGAGCGGTTCATCACGCCCGCGTCGTCGTCGAATATGCGCAACGCGACGATCTTGCGCGCGAGCCACTCGCGATCGGCGGCGGTGTCGTCCGCGGCGACTGCGGCGAGCACGAGGAGTCCCGGGCCGATCACGCCGACGACGCGCCCGTCGACGCGCACGGCGGCCTCGCGCACGCGCTGGATCAGCGCGCGCATGGTCGCCGTGCGACGCCGCCTTGTCGGTGCGGCCAGTTAGGTGTGCCCCCACGCTTGCGGCTGCTCGCCGTGGCGCTGCCCCCCGAGGGGGCGCAATTTGCGCCTTGGGACGGCCCGGCGGCGCTCATTTCTTGACGACCTTGCGCTCGATGTCGACGAGGATGCCCTTCGCGAACGTCAGCGTCGTCACCGTTTCCGGGTCGCCGGGGGCCGGCAGGTACGTCCACCTTGGCGAGCTCGCGTTCTTGGCGCCGACTTGCGTGTCGGGATGCCCGAGCCTGGCCAGCACCTCGCCCTCGGACATGCCGAGGCGGACATGCATGCGCTCCGCGGCACTGCCCGCGGGCGGGCCAGGCGGCGCCGGTTTCGCGTTCTTGTCGGTCTTGGCGTTCCTCGCCGGGGCTTCCTTGATGCCGCCCGCAGGGGTGCCGGCGCGTTGTGCCGGCAATATCGTGATCTCCGGCGGGTCGACCTGGAAGTTGCGCAACTCCTTCGCCGGCCCGCAGGGCATCTCCTGGTACACCGGGATGCCGCCTTCACCCGCGCACTTGTAAACGTCGGCGCCGGCGACCGGCGAGACGATGATCGAGGCGGCGACCCCGAGTCGCCGCGCGAGGGCAAGAGTTTGGCGCATGGTCGATTCCCACATCTGGCGTCGGCAACGGACCGGCAAGCGTTACCATACCTCTTTTTGCAGCGGCGCGAGCTCGTCCCTTCGATGGATACCCGGATTGTCACTGCGGCGCGCGTCGCCGGTATCGAGCCGTTCCACGTCATGGAAGTGCAGACCGCGGCGCGAGCGCTCGAGGCGGCCGGCAGAACCGTGGTCCACATGGAAATCGGCGAGCCCGACTTTCCGACGCCGGCGCCCGTCCTCGCCGCCGCGCAGGCCGCTCTGGCCGGGGGCGGGATCTACTACACATCGGCGCTGGGCCTGCCGGAGCTGCGGGAAGCGATCGCGCGGCATTACGCCGAACGCTTCGGCGTGGCCATTGCGCCCGAACGCGTGATCGTGACCGCCGGTTCGTCCGCCGGGCTGCTCCTGGTGATGGCGCTCCTCGTCGACCGCGACCAGCAGATCCTGCTGTCCGATCCGGGCTATCCCTGCAACCGCCATTTCGTCCGGGTGCTCGAGGGCGAACCGGTGGGCATTCCGGTGGGGCCGGCGACCAACTACCAGCTTTCCGCCGACGTCATCGAAGCCGCGTGGTCGACGCGCACGCGCGGGGTGCTGATCGCGTCGCCGTCCAATCCGACCGGCACGCAGGTTCCGCCGGACGAGCTGCGCCGGATCGCAGCGACCTGCGCACGCCTGGGTGGGCAGCTCGTCGTCGACGAGATCTATCTCGGCCTCACCTATGACGGACCGCCGCAAACCGCACTGGCCGTAGCCGGCGAACACGCCGAAGACATCTTCGTCGTGTCGAGCTTCTCCAAGTATTTCAACATGACGGGGTGGCGCCTGGGGTGGGTCATCGCTCCCGAGCGGCACGTCCGCAATCTCGAAAAGCTCGCGCAGAACCTCTACATCTGTCCGACGACCGTATCGCAGCGCGCGGCGCTCGCGTGTTTCCTGCCTGACACGCTCGCGCTGCTGGAAGAGCGGCGGCGCGCCTTCGGCGCGCGCCGCGATTTCCTCGTGCCGGCGCTGCGCGAGCTGGGCTTCGGCATTCCGGTTCGGCCGAGCGGAGGCTTCTTCGTGTACGCCGACAGCTCGCGCTTTGCCGACGACAGTCAGGAATTCTGCCGCGAATTGCTGCAGGCCACGGGTGTGGCGATTACCCCGGGGCTCGATTTCGGCCGCCATCGCGCCGAAGCCCACGTGCGTTTCGCCTACACGATCGAAATGGCGAAGCTCGAGGATGGCGTCTCCCGACTGCGCCGCCATTTGCGCGATCGATGACCCGCCGCGTGCCGCTGCCGCGCCTCTTGCGTGCCGCCGGTTGCATCGTGCTCTCCTGGCTGGTGGCGGGCTGTGGCGAGATCGAGTTCTATTGGCAAGGCATCGCGGGTCAGACGGAGATCGTGGCCCGGGCGAGACCGATCGACGAGGTCATCGCCGCGACGCCGGATCCGGCGCTCAAGGTGCGGCTCGCGCGCGCGCAGGCGATCCGCGCGTTCGCGTCGCGCGAGCTCGCCCTCCCCGACAATCGCAGTTACACGAACTACGCCGACCTCGGCCGGCCGTACGCCGTCTGGAACGTGTTCGCCGCGCCGGAGCTGTCGCTGTCGCCGCGGCAATGGTGCTTCCCGATCGCCGGCTGCGTGGCGTACCGCGGCTATTTCGCGGAGAGCGACGCGCGTGCGGAAGCCGCGCGCCTCGCCGCAGCCGGCGATGACGTTCACGTCGGCGGCGTGCCGGCCTATTCGACGCTGGGCTACTTCGACGACCCGGTGCTGTCGACCTTCATCCGCTACCGCGAGGTCGAGCTCGCGCGGCTCATCTTCCACGAGCTCGCGCACCAGGTCGTCTACGTCAAGGACGACACCTCGTTCAACGAGTCCTTCGCGACGGCGGTGGAGGAGGCGGGGATCGCGCGCTGGCTTGCGGCCGAGGCCGCGAACCGGGACCCCGCCGAAGCGGCGGAGCTCAAAGCCGATGCCGCCCGCGGCGCAGCGGCTGCGGGCCGCGTTCCGCGCGCTGGTCGCCGCTGCGCGCGATCGCCTCACGGCGCTCTACGCGAGTGCGGCCAGCGACGCCGAAAAGCGGGCCGGCAAGGCGGAGGCGTTCGCCGCCATGCGGGCCGGGTACGAACGGCAGAACCCGACGCCCACGGCCGTGACCGGGTTCGACCGGTGGCTTGCCGGCGGCGCCAACAACGCCGGCATCGCTGCGGCGGGCCTGTACGCCGATCGCGTGCCTCACTTCACCGCACTGCTGGCGGCGGAGGACGGCGACCTCGTGCGGTTCTATGCCCGTGTCAGAGCGCTGGCGGCGATGCCCGCAGTCGAGCGCGAAGCGGCGCTGGCGGCGGCCGTCGCGCGTTCCTAGCGGGTCGGGGCACCCGGCAGCGGTGACGGAGCGGTTCGGCGCAGCGCGTATCCGCTTGTTTTGCAGAGAAAATCGGGCTACAATTCCAAGTTCCCTTGCCTCACCCCGAGCAGACCGGGGGAGGCCGCCCGGTGGCGCTGATGCCAGCGACCGCCCAATCATGACCAGAAGGAGTGCTCTGCATGCGTCACTATGAAGTCGTTTTCATCGTGCACCCCGATCAAAGCGAGCAGGTGCCCGCGATGATCGAGCGGTATCGCACGACCATCGCCGCGAAGAACGGCCGGATTCACCGGCAAGAGGACTGGGGGCGGCGCCAGCTCGCCTATCCGATCGCCAAGGTGCACAAGGCGCATTACGTGCTGCTGAACATCGAGGTCGATCAGGAGACCCTCGACGAGCTCGAGCACGCGTTCAAGTTCAACGACGCGGTGCTGCGCCACCTGATCGTCGCGATGGACGAGGCCGTGCTCGCGCCGTCGCCGATGATGCGCGAAGAGAAGCCCAGGACCTCGCGCGACGGTGATCGTGGCGACCGCGGTGATCGTGGCGACCGCGGCGATCGCGGTCGCGGAGCGCCGAGGCCCGCCGTCGACGATGCTGCCGCCGGGGCGACCGTCGAAGCCGCACCCGCGGCGCCGGCGGCAACCCCCTAGGCCTCGCCCGTCGCGCGAAACGCCACGTGCCTGCTGCCAATCGGCTGCTGCTCGACGCCACGCTCGCGGAACGCGGCGACCTTCGATACACCCCGGCCGGGGTTCCGGCGCTGGACTGCGTGCTCAAGCACGAGTCGGTCCAGACGGAAGCCGGCGGAAATCGGAGAGTCGACTGCGAACTGGCCGCGGTGGCGTTCGGAGGGCCGGCGACGGCGCTGGCCAAGGTGCCGACGGGAACCGCGTTGCGCTGCAAGGGATTTCTGGCCCGCCGCTACCGCACCGGAATCACCGTCGCGCTGCACGTCAACGAATTCGAAACGCTAGACCACGCATTGGAAGGAAACTGACATGCCTCGTCCCACAGGAAGATTCGGCAAGAAGAAGGATGGCAAGAAACGCGAGCGCGGGAACAATCTGTTCAAGCGCAAGAAGTTCTGCCGCTTCACCGCCGAAGGCGTCAAGTCGATCGATTACAAGGACATCGAGGTCCTGAAGGACTTCATCCAGGAGAACGGCAAGATCATGCCGGCGCGCATCACCGGCACCAAGGCGCGCTACCAGCGCCAGCTGGGCATCGCGATCAAGCGCGCGCGCTTCCTCGCGCTCGTTCCGTACACCGACCTGCACTGACGGGGAGGCCACCATGCAAATCATTCTGCTGGAGAAGGTCATCAACGTCGGCGACCTCGGCGACGTCGTCAAGGTCAAGCAAGGGTACGCGCGCAATTATCTGATTCCGCAAGGAAAGGCGAAGCGCGCCACCGCCGAGAACATCAAGATGCTCGAAGCGAAACGCGCCGAGCTCGAGCTGGCGGCTGCCGCGCGGCTTACGGCCGCGCAGGAACAGGCGGCCAAGCTCGAAGGTTTGCGCGTGCAGGTGTCGCAGAAGGCCGGTGTCGACGGGCGGCTGTTCGGCTCGGTCACCAACTTCGACATCGTCGAGGCGCTGAAGGCGCAGGGCATCGCGATCGAGAAGTCGTCGATCCGGATGCCGGAGGGGCCGTTGAAGCACGTCGGCGAGTTTCCCCTCGTGGTCGGACTCTACCTCGACGTGACGGCGAACATCACCGTCAGCGTGCTCGGCGAAGCCGCGACCGGCTGATCCTTCCGCCGCCGGGCGACCATGCGAAGGGGCCGGCGACGGCCCCTTTTCCATTCATCCCGGCGTTAGAATCGCATTGCCACAAACGATCCGCCATGCCTGACGATCCGCAAGTCGAAAGCCTCAAGCTCCCTCCGCATTCGCCGGAAGCGGAGCAGTCCGTGCTGGGGGGGCTCCTGCTCGACAATGAGGCGGTGGACAAGGTGGGCGACCTCATCGTCGACGCCGACTTCTACAGCGATGCGCACCGGCTCGTCTACGCGCACATCGTCAGGCTCGTCGCGGACGGCAAGCCCGCGGACGTCGTGACGGTCTCGGAGTCGCTGGCCTCGGCGCAGAAGCTCGACTACATCGGCGGCCTCGTCTATCTCGGCGCGCTGGTGGGCAACGTGCCGACCGCCGCGAACATCCGCCACTACGCGCAGATCGTGCGCGACCGCTCGATCCTGCGCCAGCTCGCGGCGACGGCCGGCGACATCGCCGATTCGGCGTACAACCCGCTCGGCCGCAGCGCCAAGGAAATCCTGGACCAGGCGGAAGCCAAGGTGCTGCACATCGCCGAGCAGGGCGACCGCGGCGTGCAGCAGTTCGCGGAGATCGGCAAGCTGCTGGCGGAGGTGGTCGAGCGCATCGAAACGCTCTACAACCGCGACGATCCGTCCGATGTCACCGGCGTGCCGACGGGCTATACCGATCTCGACCGGATGACGTCCGGCTTCCAGCCGGGCGACCTCGTGATCATCGCCGGCCGCCCGTCGATGGGCAAGACCAGCCTCGCGCTCAACATCGGCGAGCACGTCGCGCTCAACTCCAAGATGCCGGTGGCCGTGTTCTCGATGGAAATGGGCGCCTCGCAGCTCGCGCTGCGGATGATCGGCTCGGTCGGTCGCCTCGACCAGCACAAGCTGCGCACGGGGCGGCTCGCGGCCGAGGACTGGGAGAAGCTGTCGGCGGCGCTCGGGCGCCTGTCCGAGGCGCCGATCCTGATCGACGACACGCCGGCGCTGAACGCGATCGAAGTCCGCTCGCGCGCCCGGCGGCTCGCGAAGACCTACGGCAAGCTCGGACTCGTCATCGTCGACTACCTGCAGCTGATGCAGGCGTCGTCGCAGGGCGAGAATCGCGCGACCGAGATTTCCGAGATCTCGCGCGCGATGAAGTCGCTGGCGAAGGAGCTCAAGGTGCCGGTGGTCGCGCTGTCGCAGCTCAACCGCTCGCTGGAGCAGCGGCCGAACAAGCGGCCGGTGATGTCGGACCTGCGCGAATCCGGCGCGATCGAGCAGGACGCCGACGTGATCCTGTTCATCTACCGCGACGAGGTGTACAACCCCGACACCCAGGACAAGGGCCTGGCCGAGATCATCGTCGGCAAGCAGCGCAATGGCCCGATCGGCACGGTGCGACTCACGTTCCTCGGTGAGTACACGCGCTTCGAGAACGCCGCCCAGTCGGGCAGCCACTGACGCTAGAGAATCTCCGCCGCGTGGTCGGCGAGCCGCGAGCGCTCCCCGCGCTGCAGCGTCACGTGGCCGGAGTGCGCCCAGCCCTTGAACCGGTCGACGACGTAGGTGATGCCGGAGCTGCCTTCGGTCAGGTACGGCGTGTCGATCTGCGCGATGTTGCCGAGGCAGACGACCTTGGTGCCGGGGCCGGCCCGCGTGACCATCGTCTTCATCTGCTTCGGCGTCAGGTTCTGCGCCTCGTCGATGATCAGGAACTTGTTGATGAACGTGCGGCCGCGCATGAAATTGAGGCTCTTGACCTTGATGCGCGACCGGATGAGGTCGCGCGTCGCCGCACGGCCCCATTCGCCGGCTTCGTCGTCGGTCTTGTTGAGCACGTCGAGGTTGTCCTCGAGCGCGCCCATCCACGGGTTCATCTTCTCCTCTTCGGTGCCGGGCAGGAAGCCGATGTCCTCGCCGACCGGCACGGTGACGCGCGTCATGATGATCTCGGAGTACACCTTGAACTCGAGGGTCAGCATGAGTCCCGCCGCGAGCGTCAGCAGCGTCTTGCCGGTGCCCGCCTGTCCCAACAGCGAGACGAAATCGACCTCCGGATTCATCAGCAGGTTGAGCGCGAAGTTCTGCTCGCGGTTGCGCGCCGTGATGCCCCAGACGTTGTTCTTCTGATGCGTGTAGTCCTTGAGCGTCTGCAGCACGGCGGTGCGGCCGGCGATCTCCTTGACCAGAACGTAGAGCGGCTGCTCGCCGGGCTTCTCCTGGAACAGGAACTCGTTGACGAGGAGCGACGGGACGAGCGGCCCGGTGATCCGGTAGTACGTGTGCCCGCCCTGCTGCCAGGACTCCATGGCCTTGCCGTGCCGGTCCCAGAAATCCGCCGGCAGCTCGCGCATCCCGCTGTAGAGGAGATCGGTGTCCTCGAGCACCTTGTCGTTGAAGTAGTCCTCGGCGGCGATGCCCAGTGCGCGCGCCTTGATGCGCATGTTGATGTCCTTCGACACCAGGATGACGTTGCGCTTGGGGTGCAGGTGGGCCAGATGCATGACCACCGCGAGGATCTGGTTGTCCGCCTTGCCGTTGGCGAGGGAGGCGGGCAGCACGGTGGTGATCACCTCGGTCTGCAGATAGAGGCGGCCGGTGGCGGCTCCGCCGGACTTGGCCGCGAGCGAAATGCCTTCCACGATGCCGTCGGGCATTGCCGTGACGAGCTCGTCCAGGAAGCGCGACGCCTGCCGCGCGTTGCGCGCCACTTCGGTGACGCCTTTCTTGTTGTTGTCCAGCTCCTCGAGGGTGAGGATCGGCAGGTAGATGTCGTGCTCCTCGAACCGGAAGAGGCTCGTGGGGTCGTGCATCAGCACGTTGGTGTCGAGCACGAACAGCTTGTTGGCCGGAACGAGACGGGTGGCCGGGCCGGATTTGGCCGAAGGTTTGGCGGACTTGCGGGCGACGAGGGTTAAGGGCGCGGGACGGATCTTGCGCTCGACCATGAGGCTCCTCGGTGGCGTCGGTTGCGGTGGTGATGCGGCGGACGACTCACCGCCAATCCTAGCGTCCGGTCTGCGGGAACACAAGGGCTGGTGGCGCCGGTGGCTTCGGGGGGCCACCCGTTGTGGTGAAAAAGGATGCGCCGGCGTGCGTGCCCCCGCTCAGAGCGTGCGCACGAACGCCAGAACCTCGGCCGCGTGCCCCGGCACCTTGACTGCGCGCCACTCCTTCACCAGCGTGCCTTTGCCGTCAACGACGAACGTGCTCCGCTCGATGCCGCGCACCTGCTTGCCGTACATGTTCTTCATCTTGATGACACCGAACAGCGTGCACAGCTTTTCCTCCGCATCGCAGAGGAGCGGAAAGGGGAACCCCATCTTCGCCTTGAAGCCTTCATGCGACTTGAGCGTGTCGCGCGAGATGCCCGCGACGACCGCACCCAGCTTCGAGAACTCCTTGTGCAAGTCGCGGAAATCCGCGCCTTCGACGGTGCAGCCCGGCGTGTTGTCCTTCGGGTAGAAATAGAGGACGACCGGGTGGCCCTTGTGGTCCGACAGGCGAAACGTTGTCTCACCGGTTGCGGGAATCGAGAAATCGGGCACTTTCTTGCCGAGCATGGTGAATCTCCTTTCAGGCGGCCTGTGCGAGATCGACGCCGGCCAGGAATTCGTCGCCCTGCAGCAGCAGCGTGCCGGAGCGCCCATCGACCGTGCCCGGACCGACTTCGCAGCGGGGCAGGGCCAGAGGCTGCAGGGTCTCCAGCAGCGTCCGCATCGATACGATGCGCCATCCCTGTGCCTTCCATCCGAGCAGAAGCTGCTCGAAGGCCGGCGCGAGGCGCATGCCCTCGAGCTCGGCGTGCAGCGTGTAGACGTGGCTGGAGGCGGCGTCCCGGGTCCGTTCGAGGACGTGCGCGGCGACGTTGCCCTCGGTGATGCCGTCGCGCCCGATCAGCTCGTCCAGCGTCGGCAGGGTCGTCGGCAGCTGCGGGCAGCGTATCAGCTCGCCGTTCCAGACCGGCAGGTGCGGACCCGTGCCGCGGCCGTCCGAGCAATATTCGAATCCCAGTCGCTGCGTCAGCCGCAGCGCATGCAGGTTCATCTGCCAGCCGGCCGCACCGTGCACGAGCGGTGCGGTGCCGAAGATGTCGGTGTAGCGGTCGCACGCCCGTTGCATTTCGGCGCCGGTCCACGCGGCATTCGCCGTGGCGACGCCGTCCTGCCAGCGAACGTGGTCCCAGGTGTGGATGCCCACCTCGAAACCGGCGTCGCGGGTCGAGCGCATCACGTCGCCTGCGCGCCGGCCGATGTCGGGCCCCGGCAGCACGGTGCCGTACAGCAGGGTCTTCACGCCGTAGTGCCGGACGACCGACGTGCGGCGCACCTTGCCGAAGAAACCCGGCCGGAACACGCGCTTGATCGCGCGCCCGGTATGGTCGGGTCCGAGAGAAAAGAGGAACGTGGCGTCGGCGCCGTGCTTCTTCAGCAGCAGCACGAGGTTCGGCACGCCTTCGCGCGTGCCGCGCAGCGTGTCGACGTCGATCTTGAGCGCCAGCAGCATCGACCCGCCTGGCGGCTAATCCACGAGGTGCCGCGCCGCCGCCACCTGCCCCCGGTACGCGTCGAAGATGCGCTTGAGCGCCTCGGCCATCGCGACGCGCGGCTGCCAGCCGAGGTCGGCGCAGGTATTGGCGATCCCGGGCACGCGGTTCTGCACGTCCTGGTATCCGGTGCCGTAGTACCGGTCGGCCGTCGTCTCGACGATCCGCACCCGCTCCGCCGTGCCGCGGTACTCGGGATAGGTGAGCGCCAGGTCGAGCATCATCGTCGCCAGCTCGCGCACCGAGAAGTTGTTGGCCGGGTTGCCGATGTTGTAGATCTTGCCGGTCGCGATTCCGCCGTCGTTGGCGATGATCTTCATCAGCGCGGCGATGCCGTCGTCGACGTACGTGAACGCGCGCTTCTGCGTTCCGCCGTCGACGAGCTGGATCGGCTCGCCGCGAACGATGTGTCCGAGGAACTGGGTGATGACGCGCGAGCTGCCTTCCTTCGCCGTGTTGATCGAGTCGAGGCCCGACCCGATCCAGTTGAACGGCCGGAACAGCGTGTAATCGAGCCCCTGTTCCATCCCGTAGGCGTGTATGACGCGGTCCATCAGCTGCTTCGCGCACGAGTAGATCCAGCGCGGCTTGTTGATCGGGCCCAATACGAGCTCCGAGCGCTCCGGATCGAATTCGTCGTCGCGGCACATCCCGTAGACCTCGGAGGTCGACGGGAAGATGATCCGTTTGCCGTAGCGTACGCAGGCGCGCACGATCGGCAGGTTGGCCTCGAAGTCGAGCTCGAACACGCGCAGCGGCTCCTTGACGTAGGTGGCCGGAGTCGCGATCGCCACCAGCGGCAGCACGGTGTCGCACTTCTTGATGTGGTACTCGATCCACTCCCGGTTGATCGTGATGTCGCCCTCGAAGAAGTGAAAGCGCTTCTCGGACAGGAGCTCGGTCACGCGATCCGACTGCATGTCCATCCCGTAGATTTCGGAGTCGGAATCGTCGAGCAGGTGCCGCGACAGGTGGTGGCCGATGAAGCCGTTGACGCCGAGGATCAGGACTTTCCGCATGGTGGGCTTGGGTCGTCGAATGGCAGCGGCCGAGGTGCGGGCCGGGGCGGGCGGGCCGGGCGTGCTGTCCGGCGCTGGAGAATGGTCAATTATACGTGGCGCACGTCGATGGCGGCCGGTGTGGCGTCAACTTCGATTCGTGTCGCCGAGGGACACCGGCGCCGACCCGAAGCGCGCGGCGAACGTCGTGGCGTCGACCGCATTCCCGCCGATCTCCAGCGCGAGCACCGCGACCGTCCCGCCGCCGCCGCAGTGGGCGAACAGGCGGCCGTCACGGGCCTCCAGCGTCGGGGTGAGCGTCGGCGGTGTCGCGGCGGCGACGACTCGGGTTCGCAGCACCCGGGCCGCCACGCCGCCGACCGCGGTGAACGCGCCGGGATAGGGCGGTGCGACCGCCCTGACCAGGTTGTGGATCGTGGCCGCATCGCGGTTCCAGTCGATGACCCCATCCTCGGGCCGGCGTCCGCCGAAATAGGTGCCCGCCGCCGGATCCTGTGCCACGCGCGGCGCTGTGCCCGCGACGAGGGAGGGCAGCACGCGGTCGAGCGTCATTTCGGCGGCGAGCGTGACCTTGTCGAACACTTCCCGCGCCGTGTCGTCGGGGAGGATCGGCACCGCCGTTTGCGCAACGATGTCGCCGCGGTCGGGCTGCGCCGTCATGTAGTGCAGCGTGGCGCCCGTTTCGCGCTCGCCATGAAGCACTGCCCAGTTGACCGGCGCCCGGCCGCGGTAGTGTGGCAACAGCGAGCCGTGCATGTTGAGCGCGCCGTTTCGTGCTGCTGCAAGCAGCGGCGGCTTCAGCATCTTCCGGTAGTAGAACGAGAACAGGAAATCCGGCGCGAGCGCACGGATGCGGGCGGCGAGCTCCGCGGCATTGGGATCGTCGGGCGCGAGCATCGGGATGCCGCATTCCGCGGCGGTGGCCGCCACCGAGCCGAACCAGATCGTCTCGCCCGGGCTGTCGGCGTGCGTGACGACGAGCGGGATGTCGAACCCGTGCGCCAGCAGCACGCGCAGGCAACGAACGCCGACATTGTGATAGGCGAAGACGACGGCGCGCGGCATGGCGAAGAACGGTCAGCCGCTCAGTGCCCGTCCGGCTCTTTGCCGGGGCGCTCGAGCACGGCGTGGACCATGTACCGGGGCCGCGCCCGCACCTGGTGGTAGATGCGCCCGACATATTCGCCGATCAGTCCCAGCCCGAACAGCAGCATGCCGATGAGAAAGAACGCGAGGATGTCGCGATCCCAGAACACCGCGGCGGCATCCTGCCATTCGACGAAATACAGGCGGTAGCCGATGACGCCGACGTAGGCGACGAGCGAGAGCGCCGCGACCAGCATCCCGAACATCGAGAAGAGCTGCAACGGCACCAGCGAAAAGCCGGTGATGAGGTCGAAGTTCAGGCGGATCAGCTTGTAGAGCGGGTAGTGCGACTTGCCGGCGGCGCGCTCGGAGTGCGCAACGTCGACTTCCGTCGGATTGCTCGCGAACGTGTAGGCAAGCGCCGGAATGAACGTGCTGACTTCGCGGCTCGCGGCGATCGCCGCGACGATCTCGCGGCTGTAGGCGCGCAGCATGCAGCCCTGATCGGTCATCCGGATGCGCGTGATGCGCTCGCGCAGCCGGTTCATCGCCTTCGACGCGATCCGCCGGAACCACGAGTCCTCGCGCTGGCGTCGCACGCCGCCCACGTAGTCGTGGCCGGCATCCATCGCCGCCAGCAGCTTGGAAATCTCCTCGGGGGGATTCTGCAGATCGGCATCCATCGTGACGACGCGCTCGCCGCGACAGTGCTCGAAGCCCGCGACGATGGCCGGATGCTGGCCGTAATTGGCGTTGAACAGCACGACCCGCGTTGTGGCAGGGTGGCGCTCCCACTGCTCGCGCAACAGTGCCGCCGAGCGATCGCGGCTGCCGTCGTTGACGAAAATGACCTCATAGCGCACGCCGAGAGCGTCGAGGGCCGGATAGAGTCGCGCGAAGAGGTCGGGCAGGCTCGCTTCCTCGTTGTAAACCGGGATCACGACCGAGAGTTGCGGCAGTTCCGGCATGCGTTCCCCTCCTGGTCGAATTGCGTCGCGACTCACCTGTGCACCCGAGCCACGTTCCCGGCCAGCGCGGCGCAGACGCGGTCGACGTCGGCGGCCGTCATGCCGGCGTGCAGCGGCAACGTCAGCGTTTCGCGCGCGATCCGCTCGGTCACCGGAAAATCGCCTTCCTGGTACCCATAGCGGCGGCCCAGCGTGCACAAATGGAGTGCCTCGTACGATACGCCGGTGCCGATGCCCTCCGCATCGAGCGCCTCGCGCAATGCCGCGCGCGTGACCGTCAAGCGGTCGACCGGCAGCAGCACCGAGAACATGTTCCACGACTGCCCGTCGCCCTCGCGCGGCCGCGGCGGCAGCACGCAGGGCGGGTCGGTCGCGAAGCGCTCGAAATAGCGCGCGACGAGCGCGCGCCGCGTGGCGAGGAATTCGGGCAACCGCGCGAGCTGCGCGCTGCCGATGCTCGCATTGACGTCGGGCAGGTTGAACTTGCCGCCCGGAAAAGCGACGTCACGGGTGCGGTCGGGCAGGTAGGTGATGCCGTGAAAGCGCAGCGCGTCGACGCGCCCGGCCTCGGCGTCGTCGTTGACGACGAGCGCCCCGCCTTCGATCGTGGTCATGTTCTTGTTCGGATGGAAGCTGAAGGTGACGAGGTCGCCGACGGCGCCGATGTTGCGCCCCTGCCACTGCGATCCCATCACCAGCGCTGCGTCCTCGATCACGCGCAGACCGCGCGCCCGAGCGAGCGCATGCAGCGCGTCCATGTCGACCAGCGAGCCCGGCCAGTGCGTCGGCACGATCGCCTTGGTGCGCGGGGTGATCGCCGCCTCGACCTGCTCCCAGGTCGATGTTGCGGGTCACGAGGTCGCAGTCGACGAAGACAGGCGTGGCGCCGACCTTGACGATCATGTTGAGCACGGTGAAGAAGCTCTGCGCCGCCGTGATCACCTCGTCGCCCGGACCGATGCCGGCAAGCTGCAGCGCGACCTCGACCGCGGCGGTCGCCGAGGTCAGGGCCTTCACCGGCCTGCCGTTGCAGAATGCCGACAGCTCGCGCTCGAATGCCTGCACCCGCGGCCCGCTCGTGATCCAGCCCGAGCGCAGCACGTCGGCGACGCCGGCGATGGTCGCCTCGTCGAGCACGGGGCCGGCGAACTTGAGATAGGGAACGGGACTCATGGCACTCGCCGTCGAAGTCAGCTCCTGGCGACCAGCCAGACGCCGATCACGATGAAGCCGATGCCGAGCCAGCGGGTCGCGGTGACCGCCTCGCCGAACAGATAGTGGGCGGCGATCGCATTCACGACGTAGCCCACCGACAGCAGCGGATAGGCGACCGACACCGGAACGCGCGACAGCCCGAGGATCCAGACGAACAGCGAAAGCACGTAGCAGGCTGCACCCATCACGAAGTATCCCTGCGTCGCCATCCTGGTCAGCGTGTCGGGCCACGTGTCGCGGGTGAGCGTCAGCACGCCCAGCACGTTGGTGCCGGCTTTCAGCAGCAGCTGCGCTCCGGCATTGAGCAGCACGCCGGCCAGCAGGAAGGCCAACGCGGCGAACGTCATTGCCGGCTCACCACGACGCGGCGCGGATCGCGCGCGAGCTCGCGCATCGGAACGCCCTCGGCGGCGAGCCTTGCCTGCAATTCCGGCCCGAGGATGGCGTAACCGTCAGTGAGGCTGCGCCATTCGTCGACCCACGCCGCGACCGTGGGTATCTGCTTCGACGGCTCCGCATCGATGCCGAGCGAGAGCTCCTGGCGGAAGGCGACGCCGCGGGTTGCGCGGCCGAGGTAGAACGGTACGGTCTGATCGTGCATTTCAACCTGATAGAAGGGCGCTCCGGCGGCGAAGGGGGCCGCCTGTTGCGCAGCCTGCAGGATAGCCGAGGTCGAGCGCATCGGGCTGAAGGCATCGAAGCCCGCCACGCCGATCTGCAGGGCGCCCAGGCTCGCGAGCGCCAGTATCGCGACACCCCGCAGCCGCAACTCCGGCTTGCGGGCGGCGCGCCGCAGGGCGACGAGCGCCAGGATTCCGCCGGCCGCGGCAGTCACGGCGCTCGCCTTCACCCACGCGCCGAAGGCGATGAGGATTGCGGTCGGCATCCGCGCGGTCGCGAACTCCGGTGCGTAGCGATCGTAGGCAAACACGAGACCCAGCGTGAGCGCGGTCCCGGCGACGACGAGCGGCAGCAGCAGCCTGAACAACACGCGGACTTCCAGGCCCAGCAGCAACCAGCCGATGACGAGCGCCAGCGGCGGAAACATCGGCAGGATGTACGAGGGCAGCTTCGAACCCGAAGCGCTGAAGAACAGGAACACGAACGCCGCCCAGGCAAGCGCGAAGCGCTGCCACGAGAAGCCGAGCGCATTGGGCGTGCCGTCGCGCCACGCGGGCCACGCGCCGTACCCGAGCACGGTCAGCCACGGCAGGATGCCGACCGCGAACCACGGCACGAAGTAGTACCACGGGCCGGCACGATCGTGACCCGTGGTGAGGAAGCGCTCGAAATGCTCGTGGACGAAGAAGAAGCGGAGAAATTCGTCGTTTACACGCGCGACGGCAATGAACCAGGGCACGGTCAGCGCGAAGTAAAGCGCCAGGCCCGATGCCAGGTGCAGCCGCCGCCACAGCGCGAAATCCCGGGTGAGCGCCGTGTAGACCACCAGAGCGCCGCCGGGCAGCACGACGCCGATCAACCCTTTCGAGAGGGTCGCGCCCGCCAGCGCCACCCAGGCGACCCACATCCATGCGCGTCGTTCGCGGGTGCTGGATGCGGGCCGCTGGGCGATGACGAGACCCGCGAATCCGAGTGCGAGGAACGACGAGAGTCCCGCATCGAGCGTGACCATCTGGGAGATGGCCGCATGCATGAAAGTGGCGGCGAGCGCGAGCCCGGCATAGGCGCCCAGCGCGGCTCCCCCCAGCGCGTATCCGGCGCAACCGATCCCCACCACTGCGAGAAAGCCCGCCAGCGCCGGCCAGAGGCGCGCGGTCCATTCGTGCACGCCGAATGCCCGGTACGCGGCGGCCGTGGCCCAGTATTGGAACGGCGGCTTCTCGAAATACTTGAGCTCGTTCAAGCGCGGCGTCACCCAGTCGCCGGTGGCCACCATCTCGCGCGCGATCTCGGCGTAGCGCCCCTCGTCGGGGTGCAGGAGGCGCCTGGCGTCGAGATTGACGAACCACAGCAGCGCGACCGCGGCGAACAGCGCCCAGAGGACCCGGGCGGACGGCGGTGCAGGGGAGGCGGCCATTGAGAGGGCGTGGGCCTTCGTGGGGAGATTGCGCGGGTCGTCCCGAAGCGGGCACGACGGACAAACCCGGGACGCGGGCAAAAACGGATTTTACCGCGCCCCGGTGTCGAACCGCACAGGTGAAAGGCCCGGTGTCGCCGGGCGGGATGCCGTCGTCGTCGACATCCGCAGTGGATGGGTGATGGACGGCCACGTGATGGCAAGGAACCCTGGACGAGGTGCTCGCCGAGGTGTCGCCTTGCCGTGCCGCAAGTGATTCGCTACGATGGACCCGTGACCATCGACCACTCTCTGCGCCTCTACGACAACTTCACGCGCACGCTGCGCCCGTTCGAGCCGCTCAACCCCGGCGGCGAAGTGGGGCTGTACACGTGCGGGCCGACGGTCTACGACTACCAGCACATCGGCAACTACCGGACGTTCATGTTCGAGGACGTGCTGAAGCGCGTGCTCGAATGGAACGGCTACCGGGTCCGGCACGTGATGAACATCACCGATGTCGGCCATCTCACGTCGGACGCCGACACCGGCGAGGACAAGATGGAGAAGGGCGCGCGGCGGACGGGCAAGACCGCCTGGGAGATTGCGCAGCTCTACACCGACGCATTTCGCGCCGACATGAAGCTGCTCAACATCGAGGATCCGACGGTGCTGTGCCGGGCGACCGACCACATCGGCGAGCAGATCGACTTCATCGCCGACATCGAGCAGAACGGCTTCGCGTACCGGACCTCCGACGGGATCTACTTCGACACGTCGAAGCAGCCCGATTACGGCCACCTCGCCCGGCTCGACGTCAAAGGCCAGGAGGCGGGCAAGCGCGTGGATCTCGGGGAGAAGAGAAGCCCGACGGATTTCGCGCTGTGGAAGTTCTCCGCGCCCGGGGAAGCCCGGCAGATGGAGTGGGACAGTCCCTGGGGCAAGGGCTTCCCGGGCTGGCACATCGAATGCTCGGCAATGGCGCAGAAGTATCTCGGCGACTACTTCGACATCCACTGCGGCGGCGAGGACCACATCCCGGTCCACCACACGAACGAGATCGCGCAGACCGAGGCGCGCGTCGGCACCCGCCTCGCGAACTTCTGGCTGCACGGCTATTTCCTGCTGTCGAACGACGCCAAGATGGCGAAATCGGCGGGGGAGTTCCTGCGCGTCACGTTCCTGGTCGAGCGCGGCTACGATCCGCTGGCGTATCGCTACCTCTGCCTGACGGCACACTATCGCGGTCAGCTCAATTTCACGTGGGACGCGCTCGATTCCGCGGCGATCGCGCTCGACAGGATGCGCAACGGCGTGTATGCGCTGCGCGCGGCGGGCGAAGCGCCGCCCGACCCCGTGCTCGTCGAGCGCTTCACGCGCGACGTCAACGACGACCTCAACCTGCCGCGGGCGCTGGCGGTCGCATGGGAGGCGCTGCGCGGCGATCTGCCGCCCGCAGTCAGGCGCGCGACGCTGCTGCGCTTCGACCGCGTCTTCGGATTGGGGCTCGCGGCGTGGGTGCCGAAGCAGGAAACCGTGCCCGATGCGGTGACCGCGCTGGCCGAGGCGCGTCTTGCCGCCCGCCGCGCGAAGAACTGGGCGGAGGCCGATCGCCTGCGTGCCGAACTGCACGCGGCCGGCTGGGAGATGGAAGACCGTCCTGACGGTTATGCGCTGAAGAAGCGGTGAACGGATCCGCTCGCCCTGTGACGGGCCGGATATGAACGCATGAAGCTCGCGACGCTCAGGAACGGCACCCGCGACGGCGAGCTCGTCGTCGTCTCGCGCAACCTCGCGCGTTGCGTGGCCGTGCCCGAGATCGCGCGCACGCTCCAGGCCGCGCTCGATGGCTGGGATGGGGCGGCGCCAGCCCTCGACGCGATCGCGGTCGAATTGAATGCAGGCCGCATGCCCGGCGCGATGCCGTTTGATCCGGCCATGGCGATGGCGCCGCTGCCGCGTGCCTACCAGTGGGCCGACGGCTCGGCGTACGTCAATCACGTCGAGCTCGTGCGGAAGGCGCGCGGCGCGACGATGCCGCCCGAGTTCTGGACCGATCCGCTGATGTACCAGGGCGCCTCCGACAACATGCTCGGCGCGTGCGACGACATCGTGCTGGCCGACGAGGCGTGGGGCATCGACTTCGAGGCCGAGGTCGCGGTCGTCACCGGCGACGTGCCGATGGGCACGCCGGCTTCCGACTGCACTCCGCCACGTCCGCCTGCTGCTGCTCGTCAACGACGTCAGCCTGCGCAACCTGATTCCGGGCGAGCTCGCCAAGGGATTCGGGTTTCTCCAGTCGAAGCCGGCGAGCGGATTCTCGCCGGTCGCGGTCACGCCGGACGAGCTCGGGGCGGCCTGGCGCGACGGCAAGGTGCACCTGCCGCTCACCTCGCACCTCAACGGCCGGCTGTTCGGGCGGCCGAATGCGGGTGTCGACATGACGTTCGATTTCGCGACGCTGATCGCCCATGTCGCGAAGACGCGCGAGCTCGAGGCGGGCAGCATCGTCGGCTCGGGGACCGTGTCCAACAAGGAAGACGGCGGCCCCGGTCGCCCCGCAGCGGCGGGAGGCGTCGGCTATTCCTGCATCGCCGAGCAGCGGACCGTCGAGACCCTGCTGACCGGCAAGGCGACGACGCCCTTCATGCGCTTCGGCGACCGCGTGCGGATCGAGATGCTGGACGCCGAGGGTCGCTCGATCTTCGGCGCCATCGACCAGAGGTCCGCGCGCCGGCTTGACCCTCCGGCGGGCCGCAGCGCCTGCCGTTTCCTGCGCCCGATTGCCTGAATCGCCCGTGGGTGGCGTGCATCTTGTCGGGCCTGGATCCCGACCGCGTGCGCGTTCCCGCGCTTTGTCGCATCTGTCTTGAGGGCGTCACGGCAGCTACCTACCATGGGTCCTGAAGCGGTCGCACCCAGTCCCCGGAAAGGGGGGTGAATCCGGAATGCCGGCTCGCGGCATCCAACGACCGAGCAGCAAGAAACCGAACCAGGAGCCTGCCATGAAACGCTTACCAAGCCGCAACGCCTCGCGCCGCCATGATGATCGCCGCCGTCGCCATGTCGGCGCTCACGCTCGGCCTGTCCGTCCTGCCCGCTATCCTGGGAACCGGCAACGTTCGAAACGCAGCCTGGCGCCGCTGCGGGTGCCCGTCCGCCGAACGGCCGCCGACGTTGCCGGCAACGGGGCTCCGATCATGGTGTATGGCGTGCGCGAGCAGAAGACCGCGTTCGAGCCGGTTCGCCACAGCCTGCCGACGCGCAAGGAAGCGGGCTGAGCGCAGCGGCGCAAACGAACCCTCAGGACTGACACTACCGACGCGTTTTCCACCATCAGCCGCCTACTACCCCGAGGCACGCGACTGCCGAAGGGCCGGACGACATGCGTCCGGCCCTTCGCATTCATGGCCGGCCGACGGCAGCTTCGCGATCGTCCTGCCGATCGGTCTTGTCTGCGCGTCCTGACCACAAAATTTGCCAATCCTTGATCTGGTCGAGCGTCGAGGTACTTGCTCCCGCGGCCATATTGCAGTCCAATGGACATTAGCGACCGGGCCCGGGGAACGGCGCGGTAGACCAAGCCCGACAAGGGGAGGCGGCACCATGCACAAGACGAGTCATAGACACGGCTTCCGCAGGCACGCGGCGTGCTTGCCACGGCTTTGGCGGCAGCCTTTTCGGCACCTGCGCACGCCTTCCAGTTCGAGAGCGCAAGCGGCGAGGTGACGGGCTATTTCGACACCACGATCTCCTTCGGCGCTCTTTGGCGGATGCAGGGCCGCGATCCCAGCCTGATCGCCATCACCAACGGCGGCACTTCGCGCGACCCCAACGCCGACGACGGCAACCTCAACTACAAGAACGGCGAAAACGTCTCGCTGGCCGCCAAGGCGACCTCGGACCTGCTGGTCAAGTACGGCAATTTCGGCGTCTTCGCGCGCGCCACCTATTTCTATGACTGGGCGGCGGCCAGCAAGGACGGCGTGCCCAGCACGACTAAGTACGACTTCCAGTCGCAGGAGTTCGAGCTGCTCGACCTCTACGGCGTACGGCAAGTTCGACGTCTTTGGCCGCGGACTCTTCGTGCGCGCCGGCAACCAGGTGGTGAGCTGGGGCGAGAGCACCTTCATCCAGAACGGCATCAACGTCCTCAATCCGGTCAATGTGGGCAAGCTGCGCGTGCCCGGCTCCGAGCTGAAGGAGGCGCTGAAGCCGACACCGATGCTCTGGGCCCTGCAGGAGATCACCGACGACTTGTCGCTCGAGGCGACCTGGATGGTGAAGTGGAAGAAGACCGATATCGACGGCCGCGGTGTGTTCTTCAGCACCAACGATTTCGTCGGCAAGACGGCGACACCGCGTATATCGGTTTCGGCCGCCGCAACGATCAGCACAATCCCGCCGGCATCTTCCCGGTGAACACCAACGGCCAGCAGTTCGCGCCGCGTTCGGACGATCGCGATCCGGGCAACGGTGGCCAGTACGGCCTCGCGCTGCGCTACCTGCTGCCGGAGCACAACAACACCGAGCTCGGTCTCTACTTCGTCAACTACCACAGCCGGACGCCGTACATATCGGGTTATCGCGGCGGCATCACGGTGGCGCAGACGATATCGAACAATCTGACGCCGCAGCAGGCCGGGCGCTGACGGCTGCAGGGCATTCCGGCCTTCGCCACGGGCAATCCCGCGTGCACCGCCGTCAACCTGCCCACTTTCGGCGAGTTGTCAACCCGACCAACGTCGGCAAGCTGGCGCCGATCGTCGGCGGTGTCGCCTATGCGACGAGCGCTGGCGGCGCTGAACGCGACGAATGGCGGATGCGCCGCGGCGGCCGGACGGGCCGGCAGCTACTTCGTCGAATATCCCGAGAACATCAAGCTCTGGGGCCTGAGCGCAAACACTGCCGGGCCGGCCGGCATCGCGCTGCAGGGCGAGTACACCTATCGCAGCAACCAGCCCCTGCAGCTGCCGTCCGCCGAGCTGCTGCTCGCCGCGCTCGGGGGCGCCAATCAGCTGACGAGCACCAACTCGGCGGCAGCCTATGCAGTGCCCTACGGCACCGAAATATCGGGCTACCGCAGGGTGAAAATGCATCAGCTGCAGGCGACCGCAACCAAGGCGTTCGGCCCGACGTTCAACGCCAATCAGCTGGTCACTGTCGGCGAGGTCGGCTACACGCATCTCGTAGCTGCCGGGCGATCTCAAGTTCGCCGGGCCCGGGGTGTCATCTGCCGCAACCCGGTTCGAGTGTGCAGACTTCGTACAATTCGACCTCGACCAACTGCTTCGCGACCAAGAACTCCTGGGGCTATCGCCTCGTCGGCCGGCTCGACTACGACGGCGTGGTGGACGGCGGTACCCTGTCGCCGCGCATCGCCTTTGCCCACGACGTCGACGGCGTCGGTCCCACGTTCAACGAAGGCGTCAAGGCGTTGACGCTCGGCTTGGGGTTCGTCTATCTGCAGAAGTGGCAGGCAGATATCGGCTACACGATGTTCTTCGGCGGCAACACCTTCTCGGGCACCTACACGCCGACTGCAGCGATCGGCTCCCTGCCGCCCGGCCAGAGCGCGAGCTACGCCAGCGGTTCGAATTATCTCAAGGACCGCGATTTCCTTGCGATCAGCGTGAGCTATTCGTTCTGATCGCGGCCCGAACGACATGAGGAGAGCATTGATGAGCAGAACAGGCGTTGGCGTCATGGCAACGGTTCTCGCGCTGCGTTCGCGGCTCCGGTTATGGCGCAGAGCAGGACTCCGCTCGGAGCCGAGATGGCCGGCAATGCGGCCGGCACCATCCCTGCCTGGGACGGCGGCCTGACCAAGCCGGTTGCCGGCTTCCAGGCCGGCGGCCACTATTCCGATCCCTTCAAGGCCGACAAGATCCTGTTCACGATCACCGCGGCCAATGCGGAGCAATACAAGAATCAGCTTTCGCCGGGCCAGATCGCCCTGCTGAAGAAGTATCCGACCTGGAAGATGAACGTCTACCCGACGCGACGCAGCGCCGCGTTCCCGAAGGGGGTGTACGACGAGACGGCGGCCAATGTGGGAGTCGCGAAGCTGTCGCCCGGCGGCAACGGCGTCACCGGCGCGAAGGGCGGCATTCCCTTCCTGGCGCCCAAGGACGGCCTCGAGGCGATCTGGAACTCGACGCTGCGCTACCGCGGCGACACCTACGCGATGAAGTGGGGGCAGGCGGCGGTCACGCGCGAGGGCACCTACACGATGGTCAACTTCGACTACGAGTACGACTTCAACTATGGCAATCTCAGCAAGCCCGCCAAGGACCGGGAGGACAACAAGCTTGCCTATTTCCTGCAGACGGTCACCGGGCCGGCACGGCTGGCCAGCCAGATCCTGCTGGTGTACTATACCGTCGACCAGGTGAAGGAGCCGCGCAGCGCCTGGACCTACAACCCCGGCCAGCGGCTTGTCCGGCTGGCGCCGCAAGTCGCCTACGACAATCCTGGCACCGCCTCGGACAGTCTGCGCACCAGCGACGACTTCCAGATGTACAACGGCGCTACCGATCGCTACAACTGGAAGCTCGTCGGCAAGCAGGAGATGTTCATACCGTACAACTCCTACAAGCTGCTCCGGCAACGAGGTGACGATCGCGGACGTGCTGCGGCCGAGTCATGTCAACCCCGACTACGCGCGCTACGAACTGCACCGTGTCTGGGTCGTCGAGGCGAATTTGAAGGACGGTACCAGCCACATCTACAAGAAGCGCGTCTTCTACATCGACGAGTACAGCTGGTCGATCGCCGTGACCTACAAGTACTACATGCGCCTCGAGCTGTGGCGCGTGTCCGAGCAGCATTCGATTATTTTCTACTACATACCCATGCTCTACGGTACTGTCGAGGTGCACCATCGACCTGCAGTCGGCGCGCTATCTGTCTATGTGCCTGCGCAACGACCAGCCCAAGGTGTACGAGAGAATCAAGCGCGACCGGCGGATTTCACGCCGGCCGGCCTGCGCGGAGTCGGCACTCGCTGAGCCGCGCTGACCCGGAGCGGCGCCTGGAGCGCTGCGGCAGCGTACCGAAAGCCGTCGTGATCCCCGGTCCATCTACCACGGCATGTTCCGCGTCCGTCAGGCGCGATCTTTCCGCCAGAGCACGTCGGTCCTGCCGGCGGCACGGTTCAGGGTCCGGGCGAGAACGAACAGCAGGTCCGAGAGCCGGTTGACGTAGCGGCGCACGGGGTCGCTGACCGGCTCGGCGGCCGCCATGTGGACCAGCGTGCGCTCGGCCCGGCGGCAGACGGTACGCGCGACGTGGGCGATCGCCGCCGCGCGGGTTCCGCCCGGCAGGATGAACTCCTTCAGTGGGCCGAGGTCGGCGTTGAAGCGCTCGACGGCCGCCTCGAGGCGCGCCACATGGGCATCGGTGACCGCGGCATGCCCCGGGATCGACAATTCGCCGCCCAGGTCGAAGAGATCGTGCTGGACGCTCGTGAGGCAGCGGTTGACGGCGTCGGGCAGCGGCTCGGACAGCAGCAGCCCCAGCGTCGAGTTGAGCTCGTCGATGCCGCCGATCGCGTCGATGCGCGCCGAGTCCTTGGCCACGCGCGTGCCGTCGCCGAGGCCGGTCGTGCCGGCGTCGCCGGTGCGCGTGACGATTTTCGAGAGGCGGTGGCCCATGGTCGGTCCCTGAGGGTGGCGGGGCAGCATACGAGATGCGGCGCGGCGCGGCAAGCGCCCTTCAGCGAGGACGTGGCCTGTCCCACTTTGCGGCGGCCGCAGTATCATGCACCTGCCGCCGGCGCCAGCCCGGCACCGCTTCGCCCACCGTACCGGACTCCATATGCCCAGCGCGCATCCCTACGACCGCGACCTCGACCGCAACCTCGCGAACTTCACGCCGCTGTCGCCGCTGTCGCTGATCGCGCGCACGGCGTACACGTACCCGCGCCATCTCGCCGTCGTCCACGGCGAGCGCCGGTACACGTGGGCCGAGACCTACGCACGGAGCCGCCGGCTGGCCTCGGCGCTCGCGCAGGCCGGGGTCGGCGTCGGCGACACGGTGGCGCTGATGGCCGCCAACACCCCGGAAATGGTCGAGGCGCATTTCGGCGTGCCGATGACCGGCGGCGTGCTCAACACCCTCAATACCCGGCTCGACGCCGAGGCGCTCGCGTTCATGCTGGAGCATGGCGAGGCCAGGGTCCTCATCACGGACACCGAATTCTCGCCGGTGATGGAAAAGGCGCTGGCGCTGCTCGCCAGGAAGCCGCTCGTCATCGACATCGTCGACGCGCAGGGTCCTGGCGGCAAGTGCCTCGGCGCCATCGACTACGAGGCGTTCATCGCCGACGGCGATCCCGAGTACGCGTGGCAGCACCCGGCGGATGAGTGGAACGCGATCTCGCTCAACTACACGTCCGGCACCACGGGCAACCCGAAAGGGGTTGTCTACCATCACCGCGGCGCGTATCTCAACGCGCTGTCGAACATCATCGACTGGGGCATGCCGCGGCACGCGGTGTACCTGTGGACGCTGCCGATGTTCCACTGCAACGGCTGGTGCTTCGTGTGGACGATGGCCGCCAATGCCGGCGTCAACGTCTGCCTGCGCAAGGTCGAGGCGCAGGCGATCTTCGACGCGATGCGCACGCACCGGGTCACGCACTACTGCGGCGCGCCGATCGTGCACCTGACGCTCATCAACGCGCCCGCCGAAATGAAAACCGGGATCGAGCAGCAGGTGCACTGCCTCGTCGCCGGCGCGGCGCCGCCGGCCGCCGTCATCGAGGGCATGGAGCGGATGGGCTTCGACATCACGCACGTCTACGGTCTGACGGAGACCTACGGCCCGGCGGCGGTGTGCGCGAAGCACGAGGCATGGGACGCGCTCTCCATCGGCGCGCGCACCGAGCGCAACGGCCGGCAGGGCGTGCGCTACACGGTCGAGGAGGGGATGACCGTGATGGATCCGGACACGATGGCCGAAGTGCCGTGGGACGGCGAGACGATGGGCGAGATCATGTTCCGCGGCAATATCACGATGAAGGGCTACCTCAAGAACCCGAAGGCGTCCGGCGAGGCGTTCGCCGGCGGCTGGTTCCATTCCGGCGATCTCGCGGTGATGCAGCCCGACGGTTACATCAAGATCAAGGACCGCTCGAAGGACATCATCATTTCCGGCGGCGAGAACATCAGCTCGCTCGAGGTCGAGGATGCGCTGTACCGCCACCCCGCGGTGCTCGCGGCGGCCGTGGTCGCGCAGCCGGATCCGAAGTGGGGCGAGACGCCGTGCGCCTTCGTCGAGCTGAAGCCCGGTGCCGTGACCACGGAGGACGAGATCATCGCGCATTGCCGCGAGCATCTCGCCCGGTTCAAGGTGCCCAAGCGGGTGCTTTTCGGCGAGCTGCCGAAGACCTCGACCGGCAAGATCCAGAAGTTCGTGCTGCGCCAGAAGGTGAAGTCGGCGCAGGCGATCGAATGAGGAAGTGTCCCCATGCGGGAGCGTACGTGGATTGAAATCCTGAAGACCTGCCCGCGTTTCACCCGAAAACTCAAGGAGGACGCATGAACGATGCCATCGACAACGTGCCGGAACCCCTGGTCCTGGCGGAGACGCGGGACGGCGTCTGCACGCTGACGATGAACCGCGGCGACCGCTTCAACCCGCTGTCGCGCGCCATGATCGCCGCGCTCGAGACCGAGCTCGACCGCCTCGCCGCCGACAAGGAGGCGCGCGCCGTCGTGCTGGCCGCGAACGGCCGGGGATTCTGCGCGGGTCACGACCTGAAGGAGCTGCGCGCGCATCCCGACGCCGCATGGCAGCGCGAGCTGTTCGACGCCTGCAGCCGGATGATGCTGAAACTGACGCAGCTGCCGCAGCCGGTGATCGCCCGCGTGCACGGCATCGCCACGGCGGCCGGCTGCCAGCTCGTCTCGATGTGCGATCTGGCGGTCGCGGCCGACACCGCGAAGTTCGCGCTGCCGGGCGTCAATGTCGGCGTGTTCTGCTCGACGCCCGCCGTGGGGGTTGCCCGCAACATCGCCCGCAAGCGCGTCATGGAAATGCTTTTGACCGGCGAGATGATCGACGCGCCGACGGCGCTGGCCTGGGGCCTCGTCAATCGTGTCGTGGCCGCCGCCGATCTCGACGCCGCCGTCGCGCACTTCACCGGGATCATCAAGGCGAAGAGCCCGGGCATCGTGGCGCTGGGCAAGCGCGCGTTCTACCAGCAGATCGACCGCGGGCTGCCCGGCGCGTACGAGCTCACCGGTGAAGTCATGGCCTGCAATCTGCTCGATCCCGATGCCGCCGAAGGCATCGACGCGTTCCTCGCGAAGCGCGCGCCGCGCTGGAACGGCTGACTCCGGCGAGCCGACGTCCGCGGACGTCTGGCACATATCACGAACCCAGGCTTTTCGCCGTTCTCCTGCGCGGCTCCGTCGCCGGCACTTGACCTGCATCAAACCGCAGACCGGGTTTGCATGCGGCAATACGCGGACATTGCCCGGCGCCACCTCAATTGCGCCGCCCGGGCACGGGGGTTTTCTTGGAGCGAAGAGGGGGAGACATGGTTGATACAAGCCAGATTGACTGGAAGGCGATCGACAGCCGACCTGAGTTTCAGGAGCTGCACCGCAAGAAGATGGGGTTCCTCTGGGGCCTCATGGTCTTCTCGATGGTCTATTACTTCCTGCTGCCCATCGGGGCGGCGTACTTCCAGGACATCTACAGGATCAAGGTCTGGGGGCCCGTCAACGTCGGCATCCTCTTCGCGCTCTCCGAGTTCGTCGTCGCCTGGGCATTGGCGTTCATCTACGCGCGGCGCGCGAACAGCGTGTTCGATCCGATGGCGGCGGCGATCGTCCGCGACGCCGAGAAGCAAATGGGAGGCCGCAAATGAGCTCGCGTCGTTTTGCGCTGGCTGCGGGCGCCATCGCGCTCGCGGCGATTGCCACTCCGGTGCTGGCGCAGGGTGCCGTCGCCGCACAGTATCGGTGGCTCACGTTTGCCGTCTTCGGCGTGATCATTGCGATCACGATGTACGTCACGTATGTCGCCGCCAAGCGGGTGAAGAACGTCGCCGATTTCTACGCCGCCGGGGGCGGCGTGTCCGGGCTGCAGAACGGCTGGGCGATCGCCGGCGACTACCTGTCCGCGGCGTCGTTCCTCGGCATCGCCGGCCTCATCTCGCTGTACGGCTACGACGGGTTCATGTACTCGGTCGGCTGGCTGGTCGCCTACATCACGGTGCTGCTCGTGATCGCCGAGCCCTGCCGCAACATCGGCAAGTACACGCTGTCCGACATTCTCGCCTACCGCAACAACCAGAGGGCGGCACGGATCGTCGGCGCGCTGTCGACGATCACGGTGTCGACGTTCTACCTGACCGCGCAGATGGTCGGCGGCGGCGTGCTCGTGAAGACGCTGATCGGCATCGACTACGAGATCTCGGTGATGGTCGTCGGCGTGCTGATGCTGGCCTACGTGCTGTTCGGCGGCATGGTGGCGACGACGTGGGTGCAGATCATCAAGGCGATCCTGCTGGTCACCGCGTCGATCCTGCTGGTGATACTGGTGTGGACGCCCTATGGCTTCAGCCTGCCCGCGTTCCTGACGGCGGTGATCGGCGATGCCGACGTGCAGGCGCAGGTGGCGCTGCTGCTCGGTGATGCCGGGAAGAACATGTCGCCGACCGAGCTCGGCCAGCGTTTCCTGGAGCCGGGCCTGCTGTTCAAGGCGCCGATCGACCAGATCTCGCTCGGCATGGCGCTGGTGTTCGGGACCGCCGGGATGCCCCACATCCTGATGCGCTTCTTCACCGTGCCGACGGCCCAGGACGCGCGCAAGTCGGTGATCTGGGCGATGGCGATCATCGGCGGCTTCTACGTGCTGACGCTGTTCCTCGGCATGGGCTCGGCGATGCACGTCGGCGCCGTGAAAATCAAGTCGATCGACGCCGGCGGCAACATGGCCGGCCCGCTGCTCGCGCAGTACCTCGGCGGCGGTCCCGACTCGATGCTCGGCAACCTCTTCCTGGCGTTCGTGGCCGCGGTCGCCTTTGCGACGATCGTCGCGGTGGTGGCGGGGCTGGTGCTCGCCGCGGCGTCGGCGATGGCGCACGACCTGTACGTCGGCGTCATCCGCCAGGACCACGTGTCCCAGCAGGAGCAGGTGCGGGCGGCGCGGATCGCCACGGTCGTCGTCGGCGCGATGGCCATCACGATCGGCATCCTGTCGAAGGGGCAGAACGTCGCCCACCTGGTCGCGCTGGCGTTCGCGGTCGCCTCGTCGGCGAACTTCCCCTGCGTGCTGCTGACGCTGTTCTGGAAGCGCTGCAACACCGGCGGCATCGTGCTCGGCATGGTCGTGGGCACGCTCACCGCCATCGGCCTGGTGCTGGTTTCGCCGAATCTGAGCTACCCGCTCGCGATCAAGGCGGCGCAGGAGAAGATCGTGGCCACCGAAACCGCGACCCTCGCGAAAGCCAACGCCGACCTGGCGGCGGCCACGGAAGCGCCGGCGCAGGACAGGCTCAAGGCGGCGATCGCCAAGTCGGAGAAGGCGAAAGGCTGCGGCGGAAGCCAGGATCAAGGAAATCGGCAGCGACCGCACGTCGATCGTCGGCCTCGAGAAGCCGGCCTTCGAGCTGCGCAATCCGGGTCTCATCTCGATTCCGCTGGGCTTCCTCGCCGTGATCCTCGGGTCGCTGCTGTACCGCGACAAGCGTTCCGAGGACATGTGGGACGAGTTGTATGTGCGGCAGAACACGGGCCTCCTGCTCGCGAAGCCCGCGGCGCACTGACGCCGCGTGCAGTACCCAGCATCGGGAACCCCCGCCTCGCGCGGGGGTTCTCGTCTTTGTGGCGTGAAATCCTGACGGAGCCATTGGCGTGAGCGCGGTCCTGCCTCCCATTGCCGACGCCGCGCGCGAATTCCTGCGCCGCCAGGCGCCGTTCGATCGCATGAGCGATGCGGCGCTGGCGTTCATGATCCCGCGCCTCAAGCTCGCGTATTTCGCCAAGGACACGACCATTCTGTCGGTGCAGAGCGGGCCGGTGGCGAACCTCTACATCATCCAGCGCGGACTGGTCGGCCGTCGCCCCGACAGCCTGCAGGCCGAACCCGACCGCACGCTCGGCGCCGGCGAGCTGTTTCCGGTCGGCGCGCTTTCGGCCGGCGGGACGACGACCAAGATTTTCCACGCGATGGAGGACACGTTCTGCTACGCGCTTGCCCGCGCCGATTTTCTCGAGCTCCGGCGGATTTCCCCGGAGTTCGAGCGCTACTGCACGCAGGCGATCACCGAGACGCTGAAGCTTTCGCTGGAGAGCCTCTACCGCCAGTTCAGCGAGCGCGCGGCCGAGCAGCAGACGCTCACCCGCACGCTGGCCGAGCTCGTGCGCAACCCTCCCGTCGCCTGCCCCGCCGCGGCGACGCTGCGCGAGGCCGCGCAGAAAATGGCGGACGCCAAGGTGCGCACGATCATCGTCGTCAACGCCGCGGGCGCGCCGATCGGGATGTTCACGCTGGTCGACCTGCTGCGCCGCGTCGTGCTCACCGACCGCTCGCTGGCAACAAAGCTGGCGGAGGTCATGACCTCCCCGATCGTCACGCTGCCCGGATCCGCGACCGCGTACGAGGCGATGCACGTGATGGCCGAGAACGGGATCCGCCAGATCGTCATCGTCGAGAACGGACGGCTGCTCGGCGTGATCAACGAGCGCGACCTGTTCGCGCTGCAGCGGGTGTCGATGCAGGAAGTGATCGAAGGACTGCACGCCGCCGATTCGATCGCAACGCTGCAGCGGGCCGGCGAGGACATCCGCCGGCTCACGCAGAACCTGCTGGCGCAGGGCGTGGGCGCGGAGCCGCTCACGCGGACGATCGCCGCGCTCAACGACGCGCTGTCGCGCCGGACCATCGATCTGGTGCGGGAGCGACACCCGCTGGACGGCATCGACTGGTGCTGGCTGGCGCTGGGCAGCGAGGGCCGCGGCGAGCAGACGTTCGCGACCGACCAGGACAACGCGCTGCTGTTCGCCGCGCCCGACGATGCGGCGGCAACCGCGTCGCAGCGCGAGCGGCTCCTCGCCTTCGCGCGCGACGTCAACGCGAGCCTCGACCGGCTCGGCTTCCCGCTGTGCACCGGCAACGTGATGGCGAGCAACCCCGACCTCTGCCTGTCGACGGAGGAGTGGAAGGAGAAGTTCCTCAAGTGGCTGCGGGAGCCCACGCCGCAGGCGCTCCTCAATGCGAACATCGTGTTCGATTTCCGCGCGCTCTGCGGCGACACGACGCTCTGCGACGCGCTGCGGGAATGGCTGTTCGGTTACACGCAGGCGAACCCGATGTTCCTGCGACTGATGGTGCAGAATGCGCTGGAGACTGACCCGCCGCTCGGCCTGATCCGCGCCTTCGCCGTCGACGACGAACCGACCGTCAAGGGAACGCTCGACCTGAAGGCGCGCGGCACGCGCCTGTTCGTCGATTGCGCCCGCGTGTTCGCGCTGGCGCTCGGCATCCCGGACACGGGCACGGCGGCGCGACTGCGCCTTGCCGGCGAGCGTCTGCACGTCGAGCGGCGGCACGTCGACGCCGCCGTCGAGGCGTTTCATTTCCTGCAGCTCCTGCGGCTGCGGCAGCAGGAACTGCCGGGGGCGCAGGGCAGTGCCAACCGGATCGACCCCTATGCGCTGCACGATATCGACCAGCGTATGCTGAGGGAGGCATTTCGCCAGGCGAAACAACTGCAGGAGCGTCTGCGGTTATCCTACCGGCTGTAACGGACGGCGACGGCAACCGATGCTTCGATCGAACCTCAAAGGCCAGCGCCTGGTGGCGCTCTTCCTCCTCGGCGGACTGCTCTTCAACTATCCGCTGCTGGCGGTGTTCAACGTCGCCGGGGAGGCGTTCGGCATTCCGGCGCTCTACGTGTACATCTTCCTTGCCTGGGCGCTCATGATCGGCCTGCTCGCGATCGTGGTCGAGCGGTCGCATTAGCAGGGTCGCCTGCACCCGCAAGGCACCCAGACTAGCGTGAACAGGCCCTAGGATGAAACGACCCCCACGCTCGCGTTGCTCGCTGCCCCCCGAGGGGGCGGGTCAGTCCCTTGGGACGGCCCGGCGGGACTGACATGCTGCAGAGCTGGGTGATCATCCCGGTTGCGCTGGCCTACCTCGGCACGCTGTTCGCGATCGCCTATTACGGCGACAAGCGGGCGGACCAGGGCCGCTCGATCATCGCCAACCCGTACATCTACTCGCTTTCGCTCGGAGTGTACGCGACGGCGTGGACGTTCTACGGGAGCGTGGGGCGCGCGGCTGCAGACGGCGTGGGCTTTCTGCCGATCTACATCGGCCCGACGCTGATGATGGCGCTGTGGTGGCTCGTGATGCGCAAGATCATCCGCATCAGCAAGACGAACCGGATCACGTCGCTCGCCGATTTCATCTCGTCGCGGTATGGCAAGAGCGCGCTGCTCGCCGGGCTCGTGACCGTCATCGCCGTGGTCGGGGTCCTGCCGTACATCGCGCTGCAGCTGAAGGCGGTGGCCAACAGTTTCACCCTCCTGGTCCAGTATCCGGACGTGGTGATGCCGCCGCATCGCGAGGCCATTCCGATCCAGGCCGACACCGCGTTCTGGATGGCGATCCTGCTCGCGACGTTCACGATCCTGTTCGGCACGCGCCACCTCGATGCGTCCGAGCGCCACGAGGGCATGGTCGCGGCCATAGCCTTCGAGTCGCTGGTGAAGCTCGTCGCGTTCCTCGCGGTGGGCATCTTCGTCACCTACGGCATCTACGGTGGCCTGGCCGACATCTTCGCCCGGGCGAGCGCCCACGCGCGTCTCGCCAGCCTGTTTGCGCCGATGGGGGGCGCGGCGGGAAGCTACGCGAGCTGGGCCTGGCTCACGGTGCTGTCGATGCTGGCCATCATGTTCCTGCCGCGGCAGTTCCAGATCGCCGTCGTCGAGAACGTGAACGAGCATCACCTCGGCAAGGCCATCTGGCTGTTCCCGCTCTACATGCTCGCGATGAACCTGTTCGTCGTGCCCATCGCGTTCGGCGGCGTCATGCATTTCCCGGCGGGCGGCGCCGACCCGGATACGTTCGTGCTGACGCTGCCGATGGTGGAGAAGCAGGAGTGGCTCGCCTTGCTGGTGTTCATCGGCGGGCTGTCCGCGGCGACCGGCATGGTGATCGTCGAGACCATCGCGCTCTCGACGATGGTGTGCAACGACCTGGTGATGCCCGTGCTGCTGCGCATGCGGTCGATGCGGCTCGCGGAGCAGAAGAACCTCACGGGCCTCCTGCTCGGAATCCGGCGGGGCGCGATCGTCGCCGTCCTGCTGCTCGGCTACTTCTACTACCGCCTTGCCGGCGAAGCCTACGCGCTGGTGGCGATCGGGCTGATTTCCTTTGCGGCCGTCGCGCAGTTCGCGCCCGCAGCGATCGGCGGCATCTACTGGAAGGGCGCCACCCGGGCGGGAGCGCTCGCCGGCCTTTCCGCCGGATTCGTCGTCTGGCTCTATACGCTGCTGCTGCCGTCGTTCGCCAAGTCCGGATGGTTGCCCATCGGTTTCCTGAACGAGGGGCCCTTCGGCATCGCCGCGTTCAAGCCCTACGCGCTGTTCGGACTCGCGGGGCTGAACGACATCACGCACGCGATGCTGTGGAGCATGGTCGCCAACATCGGCGCCTATGTCGTCGTTTCGGGATTCACCAGGCAGAGCGTGGCCGAGCAGGCGCAGGCCGCGCGTTTCGTCGACGTGTTCCGCCGTGCCGGCGACGGGCCGGACGTGCATGTCTGGAAAGGCACGGCTTCGCTGCCGGACCTGCTTGCGCTCCTTGCCCGCTTTCTCGGTCTCGAGCGCGCGACGGCGGCCGTCGCCGACTACGCGAGACGCCGGGGTTATGCGTCGCCGGCCGGATTACCCGCGGATGCCGGACTCGTGCAGTTCGCCGAAACGGAGCTCGCCGGCGCGATCGGCGGCGCTTCGGCACGGATCATGGTGGCCTCCACGGTCAAGGAAGACGTGCTGACGATCGACGAAGTGCGGACGATGCTCGACGAGGCCTCGCAGGTCATCGCCTACAGCCACGAGCTGGAGAAGAAGTCCCGGGAGGTCCTGGCCGCGACGGCCGAGCTCCGCGCCGCCAACGAGCGATTGACGGAGCTCGACCGGTTGAAGGACGATTTCGTCTCCACGGTCACCCACGAGCTGCGCACGCCGCTGACGTCGATCCGGGCGTTTTCCGAGATCCTGCACGACAACCCCGATCTCCCCACCGACGAGAGGCAGAAGTTCCTCAACATCATCATTCAGGAGAGCGAGCGGCTGACCCGCCTCATCAACCAGGTGCTGGACCTCGCCAAGCTCGAGTCCGGCCGCGCCGAGTGGCGGGTCTCCGAGATCGACCTCAGGTCGGTCATCGAGGACTCGATCAATGCGACGAGCCAGCTCTTTCGCGCCAAGAACGTTCCTCTCGAGACGCGGCTGCCGCCCAGCCTGCCGCCGATCCGGGCGGACCGCGACCGCCTGGTGCAGGTGCTGATCAACCTGCTGTCGAATGCGGTGAAATTCGTGGCGGCCGACACGGGGCGTGTCGGGATCGAGCTCTTCCACGATCCGGAGGGGCTGCGCGTCCACGTCACGGACAATGGGCCCGGCATCAGCAGCGAGAACCAACAGGTCATTTTCGAGAAATTCCGCCAGGCAGGCGATACCATGACGGAAAAGCCGGAGGGCACCGGCCTGGGGTTGCCGATCAGCCGCCAGATCATCGAGCACCTCGGCGGACGGCTGTGGGTGCAAAGCGAGCCCGGCGCCGGCGCCACCTTTGCGTTCGTGCTGCCGACCGCGGAAGCGATCGCCGGGCACGAGCCGATCGTCGCGGCAGCGGGCGGCGCGTGATGCCGCGCGTACGGAACATCAGGTCTCGCGCCCGCACGGCGCCGGAGGAGCGATGGGCAAGAAGATTCTGATCGCCGACGACGAGCCCAACATCGTGGTCTCGCTCGAGTTCCTGATGAAGCAGAAGGGCTACGCCGTCAGGGTGGCCAACACCGGGGAGGATGCGCTCGCCGCCATCGGTGAATTCGGGCCGGACCTCATTCTGCTCGACGTGATGATGCCGCACATGAGCGGCTACGACCTCTGCCAGCGGGTCCGGGAAAATCCGGCCTGGCAGGCGATCAAGATCATCATGCTGTCCGCGAAAGGGCGCGACATCGAGGTCACCAAGGGGATGGCCGTCGGCGCCGACGCCTACGTCACCAAGCCCTTTTCCACGAAGGATCTGATCGCGAAGGTGCAGGAGTTGCTGGGCGAATAGGCGATGTCGGGCAAAACGAAATTTGCACTGGCGCTGGCCGCCGCGTGGGCCTTCGTCACGGCCGCCATCGTCGCGACCGCGCTGTTGGTGGTTGCGGACCTGGCCGAAGCGGAACGCGCACTGCTCGCGCCGGTTCTGCGGGACCGCGCGGCGAGCGTGATCCTGATCGCCGTGCTGCTGGTCTTTCCGCTCGCGCTCGTCCTGAAGGCGTTGTACGGCCGTTACGTGACGGCACCTGCGCAGCTCAATGAAGATGCCAGGATCATGCTCGCGGCGAATCCTTCGCACCGCGCCCCGCTGCGCGGCGCCGCCGAGATCAAGCGCTTGGCGGAAAGCGTGAACGCGTTTGCCGACACCAACGAATCGCTGCAGCGCGACTTCGACCAGCGCGTGCGCGAAGCCAATGCGCGCATCGAGCAGGAGCGCAACCGCCTGGCGGCGCTGATGTCGGAGCTCGCCCAGAGCGTCGTCATGTGCAATGTGGAGGGACGCATACTCCTGTACAACGCCCGCGCGATGCAGCTGCTGCGGAAGCCGCTCGCCAGCGTCGCCGCGGCCGGAAAGGCGCACAGCCTCGTCGGGCTCGGACGTTCGATCTTCGCCATTTTCGATCGCAACCTGATCATCCACGCGCTGGAAAGCATCCATGACCGGCTGCGCCAGGGTGCCCGCGGCCCGGTGGCGAACTTCGTCACAACCGCTCCCGGCGGCCAGCTCGTGCGGGTGCAGATGGCGCCGGTGCTCGGTGCGCTGCCGGATGCGACCGACGCCCCCGCGGCTGACGGGATTTCCGGGTTCGTGCTGGTGCTGGACAACATCACCCGCCGGATCGAGGCCGGCAATCGCCGCGGTCTCCTGCTGCAGACGCTGACGCAGGGCACCCGCGCGTCGCTCGCCAGCATGCGCGCCGCAATCGAAACGATTGCGTCGTTCCCCGAAATGGACCAGGCGGCGCGGGATCGATTCATCGCGATCATCGGCGAGGAGGCGCAGCACCTGAGCGGGCGGCTCGACGCAACGGTCGGCGAGTTCGCCGATTCGCTGCTGACCGAGTGGCCGCTGGAAGACATGCGCGGCGCGGACCTGATCGCGGCGGCACGCCGACGGATCGAAAGCAAGCTCGCGCTGCCCACGAAGCTGGAGACCGTCGACGAGTCGATCTGGCTCAATGTCGACAGCTATTCGCTGATGCAGGCCGTGGCCTACCTCGTCACCCGGCTGCGCGAAGAGTTCGGCATCCGGGAAGTGCGCTTCGCGCTCGAAGCCGCTGGCCCGCTCGCGCATCTCGACGTGATCTGGACCGGCGCGCCGCTCGGCACCGAGACCACGATGGCGTGGCAGACGGACGCGATGGAGATGGGTGGCGAGGTCTGTCCGCTGACGCTGAAGCAGATCATCGAGCGGCATAACGGGGAGATCTGGTACCAGATTCACAAGCCTTCGCACCGCGAGTTCTTCCGGATCGCGATACCCGTGACCAAGCCGGAGGAGTCGCCGTGGAATGTGCCGCTGCCCGGCGAAAGCCGACCCGAATTCTACGATTTCGACCTATTCCATCAGCCGGGCCAGTCGACGGAACTGGATAACCGCCCGCTCACCGCGTTGAGCTACACCGTGTTCGACACCGAAACCACCGGGCTGCAGCCATCGCAGGGCGATGAGATCGTGTCCGTCGGCGCGGTCCGCATCGTCAACGGCCGCCTGCTCGAGCACGAGGTCTTCGAGCAGCTCGTCGACCCGCAGCGCGACATGGCGCCCGAGGCGAGCCGGATCACCGGCATCGAGATGTCGATGCTCGAGAACCAGCCGACGATCGACCGGGTCCTGCCGGCGTTCCGGAGTTTCTGCGAAGATACGGTGCTGGTCGCGCACAACGCCGCCTTCGACATGCGCTTTCTGCGCCTGAAGGAGGAAGCGACGGGTGTCCGGTTCACGCAACCGATCCTCGACACGCTGCTGTTGTCGGCGGTGATTCATCCGCAACAGGAGTCGCACGGGCTGGAGGCGATCGCCGAGCGGATGGGCATCAACCCGATCGGACGGCACACGGCGCTCGGCGACGCGATCATGACGGGCGAGATCTTTCTGCGCATGATCCCGCTGCTCGCGCAGCAGGGAATCCGGACACTGGGCGAGGCGCGCGCGGCTTCGCAGAAGACCTATCTCGCACGTGTCGAATACTGAGCCGGTGGTTGCTGACGATCCGACCGCGGCGGCGCTCGCGGGTAGGGATGCCGACGCGCGTCGCCGTGCAGCGCCAGGGAGTTCGAATTGGTAGCAAAGCTCGTCGGGCATGCCGTCGACTACCTGCTGGGCGGCCCCACGGTAGGTGGAGCGAACGAGGTCCGGTTGCGCCGCTGGCTCGCGTTGCCTGGACCGCAACTGACGCTGCCGCACGCGCACGCCCGGTACGTGGTCGTCGCCACGGAGACGACCGGATCGGGTTCACGCCGCGATCGACCGTGCGCGATCGGCGCGGCGGGGGTGGCGCGGATGCAACTCGACCTCGCGGACTGTTTTGCGGCGGAACTGCGCCAGCGGCGCACGGCTGCCGAGGCCGACCTTCCGCTTCGCGGCAGCGGCAGGCAGGCGCCGGTTGCCGACGTCGAGCCCGCGCTCGGAATGCTCGAGTTTCTCGAATACCTCGAACGGGCGCCGCTGGTAACCTTTGAGTTCGAACCCGCACGCAAAGACGTGGAGCGCGCGGTGAAAGCGGCACTCGGCGTGCCGTTCCGACATCCGTGGATCGACCTTGCCGCGCTGCTGTCGACGTTGTACCCCGAGGACCCGTGCACGACACTGCGGGCATGGCTCGAGCGTTTCGGGCTCGCGGCGGGAGCGTGGCACGATCCGCTTGGCACCGCGTTTGCGACCGCGCAGCTGCTGCAGATAGCGCTGGTCGCCGCAGACCGGACGGGCTTGACCTCGGCGGCTCACCTGATGGCCAAGCGGTGCGCGTGAGGCCGGACGCATCCGCGTCGCACGCGGGAGGGCGGACCCGAAACGTGCAGGCGCAGCATTGCCTTCCCGCCCGGGCTTGCCCATAATCGGCCACCACAGGCAGGAGGGGGAGACGGTGCGCCGTGTGCGCGCCGGCGCGGCATGGCCGACGACACGATTCTCGAAACACGGCAGCTCACCAAGGAGTTCAAGGGCTTCGTCGCGGTCAAGGACGTGAGCCTGCGCGTCCGGCGCGGCACGATCCACGCGCTCATCGGCCCGAACGGGGCCGGCAAGACGACCTGCTTCAATCTGCTCACCCATTTCCTGACGCCCACGCGCGGCCAGATCCATTACAAGGGTCGCGACATCACCGGCTCGCGGCCGGCTTCGATAGCGCGGATGGGGCTCGTCCGCTCGTTCCAGATCTCGGCGGTGTTTCCCAATCTCACCGTGCACGAGAACGTGCGGATCGCGCTGCAGCGCCGGCACGGCCATTCGTTCGACTTCTGGCGCTCCGAGAGCAAGCTTGCTCTGCACAACGAGCGCGCGCTCGAATTGATCGACGCGGTGGGCCTCACCGAGTTTGCGCACACGCAGGCGATCGAGCTGCCGTACGGCCGCAAGCGTGCGCTCGAGATCGCGACGACGCTCGCCCTCGATCCCGAGATGATGCTGCTGGACGAGCCGACCGCCGGCATGACGCACGAGGACGTCGCGCGCATCTCCGCGCTGATCCGCAAGGTCGCCGTGAACCGCACGGTGCTGATGGTCGAGCACAACCTGTCGGTCGTCTCGACGCTCTCCGACCACATCACCGTGCTCGCGCGGGGCGAAGTGCTCGCCGAGGGCGATTACGCGCACGTGTCGAAGCACCCCGATGTCGTGCAGGCCTACATGGGGACCGCCGATGCCTGACGACCGCACGGCGGCCGCGCCGACGAGCGCCTCCGGGGCAGCCGGCGGGCCGCTCCTCGCCGTGCGCGAGCTCAATGCGTGGTACGGCGAATCGCACGTGCTGCACGGGGTCACGTTCGATGTCCCGGCCGGCGAAGTCGTGACGCTCCTCGGCCGCAACGGCGCCGGCAAGACGACGACCCTGAAATCGATCATGGGCATCGTGCCGCGGCGCGAAGGCGCCATCGTCTTCGAAGGGCGGGAGATCGGCCGGCTCGCGTCGAACCGGATCGCGCAGCTCGGCATCGCCTACTGTCCCGAGGAGCGCGGGATCTTCTCGAGTCTCGACGTCGAGGAGAATCTGCTGCTGCCGCCGGTGGTGCGCGAGGGCGGGCTTTCGGTCAACCAGATCTTCGAGCTGTTTCCGAACCTGAAGGAGCGCCTGAAGAGCCAGGGCACGAAACTCTCGGGTGGCGAGCAGCAAATGCTGGCGATCGGCCGCATACTGCGCACCGGCGCGCGGCTCTTGCTGCTCGACGAGCCGACCGAAGGCCTGGCGCCGGTCATCGTCCAGCAGATCGGCCGCACGATCGGGAGGCTCAAGGCGCAAGGCTTCACGATCCTGCTGGTGGAGCAGAATTTCCGCTTCGCGGCGACGGTCGCGGACCGGCATTACGTGATGGATCACGGCCGCGTGGTCGACATGATTCCGAACGCGGACCTGCAGGCGAACATGGCCAAGCTGCACGACTACCTCGGTGTCTAGCAATATTCCTGGATTACGAACCCGCGCACCGCATCCGGGCGCGCCGCAGCACCTCAACGAAGGAGACAGCATGAACGCAATCAAACGTACCCTGGTCGGAGTGGCGGTCGCCGCCGCGATCGGCGCCGGCACGGCACAGGCACAGATTTCGGACAACGTGATCAAGATCGGCGTCCTGTCCGACATGTCGAGCCTGTACACCGACCTGGCGGGGGCCGGATCGGTCATCGCGGCGAGAATGGCCGTCGAGGATTCGGGCATCGAGAAGCGGGGCGTCAAGGTCGAATTCCTGTCGGCCGACCACCAGAACAAGCCGGACGTCGGCTCGGGCATCGCGCGGCAGTGGTACGACGTCGACAAGGTCGATGTCATCGTCGACGTGCCCAATTCCGGCGTTGCACTGGCGGTGAACCAGATCACCCGCGACAAGGGCAAGGCGTTCCTGGTGTCCGGCGCCGCGTCCTCCGACCTCACGGGCAAGTCCTGCTCGCCCAACACGGTCCACTGGACCTACGACACGTGGATGCTGGCGAACGGCACCGGCAGCGCGATCGTGAAGACCGGTGGCGACTCGTGGTTCTTCCTGACGGCGGACTACGCGTTTGGCCTGGCGCTCGAACGCGACACCGAGGCCGTCGTGCTGAAGAACGGCGGCAAGGTGCTGGGCAAGGTGCGGCATCCGCTCAACACGCAGGACTTCTCGTCGTTCCTGCTGCAGGCGCAGGCGTCGAAGGCCAAGATCGTCGGCCTCGCGAATGCCGGCGGCGACACGACGAACTCGATCAAGCAGGCCGCGGAATTCGGCATCGTCAAGGGCGGGCAGAATCTCGCCGGGCTGCTGGTCTTCCTGACCGACATCCACGCGCTCGGCCTGCCGACCGCGCAGGGCCTGGTCGTGACCAACACGTTCTACTGGGACACCAACGACCAGACACGCGCGTTCGCCAAACGCTTTGCGGAGCGCGACAAGGGCATCCACCCGACGATGGTGCATGCGGGCGTGTACTCGGCCGTGACGCACTACCTGAAGGCGGTGGAGGCGCTGAAGAGCGACGACGGCACCAAGGTGATCGCCAAGATGAAGGAAATGCCGACCGACGATCCGCTGTTCGGCAAGGGCTCGATCCGCGTCGATGGCCGCAAGATCCATCCGGCGTATCTGGTCGAGGTGAAGAAGCCCGCTGAATCCAAGGGGCCGTGGGATTACTACAAGGTTCGCGCGACGATTCCGGCGGACCAGGCGTTCCGGCCGCTGAAGGACGGCGAGTGCCCGTTGGTGAAATGACGCTTCCGGTCATTATCCGTCTCGCCGGTCGATATTGGTCTCCATCCGGGCCGCTTGCGCGGCGCGACGGATAGCTGCTCGCGTTGGAGCGGGCGCCGGGCGGCGCCCCTCAACGCTTCGCTCCCGCCGATCCGGCACCGCGCCCGATTCACACATCGCACGCCCATGACTGAATTGTTCGGGGTTCCGACACAGGCGCTGTTCGGGCAACTGCTGATCGGCCTCATCAACGGCGCGTTCTATGCGATGCTGTCGCTCGGCCTCGCGGTGATCTTCGGCCTGCTCAACATCATCAACTTCACGCACGGCGCCCAGTACATGATGGGGGCGTTCTGCTCGTATTTCCTGCTGCAGTACGCCGGCGTCGGCTATTGGTGGTCGCTGCTGCTCGCGCCGGTCATCGTCGGCGCGACGGGCGTGGTCATCGAGCGGACGATGCTCGCGCGCTTGTACAAGCTCGACCATTTGTACGGGCTGCTGCTGACCTTCGGCCTCGCGCTGATCATCCAGGGCCTGTTCACGAACTACTACGGCTCGTCGGGTCTGCCCTACCGGATCCCGGAAGAGCTCAGCGGGGGCATCAACCTCGGGTTCATGTTCCTGCCCAAGTACCGGGCCTGGGTGATCGTCGCCTCGCTTGTGATCTGCGGCGCCACCTGGTACGTGATCGAGCGCACGAAGCTGGGGTCGTACCTGCGCGCGGCGACGGAGAACCGGGCGCTGGTGCAGGCGTTCGGGATCAACGTGCCGCGGATGATCACGCTGACCTACGGTTTCGGCGTCGGCCTGGCCGCCTTCGCCGGGGTCATGGCGGCGCCGATCTACCAGGTCAATCCGCAGATGGGCGCGAACATGATCATCGTCGTGTTCGCGGTGGTCGTCATCGGCGGCATGGGCTCGATTCTCGGGGCGATCCTCACCGGCTTCGGGCTCGGCGTGATCGAGGGCCTCACCAAGGTGTTCTACCCCGAGGCGTCGAACACCGTGATCTTCGTGATCATGGTGATCGTGCTGCTGATCAAGCCCGCCGGGCTGTTCGGGAAGGAGCGCTGAGGCCGTGGCGCGATCGACGTCCGTTGAGGTCGTCGCGGCGGCTGCCGTGACCGAAGCGGTGACGGCGGCGGCGACGGTCGCGGATACGGGGCCGCGCGCGCGGCGCCGCTTCCTGCTCGCCACGGCGCTGATGGCAGCGGCGTTTGCGGTCGCACCGCACGTCGGCATCTACCCGGTCTTCCTGATGAAGGCGCTGTGCTTCGCGCTCTTCGCCTGCGCGTTCAACCTGCTGATCGGCTTCGGCGGCCTGCTCTCGTTCGGCCACGCGATGTTCCTCGGCACCGCCGGGTACGTGTCCGCGCACGCCGCCAAGGTCTGGGGCGCTCCGCCGGAGCTCGCGATCCTCGCCGGAACCGCTGCCGCGGCCCTGCTGGGCCTGGTCTCCGGGGCGCTCGCGATCCGGCGCCAGGGCATCTATTTCGCGATGATCACGCTGGCGCTCGCGCAGATGATCTTCTTCTTCTGCCTGCAGGCGCCGTTCACGCACGGCGAGGACGGCATCCAGGCGGTGCCGCGCGGCAAGCTGTTCGGCCTGCTCGATCTGTCGAACACGCTGGTGATGTACTACGTCGTGCTGGCCATCTTCCTCGGCGCGTTTCTGCTGATCTACCGCATCATCCACTCCCCGTTCGGCAACGTGCTGAAGGCGATCCGCGAGAACGAGCCGCGGGCGATCTCGCTGGGCTACGACGCCGAACGCTACAAGCTGCTGGCATTCGTGCTTTCCGCGACGTTGTCGGGGTTGGCCGGCGCGACCAAGGCCATCGTGTTCCAGCTCGCCTCGCTCACCGACGTCCACTGGACGATGTCCGGCGAGGTCGTGTTGATGACGCTGCTGGGCGGAATGGGAACGATCTTCGGGCCGGTCGTCGGCGCGTTCACGATCATCGGCCTCGAGAATTACCTGGCGGGATTCGGCCAATGGGTGACGGTGATCACCGGTGCGATCTTCGTCGTCTGCGTGCTGGCATTCCGCCGCGGCATTGTCGGCGAGCTCGGCGCGTGGTGGGCAAAGCGGTTGCGTTGACGGGCTTCGTCAAGACTCCAGCCGAGGCCGTGCTTCGAGCCGCTTTCGAGCAAGCCGTTGTGCAACACCTGCCCCAATGCCAATGACGACACCGGCAACGAACCACAAGCAAGGCGCAGGATGACCATGCCACCCTTCCTCCAGCACGGCCCCGAGGGCGCCGCGCTGCCGCTCGTGCTCGATTCGCCGCACTCGGGCGAGCATTATCCCGACGATTTCGACCACGTTCCCCCGCGGGCCATGGTGCGGCTGGCCGAGGACACCCACGTCGCCCGGCTCTACCGCACGGCGACCCGCGTCGGAGCGACGCTGATCGAGGCGACCTTCCCCCGCGCCTACATCGACGCCAACCGCAGTCTCGTCGACCTCGATCCATCGATGCTGGCCGACGACTGGCCCGATGCGGTCACGCCGTCGCGCAAGACCGAGCAGGGCATCGGGCTCGTCTGGCGCATCGCGCGCGGCGGCGCGCCGCTGTACGACCGCAAGCTGACGGCCGGCGAGGTGCGCGCGCGGATCGACCGCTGGTACCTTCCCTATCACGCGGCGCTGACGGCCGAGATCGATGCGCTGCACCGCACTTTCGGTGCCGTGTGGCACATCAACTGCCATTCGATGCCGGCGGTCGGCGACGCGAATGCCGACGATCCGGGACGCGAACGCGCCGACTTCGTGCTGGGCGATCGCGATGGGACGACTTGCGCACCCGCGTTCACGAGCCTGGTCGCCGAAACCGTGCGTGGCATGGGCTATACGGTTGCCGTGAACGATCCCTACAAGGGGGTCGAGCTCGTCCGGCGCCATGGGCGGCCGGCGGAGCGCCGGCACAGCCTGCAGATCGAGATCAAGCGCACGCTGTACATGGACGAAGGATTCGCTCGAGCCGAACGCGGGCTACGTCCGCCTCGAGCGGGATCTCGCGCGGCTCATGGCCGTTCTCGCCGGTTTCGTGACCGACCGGGCGGCGTCCTGACCGCCTGTTCCCCCGCGTTCGCAACGCGCGACGTCCGGCCGTGACTGGTCAGACCACTTGACCGGTTTCCGGGGCGCTGCCAAACTCCCAAGGCAATGCCGGACGGTCCGCTGCCCGTTACGGCAGCCCGGCGCCAGTCGCGACCGGGCAGGGGCACGCAGCATCCAGGAGGAACCATGAATCGATCTCGCAAGCCTTTACCGGCGCCATCGTTTTCGGTCTGCTGCTGTTCGCGACGGCCGCGCAGGCCGCATATCCCGAGCGGCCGATCACGTTTATCGTCCCGTGGGCGGCCGGCGGCGGCACCGATGCCACCGCGCGGATCATCGGCACGCTGCTCGAAAAGGAACTGGGCCAACCCGTCAACGTCGTGAACCGCGTCGGCGGCAGCGGCGTCGTGGGCCACAGCGCCATCGCGCAGGCGGCGCCGGACGGCTACACGATCGGCATCATCACCGTCGAGATCGGCATGATGCATTGGCAGGGGCTGACCGATCTCAACGGCGCCTCGTACACGCCGATCGGGCTCGTCAACGCCGACGCGGCGGGTGTGCAGGTCGCCGCCGATTCGCCGTACAAGACGGTGAACGAGCTGGTCGCCGCGATCAAGGCCAGCCCCGGCAAGTTCAAGGCGTCGGGCACCGGCCAGGGCGGCATCTGGCATCTGGCGATAGCTGGCATGCTGCAGGACATGAAAGTGGATCCGGCGAGCGTGCCGTGGGTGCCGTCGGGCGGCGCCGCGCCGGGTCTGCTCGACCTCGTCGCGGGCGGCGTGCAGATCGCCCCGGTCTCGCTGCCGGAGGCGCGCGCGATGATCGACGCCGGCAAGGTGAAGAGCCTCGCCGTGATGAGCGACCAGCCCGTAGGTCTCTACCCGAACGTCCCGACGCTGAAGGCGGCGACGGGCAGCAACTGGACGATGGCCGCGTGGCGCGGCATCGCGGCGCCGAAGAACATTCCCGCCGAGGCGCGCGACAAGCTGGTCGCGGCGATCAGGAAGATCGCCGCCAGCAAGGACTACACCGAATTCATGGCCAAGCAGGGCTACGGCGTGATCTACGCGGAACCCGGCGAATTCGCGAAATTCATGGCCAAGTCGGACGCCGATCTCGGCGCGACGATGAAAGCGGTAGGCATCGTCAAATAGCCCGCGCGTCGAGGACGAGCGTGCGGGAGGAGGCAGCGCGCGCCGGTCTCCGGCGCGCGTCCTCGCAGTCCCCGGCGCGCCGTGCGTGCCGACGGTGCTGAGCCTGGCGTGAAGATCAACGATGCCGTCTGGGGCGCGCTGCTGCTGCTGCTCGCGACGGCGATCCTCGTCCACATTCAGGCCTTCAGGACGATTCCGGGCCAGCAGTACGGTCCGGCGCTGTACCCGGGGGTCGTCGCCGTCGGCCTCGCGGTTTGTGCGGTCCTGTTGATCGTCAAGGGACTCGCGGCGAGAACGCACGACCGCAAGCGCGCGGAATGGGTTGCGCTCGCGCCTTGGACGCGGTCGCGCCGGCACGTTCTCGCGTTCGCGCTGACGCTCGGCGTCAACGTGTTCTACATCCTGCTGGTCGATCGGCTCGGCTTCATTCCCACCGGCGTGATCTACCTCGTGGCGCTGTTCGCGGTGTTCGGCGTGCGCCCCGCTTGGATCGTGCCGCTCGCGATCGTGCTGACGCTCGTGATCCACACCGCGTTCTACAAGCTGCTCCGGGTCCCGCTGCCGTGGGGCCTGTTGCAGGGTTTCATCTGGTAGCGAACGGACGCGGGGAGACGGTCCGATGAGCGGCCCCTGGGCGCAGGCGTTTTCGCTGGTGTTCGAGCCCTACAACATCGTCGTGATGCTGGCGGCGTCGCTGTTCGGCCTCTTCGTCGGTGCGGTGCCGGGGCTCACCGCAACGATGGCGGTGGCGCTGCTGGTGCCGGTCACGTTCTTCATGGCGCCCATTCCCGCGATCGCGGCAATCGTCACCGCGACCGCGATGGCGATCTTCTCCGGCGACATCCCCGGCTGCCTGCTGCGGATGCCGGGCACGCCGGCGTCGGCCGCCTACACCGACGAAGCCTACGCCATGACCAAGAAGGGCCAGGCCGAGCTCGCGCTGGGCGCGGGCCTCGTCTTTTCCGCCATCGGCGGGCTGTTCGGCACCGCGGTGCTGATGGTGGCGGCGCCGACGCTCGCCGAGTTCGCGCTCAAGTTCAGCTCGTTCGAATACTTCTGGCTGGTGCTGATGGGACTGACCTGCGCGGTGTTCCTGACTTCCGAGCAGCCGGTCAAGGGCTTCGTCTCGCTGTTTCTGGGCCTGCTGGTTGCGAGCATCGGCCTCGACAATCCGGCCGGAATTCCCCGGTTCACCTTCGGCAGCGTCGATCTGATGGGCGGCATCAACCTCATTCCGCTGATGATCGGCATGTTCGCGGTCTCCGAGATCATCCGGTTCGCCGTAGACACCAACCCGCGCCCGATGATCGTCGACCAGCCGATCGGCAACGTGTTCAAGGGGATGTGGCGGCTGACCGTCAAGTACCCGAAGCAGATCCTGCGCGGCAGCGTGCTCGGCACGCTGGTCGGGGCGTTGCCTGGGGCGGGCGCCGACATCGCGGCGTGGATGTCGTACGCGATCAGCAAGAAGTTCTCCAGGGAACCGGAGAAGTTCGGCACCGGCCACGTCGAGGGCATCGTCGAGTCGGGCGCCGCGAACAACAGCGCGCTGGCCGGCGCGTGGATCCCGGCGCTGGTGTTCGGCATCCCCGGCGACTCGATCACGGCGATCATCATCGGCGTGCTGTACATGAAGAACATGAACCCGGGACCCGCGCTGTTCATCAACAATCCGCAGAACATCTACGCGGTGTTCCTGCTGTTCATCATCGCCAACCTGATCATGATTCCGCTCGGCTTTCTGTGCATCAAGGTCAGCAAGCAGATTCTGCGGGTACCGCGCAACGTGCTCATGCCCGTGATCCTGCTGTTCTGCGTCGTTGGCGCGTTCGCGATCAACAACACGGCGTTCGACATCGCGGTGATGATGATCGCCGGTGTCGTCGCCTTCGTGCTCGAGGAGAACGGTGTCCCGGTCGCGCCGGCGATCCTCGGCGTCGTGCTGGGCGAGATGCTCGAGGTGAACTTCGTCACGTCGATGATCAAGTCCGAAGGCAACCTGCTCGCCTTCTTCGACCGACCGGTCGCGGCGACGCTCGGTGCCCTCACGCTGGCGGTCTGGTTCCTGCCCCTCTGCTGCGCCGCCTCCGCCGGCTCGTCGGCGCCTGACGGCGCCCCGCGTGCCGGGATGCGGTCCCGGGTCTCCGCGAACGTGTGCGTTGCCCCCTTTTTGCGGCACTGCGGTATAATTTCAAGGATTTGCAGCCTCGTCCCCGAAGGGGCTCGCGTGCGGGGCGATCCTGCGGGCGGCAAGGGACTTCCATCGCGATGCGCGGCAAACTTGTCGTCGGCAACTGGAAGATGAACGGCGGGCTCGCGGCCAATGCGGCGCTGCTCTCCGCGCTGGTCGCCGGCTGGAAGCCGCTGCCGGGCCGGGCGATCGCGGTGTGCGTGCCCTATCCCTACCTGGCGCAGGCAGCGGCGGCGCTGGGAGCCTCGCCAATCGCGTGGGGCGCGCAGGATGTCAGCGAGCACGAGTCCGGCGCGTTCACGGGCGAAGTGTCGGCGGGAATGCTGGCCGAGTTCGGATGTCGTTACGCGCTCGTCGGCCACTCGGAGCGGCGGCAGTTCTACGGCGACACCGACGCGGTCGTGGCGGCAAAGGCAGTGGCGGCGCTGGCGGCGGGATTGACGCCCATCGCGTGCGTCGGCGAAACGCTCGCGGAGCGCGACGCGGGGACGACAATGGCCGTCGTGTCGCGGCAGCTCGACGCCGTGCTGGCGGCGGTCGGCGCGAAGGCGGCGAAGCTGGTGGTGGCCTACGAGCCGGTCTGGGCGATCGGCACGGGGCGGACGGCCTCGCCGGAAGAGGCGCAGGCCGTCCACGCGGCACTGCGCGTGCGGTTGGCGCAGGCAGGAGCGGCGGACGTTGCGCTGCTGTACGGCGGCAGCGTCAAGGCGGACAACGCGAAGGCCTTGTTCGCGATGACGGATATCGATGGCGGTCTGATCGGCGGTGCGTCGCTCAAGGCGACCGAATTTTTGGCGATCGCGCGGGCGTAAAGCGCGGCGCTGGAGTGAAGAATGACTATTCTGCAAACGGTACTCTTGATCCTGCACGTGCTGGTGGCCCTGGCCATCTGCGGCTTCGTCCTGCTGCAGCACGGGAAGGGCGCCGACATGGGCGCCGCCTTCGGCAGCGGCTCGTCGGGCAGCCTCTTCGGCGCCGCCGGGTCTGCCAATTTCCTGTCGCGCACGACGGCGATACTCGCGGCCTTGTTCTTCGCCTCGAGCCTCGGGCTTACCTGGTTCGCTTCAAGCCAGGGCGCACCGTCGCGGGCGGCGCCGCAAGGGGTCATGGAAAAGATGGCACCGAAAGTTTCCGACGTTCCCACCGCTCCCGGTGCGCTTCCCGCGCCGGCTCCGGTGGCGGACCCGGCGAAGGCGCCCGTTGCGCCCGCGCCGGAGGGCTCGAAATCGGGCGAAGTGCCGAAGTGAACACGCCGACGTGGTGAAATTGGTAGACACGCTGTCTTGAGGGGGCAGTGGCGTAAGCCGTGGGAGTTCGAGTCTCCCCGTCGGCACCAAATCTAGGACAGGTTCGCGCGCGAACGACATTTCGCGGAAGGCGGCAAGGATGCTCGAACAGTATTTCCCGGTTCTGCTCTTCATCCTGTTCGGGGTGATCGTCGGCGTCGTGCTGCTGACCGTCGGCTCGCTGCTTTCCCCGAACCGCCCCGACGCCGAGAAATTGTCGCCGTACGAGTGCGGCTTCGAGGCCTTCGAGGACGCGCGGATGAAGTTCGACGTCCGCTATTACCTGGTCGCGATCCTGTTCATCCTGTTCGACCTCGAGATCGCGTTTCTCTTCCCGTGGGCGGTCGTGCTGCCCGAGATCGGCTTCTTCGGCTTTGCCGCGATGATGGTGTTCCTCGCCGTGCTGGTCGTCGGGTTCGTCTACGAGTGGAAGAAGGGTGCGCTGGAGTGGGAATGAGCCCCGGGGAACGGGATTGACATGGCCATTGAAGGCGTCCTCGAGAAGGGCTTCGTCACCACGTCGCTCGACAGCGTCATCAACTGGTGCCGCAACGGGTCGATGTGGCCGATGTCGTTCGGCCTCGCCTGCTGCGCCGTGGAGATGATGCATGCCGGCGCCTCGCGCTACGACCTCGACCGCTTCGGCATCGTCTTCCGGCCGAGCCCGCGCCAGTCCGATGTGATGATCGTCGCCGGCACGCTCTGCAACAAGATGGCGCCGGCGCTGCGCAAGGTCTACGATCAGATGGCCGAGCCGCGGTGGGTGATCTCGATGGGTTCCTGCGCGAACGGCGGCGGCTACTACCACTATTCCTACTCGGTCGTGCGCGGTTGCGACCGCATCGTGCCGGTCGACATCTACGTTCCGGGCTGTCCGCCGACGGCCGAGGCGCTCCTGTACGGCATCCTGCAGCTCCAGAACAAGATCTGGCGCACCAACACGATCGCGCGCTGATGGCCTCGAGCACCGAAGTCCTGGTCGCGGCGCTGGCGGGAGTGCCCGGCGACGCACTGCGCGACGTGACCGTCGCGTTCGGCGAAGTGACGGTGGTCGTCGCGCACGATCGCGTGCACGACGCGCTGCTCGCGCTGCGCGACCGGCCCGAGTTGCGCTTCGAGATGCTCACCGACCTGTGCGGCGTCGACTATTCGACGTACGGCGGGCAGGCACCGGTCGGGCCGCGCTTCGCCGTCGTCTATCACCTGCTCTCGCTCGCGCACAACTGGCGGTTGCGCGTGCGCTGCTTCGCCCCCGATGACGCGTTTCCGGTGGTGCCGAGCGCCGTCGATGTCTGGCCATGCGCGAACTGGTTCGAGCGCGAGGCGTTCGACCTCTTCGGGATCATGTTCCCGGGCCATCCGGACCTGCGGCGCATCCTCACCGACTACGGCTTCGTCGGGCACCCCTTCCGCAAGGATTTTCCGATCTCGGGCCACGTCGAGATGCGCTACGACCCGGAGCAGCGTCGCGTCATCTACCAGCCGGTGACGATCGAGCCGCGCGAAATCACCCCGCGGATCATCCGCGAGGACTCCTACGCGACGGGCAGGTGAGATGAACGACCCCCACGCTCACTATGTTCGCTGCCCCCCGAGGGGGCGCAAAGTGCGCTTCGGGCGGCCGTGCGCGCACTGACCGCTGCCGCTGCCATGGCTGAGATCCGCAACTACACGATGAATTTTGGGCCCCAGCACCCGGCCGCGCACGGCGTGCTGCGGCTGGTGCTGGAGCTCGACGGCGAAGTCATCGAGCGCGCCGATCCGCACATCGGCCTGCTGCATCGCGCCACGGAGAAGCTCGCCGAGCACAGGACCTATCTGCAGGCGCTGCCGTACATGGACCGGCTCGATTACGTGTCCATGATGTGCAACGAGCACGCGTACTGCATGGCCATCGAGCGCTTGCTCGGGATCGAGGTGCCGCTGCGCGCGCAATACATCCGGGTGATGTTCGACGAGATCACGCGCATCCTCAACCACCTGCTCTGGATCGGCTCGCATTCGCTCGACGTCGGCGGCATGACGACGTTCCTCTACGCCTTCCGCGAGCGCGAGGACCTGTTCGACGTCTACGAGGCCGTGTCCGGCGCGCGGATGCACGCCGCGTACTATCGCCCCGGCGGCGTCTATCGCGACCTGCCGGACCGGATGCCCCAGTACGCGGCGCAGCACACGCGCAGCGCGCGGGTCATGGGGGAGATGAACGCGAACCGGCAGGGGACGCTGCTCGATTTCATCGCCGATTTCACGCGGCGCTTCCCCGGTTACGTCGACGATTACGAGACGCTGCTGACCGAGAACCGCATCTGGAAGCAGCGCACGGTGGGGATCGGTGTCGTGGCGCCGGAGCGGGCGATCGCGCTGGGCTTCACCGGGCCCATGCTGCGCGGCTCGGGAGTGCCGTGGGACCTGCGCAAGAAACAGCCGTACGAGGTCTACGACCGGATGGCGTTCGACATTCCGGTCGGCACCAACGGCGATTGCTACGACCGCTACCTCGTTCGCGTCGAGGAGATGCGGCAGTCGAACCGGATCATCGGCCAGTGCGTGGAGTGGCTGCGGGCGAACCCGGGCCCCGTGATCATCGAGGACCACAAGGTGGCCGCACCCTCCCGCGGGGGCATGAAGGCGACCATGGAAGAGCTCATTCACCACTTCAAGCTCTTCACCGAGGGCATGCACGTGCCCCCGGGCGAGGCGTACGCCGCGATCGAGCACCCGAAGGGCGAATTCGCCATCTACATCGTTTCCGACGGCGCGAACAAGCCCTACCGCGTGAAGATTCGCGCGCCGGGCTTCGCCCACCTGTCGGCGCTGCACGAGATGTCGCGCGGCCACATGATCGCCGATGCGGTCGCCATCATCGGCACGCTGGACATCGTGTTCGGGGAAATAGACAGATGAGCGGCCGGAGGCCCGCCGTGCTGAGCGAAGCGGCACTTTCCCGGATCGACCGCGAGGTCGCCAAGTATCCCCCCGACCAGAAGCAGTCGGCGGTGATGTCGGCGCTCGCCATCGCGCAGGACGAAAAGGGCTGGCTGCCGCCGGAGGCCATGGATTTCGTCGCGAGTTACCTGGGCATGCCGCCGGTGGCCGTGTACGAGGTCGCGACGTTCTACGCGATGTACAACCGGCGGCCGGTCGGCAGGTACAAGATCACCATCTGCACGAACCTGCCGTGCGCGCTGCAGGACGCCGTCAAGTCGGCCGAGTATGTCAAGGCAAAGCTCGGCATCGGCTTCGGCGAGACGACGCCGGATGGCCTCGTGACGCTGCAGGAGGGCGAATGCATGGGCGCCTGCGGCGACGCGCCGGTGCTCCTGGTCAACAACAAGCGGATGTGCAGCCACATGCACCCGGACAAGCTGGATGCCCTGCTCGCCGAACTGCGGGCAGCCGGCGCGGGCGGGGATGAGCGATGAACCAGCGCGAAGGCTTCCTCGACTACGGTCCCGACGCGATCATCATGGCGGGGCTCACCGGCACGAACTGGCGGCTCGCGGACTACGTCGCGCGCGGCGGCTACGAGGCGCTGAAGAAGATCCTCGCCGAGAAGACCCCGCCGGCGACGGTGATCGCCGAGGTCAAGCGATCGGCGCTGCGCGGACGCGGCGGCGCGGGCTTTCCGACGGGCCTCAAGTGGAGCTTCATGCCGCAGCAGTACAAGGGGGACAAATACCTGGTCTGCAACTCGGACGAGGGCGAGCCCGGAACGTTCAAGGACCGCGACATCCTGCGCTACAACCCGCATGCGCTGATCGAGGGCATGGCGATCGCCGCCTACGCAATGGGCTGCGCCCGCGCCTACAACTACATCCACGGCGAGATCTGGGAGACCTACGAGCGCTGCGAGGAGGCGCTGGCGGAGGCCTACGACGCCGGGTTGCTCGGCGAGAACATCCTCGACTCCGGCTGGAGCTTCCATCTCTTCAACCATCACGGCTACGGCGCCTACATCTGCGGCGAGGAGACGGCGCTGCTCGAATCCCTAGAAGGCAAGAAGGGCCAGCCGCGGTTCAAGCCGCCTTTCCCCGCGAGCTTCGGGCTCTACGGCAAGCCGACGACGATCAACAACACGGAGACGTTCGCGGCGGTGCCCTGGATCATCCGCCACGGCGGCGAGGCGTTCCTCAGCCTCGGCCGGCCGAACAACGGCGGCACGAAGATCTTTTCGGTGTCGGGCGACGTCGCCCGTCCCGGCAATTACGAAGTGCGGCTGGGCACGCCGTTCGCGAAGCTGCTGGAGATGGCCGGCGGCATGCGCGAGGGCCGCCCGTTGAAGGCCTGCATTCCCGGCGGCTCGTCGATGCCCGTGCTGCCAGGCGCCATCATGATGGCGACCGACATGGATTACGATTCGATCGCCAAGGCCGGCTCGATGCTGGGCTCCGGGGCGGTGATCGTGATGAACGACACTCGCTGCATGGTGAAGTCGCTGCTGCGCCTGTCCTACTTCTACTACGAGGAGTCCTGCGGGCAGTGCACGCCGTGCCGCGAAGGCACCGGCTGGCTGTGGCGCGTGGTCGACCGGATCGAGCACGGTCAGGGGAAGAACGAGGATCTCGACCTGCTGCTGTCGGTGTCCGACAACATCGCCGGGCGCACGATCTGCGCGCTGGGCGACGCCGCGGCACTGCCGGTGAAGAGCTTCGTCGGGCACTTCCGGGACGAGTTCCAGCACCACATCGACCACAAGCGGTGCCTCGTGCCGACCTACGTCTGACCTCGGACCGATGCTGAACCTCGAAATCGACGGCAGGAAGGTGGAAGTCGCGCCCGGCAGCACGGTGATGGACGCGGCGAGCGCGCTCGGCATCTATGTGCCGCACTTCTGCTACCACAAGAAGCTGTCGATCGCCGCCAACTGCCGGATGTGCCTCGTGCAGGTGGAGAAGGCGCCGAAGCCGCTGCCCGCTTGCGCGACGCCCGCGGCCGAGGGCATGAAGGTGTGGACGGCCTCCGAGCAGGCGAAGAAGGCGCAAGCCGGCGTGATGGAGTTCCTGCTCATCAACCACCCGCTCGACTGCCCGATCTGCGATCAGGGCGGGGAGTGCCAGCTGCAGGATCTCGCGGTCGGTTACGGCGGCTCCAGCTCGCGCTACACCGAACCCAAGCGCGTCGTCTTCCACAAGAACCTGGGACCGCTCGTGGCGGCCGAGGAAATGGCGCGCTGCATCCAGTGCACGCGTTGCGTGCGCTTCGGCCAGGAGATCGCCGGCGTGATGGAGCTCGGCATGATCGGCCGCGGCGAGCACTCGGAGATCGTCGCGTTCGTGGGTCGCGGCGTGGACTCCGAGCTCTCGGGCAACATGATCGACATCTGTCCCGTGGGCGCGCTGACCTCGAAGCCGTTCCGCTACGCGGCGCGGACGTGGGAGCTCGCGCGGCGGAGGGCGGTGTCGCCGCACGATTCCCTCGGCAGCAATCTGATCGTGCAGGCGAAGGGCGACCGCGTGCTGCGCGTCGTGCCGTTCGACAATCCGGCGGTGAACGAATGCTGGATTTCCGACAAGGATCGCTTCTCGTACGAGGCGCTCGCGAGCGACGAGCGGCTGACCTCGCCGATGGTCAAGGACGGTGGCGAGTGGAAGAGCGCCGACTGGCCCACCGCGCTGGAGGCTGTCGCGCGAGGCCTGAAGGGCGTCGCGGACAAGCACGGCGGCGCCGCGCTGGGCACGCTGATATCGCCGCACGCGACGCTGGAGGAGATGGCGCTCGCCGCGCGGCTCACCCGCGCGCTTGGGTCGGACAACGTCGATTTTCGGCTGCGGCAGTCGGATTTCCGCGGTGACGGGCAGGGCGCCGGCATCCCCTGGCTCGGCCTGCCGATCGCCGATCTCGACGCGCTGGAGCGCGTGCTCGTCGTGGGCAGCTTCCTGCGCAAGGACCACCCGCTCGTTGCGCAGCGGTTGCGCCAGGCGAGTCGAAAGGGGGCGGAGATCTCGCTGCTGCATTCGGTCGCGGACGACTCCCGGATCCGCCTCGCGCACTCGTTCGTCGCGGTGCCCTCGCTGCTGCCGCATGCGCTCGCCGAAATCGTCGTCGCCGCGGCGCAGGGCGCGGGCAAGCCGGTGCCGCCCGCACTCGCCGGCATCGAGCCGGTCGCCGCGGCAGTGGTGATTGCCGCAAGCCTGCTGTCGGGCGGGCGCAAGGCGATCCTGCTCGGAAACTTCGCCGAGCAGCACGCGGAGGCGTCCCAGCTGCTGGCGCTCGCGCAGGCGCTGTCCGACATCGTCGGCGCGCGGCTCGGTTGCCTGACCGAGGCCGCGAACAGTGTCGGCGGCCACGTCGCCGGGGCGCTGCCGCACTCCGGTGCCGGGCTGAATGCGCGGGCGATGTTCGCCGATGCGCGCAAGGCCTATCTCGTGCTGGGCGCCGAGGCCGAGTTCGATTGCGCCAATCCGGTCGCGGCGCGCGGCGCGCTCGAGCAGGCCGAATTCGTCGTCGTGATGTCGCCGTTCCGGCACGGCACGCAGTACGCCGACGTGCTGCTGCCGATCAGCCCGTTCACGGAAACCGCCGGCACGTTCGTCAATTGCGAGGGCCGCGCGCAGGCGTGGAACGGCGTCGTGAAGCCCCTGGGCGAGACCCGTCCCGCGTGGAAGGTGCTGCGCGTCCTCGGCACCCTGCTCGGGCTGCCCGGATTCGATTTCGACTCGATCGAGGACGTCCGCGCGTCGCTGCCGTCCGCCGCCGATATTGCGGCCAGGCTCGCCAATGGCACGCGTGTCGCCCTCACGAACCCCACGATCGTGCCGTCGCCGATGGAGCGCGTCGCCGATGTCCCGATCCATTTCGCCGACCCGCTGGTCCGCCGTGCGCCGTCGCTCCAGCAGTCCGCGGATGCGAAGCCGCCGCGGGTGCGGCTGAACCCGCTGTCCCTTGCCCAGTTGGGCGTGGCGGACGGCGCACAGGTCCGGATTCGGCAAGGCCGCGGCGAGGCGATCCTGACTGCCGTCGCCGACGCTGGCGTGCCCTCGGGCGCGGTGCGCATCGCCGCCGCGCATCCTTCCACCTGCGGGCTCGAGGGCCTGTCGGGGCCGGTGACCGTGGAGCGGGCGTAGCGTGGACGCGATCAACGCACTCGTCGCCCCCGCGCAGGCGCTGCTCGGACCGGCGTGGCCCGTCGTCTGGACGCTCGTGAAGATCGTCGTCATCAGCGTGCCGCTGATCCTGGGCGTGGCCTACCTGACGCTCGCCGAGCGCAAGGTCATCGGCTGGATGCAGGTGCGCATCGGTCCCAACCGTGTGGGACCGCTCGGGCTGCTGCAGCCTTTCGCCGACGTCTTCAAGCTGATCTTCAAGGAGATCATCGTCCCGGCCGGGGCCAATCGCTACCTGTTCTTCATCGCGCCGATGCTGGCGCTCGCGCCCGCGCTGGCCGCCTGGGCGGTCGTGCCTTTCGCCGACGGTTCGTGCTCGCCGACGTCGATGCCGGTCTGCTCTATCTCCTCGCGATGACGTCGATCGGCGTCTACGGGATCATCCTCGCCGGCTGGGCGTCGAACTCGAAGTACGCCTTCCTCGGCTGCCTGCGCTCGGCGGCGCAGATCGTCTCCTACGAGATCGCGATGGGCTTCGCCCTGGTCGGCGTGCTGATGGCGGCGTCCAGCCTCAACCTCTCCGACATCGTCCGCGGCCAGGAAGGCGGCGCCGCGTACTGGTACATCTGGCCGCTGTTCCCGCTGTTCCTGGTCTATCTGATCTCCGGGATCGCCGAGACCAACCGCCATCCGTTCGACGTGGCGGAAGGCGAGTCGGAGATCGTGGCCGGTTTCCACGTCGAGTACTCGGGCGTCACGTTCGCGCTGTTCTTCCTCGCCGAGTACATGAACATCATCCTGATCGCCGTGCTGACGTCGACGATGTTCCTCGGCGGCTGGCTTTCGCCTTGGCCCATGCTGAACGGGCTCGCGATCCTCGGCTTCCACCCGTTCGGCGACGGCCTGCCGTGGCTCCTCGTGAAGATGTGCGCGGTGCTCTTCATCTTCCTCTGGATCCGGGCGACGTGGCCGCGCTATCGCTACGATCAGATCATGCGCCTGGGCTGGAAGGTGTTCATCCCGGTGACGCTCGTCTGGATCGTGTTCCTCGGCGCGATGATGCAGACGCCCTGGGCCGGGCTCTTCCATTGAGAGAGGACAGGGCCATGCTCGCGCGCGTGAAGAGCTTCTTCGGCACCTGGCTTCTGCTCGAGCTCGGGCAGGGGCTGCTCCTGACCGGGCGGCACATGTTCGCGCGCAAGATCACCGTGCAGTTCCCCGAAGAGAAGACGCCGCAGAGCCCGCGCTTCCGCGGGCTGCACGCGCTGCGCCGCTACCCGAACGGCGAGGAGCGCTGCATCGCGTGCAAGCTGTGCGAAGCCGTCTGCCCGGCGCTCGCGATCACGATCGAATCGGAGCAGCGCGCCGACGGCACGCGGCGCACGACGCGCTACGACGTCGATCTCGCCAAGTGCATCTTCTGCGGCTTCTGCGAGGAGAGCTGTCCGGTGGACTCGATCGTGGAGACGCGCGTGCTCGAGTACCACGGCGAGAAGCGCGGCGACCTGATCTACACGAAGGAAATGCTGCTGGCGGTCGGCGACCGGTACGAGGCGCAGATCGCCGCGGACCGCGAGGAAGACGCAAGATTCCGATGACCAGATACCGATGAACCCGTCGCGACCGCCGGCAGGGCTTCGCCGCCGGGCGGGCGCCGGACTTGATTGATGATGAATTTTCAGACTTTTCTCTTTTATGCCTTCAGCGCGATCCTCGTGTTCGCGGCGCTGCGCGTCGTCACGGCGAGGAATCCCGTGCACGCGGTGCTCTGGCTCGTGCTGGCGTTCTTCACGGCGGCCGCGCACTGGCTGATGCTCAGGGCGGAATTCCTCGCGATCGTGCTGGTGCTGGTCTACGTCGGCGCGGTCATGGTGCTGTTCCTGTTCGTCGTGATGATGCTGGACATCAATTTCGAGAACCTGCGCAAGCAGTTCCGCAGCTACGTTCCCGTCGGCGCGACGGTCGGCGCGCTGGTGCTGATCGAGATGGCGCTGACGCTGCTGGGCAGCCGGCTGGCGGTGGCGGGCGGCGGAACGCCGGGTCCGGTGGCAGGCGGCAACACGCGGGCGCTGGGTGCGCTCGTCTACACCGAGTACGTCTATCCGTTCGAGATCGCCGCGGTGATCCTGCTGGTCGCGATCATCGCCGCGATCGCGCTCACGCATCGCAAGCGCCGGGAAACCAAGTACCAGAATCCGGCCGAGCAGGTGAAAGTACGACCGGGGGACCGGCTGCGCATTCTCAACCTTCCATCCGAGAAGAAACCACACTGAAACCCGCGACGGTGGCGCAGGGGCCGGCGCGCGCAGCGCGCGCCGGCGGGCGACCACCGGTCCAACCAGCCTCTACCGGAAAAGCTCGTGGAACTTCTATCGGCACCGACGCTGTCGCACTACCTCGTGCTGGGGGCGATCCTGTTCGCGATCAGCATGGGCGGGATCTTCCTCAACCGGAAGAACGTCATCATCCTGCTGATGGCGATCGAGCTGATGCTGCTCGCCGTCAACATGAACTTCATCGCCTTCTCGAGCTACCTCGACGACATGGCGGGACAGGTGTTCGTGTTCTTCATCCTCACCGTCGCGGCCGCCGAGTCGGCGATCGGGCTCGCGATCCTCGTGCTGCTGTTCCGCAACGTCGGGTCGATCGACGTCGAGGACATGGGCAAGCTCAAGGGCTGAGCGACGCGGAAGCCGCCCGATGACGATGCAGCAACTCTATCTCCTCGTGCCCCTGGCGCCGCTGGCGGCGGCGATCGCGGTCGGGCTCTTCGGCGCGCAGCTCGGCCGCCGGATTTCGCACTCGCTGTGCATCCTCGGCGTGGCCGTTGCCATGGTCGCGTCGTACGTGATCTTCCGGGACGTGCAGGCCGGTCACACGTTCAACGGTGACGTCTACACCTGGCTGCAGTCGGGGTCGCTCAAGCTGTCGATCGGCTTCCTGATCGACCCGCTGACGGTGACGATGATGCTCGTCGTCACGTTCGTCTCGCTGATGGTCCACGTCTACACGATCGGCTACATGGCGGACGACCCCGGCTACACGCGATTCTTCTCCTACATCTCGCTGTTCACGTTCAGCATGCTGATGCTGGTGATGAGCAACAACTTCCTCCAGCTCTTCTTCGGCTGGGAGGCGGTCGGCGTTGTCTCCTACCTGCTGATCGGCTTCTGGTACACCCGGCCCACGGCGATCTACGCGAACCTCAAGGCGTTCCTCGTGAACCGTGTCGGCGACTTCGGCTTCGTGCTCGGGATCGGCATGGTGCTCGCGTACTTCGGAACGCTCGATTACGCGTCCGTGTTCGCCAGGGCGCCGGCGCTGGCCGCGACGACCGTCGACCTGTGGGGGACGTCCCCGTGGTCGCTGTTGTCGGTGATCGCGATCTGCCTGTTCATCGGCGCGATGGGCAAGAGCGCGCAGGTGCCGCTGCACGTCTGGCTGCCCGACTCGATGGAAGGTCCGACCCCCATCTCGGCGCTGATCCACGCCGCGACGATGGTGACCGCCGGCATCTTCATGGTCGCGCGGATGAGCCCGCTGTTCGAGCTGTCGAGCACGGCGCTTTCGCTCGTGACGATCGTCGGCGCCACCGGCGCGCTGTTCCTGGGCCTCCTGGGCATCGTCCAGCACGACATCAAGCGCGTCGTCGCCTACTCGACGCTGTCGCAACTGGGCTACATGACGGTCGCGCTGGGGGTCTCGGCCTATTCGGCCGGGATGTTCCACCTGATGACGCACGCGTTCTTCAAGGCGCTGCTGTTCCTCGGCGCGGGATCGGTGATCATCGCGCTGCATCACGAGCAGGACCTGCGCCACATGGGCGGGCTGCGCAAGTACATGCCGATCACCTATGCCACGATGGTCATCGGCAGCCTCGCCCTCTGCGGCATCCCGCCCTTCGCCGGCTTCTTCTCGAAGGACGCGATCATCGAGGCCGTGCACCTGTCGACGATCCCGGGCCACGGGTACGCTTACTTCGCGGTGACGGCCGGCGTGTACGTGACGGCGCTCTACACGTTCCGGATGCTGTTCCTCGCCTTCCACGGCCAGGAGCGGTTCAACGCCGCCCCGCATGCGGCCGACGGCGGACACGCGCATGACCCGGCGCACGGCCACGACGATCACCGCGCCGGACCGCCGCGCGAGAGCCCGTGGGTGGTGACCGTGCCACTCGTGTTGCTGGCGATACCGTCGGTGTACGCCGGCTGGGCGTACGTCGAGCCGATGCTGGTCGGCGACTATTTCGGCGGCTCGATCGCCGTGCGCTCCGAGCACCCGGCGATGTGGGCGTTCAGGGCGGAGTGGCACGGGGTTGCGGCATTCATCCAGCACGGCGTGCTGAGCCTGCCGTTCTGGCTGGCGCTCGCCGGGATCGTCTCGGCCTGGTACCTCTATCTGGCCAATCCCGGGCTGCCGGCCCGGATCGCGAAGGCGCTCGGACCGATCTATGCGTTGCTCGTGAATCACTATTACTTCGACCGGTTCAACGCCTGGTTCTTCGCCGGTGGCGCCCGCGTTCTGGGCGGGTTCCTGTCGCGCGTGGGCGACCGGTCGATCATCGACGGTTTCTTCGTCAACGGTGCGGCCCGTGTCGTCGGCTGGACCGCCGCGCTCGTGCGGAACGTGCAGTCGGGCTACGTCTACCACTACGCGTTCACCATGATCCTCGGCGTCTTCGCGCTGCTGACCTGGTGGACGCGATGAGCAAGCCATGATGCCGTACCTCTCGCTCGCCATCTGGGTCCCGATCGTCGCCGGCCTCGCCGTGCTCGCGGTCGGCCGCGACCGCGACGCGGCGGCCGCGCGCTGGATCGCGCTCGCCGGCGCGCTCGCCGGCTTCATCGTGACGCTGCCGCTCTGGCTGCACTTCGACGGCAGCACCTCGAACATGCAGTTCGTCGAGCGCAGCGAATGGATTCCGCGCTTCGACATCCACTACCTGCTCGGCGTGGACGGCATCTCGATGCTGTTCGTGCTGCTGAACAGCCTGATGACGCTGTTCGTCGTCTGGTCGGCATGGGAGGTGATACAGACGCGCGTGGCGCAGTACATGGCGGCGTTCCTGATCCAGTCGGGCCTCATCAACGGCGCGTTCTGCGCGCTGGACGGGATCCTGTTCTACATGTTCTTCGAGGCCATGCTGATCCCGATGTACATCATCATCGGCGCCTGGGGCGGCCCGAACCGGGTCTATGCGGCGCTGAAGTTCTTCCTCTACACGCTGCTGGGCTCGCTGCTGATGCTGGTGGCGCTGGTCTATCTCTACAACGTGTCGGAGACGTTCTCGATCCTCGAGTGGTACCACGTGCCGCTGTCGCTCAAGGTGCAGGTGCTGCTGTTCGTCGCGTTCTTCCTTTCGTTCGCCGTCAAGGTGCCGATGTGGCCGGTGCACACGTGGCTGCCGGATGCCCACGTCGAGGCGCCGACCGGCGGCTCGGTGATCCTCGCGGCGATCACGCTGAAGATCGGCGCCTACGGCTTCGTCCGGTTCATCCTGCCCATCGTGCCGGACGCGGCCCGGTACCTGTCGGGATTCGTGATCGCGCTGTCGCTGATCGCCGTCGTCTACATCTCGTTCGTCGCGCTGGTGCAGGCGGACATGAAGAAGCTGATCGCCTACTCGTCGATCTCGCACATGGGATTCGTGACGCTCGGCTTCTTCCTGTTCAGCGAGCTCGGCATGCAGGGCGGCCTGGTCCAGATGATCTCGCACGGCTTCGTGTCGGCGGCACTGTTCCTCTGCGTCGGCGTGATGTACGACCGCATGCACAGCCGGCAGATCGCCGACTACGGCGGGGTGGTCAACACGATGCCCAAGTTCGCCGCGTTCATGATGCTGTTCGCCATGGCGAATGCCGGGCTGCCGGCGACCTCCGGCTTCGTCGGCGAATTCATGGTGATCCTGGCGTCGGTCAAGGTGAACTTCTGGCTGGGGGCCACGGCCGCGACGATCATGATCGTCGGCGCCGCCTACACGCTGTGGATGTACAAGCGCGTGATCTACGGCGCCGTCGCCAACGACCGGGTCAAGGCGCTGACGGACATCAATCGCCGCGAGTTCTGGCTGCTCGCCGCGCTGGCGCTGCTGGTCCTCTGGATGGGCGTGTGGCCCAAGCCCTTCATCGACGTCATGCACGGTTCGGTCGTGGACCTGCTGGCGCACGTGGCGAGGAGCAAGCTGTGACGGGAGCCGCTCGATCATGACCACGGTGAATTTCGTCCCCGTCCTGCCCGAGATCCTGCTGCTCGGCGGAGCTTGTGTGGTCCTGCTGGGCGACCTGTTCCTCTCCGACGCTCGGCGCCACCTCTCGTTCTGGACGACCCAGGTCGTGCTGGCGGCGGCCGCGTGGGGCGCGCTGGCGTCGATGCAGGTGGAGCCGGCCACGGCGTTCTCCGGCATGGTCGTCGACGACATGCTTTCCGACACGCTCAAATTCATCAGCTGCGGGGCGGTGTCGCTGATGCTGTTCTATTCGCGCGGCTATTGCGGGGCGCGCGGGCTCTTCCGTGGCGAGACCTTCGTGCTGACGCTGTTCGCGCTGCTCGGGATGATGGTGATGATCGCCGCGGGCAGCTTCGTCACGCTCTACCTCGGCCTCGAGCTGCTCGGCCTGTCGTTGTACGCGATGGTCGCGATGTACCGGACTTCGAACGCCGCGACCGAGGCGGCGATGAAGTACTTCGTGCTGGGCGCCCTCGCGTCTGGCATCCTGCTCTACGGCATGTCGATGATCTACGGCGCGACCGGCTCGCTCGACATCGTGGTCGTGGCGAAGGCGCTGGCGACGGGGCAGGGCAACCGGACGATCCTGCTCTTCGGTCTCGTGTTCGTGGTGTCGGGCGTGGCGTTCAAGCTGGGCGCCGTGCCGTACCACATGTGGGTGCCCGACGTGTACGACGGCGCGCCGACCGCGGTGACGCTGCTGATCGGCACTGCGCCGAAGCTCGCCGCGTACGCGTTCATGCTGCGCCTGCTCGGCGTCGCGCTGGGCAGCCTCTGGTTCGACTGGCAGGGCATGCTGATCGTGCTCGCGGTGCTGTCGATGGTGCTCGGCAATGTGGTCGCGATCGCCCAGACCAGCATGAAGCGGATGCTCGCCTATTCGTCGATCGCGAACATGGGCTTCATGCTGATGGGGTTCCTGGCGGCGAACCCGAACGGCTACAGCGCGGCGATGTTCTACGCGGTCGCCTATGTCCTGACGAGCCTGGCCTCCTTCGGCATGATCATGCTGCTGTCGCGCGAAGGCTTCGAGGCCGACCAGCTCAATGACTTCAAGGGACTCAATCAGCGCTCCCCGTGGTGGGCGTTGATGATGCTGCTCGTCATGTTCTCGCTGGCCGGGGTGCCGCCCACGGTCGGCTTCTACGCCAAGTTCACGGTGATCCAGGCCGCGGTCGATGCCGGATTCGTCTGGCTTGCCGTCGTCGCGGTGATGACGTCGCTGGTCGGCGCGTTCTACTACCTGCGCGTGGTCAAGCTGATGTACTTCGACGATGCGACCGACATGGCGCCGATTGCCGCGCGCGCCGACAATCGCGCGCTGCTGTCGCTCAACGGTCTCGCCTTGCTGGCCTTCGGGGTCCTGCCGCAGCCGTTGCTGGGCTTGTGCGTGGTCGCGCTCGCGAATTCCGGGTCTGCTGTAGCGGATTCGCGGCGCTCGGCGGCGTCCGGCGCCATGCTAAGATGCCGGCGTCCCCGGTCCTCGTGTTTCCTTCATTCCGATGCGTGTCGGCCTATTCGTCACCTGCCTCGTCGACCTGATGCGCCCGTCGGTCGGTTTCGCCGCCATCCGGCTGCTCGAAGCCGGGGGCGCCGAGGTGTTCGTGCCGCCGAACCAGACCTGCTGCGGCCAGCCGGCCTACAACTCCGGCGATCGCAAGGACGCCAGGGCACTTGCGGCGAAGGTCGTCGCCGAATTCGAGGACTGCGATTTCCTGGTCGCGCCGTCGGGCTCGTGCAGCGGGATGATCCGCACGCACTACGCCGACCTCTTCACCGACGATCCCGCCATGGCCAGGCGCGTGGAGGCGCTCGCGGCGAAGACCCGCGAGCTGACCGATTTTCTGGTCAATGACCTGAAGCTCGATCGCGTTCCCGGCCGCTTCGACGGCACGGTCACCTACCACGATTCCTGCGCCGGGCTGCGCGAGATGGGCACGAAGACGCAGCCGCGCGCGCTGCTCGCGAAGGTCCCCGGCCTGAAGCTCGAGGAGATGGCCGAGTGCGAGACCTGCTGCGGCTTCGGCGGCACGTTCTCGATCAAGTTCGGCGAGATCTCGGCGCGCCTGGCCGACAACAAGTGCGGGCACATCACGGCGAGCGGCGCGGACGCCGTCGTGCTGGGCGATCTCGGCTGCATGCTGAACATCGAAGGCCGGCTGCGCCGCATCGGCGATGCCAGGACGCAGGTGCTGCACGTGGCCGAGGTGCTCGCGGGAGAGCGTCCGGCCTGAGCGCGCGAGCGCCAGGCGGACATCCGGGACCGGCCCATGCAAATCGCATCGATGCACTTCAAGGAGCGCGCGCACGTCAAGTTGCAGGACGTGCGGCTGCAGGGCAACCTCAAGAAGCTGCAGACCAAGTTCGTCGCCAAGCGGCGGGCCTCGCTGGTCGAGCTCGACGACTTCGAGGGCACGCGCGAAGCCGGCAAGGCGATCCGCAACCGCGCGCTCGAGAACCTCGACGTCTGGCTGGAGATCTTCGAGCGCAACGCGACGGCGCGCGGCGCGACGGTCCTGTTCGCCGAGACGCCCGCCGACATCAACTCGCTGGTGCTGGAGATCGCGGCGAAGCATCGCGTCGCCAAGATCATCAAGTCGAAATCGATGGTCTCCGAGGAGTCCGCGCTCGACCACGCGATCGAGGCGGCCGGCCTGACGGTGGTCGAGACCGACCTCGGCGAGTACATCCTGCAGATCAACAACTACGAGCCGCCGTCGCACATCATCGGCCCCGCGCTGCACAAGTCGAAGGAGGAGGTGGCCGAGCTCTTCCACAAGGCCCACGGCACGCCGGTCAAGACGGGGATCGAGGAGCTCTGCCTCGAAGCCCGCGGCGTCCTCCGCCAGCACTACCTGACCGCGGACATGGGCATTTCCGGCGGCAATTTCTTCGTCGCCGAGAGCGGCTCGGTCGTGCTCGTCACCAACGAAGGCAACGCGACGCTGGCGACGACGCTGCCGAAGGTCCACATAGCGATCTCCGGCATCGAGAAGCTCGTGCCGACGCTGGAGGACGTCGCGACGCTGATGCGCCTGCTGCCGCGCTCGGCGACCGGGCAATCGATCTCCAACTACGTCGACGTGCTGACCGGCCCGAAGGGCGCGGGCGAGTTCCACGGCGCCGAGCACATGTATTTCATCGTCGTCGACTGCGGGCGCACCACGGTGCTCGGCAGCGACGTCCGCGACGCGCTGCGCTGCATCCGTTGCGGCGCCTGCATGAATCACTGCCCCGTCTACCAGAACGTCGGCGGGCATGCGTACGGCTGGGTGTATCCGGGTCCGATCGGGTCGATCCTGACGCCGATGTACATCGGGCTGGACAAGGCGCAGGACCTGCCCGCGGCGTCGACGCTGTGCAACCAGTGCGGCGTCGTGTGTCCCGTGAAGATTCCGCTGCCCGACCTGCAGCGCAAGCTGCGCGAGCACGCGTTCGAGGGCGGGCTGCGGCCGTGGCCCGAGCGGATCGGCCTCGCGCTGTGGTCGTGGGTCGCGCAGCGCCCGGCGCTCTATGCGCTGGGGACAAGGATCGGCGTGCGCGTCCTGAAGGCGATGGGCGGTCGCGCCGGGCTCATCCACCGGCTGCCGCTCGCCGGCGGCTGGACCGGCGGCCGCGACATGCCGGCGCCGGCGGGACGAACGTTTCGCGATCTCTACCGTGAACGCGCGGGAGCACGCAAATGAACGCTCCGAACGACACGGTGCAGACCGCCGCCAGGCTTTCGCGCCGCGCCGAATCGCTCGGCACGGAGAATGCCTTCGTCGTCTTGGCGGAGGTCAATGCGCTCGTCCGGCAGGGCAAGGACATCGTTTCGTTCTGCATCGGGCAACCCGACTTTCCGACCCCGGAAAATATCCGCAAGGCGGGTATCGCCGCGATCAAGAACGGCAAGCACGGTTACACGCCGTCGGCCGGCATCGACGAGCTCCGCGCGGCGGCGGCCCGGGACCTCGGCGTGCGTCGCGGCCTCGAATTCCTGCCGGAGGACGTCGTCGTCGGCGCCGGGGCCAAGCCGTTCATCGCGTACACGATCGCGTCGGTCACCGATTACGGCGCCGGCGACGAAGTGATCTACCCGGTGCCCGGCTTTCCGATCTACGAGTCGCAGATTCTCGCCAATGGCGCCGTGCCGGTGCCGATCTACCTGCGCGAGTCGCGCGACTTCGCGTTCGATCCGGCCGAGCTCGAAGCGAAGATCACGCCGCAGACCAAGCTGCTGATCATCAACACGCCGCACAACCCCACCGGCGGCATGCTCAATGGCGCCGATCTCGATGCGATTGCCGGCGATCCTCGCCCGCCACCCGCAGGTCTGGGTATTCGCGGACGAGATCTATTCGCGGCTCGCCTACGCGGGCACCTTCGATTCGCTGGCGAGCCGGCCGGGGATGCAGGCGCGCACGATCGTCTCCGACGGCGCGTCGAAGACCTGGGCGATGACCGGCTGGCGGATCGGCTACGTCGCCAACCGGGCGCTGGCGCCGACGTTCACGCGCTGGATCACGAACACCGATTCCTGCGCGTCGCAGATTTCGCAGTGGGCGGCCCTCGAGGCGATCACGGGTCCGCAGGACGCCGCGGACGCGATGCGCGCGAGCTTCCTCGAGCGGCGCGACCTCATCGTCGGCCTGCTCAACACGGTGCCCGGTGTCGCTTGCAGGACACCCGGCGGCGCCTTCTATGCGTGGCCGAACGTCACCGAAGCCTGCCGGATCACCGGCTGCGCCGATTCCGAGGCGTTTCGCAAGCGGCTGCTCGCCGAAGCGGGTGTGGCCGTGCTCGCCGACATCCACTTCGGGCGCCGCGTTCCCGGCGACGGGCAGCACATCCGCTTTTCGTACGCGGCGTCCGTCGCGGCGATCCACGACGGCGTAGGGCGCCTCGATGCGTTCGTCCGCCGGCACATGAAGTAGGAAGCGCGATGCCGACCTCCCTTGCGAACAACCGCGTGGCGCGCGACGCCGTGCTGGCGCGCGTGCGGAAGGCGCTCGGCAAGGAGGATCGGACGGCGGCGCGGGCCGACGCCGAGGCCTACATCGCCGCGCATGGGCACGGACCGCGTCCGGCACTGCCCGCCGATCTCGTCGCGCGGTTCCTGCAGCGCGCGACCGACATGCAGAGCAGCGTCGAGCGGATTGCCGATCGCCGCGACATCCCGCCGGCCGTCACGCGCTATCATCGATGCGCTGGACCTGCCGCCGGCGCTCGCCGCGCAGAAGTCGCACGCGGGCGTCTGCTGGCCCGAGTTCGCCGACCTCGATTGGGCGGAGGCGGGACTCGCGATCGAAGCGCGCCCGACGAAGGGCGACGATCGCCTCGGCATCACCGGCGCGTTCTGCGCCATCGCCGAGACCGGCACGCTGGTCGTGCTGGCAGGGGCGGACACGCCGACGGCGACCACGCTGCTGCCGGACACCCACATCGCCGTCCTTCGCGCGGATCGCATCGTGGCGGGGATGGAGGAGGCGTTCGCGCTGATCCGCCGCGAGCGTGGCCACCTGCCGCGCGCGGTGAACATGATTTCCGGTCCGTCGCGCACCGGCGACATCGAGCAGACCATCGTGCTCGGCGCGCACGGGCCGTACCGCGTGCACGTCCTCGTGCTCGGGTAGCCCGGGAGTCCCGCGGTCACAGCCCGAAGGCCGCGCCGGGCCCGAGCGCGGCGGCCGCTACCAACTGCTCATACGCAACGCCAGCGAATCGCTGTCGCTGCGTGCGGACGAGTTGACTCAATGAGCCGGTCAGCGCGCTATCCAGCTCTCGACACGAAGGCCGCGGACTCTGGAGAATTCGCGCAGGTTGCTCGTCACCAGTGTCAGGTCGAGTGCCAGCGCGTGCGCCGCGATCAGCGTGTCGAGCGGGCCCACCGGCTTTCCCGTTGCCTCGAGCGTCGCGCGAACCGAACCGTAGACTTCCGCAGCCTTCGCGTCGAATGCAGCTACATTCAGGGCGCGCAGCACGCGCTGAAGTGCGCGGCGATTGCTTTCGCGGCGCTCGCTTTTCTCGATCCCATAGCGCAATTCCGCAAGCGTGATCGACGACACCACCAGGTCTTCCGGATTCTCGCCGTCGAACCGCTCGAGAACAGCCTCGTGTCGCGGCCTGGCATTGAGCACATACACCAGAATGTTGGTGTCGAGCATGTAGCGCATCACCGCTCCCAAGCGCGTCGATCTGCCTTGCTCGGCTGCTTGCGTTCGAGCGCGAACCCGTCCGACGTGCTGGCAAGCGCTCCTCGAATCACGTCGCCCAGACGTGGCTTGACCGGCCGCAACCGCGCCGCAAGCGCCTCGTGGATGATTGCCGAGCGGCTCTTGCGCTCGCGGCGTGCAGTCGCTTCGAGCAATTGCTCCAATTCTGGTTTCAGGCGCACTGACAGCGGCACGGCGGAACTCCTTCATAAAATATGACGTATCACATGGTATCACATGCGCATTATTGGCAGATGCAAGCTCGCTTTCGTCGCCACCGCCACTGTGGCATGCGCGGCGGTCGCGCTGGCGCGTGCCTGTATCGAACGCGGACCTTAAGCGGCGCCGGTTATTCGACCTCGCTGCGGCCGTCGGCTTGAGCGGGGTGTCAGGGGTGAAAAAGGGGGCAGAGACGACTTTGAACGCATACGCCGAGCGGTTCGTACGCGCCATCAAAGAGGAATGCCTCGATCAGATGATCTTCGTTGGGCAGGGATCGTTACGCCGTGCTGTGACCGAATACGCATCTCATTATCACGCAGCACGAAACCATCAAGGTCTCGAAAGCCGATTGATCGTTCCCACGGCGAAGCAGGCAAACGCCGGCGCAGTCTATCGCAGCGCGCGGCTTGGAGGAACGCTGAACCTCTACTACCGCAAGGCGGCATGATCATGTCGTTCGCAATTCTGGCCACAACGGGAGCACTGCGACCCGTTGATGGCTATAGGCGGCATCGGCTGGCTCCTGCAGTACGCAGCAAACGGTTCCGCACTCCGGAAAGGCTGGGGCTCTTGGGCTCACCGTTGCTGACATGGAAAAACGCACCCAATTCAGCACATGGTCGACCTGACGCTCGCCCACGGGTTGCTGGCGGCGGGGATTGCGTCGAGCACGCTGCTTCTGGAAGAGGCGAGACAACTGCTGCTGATCACTTCCGCCAGACTCAACCGGGTAACATCCAGGTAATGGTCCATCTGCCACAAATCCTGCTCCTGCTCGGTGTTGCGGTCGCCGTCGTGCTCACCTTCCAGCGCCTGCACATCCCCACCAGCCTGGGTTACTTGCTGGTTGGGGTAATTCTCGGGCCGCATACGATCGGACCGACCGTCAATGTGCCGGAGTTCAGGACCATGGCGGAGTTTGGCGTGGTCTTCCTGTTGTTCACGATCGGTCTGAATTACTCGTTGCCCCAGCTGCACGCGCTTCGGCCAGCACGGCGTGGCTCGAAGAACACCAACTCGCGGTAGACTTCCAAGGATTTCTTCGCCGCGGCTGTTCGCCATCGCCGTACCTCTTCATCGAATCGAAATAGCGATGCAGTTACTGATGTTTCTCGGGGGCCTCCTGGCGCTCGTCGCTGGCGCCGATCTGCTGGTGCGCGGCGCCTCTCGCCTGGCGCTTTCGTTCGGCATCTCGCCGCTGGTGGTGGGCTTGACCATCGTGGCAATGGGAACCAGTGCACCGGAGATGGCGGTTTCAGTAGGCGCCGCGCTGAGCGATCGCACCGACATCGCGCTCGGCAACGTCGTGGGCAGCAATATCTTCAACGTGCTGTTCATCCTGGGCCTTTCCGCATTGATCACACCTCTCGCGGTCAACGCGCAGATCATTCGCCAGGAGGTGCCGATCATGATCGGCGTGTCGCTGCTTCTCCTGGCGTTCGCGTTCGACGGCAAGCTCGGCTACTGGGAGAGCTGCCTTCTGTTGGCCCTACTGTTGGCCTACACCGTGTTCCTGATTCTGCAGTCTCGCCGCCAATCCCAGGACACGCGGGACGAATACGAACACGAGTTGGTCAAGGCCAGCCGGTGGAACGCCCATTGGGCCGTGCAGCTGCTGCTGATCGGTGTCGGCCTTGCCCTGTTGGTTTTTGGCTCAAACTGGCTGGTGACGGCGGCGGCGGCATTCGCCAAGGCCATCGGCGTCAGCGACCTGGTGATCGGTCTGACCATCGTCGCGGCAGGGACCTCGTTGCCCGAAGTGGCCACCTCAGTCATAGCCGCGACGCGGAAGGAGCGCGACATCGCCATCGGCAACGTGGTCGGCAGCAACATTTTCAATATCCTGGGCTGCCTGGGTCTGACCGGCGTGGTAGCGGCGGACGGTTTGCCGGTCGCGGCAGGCCTGCTGAATTTCGACATCTGGATCATGTTGGCAGTTGCCTTCGCCTGCCTGCCGGTGTTCGTCAGCGGCCGCGAAATCGCGCGTTGGGAAGGCGGGGGGTTCCTTGCCTACTACGTGGCCTACACCGCTTATGTCGTCTTGACGGCGCAGCAACATGCCGCGCTGCCCGTCTTCGGCACGGCGATGTTGAGCTTCGTGCATACCGCTCACGGTGGTGACCCTGGTCGTAGTGATTCTGCGCCCGGCCTCGCATGCCGGCGCTCGCGGGTCATGACCGGCGGCGCGCTGCTGCCCTGGCTGGCGCTGGCGCCGTTCGCGGGCGCCGTGCTGCTGGCTGGCGTCGACAACCGCAGGCGGCGAACGGTTGCTTGGCTGGCAGGCATCGTGACCCTGCTGGCGTTGGCGCTGGTGGTCACCACGGCTCCGGCTGTGTTTGGCGGTGAGGTGCTGCGCTGGTCCATCGACTGGCTGCCGGCCTTGGGCCTCAAATTCGGTTTTCGCATGGACGGCCTCGCGTGGCTGTTCGCGCTGCTGATCACCGGCATCGGTGCACTGGTGGTGCTGTACGCCGCGCTATTACCTCGCCGCCGACGATCCGACCGGCTCGCTTCTTCCTGTTCCTGATGCTGTTCATGGGCGCCATGCTGGGCGTGGTGCTGGCCGACAGCCTGATCCTGCTGGTGGTGTTCTGGGAACTGACCAGCCTCGTCGTCGTTCCTGCTGATCGGCTACTGGCACCACCGCGCCGACGCGCGCGAAGGTGCGCGCATGGCGCTCGCCGTGACCAGCGCGGGCGGGCTGTGCCTGCTGGCCGGCGTGCTGTTGATCAGCCACATCGTCGGCAGCGACCGAGCTCGACACCGTGCTGAGCGTCGGGCGACGTGCTGCGCGCCCATCCGCTGTATCTGCCGGCGCTGGTGCTGGTACTGCTGGGCGCCTTCACCAAGAGCGCGCAGTTCCCGTTCCACTTCTGGCTGCCCCACGCGATGGCCGCGCCGACGCCGGTATCGGCGTACCTGCACTCGGCCACGATGGTGAAGGCCGGCGTGTTCCTGCTGGCGCGACTGTACCCTGCCCTGGCCGGCAGCGACGTCGTGGTTCTGGATCGTCGTCGGCTGACCGGCTTGGCTACGCTGCTGGTCGGTGCCTACTTGGCGCTCTTCCAGCACGACCTCAAGGGGCTGCTCGCCTATTCCACCATCAGCCAACTCGGCCTGATCACGCTGCTGTTCGGGCTGGACGAGCCGCTGGCCGTCGTGGCGGCGCGTGTTCCACATCCTGAACCATGCGACCTTCAAGTGCTCCCTGTTCATGGCCGCCGGCATCATCGACCACGAGACCGGCACGCGCGACATGCGCCGGCTCAATGGCCTGTGGCAGCTACATGCCTTGGACCGGTGCGCTGGCCATGGTCGCCGCAGGTGCGATGGCGGGCGTGCCGCTGCTCAACGGCTTTCTGACGCAAGGAAATGTTCCTCGGCGTGGCGGCAGCCAAGCAAAGCGTCCTCGCCATGGAATGGCTGCTGCCATCGGGCGCCGTCATCGCGGCAATGTTCGGCGTGGCCTACAGCCTGCGCTTCATCCACGACGTGTTCTTCAACGGCGAACCGGTGGATTTGACCAGGACACCCGCACGAGCCGCCTCGCTTCATGCGTGTACCGGTCGAGATCCTGGTCGTGGTGTGCCTGGTGGTCGGCCTGATGCCCGCCATGATCGGTCGGTCCGCTGCTGGCTGTCGGCGCGCAGGCCGCATTGTTCGGTGGTCTTGAAGGCACGCTGCCGGTCTACAAGCTGGCGATCTGGCACGGCTTCAACCTGCCGTTGGGCATGAGCGCTCTTGCGTCGGCCGGTGGCGTGACGATGTATTTCGTGCTGCAGCGCCACGTCAACCTGCACCGTCTGGTGCGCGCGCCGGCCACGCCGAAGACGGGCGGGCGCGACTTGTTCGCGATGGCGCTGGAGCGGGGCCGGGCACTGGCGCGACGCATGACACGGGAGCTGCAGAATGACCAGTTGCAGCGCTACCTGGTGGTGCTGGTGGTGTTCGCCGTGACGGCGGGGATCCTGCCCTTCGTGCTGGACGGCGCACAGACCTCGGTCGCCATGCCCGAGGGTCCGACCGTGAGCTTCGGTTTCGCCGTGATCTGGATCGTTGGCATGGCAGCGACGCTCGCCACCTTGCACTTCCATGAGCGGCGCTTGCTGGCGCTGGTGCTGCTGGGCGCGGTGGGGCTGATGGTGAGTCTGGCGTTCGTGTATTTCTCGGCACCCGACCTCGCGCTCACGCAGTTGCTCGTGGAGGTGGCGACCATCATTCTGATGATGCTGGCGCTGCACTGGCTGCCGGCCGAGTCGAGCCCCGCCACTCGCGGCAGTGCGCTGCGGCGCGGCCGCGATGCGGTCGTCGCGCTGGCAGCCGGTGGCGGAATCGCGGCGCTGGCGTGGGCGGTGCTGGCGCGCCCATTCGAACCGATCTCGCCGTACTTTCTGGCCACGACCAAGGAACTGGGGCGGCGGCGCCAACGCGGTGAACGTGATCCTGGTCGACTACCGAGCCTACGACACGCTGGGCGAGATCACCGTGCTGGTCGTTGCCGCGCTGATCATCCATGCGCTGGTCTCGGGCTGGCGCCCCGCAAACGTCGCTGCGCTGCCCGCCCGACCGAACGAGAGCCACCCCCTGATGCTGGCGCTGATCGTTCGCTTGTTGCTGCCGCTGGCAGCGATGGTGTCGGTTTCCCTGTTCCTCCGCGGGCACAATCTGCCGGGCGGAGGCTTCATCGCCGGGCTGGTGCTGGCGATCGCCCTGGTGATGCAGTTCGTCGCCAATGGCCAGCGTTTCGTCTACGAGCGGATGAATACCAATTACCAGCCGTGGGTAGGCGCCGGATTGATGATCGCGGGCGCCACCGGGATCGGCAGCTGGTTTTTCGGCGCACCCTTCTTGACCAGCAGCTACGACTACCCCCTGTGGCCGCTGATTGGTGCAGTGCCGCTTGCCAGTGCGGCGTTGTTCGATCTGGGCGTGTTCCTTGCCGTGGTCGGCGCAACGATGATCACGCTGGCGTCGATGGCGCAGATGACGATGGTCGACGCTGCGGGTACCAAGCCATGATGGCCGGCCTGATGGCCATTTCCGTTGGCACGCTTACCGCCTGCGGCGTGTACCTGATGCTGCGCGCCCGCAGCTTCGACCTGATCCTGGGCCTGACACTGCTCAGCTATGCGGTGAACCTGTTCATCTTCTTCATGGGACGCATCAAGATCAACGGTGCCCCCATCGTTGACGGCGAGCGGGCCGCCACGCTGGCGAACTACGCCGACCCATTGCCGCAGGCGCTGGTCCTCACGGCCATCGTGATCGGCTTTGCAATGACGGCGGTGATGCTGGTGATCGCTCTGCGCACGCGGGCCTGCACTGGCTCCGACCATGTGGACGGCGTCGAGCCGGCGTCGGACAAGGCGCCGACATGAGTCCGGCGCGCGGCAGCCCGGAATCGGCGGAAGCGTCCATGGGGAACTGGTGGCGGTACCCAAGGCACGGCCGGCAGTCATGACGCACTGGATCATCGTCCCCGTCGTGCTGCCGCTGATGTGCGGCGCGCTGTTGCTGCTGAGCGCCGGCCGCGCGCCCGCACTCGCGGCGCGCCTTGCCGTCGTCGCCACGGCGGCGCTGCTGGCCGTGACGATCATGCTGCTGATGCAAGCCGACCGCGGCGGCGTCCAAGCCTATCTGCTCGGCAACTGGAGAGCGCCGTTCGGCATCACGCTGGTCCTGGATCGGCTGTCGGCGCTGATGCTGGCGCTGACAGCCGGGGTGGCGCTGGCGGCCCTGCTCTACGCCCGCGGTGGCGACGACCGCCGCGGCCCGCACTTCCACGCTTTGTTTCAGTTCCAGTTGATGGGCCTGAACGGCGCCTTCCTGACCGCCGACCTGTTCAACCTGTTCGTGTTTTTCGAGGTGCTGCTGATCTCATCCTACGGCCTGTTGCTGCACGGCGCGGGTGTGGTGCGGCTCAGAGCATCGTTGCACTACGTGAGCTTCAACCTCGCTGGCGCGGCGCTATTCCTGATCGCCGTGAGTCTGCTGTACGGCCTGACCGGCACGCTGAACATGGCCGACATGGCGCAGCGCATGACGCAGCTGCCGGCGGACCGAACGCTGCTGGTGCAAAGCGCGGCGCTGCTGCTGCTCGTGGTGTTCTTCGTCAAAACCGCGCTGCTGCCGCTGCATTTCTGGCTGCCGGCAACCTACGGCGCCGCGTGTGCCCCAGCCGCGGCACTGTTCGCCATCATGACCAAGGTGGGCGTGTATAGCGTGTTGCGCGTGACCTCACTAATCTTCGGCGAGGCCGGCGGACCGGCGGCCATGATTGCCCGACCTTGGCTGCCCGCGCTGGCCATGGCGACGATCGCCGTGGCGGCGATCGGCGCGCTGGCGGCCCGGCAACTGCGCACGCAGATCGGCTACCTCGTGATCGGTTCGGCCGGAACCCTGCTGTTGGCAGTGGGCCTGGCGAGGCCGGACACGGTGGCGGCCGGCCTGTTCTACCTCGTCAACAGCACGCTGGCGGCAGCGACCTTGTTCCTGCTGGCCGACCGGATCGCCGTTGCGCGCGGAGCGGCGGGCGACACCCTGCTCCCCTCCACATTCGACACGTCTCGCAATCGCCTGGGCGTGTGGTTCGTCGTCTGCGCGGTGGCGGCGGCCGGTGTGCCCCCGCTGGCCGGTTTCATGGGCAAGGCGATGCTGCTGCAGTCTGCCGGGCATACGGCCTGGGGTGCCTGGGTTGTAACGGTCGTGCTGGCCAGCAGCCTGTTGGTGATGGTGGCCTTGTCGCGCAGCGGCTCGGTGCTGTTCTGGAGCCCAGCGCCGGCCGCGGATGCACTTGCACCGAGCGCCGAATCCGACTCGATCCCGGCGCGCGCCAGCCACCATTGGGCGCTGGGGATATTGCTGCTGGCTGCGCTGGCTTGCAGCGCGGCGGCGGGACCGTTGTCACGCTACACCGTGTCCACCTCGGTGCAACTATTCGAACGCGGGGCCTATCTTCGCGCCGTGCTGGGGGCCGAGCCCATCCCCGCCGCCATCGACGTGCGGCGAGAGATGCGCGAACGTGAGGCGCGCCGCAAGGCAGACAGCGAGCCCGAGAGAACGGAACGCACACCATGAAGCGATTGCTTCCCTCGCCACTGCTCAGCGCCGTGCTGTTTCTCATCTGGCCACTGCTGAGCCAGTCGTGGTCGCTCGGCCCGTTGGCACTCGGCGCCGCGCTGGCCGTCGGCATCCCGTGGTTCACCGAAACGCTGCGTCCGGAGAAGGCGGTGCTTCGAGCTCCGGTGAAGATCGTCAGGCTGGTCCTGGTCGTACTATGGGACATCGTGGCTGCCAACGTCGAAGTCGCCAGGCGTATCCTTGGCCCCGAGGCGGCAATCCAGCCGCGCTTCATCTGGCTGCCGCTGACCATCACGGACCCGCACGGCATCGTCGCGCTGGCCAGCATCATCACGTTGACGCCCGGCACGTTGTCGTCCGAGCTGTCGGACGACCGGCGTCACTTGTTGATTCACGCGCTCAACGTGGACGACGAAACAGCACTGATCACCGGCATCAAGGCGCGCTACGAAGCGCCGCTGCTCGACATCTTCGAGGGAGGTACCCAGTGAGCCTTCTGTTTGCCGTGCTCCCGGTTTCGATTGCCATTTTCGCCGTAGCGCTGGCGTTGAACGCCTGGCGGTTGCTGAGGGGGCCGTCGGTCGCCGACCGGATCCTGGCACTCGACACGCTATACATCAACACCCTCGCGCTGCTGGTGCTGCTCGGCATCCAACGTGGTACCCAGTTGTACTTCGAAGCCGCGTTGACGATCGCGATGCTGGGTTTCGCAAGCACCGTCGTGCTGTCGAAGTACCTGCTGCGCGGCGATATCGTGGAATGAGGCGATGAACGAGTTGCCGCTCTGGCTCGACGCGCTTCTTGCCGCTCTGGTGGTGACCGGCGCGGCCTTTGCGCTGATCGGATCCTGGGGCCTGGCCAAGCTGTCCGACTTCCTGAAACGCCTGCACGGTCCGACCAAGGCCACCACGCTCGGGGTGGGCTGCGTGCTGATCGCATCGTCACTGTGGTTCAGTGTGGCGCGCGGCACGATCAGCCTGCACGAGTTGCTCATCACGCTCTTTCTGTTCATGACCGCCCCGGTGTCAGCGCACTTGCTGATCAAGGCGGCGCTGAAGCTGGACCCGGCACAGCGACCCCCGGCGCCACCGTCCGGCGATTGCGCCCCACCAGGCTGAATACGCTGCGGCAAGGCCGTGTGCGGGGCACGGGAAGGGTTGGAGACGCGAGTCGATATTAAAGTTGTGCGAGCACTGCCTATTCCCATCGGATGCCGAGAAGAGGTGCGAAGATGACCATTGAAGTTGCTCGTAGCTTTCTTCTATGGTGTACGGTCATCAACTATGGAGCATTGCTTATCTGGTTCCTGATCTTCGTGTTTGCACACGATTGGATTCTACGCATCCATGGCAGATGGTTTCGCCTGCCCCGCGACCAGTTCGACGCCCTTCACTACGCCGGGATGAGCATCGTCAAGATGGTGGTCATCCTGTTCAATCTGGGGCCTTTTGTCGTGCTAACTGTAAGCAGTCCTTTTTAGGGCATCCGACACTGAGCGCCGAGTCGGCAATGATGGTGTCTACGTTCATCTACGGGGACACCTATGACGGAGAAACACACAGAACCATCCAAGCGGCTGGTAGTCGGGCACAAGCGTGATGGGCGGAGCTGCTACGACAAGGAAGCCAAACGCGAATTGATCGAGGCGGCCATGCGGCCTGGCGTATCGGTGGACGGCATCCCGCGCGCCTTGATCACCTTGCGGCGATCCCCGGCGGGTTGCGAACCGCGATCGGAGTGATGCACCAGACCCGGCGCCGGATCACGCCACCCCAAGGTTACCGCCAACGCGGCCAACGTCAGTCCCAACCCGACTTGGCGATTTCCTTGACAAGCCACGGCCAGTAGAACAGGACTGCAGGCCAACCAAGGTGATGCGGATGACCTTCGCGATCGATAATCCCCATGCGTCGCGAGAACAGCAGCACGGCGAGCGCACTTGCCACCCCTGCGGTGAGCAGAAACGCCGTGAAGTAGCCTGACAGCAGCAGCCAGAACCCGCACAAGACGACAAAGGTGCCGGCGGCAGAGAGCATGGTGTTCTCTTCTCCGCGTTGCGGTGGCTTGCGACTGATCTGCTTGGCCAATCTGCCTCGGCAGGCCGACGAGAGAGTGCCGCGTTGGCGCGCGATTGGTTGCGGAAATACTAGCACGGTTTGAACGTCACGCCGTGGGCGCCGGCGCCGGCGCCAGGCCTGGTATTCATCCTGTGCTTCGGATGGAAGACGGCGTTGTTGATCGCGCTCTGATTCGCATTCAGTGTCGGTGCCCAGTCCGAGTTCAAGTATTTCTACGTCCTGCTTCTGCCTCGCAATTCCGCGCTCGCCAAATTGGCGCGAAGCATCGCGCAGCTAGTACGGATGAGCCTTGGCGTTGCGGGAGGCAAGACCTGATCTGCGGCGCACCTGCTCCAGGGAGGCTCCGCAAGACCGCCTGCAACTCGGCCGCAGGATTCGGCGCCGGCGCGGTATAATTTCCCTTTTTCCGCCGCGAGCCCCCCATGAAAGTCCTCGTCGCCGTAAAGCGTGTCGTCGATTACAACGTGAAGGTCCGGGTGAAGCCGGACGGCAGCGGAGTCGATACCGCCAACGTCAAGATGTCGATGAATCCGTTCGACGAAATCGCCGTCGAGGAAGCCGTGCGGATGAAGGAGAAGGGGATCGCGACCGAGATCGTCGCGGTCTCCTGCGGGCTGACGGGCTGCCAGGAGACGCTGCGCACGGCGCTGGCACTGGGAGCCGACCGGGCGATCCTGGTGGAAACCGACGTCGAATTGCAGCCGCTGGCCGTGGCGAAGCTCCTGCAGGCGCTGGTCGCCAAGGAGCAGCCGAGGATCGTCCTGCTGGGCAAGCAGGCGATCGACGACGACGCCAACCAGACCGGCCAGATGCTCGCCGCGCTGCTGGGCTGGCCGCAGGGGTCGTTCGCGTCGAAGGTGGACATTGCCGGCGATCGCGCGACGGTCAAGCGCGAGGTAGACGGCGGGCTCGAGACGATCGAGATCGGCCTGCCCGCCGTCATCACCGCGGACCTGCGCCTGAACGAGCCGCGCTACGCGACGCTGCCGAACATCATGAAGGCGAAGAAGAAGCCGATGGAAACGACCAGCCCGGCCGCGCTCGGTGTCGACGTGACGCCGCGCCTGACGGTCCTGAACGTGGTCGAGCCGCCGAAGCGGCAGGGCGGCGGCAAGGTCGCAGACGTGGCCGAGCTCGTGGCCAAGCTGCGCAACGAGGCCAAGGTCATCACCTGATCGCGGCGAGCGCGGTCGCGGCACCCATTCGATCTCCGCCGCCGGCTTCGCACCGACCCGCTTGACACCCGACAATCGCTGAGGCAGCCACCATGACGACGCTCATCATCGCCGACCACAACAACACGTCGCTGCAGGCGGCGATGCAGAACACGGTCACCGCCGCGCAAAAGATAGGCGGCGACATCCACATGCTGGTCGCCGGGTCGAACGCGGGTGCCGCGGCGGCGGCGGCCGCCGCGATTGCGGGCGTGACCAAGGTGCTCCACGTCGAAGCGCCGCACTTCGCAAGCCCCACGGCGGAGAACCTCGCCGCCACGGTCGTCGCGCTGGTCAAGGCCGGCGGCTATTCGCACGTCCTCGCGCCGGCCACCGGCTTCGGCAAGAACGTCGCGCCCCGGGTGGCGGCGCTGCTCGACGTCGCGCAGATCTCGGACATCACGGTGGTGGAGAGCGCCGATACCTTCGTGCGCCCCATCTACGCGGGCAGCGTGCTGGCGACGGTGCGCTCGACCGACCCGATCAAGGTCATCACGGTGCGCGCCACGGGTTTCGACGCGGCCGCCGCGACCGGCGGCAGCGCTGCCGTCGAGTCCGTTGCCGCGGCACCGGACACCGGCCTGTCGAAGGTCACCGGACAGGAGTTGTCGAAATCCGAACGTCCGGAGCTCACCAGCGCGCGCATCGTCATCTCCGGCGGACGCGGCGTGGGCAGCGCCGAGAATTTCAAGCTGCTGGAAGCGCTCGCCGGAAAGCTCAACGCCGCGCTCGGCGCGTCGCGGGCCGCGGTCGACGCCGGCTACGTGCCCAACGACTACCAGGTGGGCCAGACCGGCAAGATCGTCGCGCCCGATCTCTACATCGCGGTGGGCATTTCCGGCGCGATCCAGCACCTGGCCGGGATGAAGGACAGCAAGGTGATCGTCGCCATCAACAAGGATCCCGAGGCGCCGATCTTCCAGATCGCCGACTACGGCCTCGTCGGCGACCTGTTCCAGATCATTCCCGAGTTCACCGCCGCGCTCGGGTGAACGCGCAACCTCTCGCAGGCGATCTCCCATGAGCATCTACCACGCCCCGCTCGCCGAAATGCGGTTCGTCCTCGACGAGCTCGCCGGCCTCGATCAGGTTGCCGGCCTGCCCGGCTTCGAGGAGGCCACGCCCGACGTCGTCACGGCCATCCTCGACGAAGCGGCGAAGTTCGCCACCAACGTGCTCGATCCCCTCAACGTCGTCGGCGATCGCGAGGGCGCGCAGCGGCTTCCCGACGGGACGGTGAAGACGCCGGCCGGCTTCAAGGATGCCTACCGGCAGTTCTGCGACAACGGCTGGAACGGCCTCATCAAGTCGACCGAGTACGGCGGCCAGGGCCTGCCGCACCTGCTCGGCACCGCCGTCGAGGAGATGTGGCACTCGTCGAACCTCGCCTTCAATCTGTGCGCGATGCTCACGCAGGGCGCGATCGAGGCGATCGCGCTGCGGGGCATCGCAGGCGCTGAAGGACAGGTATCTGCCCAACATGGTCGCCGGCACCTGGACCGGCACCATGAACCTGACCGAGCCGCAGGCGGGCTCCGACCTCGCCGCCGTGCGCGCGCGCGCGGTGCCGCAGGGTGACGGCACCTACAAGCTCTTCGGCCAGAAGATCTTCATCACGTACGGCGAGCACGATTACACCGAGAACATCATCCACCTCGTGCTCGCGCGCACGCCCGATGCGCCGGAGGGCGTCAAGGGCATCTCGCTGTTCGTCGTGCCCAAGTTCCTCGTCAACGCGGATGGCAGCCTCGGCGCGCGCAACGACGTCCACTGCGTCTCGCTCGAGCACAAGCTCGGCATCCACGCGAGCCCGACGGCGATCATGGCCTACGGCGACCACGGCGGCGCGATCGGCTACCTGGTCGGCGAAGAGAACCGCGGCCTCGAGTACATGTTCATCATGATGAACCTCGCGCGCTTCTCGGTCGGCATGGAAGGCGTGGGGATCTCCGAGCGCGCCTACCAGCGCGCGGTGGCGTACGCGAAGGAGCGCACGCAGGGCAAGCCGGTCGGCGCCGAGAAGGGCGCCACCGGGGCGAAGATCATCGAGCACCCGGACATCCGCCGGATGCTGATGACGATGCGCGCGCAGACCGAGGCGATGCGCGCGGTCGCCTACGTGACGTCGGCGGCGATGGACAACGCGCACCGGCACCCCGATGCGGAAGCGCGCAAGCGCCACCAGGCGTTCGTCGATTTCATGATCCCGATCGTCAAGGGGTGCAGCACCGAGACCGCGCAGGAGATCGCCTCGCTCGGCATCCAGGTGCACGGCGGGATGGGCTACATCGAGGAAACCGGCGCGGCGCAGCATTTCCGCGACGCGCGGATCACGACCATCTACGAGGGCACGACCGGCATCCAGGCCAACGATTTCATCGGCCGCAAGACCGCGCGCGACGGCGGCGCCGTGGCGCGTGTCGTCGCCGACGAGATGGACAAGGTCGCGCAGGAGCTCGCGCGCCACGGCGAGCCGAGCCTGAAGGCCATCGGCGCGCGGCTCGCGGAAGGCGTGGCCGCCGTGCGCGCAGCCGCCGCCTGGATCGTCCCCGCCAATGGCGCGAACCCGCGCGCGGCGCACGCGGTGGCCGTGTCCTACCTCACGCTGTGGGGCCTCGTCACCGGGGGCTGGCAGCTGGGTCGCGGCGCGCTCGCGGCCCAGAAGCACCTGTCCGCCGGCATCGGCGACGCGCGCTTTCTGGTCGCCAAGATCCAGACCGCGCGGTTCTACGCCGAGGCGCTGTTGCCGAAGGCGGCGGGACTCGCGCAGGCCGTCACCGCGAGCGGTGACGCGACGGTGGCGCTGCCGGCCGAGCAGTTCTGAGCCGTCGCCGCGGCGGGTCGATCCCGTCGCGGATAGCCGCGATGGGATTGATCCTGATCAATTTGCCGCAGAGTGCCTTGGGGTAGCGTGACCCGACTCAATCAAAGTTCGAAAGACGGACGCGACGAATCGTCGTGCACGGCCGGTCCATCGCCAGTACGGGGGACTGGCGAGGCTGCATGCCGTAACGCGCCCGGATGCGGGAGATCCATGTACGACAGGTCCGTCGGCGAAGTGATGCAGCGAAGCAAGGCGCTCAAGGCGACGCCGGCGACCCTCGTCAGCAAGGCCGCCAGGATGATGGCGGCGAAGAATGCGGGCGCCGTCATGGTCGTCGTGGGCGGCCGGCTCGTCGGCATCTGCACCGAGCGCGATATCGTGTTTCGCGTCGTCGGGGCGGGACTTGACGCGACGGCCACGCGGCTTTCCGACGTGATGACCCCCGCGCCGCATACCATCGATCCGGACAAGCCGTTCGGTCATGCGTTGCTCGTGATGCAGGAGCATGGTTTTCGTCACCTGCCGGTCGTCCAGAACGGCAAGCCGGTGGGAATCGTCTCGTCGCGCAGCGCGATGGATCCCCAGCTCGAGGAGTTCGTGTTCGAGGAGCATCGGCGCAAGCACTTCGAGCTGAAGCGGTAGCCGGCGACCCCGACGGCGCAACGCCGCCGGTTACGTGGCTGACCCCGATTTCGGGATGACCACGACGCCGTGGTTCGCGAGCGCGACCCCCACGGCAGCGCCGACGGCGAGCGGCCGGTCGACGGCCGTGGAGATGACGAAGAGGGCGCCGATCGGCGTGTCCAGCGTGTACTCCATCAACTGGCCGAGGTAGGACGCTTTCTTCACCGTTGCCGACAGCGGCGCATGGCCGTCGTAACGGAGCTCGATCGCTTCCGGGCGGATCGCGACTTCGCATTCGCCGTCGGGCGCGCCGCCGTGCGGCAGCACCAGCGTCACCGGGCCGAGCGTCACGTCCGCCCGTATCGAATCGCGGCGGGCGATGACGCCGTGCACGCGGTTGGCATCGCCCATGAAGCCGGCGACGAACGCATCGCGCGGCTGCTCGTAGAGCTCGCGCGGCGCGCCTTCCTGCGCGATGACCGCCCGGTTCATCACGATGATGCGGTCCGACACCGCCATCGCCTCCGCCTGGTCATGGGTGACATAGACGACCGTGAGGTTCAGGCGCTGCTGCAGCTCGCGGATCTCCTCGCGCATCTGCCGGCGCAGGCGCGCGTCGAGGTTCGACAGCGGCTCGTCGAACAGCAGCACCGAGGGCTCCAGCACCAGCGCCCGCGCGACGGCGACGCGCTGCTGCTGGCCGCCGGAGAGCTCGGAGGGCAGCCGGGCGTCGAGGCCGGTCAGCCCGACCGTCGCCAGCGCGGCGCGCGCCTCGCCGTCGGCCTGCGGCTTGGGTTTCCCCGAGACGACGAGGCCGTAGCGCACGTTTTCCAGCACGGTCATGTGCGGAAACAGCGCATAGCTCTGGAACACCATCGACACGTCGCGCCCGGCGGCGGCGCGCGTGGTCACGTCCTCGTCGCCGATCAGGATGGTGCCGGAGGAGGGCAGCTCGAGCCCGGCCAGCATCCGCAGGATCGTCGTCTTGCCGCAGCCGGACGGGCCGAGCAGCGTCACCAGGGTTCCCGCGCCGATGGTGAACGAAACGTCGTTGACGGCGACGACGTCGCCATAGCGCTTGGTCACCTGCCGGAATTCGATCGCTGCGGCTTTCATCTGCTGTCCCCGACTTGGTGCGATATCAGGCGGCGCTGCCGCCAAGCTCGCCGATGCCCGCGGTGCCCACGCCCGCCCCGCGCCGGCCCAGCCGCCGCTCGCCGACGAGCCACTGGATCACGCCGATCACGGCCAGCATCAGCACGATCAGCACCGAACTGTAGGCGATCGCGACGCCGTAATCGCCGTTGACGACGCGGTTGATGATGTACGTCGTCGCCCACTCGTATTCGGCGGAGACGAGGAAGATCACCGCGGAGAGCGTGGTCATCGCGCGCACGAAGCTGTAGACGAGCGCGGCGATGACCGCGGGCTTCAGCAGCGGCAGCAGGATCGTGCGCAACGTCGTGAAGCCGCGTGCGCCCAGCACCGTCGACGCCTCGTCCAGGCTCTTGTCGATCTGGCTCATCGCCGCCATCCCCGCGCGCACGCCCACGGGCATGTTGCGGAACACGTTGCAGACGATGAGGATCAGCGCGGTGCCGGTGATCTCGATCGGCGGCACGTTGAACGCGAGGATGTACGCGACGCCGATCACGGTGCCTGGTATCGCGAACGACAGCATCGTGCCGAACTCGAACGCGTCCTGGCCCACGAACTTCTGCCGGGTGAGCAGGTAGGCGGCCAGGATGCCGAGCGCGGCGGTGACCGGCGCCGCAATGGCGGAGAGCTTGACCGTGGTCCAGAACGAGTTCCACGCGGCGCCGGCCCACAGGATGCCGTGCTCGGTCCACTCGATGCCGAAGGCTTTCGTGTAATGCCGCAGCGTCAGCGTGTAGTCGCGGCCCCAGGTCTCGACGAAACCGCCGGTCAGCGCCATCGCGTAGATGACGACCGTGAGCGCCGCCCACGGCAGGGCGACACCGTAGCAGAGGCGGCGCGCGCCATCCGGCAGCTGCGTCGGCAGGCCCGAGTCACCCTTGCCGGCGAGGGACGTGTAAACCTTGCGCCCGAGCACGGCGCGCTGCAGGAAGAACGCGCCGAACGCGAAGACCAGCAGCAGGATCCCGAGCGTTGCCGCGCGCCCCTGGTCCAGCTGGGCGCCGACCACCGAGAAGAAGATCTCGGTGGACAGCACGCCGAAATTGCCGCCGAGCAGGATCGGGTTGCCGAAGTCGGCGATGGACTCGATGAAGCTGATCAGGAACGCGTTGGCGAGGCCGGGGCGCATCAGCGGCAGCGAGATGTCCGAGAAAACGCGCCAGCGGTCGGCGCGCAGCGTCTGCGCCGCTTCCTCCATGCTGGGTGAAACGCCTTCGACGACGCCGATCAGCACGAGGAACGCGATCGGCGTGAACGCAAAGACCTGCGCGACCAGCACGCCCTGCAGCCCGTAGATCCAGCGCCCGAGCTGCCAGCCGAACAGGTACTCGAGCAGCTGATTGATGAGGCCCGAGCGGCCGAAGATCAGGATCAACCCGAGACCGATCACGAAGGGCGGCGTGATGATCGGCAGCACCGTGAGGATGCGCAGCGCTTTCTTGTGCCTGAACCCGGTGCGGGTCGCGATCAGCGCGAAGGCGAGGCCGAGCGCCGTGCAGCCGACCGCGCACAGGAAGGCGAGCGTGAGCGTGTTCCACGCCACGCCGCAGCGCGTGTCGCCGATGATGCAGCCGAGGCCCCAGATTTTCTCGGCGAACAGGCGCCCGGGAAGCGCCACGAGCGAGAAGGCGCCGGCATTGTCCTGCAGCGCCGAGATCAGGATCCGGATGACCGGGAAGAACGTGAACACGGCGACCAGCGCCGAGACGGTGACCACGCTGGCCGCGACGAACGGATCGCCCTTGAAGTAGCCGCGACCGGCGAGCCCCAGCGCGAACAGCATGCCGAACGACGTGACTGCGAGCGCGGCGCCCAGGCCCATGCCGAACTGGCCGCGCGGCAGCGCCGGCAAGGTGGCGGCCAGCGACTCGAAATACCACCCGGTGGGGCCGATCGCGAAGCCCTGGATCAGCAGGTAGAGGAAGCCCGCTGCGCCGACGGCGATCAGCGCATTCGCGCGTGCCGTGCGGTCCGTCGTCAGAACCGCGAGAGCGGTACCCGCGACGAGGAGGGCGCCGAGCGGGGCGAGCCACCACTTGCCGTGCAGAAAGACCTGCAGCAACGCGGGCGCCGCTTCCTTCGTCGCCAGGTGCGGGACCCAGCCCAGTGCGAACACGCTGCCCTGCAGCGCGTACCACGGGACGAGCAGGAAGCCCGCCGCGCCGACGGCGAGCCAGAAGTAGACCGGTCGGCGCGGGCCGGTCATCGCGGCGCTTGCGCGATCTCCTTCTCCCAGCGCTCGAGCAGGCGCTTTCTCGTCTCGCTCGAACCGTACTTCGCGAAATCGTAACCGATGACCTTGTATTCGGTCAGGTTGGGCACCGTGGCGGGCAGCGGCACGCTCTTGTTCGTCGGGATCGCGTACTCCTTGACCTCGAGCCCGATTTTCTGGGCATCCACGGTCAGCGCCCAGTCGACGAACTTCTTCGCGTTGTCCAGATTGCGCGCGCCCTTGATGATGGCCATCGAGCCGATCTCGTAGCCCACACCCTCGCAGGGCAGCACCGGCTTGACCGGGAAGCCGGCGACGATCTCGTTGATGACGCCGTGCAGCACGGTGCTGCCGACGTAGATCTCGCCCTGCTTCACCGCCGTCATCGGCCCGATGCCCGAGCGCGCGTACGAGCTCACGTTGGCGTTGAGCGCCTTCATGTACTTGAACGCCTCGTCCTCGCCGAACACCTGCACGAGCGAGGCCAGCATCAGGTAAGCGGTGCCGGAGGAATTCGGGTTGCCCAGCATCACTTCGTTCTTGTAGACCGGATCGAGCAGGTCCTTCCAGCATTTCGGGACGGGCAGCTTCTTCTTCGTCTGCAACTCGGTGTTGTAGCCGAGCGCGAGGATGCCGCCGTAGACGCCGGACACGCGATTCTGCGACACCTCGGAGATGCGCCGCGCCCAGTCCTGCAGCTGATTGAGGTTCGGCGACTGGTAGGTCTCGAGCAGGCCGTCCTCCGCCGCCTGCAGGTAGGCGTCGCCGGGTCCGGCCCACCAGATGTCGCCCTTGGGATTGGCGCGCTCGGCCTTGACCTGCGCCAGCATCTCGCCGGTGGCCTTCTGGATGACCGCGACCTTGGTGCCGGTCGCCTTCTCGAACCCGTTGGCCATCCCCTGGCACCACGCCGTGTTCGGCGAGCTGCAGTAGAGATTGAGCTGGCTCGCGGCCGGCGCGGCGGCGAGGAGGGCGATCGCGGCAGCGACGGCGAAGAGCGAGCGGCGAATCATGCGTGACTCCATTGGCGAAGGGCGCGCCAGTGCGCGGGCCGGGCGATTATCGCCCGAGTGCCGGCTATTTGGCGATCGAGCCGACTTCCTTGTCCCACCGCTCCAGCAGGCGCTTGCGCTCGGCCGACGAGCCGTACTTGGCGAAATCGTAGTTGATGAGCTTGATGTCGGCGAGCTTCGGCGACAGCGGAGAGATCGGCGCACTGACGTTGGACGGGATCTGGAACTGTTTCGTCTCCGCGCCGAGTGCCTGTGCCTTCGCCGTCAGCGCCCAGTCGACGAACTTCTTCGCGTTGTCGAGGTTGCGCGCGCCCTTGACGATCGACAGCGAGCCGATCTCGTAGCCGGTGCCCTCGCAGGGCGCGACCCCCTTGACCGGAAAGCCGGCCTGCGCCTCGGTGACGGCGTCGTGGATGAACGAGACGCTGGCGAGCGTCTCGCCGCGCGCGGCCGCCTTGATGGGCGCCACGCCCGAGCGCGGGTAGTTGTTGATGTTCCGGTGCAGCGCCTTCAGATACTTGAACGCCTCTTCCTCGCCGAACACCTGCACCAGCGTGGCGATCGCGGTGTAGGCGGTGCCGGAAGCGTTGGGGTTGGCCATCTGCACTTCGCCGGCGAATTCCGGCTTGACGAGATCCTTCCAGCAGGCGGGTGCCGCGACCTTCTTCTTGGCGAGGAGCTCCGTGTTGTAGCCGATGCCCAGCGCGCCCAGGTAGATGCCGACCGTGCGGTATTTCGACTGCTCGGCCTGTCTCTGCGCCCATGGCTGAAGCTGCGCCAACAGCGGCGACTTGTATTCCTCGAGCAGTCCCTGCTCGGCCGCCTGCAGGTGGGGATCGCCGGTGCCGCCGAACCAGACGTCGAGCTTCGGATTCGCCTTTTCGGCGGCGATCTGGGCGAACGACTCGCCCGAGCCCTTCAGCGTCATGCCGACCTTGATGCCGGTCTCCTTTTCGAAGGCGACGGCGGCGGCGTTGCACCATTCGGCCTGCACGGGGCAGATCACGTTGAGCGTGTTCTGGGCGAGGACTGGCGCGGCGAATGCGGCCGCGGCGGCGATGGCGGCCGCGGCAAAGCGTTTGCGGTTCGGGAGCATGGGGAGGTCTTCCTTTCGTGTCATGCGACGGTGATGCCGGGGGACAGATAAACGTCCTGAATGGCGTTGAGCAGCGTCACGCCGTCGCCCATCGGTTTCTGGAACGCCTTGCGGCCGGAGATGAGACCCATGCCGCCCGCGCGCTTGTTGATGACCGCGGTGCGCACCGCGTCGGCGAGGTCGTTCGCGCCGGACGCGCCGCCGGAATTGATGAGCCCGGACCGGCCCAGGTAGCAGTTCGCGACCTGGTAGCGCGCGAGATCGATCGGGTGGTCGGTCGCGAGCTCGGAGTACATCCGCTTGTCGTTCTTGCCGTAAGGGTTTTCCTTGGTGTTGAGCGCGAGGTAGCCGCCGTTGTTCTCGGGCAGCTTCTGCTTGATGATGTCGGCCTCGATCGTGACGCCCAGATGGTTCGCCTGGCCCGTGAGGTCCGCCGACACGTGGTAGTCCTTGTCGGTCTTGAAGGCCGGATTGCGCAGATAGCACCACAGCACCGTGGCCATCCCCATCTCGTGCGCCGCCGCGAACGCCTGGCTCACCTCGACGATCTGGCGGCCGGACTCGGGCGAGCCGAAGTAGATCGTCGCGCCTACCGCCACTGCGCCCAGGTCCTTCGCCTGCCTGATCGTGGCGAAGAAGATCTGGTCGTACTTGTTCGGATACGTGAGGAACTCGTTGTGGTTGAACTTGAGCAGGAACGGGATCCGGTGCGCGTAACGGCGCGAGCACGCGCCGAGCACGCCGAGCGTCGAGGCTACCGCGTTGCAGCCGCCTTCGATCGCGAGCTTGACGATGTTCTCGGGGTCGAAGTACAGCGGATTCTTCGCGAACGACGCGCCCGCGCTGTGCTCGATCCCCTGGTCGACGGGCAGGATGGAAAGATAGCCCGTTCCCGCGAGCCGGCCGTGGTCGAAGAGCTGTTGCAGGCTGCGCATCACCGCCGGTGAACGGTCGCTCGGGGCAACGATCCGATCCACGAAATCGGGACCGGGCAGGTGCAGCGATTCCCGGGGGATGCCCTTGCAGACGTGCTGGAGCAGGCCACCCGCTTCGGCACCCAGAAGTCCCATGATGTCGGTCATTGTCGAATCTCCTTTTCGAGAACGGCCATTTGCGGGCAAGCGACCATTATCCCGCGGCGCCGGTGCGCGAACAACGTGCATCGGACTTTGCGCCGTGCCCGGGGGCCTCAGTCGACCTGCGCCGCTGCAGGGCGGCCCGCGCTGAATTCCTGGCCCGATCGGTGTCGTCGCGCACAGATCGGCGTCCTTGCCGCCAAGCAGCATCCGGTCGTGGCGGTCGCCTTCCTCGAGCGTGGCGATGCAATTGCGGTCACGGCATGGTCTCTCCTCGAACGCGATGACTTCCCGCATTTTTCCGCTGCGCCGGTCGGCGCGCGGTCCTTCGCGGGTCGAGGCGCGACGCGCACGTTGGGCAACGATTGCCGGACCGAGATAGCGGCGCAGGGCCTTCTCCACGGCGTGCCAGGCGGCCTGCCGGTCGGCCGGGTCACGGGCAATCGAGACGCAGGAGCAGCCGGTCCGGCGCCTTCTGCACGATCTGGAAACGCGAAGCCGGCGCGGCGTCCTCGACGACCGTCGTGAGCGCAAGCGGCAGCAGGCGCACGATGCGCCCGTCGGGTGCCGCCATCGCCAGCACGTCGTCGTGCCTGCCCTCCACCTTGATGGCCGGCAGCGGACTCCCGCACGCGCACGGCCCGGGATTGACGATGACGCTGTCGCCGAGATCGTAGCGGATGATCGGCTGCACGCGGTTGGCGAGGTTGGTGAGCAGCACCGTCCGCGAAGGTTCTCCCGGCGGCGTCGGACGAAATTCGTCGTCGACCGGCTCGAGCAGCACCCAGTCGGCGTTGACGTGCAGCCAGCCCTCGTCGCAGCCGAACGCCATGCTCATGCACTCCGACGCGCCGTATTCGTTGACGACCGGGCATCCGAACGCGGCCTCGATCCCGGCGCGCACGCTCGCGGGCAGGCATTCGCCGCCCGACCACAGGCCCACCGGATCGATCTCGAGTCGCCCGGCTTTCCGCTCCTCGGCCAGCAGCGAAAGCATCGTCGGGTAGCTCGCGACGAAGGCTGGCCGATAGGCATTGAGTTGCGGCGACCAGCTGCGGCAGCGGATCCATTATCGAGAAGCTCGCGCGCCGCGATCCAGGGGCTGTTCCGGGTCAGGCGTTGCCATGACGCGATGCTGGCGAAGTGATCGCCCGTCGCGGCGATCAGCGCCGCCCGTCCGCCGCGTGCCGCGATGCGCCACGCATGTACGGCGGCAAATCGCGCGGGATCGAGATGCACGGCCATCAGTGCGTCGAAGGTTTCCAGCGCATCGTCATCCTGCACGTAGATCCCCGGTTCGCCGGTGCTGCCCGAGCTCTTCCAGATCACGTAGCGGCCGAGATAGCGCTCGCCGATCGGCTCCCGATCGGCGAGGAAAGCGGTGACGCCGGCCAGATCGAGCGCAGGATCGGTCACCCAGTCGTCGAAGCGATCCATCAGCGCCCGCTTGGTCACGACGGGCAGCGGGGCAGGATCGAGCCTGCCGGCCGGGAGTCCGCGATAGGCATCCCGGTAGAAAGGGGACCGCTCGCGCGCGAACGCGCACCAATGCATTCGAAGCGGTCGCGGCCGGCGGCGGCGATCGCCGGTCTGCCCGCGGCACGCGTCCACCAGATGTCGCCGAGCCGCGAATACCACGACCAGCAATCGACCGAGGCCCGGATCGGGTCCCAGGCGAGGCCGTGTTTCGCTCCGGGCCGGGCGTCGGCGAGTCTCGTCTCGTGCCTGTGCGCTGCCGGCGACATGAACGGCGGGGCGTTTGCCGGGGTCGGAACCGGGTTGTGGGACGCGGCTGTCATCCATCGACCGCCGGGTCGCTTCCGCCAACGATCAGCAATGTCGGCGCCGTGACCCGCGGCAATGCAGCCGCTCCGGCAAGATCCGGCTCGCCCTGCAATAGAGCGGCATCGGCGCCGATCGCGACGGTCGACACGACTTGCGGCGGGGGCGGACACTTACGCATCTGCGCACCTTTGCTCGCGAGCGATGGCGCTCTCGATCGCCTTGATGCGGATCGCCGGCAGCAAGCGCTGCATCGCCAGCGGAAATCGGTCGAGGGTCCAGGGCATGTCGTCGGGGAAGCCGAGCGTCCATGTACCCTAATCGCAATCCGGCCGCGGCGCGTTGACCGGTGTCAACGTCCTGCCGGCACCGGTCAGGCCGGCCGCGCATGGGCCGGGCACCATGGCCGTTGTTGATGCGCGTCAAACGCCAACCCGGGGCGCCGGCACAGACTTCGCGCATGGACTCGAGTGGACGGCGGGCAGGGTGCGTTCGTGCGGCTCCGGCTTCGGGCGGCGACGGTTCGTTGCGACACGATGGCCTGGGAACACTTTCCGCACGGCGCGGACATCGGCGTGCGTGGCATTGGCGCATCGCGAGGCGAGGCGTTCGAGGAGGCTGCGCTCGCCATGATGGCGGTGATCACGGATCCGGAGCGTGTCGCCGCGGCAACGGCGATCGAACTGCGTTGCGAGGCGCCCGACGACGAATTGCTGCTTGCCGACTGGCTCAATGCGCTGATCTACGAAATGGCGACGCGCGGCATGCTGTTTCGCCGTTTCGCGGTGACGTTGCACGACCATGCGCTCGAGGCCAGGGCGTGGGGCGAGCCGGTCGATCGCGAGCGGCACAGGCCCGCGGTCGAGGTCAAGGGGGCGACCTACACGGCCTTGTCCGTGGTCCGCCGCGACGACGGCATGTGGGTCGCGCAGTGCGTCGTCGACGTCTGAGAGCGAAGGCGATGGATCCGGGACGGCTGCAACGCATCAACGACTGCGAATGGGTGCTGCCGCAGACGGGGACGATGCGCGTTCCCGGCGTTATCTTCGCCGACGAGGCGCTCATCCGGGAGATGGACGACAAGGTCCCGGAGCAGGTCGCCAATGTCGCCACGCTCCCCGGCATCGTCAAGGCATCGTTCGCGATGCCGGACGCCCATTGGGGTTACGGATTTCCGATCGGCGGGGTGGCCGCGTTCGATCCCGACGAGGGCGGCGTCATTTCCGCCGGCGGCGTGGGTTTCGACATCTCCTGCGGCGTGCGCACGCTCCTGTCGGGCTTGACGCGCGCAGAGATCGAACCGGTCAAGCGGCTGCTCGCCGATGCGCTCGCCGAGCGCATTCCCGCGGGAGTGGGCAGCACCGGTGCGCTCTCACTCAACGCCGACGAGATGGACGCGATGCTGCGCGGCGGCGCGCGCTGGGCAGTCGAGCGGGGCTACGGGCATCCGGACGACCTCGCGCGCATCGAGGAGCACGGCGCGATGGCGGGCGCAGCGCCGCAGCACGTGTCCGGCCGCCGCGAAGCGGAGGCAGCGCAGCGAGATGGGCACGCTCGGCTCGGGCAACCATTACCTCGAGGTGCAGCACGTCGTCGAGCTGTACGACCGGTCGGCGGCCGAGGCCTTCGGGCTCCACCCGGGCGACGTCGTCGTCAGCATCCATTGCGGGTCACGCGGCCTCGGACATCAGATCGGCACCGAGTTCCTGCGGGAGATGGCGGTGACGGCCGCGGCCGCAGGCATCACGCTGCCCGACCGCGAGCTCGCCTGCGCGCCCATTCGGTCGCCCGCGGGCGAACGCTACCTCGGCGCGATGCGCGCGGCGATCAACTGCGCGCTGGCGAACCGGCAGATCCTCACGCATCTGGTGCGCGGCGTCTTCCAGGCCGTGCTGCCCGGAACGAAACTTGCGCTGCTCTACGATGTTTCGCACAACACCTGCAAGGTCGAGCGGCACGTCGTCGACGGCAGGCTGCGCGAGGTGTACGTGCACCGCAAGGGCGCAACCCGGGCGTTCGGTCCGGAGCATCCGGACTTGCCGGGCGCGTTGCGCGCGACCGGCCAGCCGGTGCTGATCGGCGGCAGCATGGGCACCGCATCCTACGTCCTCGTCGGCACGCGTCGGGGCATGCAGGAGGCCTTCGCATCCGCGTGCCACGGCGCAGGCCGGAGCATGAGCCGGCACGAGGCCACGCGGCGCTGGCAGGGGCGCAGGGTCGTGGACGATCTCGCCGGGCGCGGCATCCTGATCCGCAGCCCGTCGCTGCGCGGCGTGGCCGAAGAGGCTCCCGGCGCGTACAAGGACGTTGCCGCGGTCGTCGATGCCGCCGACCGCGCGCAGCTGGCGCGCAAGGTCGCCCGGCTCGAGCCGCTGGTCTGCGTCAAGGGGTGATGACGAAATGAACGCAACGGAACTCCGGCTGTTCGCGCTCGATGCGAGCCGCGCGTTTGGCGAGGCGGTCAGCGCGAGGTTGGCCATTCCGCTCAGTGCGCACGAGGAGCGCGAGTTCGAGGACGGCGAGCACAAGGCGCGGCCGCTCGTCAACGTGCGCGGGGCCGACGCGTTTGTCATCCACTCGCTCTACGGCGAGACCGGCCAGAGCGCGAACGACAAGCTCGTCCGGCTCCTGCTCTTCATCGGCGCGCTCAAGGATTCGGCCGCCGGCCGAGTCACCGCCGTCGTCCCCTATCTCGCCTACGCGCGCAAGGACCGCAAGACGAAAGCCAGGGACCCGGTCACGACGCGCCACATCGCCTGCCTGTTCGAGGCGGTCGGCGCCGACGGCGTCGTCACGCTCGACGTGCACAACCTCGCGGCGTTCCAGAATGCTTTCCGCTGCCGCAGCGAGAATCTCGAGGCGAATTCGCTGTTCGTCGCCCATTTCGCGCCGCTGCTGCAGGACACGCAGGTCGCCGTCGTGTCGCCGGATGCCGGCGGCATCAAGCGTGCCGAGCAGTTCCGCAACCGCCTCGCGGACGCGCTGGGGCGGCCTGTCGGCGCCGCGTTCGCCGAGAAGTACCGCAGCGCGGGCGTGGTCAGTGGGGATGCGCTGGTGGGCGACGTCGGCGGCAAGGTCGCGATCATCGTCGACGACCTGATCAGCGCCGGCACGACGATCGCGCGGGCGGCGCAGGCGTGCCGCGAGCATGGCGCGACGCGGATCCTGGCCGCTGCTTCGCACGGCCTCTTCGCCGGAGCCGCCAACGAAGTGCTGGCGGCGAGCGTCGTCGAGCAGATCGTGGTCACCGACAGTGTGCCGCCGTTGCGCGTGACCGCTCCCGGGCTGAAGGCGAAGCTGGTGCACGTCAGCACCGCAAGCCTGTTCGCCGAGGCAATCCGCAGGATCCACGACGGCGGGTCGATCGTCGAGCTGCTCGGCTCCTGAGCCCCGGCGGTGGCCCTGGCTCAGGCGCCGCACTGCGCGATGTGGCTGCCGGCGAGCCGGAGATACTCGCGCGCCTGGGTCGTCCATTTCGACGGATCGGTCAGTGACGGTTCCTTCAGGTGCCAGATCGCGATCTTCGCGCGGAGGCACGCGCGATAGCTCTGGTAGAAATGCAGGAGCCCATCGGGCGGCGCGTCGCCGGACAGGTCGGCGCAGGTCGCGAAAATGGACCGTCGCATCCATGCCGCACCGAGGCGCTCGCACTCGAGCGCCAGGAACGCTAGTTCGTCGGCCGTGTCGAGCAGCCGGAAATCGAGGGAGAATTCGAGGCAATCGATGATCTGCGGTTCGCGCTCGAGACAGATGTGCTCCGGCCGCAGGTCGCCGTGGGCCTCGACGATGTGCCCGCCGCGTACCCGCTCGTCGAACAGCGCCCCGGCGCGCTCGAGAAAAGCCCGTTGCCGCGCGCAGATCGACTCGATGATCGAGAGCGGCAGTGCGAATTCCCGCAGCCCAGCTCCATCAGGTTGTCGGCGATCCCCGCCGCAAAACGTTCCCGGTATTCGCTTTCGCCCATGGCGACCGGCGCGCAGTCGCGGTAGAAGCGGCAGAGCGTGCCCACGATGCGCCGGACGTCGTCGGCCTGCACCGACCCCGCGCGGATCATCCGATCCAGCATCCGCTCGGCCGGCAGGCGCCGCATCTTCACCAGCCAGTCGACCACGGCGCCGCCCGGTCCGAGCCGCAGCTTGCCGTCCGCGTCCACCGTCAGCGGCACGGTTTCGAGATAGACGTCCTCCGTCAGGCGGCGATTGAGCCGCAGCTCCTCGGCGCAGTAGTGGCGGCGCGCCGCCTCGGTGCTGAAATCGAGGTAGCTCTGGCGTACCGGCTTCTTGAGTTTCCACGCGTGGCGGTCCGTGAGGAACACCCACGACATGTGGGTCTCGATGGTGTCGACGCGGCCGGTCGGCTCGGGGTAGTTCCGCGGCTCCGCGAGGAACAGCACTTTGGCCGCGAGCCCGGGATTGGCGGCTCGCGGTTGCGACGCGCTGCGGCGTAACCAGGATGTTCATTTTTCCGGGAAAACACTGTCATTATGGCGCGCCTTTCCCGGGACGGATTGACGCGAATCATGATGTGTCGTGCCCTGGCGGTGCGCCGATGCGCGCCACGCGGGACGCCGCCTGCGCGCTCCTGCACGACTGGGCGATCTCCGTCGATCCGTGACTGAATCCCGCTTCCGGAAAGATCTCGCACGACAGGATTGATCCTGGTCAACTCGCATCGGCACAGTGGGGCTACGCTGACGCCGTGAGGGCCCCGCGGGCAAGGGCACACCGAGGGGTCCCGCACGCGAGGAGGCAGGCACATGACGACACTCACTTCGCAGCAGACACGGCTACTGGAGACCCGCTTGCTGGCGCAGAGGAGCGGTGTGCTGACCGAGGCGCGCGCCGAGTTGGCGCACGCGACGGAGCATTCGTACGCGGCAATCGCCGGAGAAGTCCCCGACTTCGGCGACCAGGCCACGGCGTCGTCGCTGGCCGACTACGAAAATGTGATCGCGCGTCGCCACGTCGAGGTGGTCAAGGAAATCGACGATGCGCTCCTGCGCATCAAGGCGCACGGGTTCGGCAAGTGCGCGGACTGCGGCACCGACATCGGATTCGCCCGGCTGCGGGCGTTTCCCGCCGCCAGGCGCTGCGTGCCCTGCCAGAGCCTGCACGAAAGGACTTTTGCAGGCAGCGCGACGACCACGATGTAGTGCGGTATGTGCGCGGACCGGCGGCATGATCCGGTTCGTGGCGGTGACGCGCATTGCGATAGTGGCCGGCGGGGCCTTGAATCCGCCTGATGTACCCACATATCGCCGGCATGGAGCTTAGCCGGAAACTGCAGCAGCCTGCGCCGATCACGGGATGCCGAAGGGTATGGCCGTGAGCGACCATCTGCGCGTCGTCTGTCCGCACTGCGACACGACCAACCGCGTGCTGCGCGAACGCCTGGACGCGGGCGCGAATTGCGGCAGCTGCAAGCAGGCGCTGCTGCCCGGTCGTCCGATCGAGCTCACCGCGGCGAATTTCGACCGCCATGTCGCGGGCAACGATCTGCCCCTGGTGGTGGATTTCTGGGCGCCCTGGTGCGGGCCCTGCCGGATGATGGCGCCGGCCTACGAGCAGGCCGCCGCGCAGCTTGCCACGCAGGCGCGGATCGCGAAGCTCGACACCGAGAGCGAGCCCGGCGATCGCCACCCGCTTCGGCATACGCAGCATACCGACGCTCGTCGTGTTCCGGAACGGGCGCGAGGTGGCGCGGCAGTCGGGTGCCATGGACCTGCCCGGCCTGCTGCGGTGGATCAGGGCCAGCGCCTGACAGGCGGACGCGCATGACGACCAGAAATCCGACGGACTGGATGTGGGCGCAGGCCTGCGCGCTGATCGACGACGCCGAACGGATGCACCGGCAGTTCTTCCGCCTCGCCGCGTCCGGGCGAACTCATGCGACGTGGGAGCCGCCGGTCGACGTGTTCGAGGACGAGCACGAAGTCATTGTCCTGGTCGCGCTCCCCGGCGTGCCGGCCCATCGGATCGAGGTGACCACGGAATCGGGCGAGCTCGTGCTGCGCGCCGAACGCAGCCTGCCGTTCGCGGGATCGCGGCGCGCGGTGCGGCGGCTGGAGATTCCCTACGGGTATTTCGAGCGGCGCATCCGGCTGCCCGACGCAAGGCTCGACGCGGGCACGCCCGAAATGCGGGACGGCTGCCTGATCCTGCGGCTGCGCAAGTCGGGCGCAACGAGGGACGCATGATGCAACCGACCAACGCCACCGACAAGCCGATCCGTGCCGATGCGGGCACCGGCGTCGAAGCCGCCCCGCCGGAAACGCGGACGGAGGGCGCAGGCGCGACGCGCCCCCTCCCCGACGACGCGCTGATCATCGTGCCGGTGCGCAATGTCGTGCTGTTCCCGGGGATGGTGTTTCCGCTCACGGTCGGCCGCGAACGCTCGCGCGCCGCGGTGCACGAGGCCGCGCGCCTGCAGCGTCCTCTCGGCGTGCTGCTGCAAAGCAAGCCCGACGCGGACCTGCCGGGGCCGGACGATCTGCATCGGGTCGGCACGACCGCCAATGTGCTTCGCTACATCACGGCCGCGGACGGCGCGCATCACGCCATCTGCCAGGGCGTGCAGCGCTTCCGCGTGCTCCAGTTCCTCGAGGGCTATCCGTTCATGGCGGCACGAGTGGAGCTCATCACCGAGACCGGGCAGGCCGGGCCGGACATCGAGGGCCGCGCCCAGGGCCTCAAGGAGCGGGCGGCGCAGATCCTGCAGCTCCTGCCGCAGGTGCCCGAGGAGGTGGTGTCCGCGCTGCAGGGCGTCGAAGGCGCGCCACGGCTCGCGGACTTCATCGCCGGATTGATGGACATCGGCGCCGAGGAAAAGCAGGCGCTGCTGGAAACCTTCGACCTCAGGGCGCGGCTCGACAAGCTGCTGGACCTGCTCGCGCACCGCATCGAGGTGCTGAAGGTCTCGCGCGAAATCGCCGAGCGCACGAAAGGCTCGATCGACGACAGCCAGCGCAAGCACCTGCTGCGCGAGCAGATGCGCACGATCCAGAAGGAGCTTGGGGAGGGTGACGAGGGCGCGGCGGAGATCGCCGAGCTCGATCGTGCGATCGCGGCGGCCGGGATGCCTCGCGGAAGTGGAAAAGCAGGCGCGCAAGGAGTTGAAGCGTCTCGAGCGGATGCCGGAGGGCGCCGGCGAATACTCGATGATCCGCACGTATCTCGACTGGCTGATCGAGCTGCCGTGGGCCGCCGGCGCCGAGGCGGCCATCGACATCGCGGAGGCGCGGCGCATCCTCGACGAGGATCACTACGGCCTCGACAAGATCAAGAAGCGCATTCTCGAATATCTCGCGGTCCGCAAGCTCAACCCCTCGGGCAGAAGCCCGATCCTGTGCTTTGCCGGCCCGCCCGGCGTGGGCAAGACGTCGCTCGGCCAGAGCATCGCCAAGGCGACCGGGCGGCAGTTCGTGCGCCTCAGCCTGGGCGGCGTGCACGACGAGGCGGAAATCCGCGGTCACCGGCGCACGTACATCGGGTCGCTGCCCGGCAACATCATCCAGAGCGTGCGCAAGGCGGGCACGCGCAACTGCGTGCTGATGCTGGACGAAGTCGACAAGCTCGGCGCCGGCGGCTTTCACGGCGACCCCGCGTCGGCGCTGCTCGAAGTGCTCGACCCCGAGCAGAATGCGGCCTTCCGCGACAACTATCTGGCGGTGCCGTTCGACCTCTCGGCGGTGATGTTCATCTGCACGGCGAACGTGCTCGACACGATACCCGGCCCGCTGCGCGACCGGATGGAGGTCATTCAGCTGCCGGGCTATACCGCGCAGGAGAAGCTGCAGATCGCGCGGCGCTATCTCGTCGCGCGCCAGCTCGCGGCGACGGGCCTCACCGCGGAGCAGTGCTCGATCGGCGACGACGCGCTGACGGCGATCATCGACGATTACACGCGGGAGGCCGGCGTGCGCAATCTCGAGCGCGAGATCGGCAACGTCTTCCGCAATGTCGCGGTGCGCGTCGCCGAAGGCGGCGCGCAGCGGGTGGCGGTGGGTCCCGCCGACCTCGCCGCCATCCTGGGCGCCCGCAAGTTCGAGGCCGAAGTCGCGATGAGGAGCGGCGTGCCCGGAGTCGCCACCGGCCTCGCGTGGACCCCGGTGGGCGGCGACATCCTGTTCATCGAAGCCGCGCGCATGCCGGGAGCCGGGAAGCTGATCCTGACCGGACAGCTGGGCGAGGTGATGAAGGAGAGCGCGCAGGCGGCGCTTTCTCTCGTCAAGGCACACTCGCGCGACCTCGGCATCGCGCCGGAGGCGCTCGAGAAGTCCGACATCCACGTCCACGTGCCGGCCGGGGCGACGCCCAAGGACGGCCCGAGCGCGGGTGTGGCGATCTTCGTCGCGCTCGCTTCGCTGCTCACGGGGCGGCTCGTGCGCAACGACGTCGCGATGACGGGCGAGATCAGCCTGCGCGGGCTCGTGCTGCCGATCGGCGGCGTCAAGGAGAAGGTGCTGGCCGCGTTGCGTGCGGGCATCGGCACGGTGCTGCTCCCCGCGCGCAATCGCCGCGATCTCGAGGACATCCCGGCCGACGCGCGCGAGAAGCTTCGAATCGTGTGGGTCGAGCACGTGGACGAGGCGATCGCCGCGGCGCTTTCGCCGGCGGCGATGGAGACTGCGCCCGACCTGAGTCTTGGTGCATTGCAGCACGATTCTTCTCGCGGAAGATGAGCCGTCATTGACAGTCGTCAATGCAGCGCTCGTGGCGACGCGTACCGTGTAGAGCACAAGAAGAAGAACCCGGTGTTGGGCAAGCCACACACGAGGAGCTGAAAATGTCTGCGCATCTCAATACGCCATCGCGGCGTCCGCATGGCAAGTCCACGATCCCGCCGGTTGCCGCGCCTGCCGCTTCTGCCACGACCGGAATCGTTTCGGAAATGGCATCGCAGGTCGCGACGGAGCGTCCCGTCGATCCCGAAGTGAGGCGGCTGATGATCGCGGAGGCCGCGTACTACTGCGCCGAGCAAAGAGGATTCGAGCCCGGCCACGAGCTGGAAGACTGGCTCGAGGCGGAAGCCCGGATCGACCTCCTGACCGGCAGGTAGTCGCCGCCGCGCCGGCGGCTGCGCCATGCAGATCAACGCCACCGAAGTCGATGCGCTCGAGGCGCTCGTCCATCGAGGCCCGGCCAGGCCGCCGACCGCCGCGCTGACGAAGAATGCGCTCGCGCTGATCCTGGCGGGCGGCAGGGGCAGCCGCCTCGGCGAGCTGACCAACTGGCGCGCAAAGCCGTCGCTGCCGTTCGGCGGCAAGTTCCGGATCATCGATTTCGCGCTGTCGAACTGCGTGAACTCGGGCATCCGCCGCATCGGCATCTGCACGCAGTACAAGGCGCAGAGTCTGCTGCGACACGTGCAGCGCGGCTGGAGCTTTCTCGACGGGCGCTTCGACGAGTTCGTGGAGCTCCTGCCGGCGCAGCAGCGGATCGAGACGACGTGGTATCAGGGCACGGCGGATGCCGTCTACCAGAATCTCGACATCCTGCGCCGCCACGATCCGGACCACGTGCTGATCCTGGGCGGCGATCACGTCTACAAGATGGACTACGGCCGGATGCTCGAAGACCACGTCCGGGCGCAGGCGCAGATGACGATCGCCTGCATCGAGGTCCCGCTGGACGAGGCGTCGTCCCTCGGCGTGATGGCGGTCGACGCCGGACAGCGCGTCGTCGGGTTCGCGGAGAAGCCGGCGCGACCGGCGCCGGCGCCGGGCCGACCGGACCGGGCGCTGGCCAGCATGGGCATCTACGTGTTCGACGCCGGATTCCTGTACGACGAGCTGGTGCGCGACGCCGATGACGCCGGCTCGAGCCACGATTTCGGCAAGGACATCATCCCGCGCCTGGTCGGAAGCGGGGCGCGCGTGCACGCCCATGACTTCGCCGACAGCTGCGTCAACATGCACGACGGCACCCCCTACTGGCGCGATGTCGGCACGATCGATGCCTTCTGGGAGGCCAACATCGGGCTGACGCGCGTCGTGCCGGAGCTGAACCTGTACGACGCGGATTGGCCGATCTGGACGCACCAGGAACAGCTGCCTCCCGCCAAGTTCGTGTTCGACGGCGACGACCGCCGCGGCACGGCGATCGACTCCATCGTCGCCAGCGGCTGCATCATCAGCGGCTCCACCGTGCGCCGCTCGCTGCTGTCCTCGAACGTTCGCGTCCACGACTACTGCACGATCGAGGATTCGGTGATCCTTCCCTCCGTCGATGTGGGCCGCCACACGGTGCTGAAGCGAGCCGTGGTCGAGAAGCATTGCCGGTTGCCGGAGGGCCTGACGGTCGGGCTCGACCCGGACGAGGACCGGCGACGTTTCCGCGTGACCGAGCGCGGCATCACGCTGATCACTCCGGAGATGCTCGGACAGCGGGTCGGTCCGCTGCGGTGAGCCCTTCGCGTCGCGCAAGGCGCGCGCGGGAGACTTGGCGCGCGCGGTTGTTGCGGCGGGTCAGCGACGGCCCCGGCGGGCGGTGAAATCGGCGATCGCCTGCGTGGCGGCGGGCGTCTCCCACAGCGCGTCGGCGTCCACACCGACCTTCCGGCGCCAGTTCGGACGCTCGCGGTCGGTGCCCGGCAGATTGACCGCCGCGGTTTCGCCGGCGAGGTCGTCGGCCTGCAGCAGCACCACCGCCGAAGGCGAGGCGCAGGCGTAGCGATGCAGCGCCGCAGTGATCCCGGGATCGTGCGGCGCGCCGGCGTCGATGGGCGACCCTTCGGCGACGCCGGCCTCGGCCATCGCATCGGCCAGCGCGTGCCGGGCCGCGCCACGCTCGGCCTGCGCGCCTGCGGCTCCCTCCGCGTCCAGCAGTCCCAGCGCCCGCTTCTCGGCGATGTCCGCGCCGGACCACCAGCCGGCGATCGTCGGCAGATCGTGCGTCGACACGCACGCCACCGCCTTGGCCGGGTAGCGCGCGGGGGCGGCGAAGCCCGCGCCGTCGCGCTCGAACCAGAGCACCCGATAGGAGAGTATGTCGACCGCCGCCAGGCGCTCGCGGAAGCCCTCCGGCACCGTGCCCAGGTCCTCGCCGACGACGAAGCAGCCGTGCGCGCGCGCTCTCGATCGCGAGCACCGCGAGCAGCGCATCGAGCGGATACTCGACGTAGGCGCCGTCCGCCGCCGCCGCGCCGTCGGGAATCCAGAACAGCCGCGACAATCCCATCACGTGATCGATCCGCAGTGCGCCGGCGTGGCGCATGTTGGCGGCGACGAGCTCGCCGAACCCGGCGCAGGCCGATGCGTGCAGCGCTCCCGGATTCGGCGGCGGCAGATTCCAGTTCTGGCCGGCGGTCGAGAACGGATCCGGCGGCGCGCCCACCGCAGCGCCGCGGGCGAAGGCGGAAGGATTCGCCCATACCTCGGCGCCGTCCGGCGCCGCGCCGACGGCCAGATCGCGCAGGAAGCCGAGCGCGAGCCCGCTCGCGCGCCCGTGGCGGGCGGCGGCGGCGAACTGGCGGTCCGCCAGCCATTGCAGGTATGACGCGAAGCGCATCCGGCGCGCGTGGCGTTCCGCAAATTCGGCGATGCCGGCAGCATCGGGCTCGCGCAAGCCATCCGGCCACTCGTGCCAGGGCACGCGCGGATGCTCCGCGGCGATCGCCTCGAACAGCGCGAAGCGCTGCAGCCGCGCTCCGCCGGAGGCGATGAAGCGCTCGAACTCGGCGACGAGCGGATCGTCGGCGGCCGGGCGCCGCTCGAAACGCCGCGAAACACGCCTCCAGCACCGCCTGCTTCAATGGCCAGACCGACGCGTAATCGACGCTGGCGCGCGCCGAGAGCGCCGCGAAGCGCCGGCCGTGTCTGCGCGAGCAGCGCGCGCGCCTCCGGCCGCCGCCGCGAGATCGGGCACCGTCTCGACGTCGATGTAGACGGGATCGAGAAAGCGGCGATCGGAAGGATGATAGGGGCTCGCGCGCTCGCGGTCCTCGGCGAAGAGCGCGTGCAGCGGATTGATGCCGACGATGCTGCCTCCCGCGCGCGCGGTGGCCTCGGCGATCGCCGACAGCGTCGTGAAGTCGCCGATGCCCTGATCGCCGCGGCGGTGCAGCGCATACAGGTGCGCGGCGAGACCGTAGCGGCGTTCGCCGGCGCGGATATCCGGCGGCAGGAAGCAGCGTGGCGGCGCGACCACCACGCGACAGCGGCCGTCGCGCTCGTCGTCGAAACGCAGCGTGTGGTAGCCCGCCGGCAGCGGCGGCAGCGTGACGATCCGCCGCTCGACCTTGCGCCCGTCCGTGGCGGTCGTGACCTTCGCGGGACAATCGTCGGCTGTGAACGGCAGGAGCGTTTCGGTTCCGTCGTCGTGCTGCAGTCGGAGCTGGCCGCGACGATGCCGGCTCGAAGGCGCCACCGCGATGGCGAGCTCCGGCGCCGTGCCCGCGCGCGCGACGACCATCGCCGGCAGCTCGCGCAACTCGCGCGCGTCGGCCATCGCGGCGAGGTGCATCCGTGCTTCGGCAGTCGATGCCACGGGCAATCCCATCGCCGCGAGCAGCGCGCGCTTCGTATCGGCGCCGACGACGTGGCGACCGCCGGCGACGTCCCACCATTCGCCCGCGATGCCGGCTGCCGCGGCGAGCCGGTCGAGGGCTTCCGCGTCGACACCCGCGTTGCGGCGGCGGGGCACGGGAGCCGCCTCTTCCGCGAGAACCCGCACCGACCGGGCCGCGACCGGCGTCGTGTCGGCGACGGCGGGACCGGCCTGGCCGGGGCATCCCGCGGGCAATGCGGTGTCGATGACGCAGCGCCAGGCATGGCCTTCGCGCGCGTCGGGCCAGCGCACGGTGACCGGTTCATCGCCGGCGTTGAACGCGACGGCGACGCGGTCGGCGGTCAACGCCCCGGCGGGGCTCGTATAGAGGATCGCGATGAGGGCGCGCGATTCGGGCAGCGTCCAGTCGCCACCGGCCATCGGCCGGCCGTCGGGATGGCGCCACTCGACGTCCGGGAGGCCGGTCGCGTCGACGGGCGCACCGGCAAGCCAGCGCTCGCCGGAGAACGCGGGGTGCTGCCGGCGCAGGTCGATCAGGTGCGCGACGAAAGCGATCAGCGTCGGATCAGCCGCTCCCCAGTCGATCCACGTCAGCGGACCGTCCTGCGCGTAGGCGTTGTTGTTGCCCCGCTGCGTTCGTCCGAGCTCGTCGCCCATCGCGAGCATCGGGGTCCCGCGCGAAAGCAGCAGCGTCGCCAGCAGGTTGCGGACGTCGCGCCCGCGCGCCGCTGCGATCGCGGGGTCGGCCGTCGGTCCTTCGACGCCGTGATTCCACGACCAGTTGCCATCGCTGCCGTCGCGGTTGTCCTCGCCGTTCGCCTCGTTGTGCTTCGCGGCGTAGGTCACGAGGTCGGCCAGCGTGAAGCCGTCGTGCGCCGCGACGAAATTGACCGACCGCGACGGGGGGCGCGAGCGCGGCGCGAAGACGTCGGCGGAGCCCGCGAAGCGCGTCGCGAGCTCGCCGGTGATCCCCGCGTCGCCGCGCCAGAACCGCCGCACGGTGTCGCGATACCGGTCGTTCCACTCCCCCCATCCTGGCGGGAACGCGCCGAGGCGATGCCCGCCGGGCCCGACGTCCCACGGTTCCGCGATCAGCTTGAGCTCGCGCAGCACGGGATCCTGCGCGATCGCCTGCAGGAGCGGCGCCGCGGGATCGAAGCCGTCGTCGCGGCGGCCGAGGGTCGTCGCGAGGTCGAAGCGGAAGCCGTCGACGCCGGCCGCTTGCGCGTAGTAGCGAAGCGCGTCCAGCGCGAGGCGCAGCACCGGCGCCCGGTCGAGCGCCAGCGTGTTGCCGCAGCCGGTGTCGTCGCTGTAGCGGGCGGGGTCTTCGCGCAGCGTCCGGTAGTAGTTGGCGTTGTCGAGGCCGCGCAGCGACACCGTCGGCCCGAGCGCATCGCCTTCGCCGGTATGGTTGAGAACGACGTCCAGGATCACTTCGATGCCGGCCGCGTGCAGCGCCGCCACGCAGGCGCGCAATTCGTCGATGCCGCCCGGCGCGAGCCGCGGATCGGGGACGAACAACGCCACCGGGTTGTAGCCCCAGTAATTGGTCAGCCCCGCGCGCGCGAGATGGCGCTCGTCGATCGCCGCCGCGATCGGCATCAGCTCGACGGTCGTGACGCCGAGCCGCGTCAGGTGGGCGAGCGCGGCCGGGTGGGCGAGGCCCGCGCAAGTGCCGCGGAGGGCTTCCGGCACGCCTGGATGCGTGCGCGTGAAGCCGCGCACGTGCAGCTCGTACAGGATCGTCTCGCGCCAGGGCACGTGCGGTCGACGGGCGGCCACCGGATCCGGAGCCGGCGTCACGACGCCCCTGGGCACGAACGGTGCGCTGTCGGTGTCGTCCCGCGTGCCGCGGTCGCCGCCGCCGCCGGTCAATGCCGGATCGTAGGCAAAGGCGCGGTCGAGCGCCCGCGCGTACGGATCGACGAGCAGCTTCGCGGCATTGAAACGGTGACCCGCGCGCGGGTCGTACGGGCCGTGCGCCCGCAGTCCGTAGCGATCACCCGCCGCGACGCCGCCGATGAAGCCGTGGAACACGTCGCCGGTGCGTTCCGGCAATGCGACCCGCTCGATCTCGCGTGCACCGCTCGCGTCGAACAGGCAGAGCTCGATCGCGCTCGCGTGCGCGGAGAAGACGGCGACGTTGGCGCCGCCTCGCAACGGGGTGACGCCGAGCGGCTCGGGGCTGCCGGGGCCGACGTCGCGCATCGTCACGCTGTGCCGCGCGCCGCGAGCTCGCGGAAGAGCGCGGCGTACTGCTTGGCGGGGCGGGTCCAGCCGACGTCGGTCGCCATCGCGCGCGATTGCATCCGGCGCCACACCGCGGGGTCACGCCGCAGCGCAATGGCGCGGCCGATCGCGAATTCGAGATACTGGCGCGTGACCGGCGCGAACTGGATGCCCGTGCCTGCGCCAGCGGCGAGCGCCATTTCGTTCGCGTCGACGACGGTGTCCGCGAGGCCGCCGACGCGCGCCACGATCGGAATGGTCCCGTAGCGCAGCGCACAGAGCTGGGTGAGGCCGCAGGGCTCGAAGCGCGAAGGAACGAGCAGGGCGTCGGCGCCGGCCTGCACGAGATGCGCGACCGACTCGTCGTAGCCGGTAAGCGCAGCGACACGACCGGGAAAGCGGGCCGCCGCCGCGACGAATCCATCTTCGAGCGCCTTGTCGCCCGACCCCAGGAGCGCGAGCTGGGCGCCGCGGTCGACGAGGGCCGGCAGCGCCTCGAGCAGGAGGTCCATCCCCTTCTGCAGCGTCAGCCGGCTCACGACGCCGCAGAGAAAGGCCGCCGGTTCGGCGTCGAGGCCGAAGCGCGCCTGCAGCGCCGCCTTGTTCGGCACGCGCCTGGCGTAGTGCATCCGGTCGAAACGCGCGGCGATATGGGCGTCGGTCGCGGGATTCCACACCGTGTCGTCGATCCCGTTGCGGATGCCCTCGAGCACGTCGGCGCGCTGGCGCAGGAGCCCGTCGAGCCCCATTCCGCCCTCAGGCGTGCGGATCTCCGCCGCATAGGTGGGCGACACCGTGGTGATGCGGTCGGCCAGCGCGAGCCCGGCCTTGAGGTAGCTGATCGTGCCGTGGAATTCGACGCCGTCGATCGACCACGCGTGGGGCGGCAATCCGATCGTCGCCAGCAGCGCGCGCGGGAACTGTCCCTGGAACGACAGGTTGTGCACCGTCATGACCGTGCGCGGCCGCGGCGTTCCGCCGTAGTGGAGCAGCGCCGGGACGAGGCCCGCCTGCCAGTCGTGGGCCTGCACGATGTCGGGCGTGTAGCCCGCGATGCTTCCGAGCGCGATCGCGACGCCGCACTCGGCGAGCGCGGCGAAGCGCACCGCGTTGTCGGGCCATTCCTTCCCGTCGGGGCCGAGATACGGATTGCCGGGACGGGCGTACAGGTGGGGCGCGTCGAGCACGAAGAGATCGAGGCCTTCCGCGTGCGCCGCGAGCAGCCGGGCCGGCCCGCCCTGCAGGCGCGCGAACGAGTGGAAGGTTTCGGCGTCACGCAGCGCCGCGATCACCGCGGGATAGCCCGGCACCAGCGTGCGCGTGGCGATGCGCTCCTGCGCGAGCGCCGGCGGCAGCGCGGCGACCACGTCCGCGAGCCCGCCGGTCTTCAGCAGCGGGTAGACCTCGGACGCAACGGAGAGGACGTCGAGGCCGGTCACTGGCCCAGCCGATCGATCATGGGCTGCGTTATCAGGCAGATGCCGAGCGGCGTGCGGCGGAAGCGCGCCGCGTCGACCTCCGGATCCTCGCCGACGACGAGCCCGGCGGGAATCTTCACACCGGCGTCGACGATCACGTTGGTGAGCCGCGCGCCCCGCGCGATGTCCACGTAGGGAAGGATGACCGCATTGCGGACGGTGCCGTAGGAATGCAGGTGCACGCCGGTGAACAGCAGCGAATGCTGGAGCAGGGAGCCGGAAACGATGCAGCCGCCCGAGACGAGCGACGAGATGCCGATGCCGCGCCGGCCGTCCTCGTTGTGCACGAACTTCGCCGGCGGCGTGATTTCGGCGTAGCTCCAGATCGGCCAGTCGCGATCGTAGAGATCGAGCGCGGGAACGACGTCGGTGAGGTCGATGTTCGCCTCCCAGTAGGCATCGACGGTGCCGACGTCGCGCCAGTAGACCTCGGTTTCGTCGCGCGAGCGCACACACGAGCGGGTGAGGCGATGCGCGACGGCCTTGCCGTGCTTGACCAGGTACGGAATGACATCGCGGCCGAAATCGCGGCTCGAATGCGGGTCGGCGGCGTCGCGGCGCAGCTGCTCGTTCAGGAAGTCGCGCCGGAAGACGTAGATCCCCATGCTCGCCAGCGCCCAGCCGGGCCGGTCCGGCATTTCGGGCGGGTGCTCGGGCTTCTCGAGGAAAGACACGATGCGGTCCGTGTCGTCGACGTGCATGATGCCGAACCCCTGTGCATCCGTGACCGGAACTTCGACACAGCCGACGGTGACGTCCGCGCCGCTGTTGACGTGCTGGACCAGCATCCGCTCGTAGTCCATCTTGTAGATGTGATCGCCGGCGAGGATGACGAGATACTCGGGCGCGTAGCCGTCGACGATGTCGATGTTCTGGTACACCGCGTCGGCGGTGCCGGCATACCACTGGTCTTCCGCCACGCGCTGGCTCGCCGGCAGGATGTCGAAGCTCTCGTTGCGCACGGGCTGCAGGAAGTTCCAGCCGCGCTGCAGGTGCCGGATGAGGCTGTGCGCCTTGTACTGGGTCGCGACCGCGATGCGCCGGATGCCGGAGTTGAGCGCGTTCGACAGCGCGAAATCGATGATCCGCGACTTGCCGCCGAAATAGACCGCCGGCTTGGCGCGCCGTTCGGTGAGCTCCATGAGCCGGCTGCCGCGTCCTCCCGCGAGAACATAGGCCATCGACGAGCGGGCGAGCGGGGTCGAGTAGGTTACCTTGTCCATGATGTTCCCTTTCGTTGCCTCCTGCTTCCCGGGCATGGGGACGCCATCACCTGCCGCCCTCGTGCACCAGCCAGAGCGTGCCGAGCGGCGGCAGACTGATCGTGGCGGAGCAGGGGAAACCGTTCCACTCGCCCGGCCGGGCATCGATGCCGCCCGCATTGCCGCAGCCCGAGCCGCCGTAGATCTCGGCGTCGGTGTTCAGGATCTCGCGCCAGCGGCCGGGGGCCGGCAGGCCGATCCGGTAGCCAGCGCGCGGCACCGGGGTGAAATTGGCGATGACGGCCACGGGTGGCGCGCCGTCGTCGCCGAAGCGCAGCCACGCGAACACCGAGCTGGCCGCGTCGTCGACCGCGATCCAGCGAAAGCCCTCCGCGGCGCAGTCGCGCTCGTGCAGCGCCTTGTGCGCCCGGTAAGCGCGATTGCAGTCGCGCACCAGCGTCTGACGTGCCGCGATGCCAGCCCGTGTCGAGCAGCGGCCACTCCAGCCCCGCTGCGAAATTCCACTCCGGGCCCTGCGCGAACTCCTGCCCCATGAACAGCAGCTTCTTGCCCGGCTGCGCCCACATCACCGCGTAATAGGCCCGCAGCGTGGCGAACTGCTGCCAGGCGTCGCCCGGGATGCGCGCGAGCAGCGAGCCCTTGCCGTGCACGACCTCGTCGTGCGACAGGGGCAGGATGAAGTTCTCGGTGAACGCGTACATCAGCCCGAACGTCATCTTGTCGTGATGCCAGCGCCGGTGCACCGGCTCCTGCCGCACGTACTCGAGCGTGTCGTGCATCCACCCCATGTTCCACTTGAACCCGAAGCCGAGTCCGCCCGCGTAGGTCGGCTGCGACACCGCCGGCCACGCCGTCGATTCCTCGGCGATCGTGATGGCGCCCGGGTGACGGCCGTAGACCGCCTCGTTCAGCAGGCGCAGGAAGGCGACCGCCTCGAGGTTCTCGCGGCCGCCCTGCGGGTTCGGCAGCCACTCGCCCTCCTTGCGCGAATAGTCGAGGTAGAGCATCGAGGCGACCGCGTCCACGCGCAGGCCGTCGATGTGGTAGCGGTCGAGCCAGAACAGCGCGCTGGCGAGCAGGTAGTTGGCCACTTCCTTCCGGCCGAAATTGAAGATCGCGGTGTTCCAGTCCGGGTGGAAGCCGAGGCGCGGATCGGCATGCTCGTAGAGTGCCGTGCCGTCGAACTGCGCGAGCCCGTGCGGGTCGACCGGGAAATGCGCCGGCACCCAGTCGAGGATGACGCCCAGGCCGGCGCCGTGGCAGCGGTCTACGAACCGCGCGAAGGCCGCGGGCTCGCCGAAGCGGCAGGTCGGCGCGAAGAGCCCGATCGGCTGGTAGCCCCACGATTCGTCCAGCGGATGCTCGTTGACCGGCATCAGCTCAAGGTGCGTGAAGCCCATGTCGGCCGCATATGGAACGAGCGCGTCGGCGAGTTCGTCGTAGGTGAGCCAGCGGTTGCCCTCGCCGCGGCGCCACGAGCCGAGGTGCACCTCGTAGACGGACATCGGCGCGCGGCGCGGATCGCGGGCGGCCCGGGCTGCCATCCAGCCGCCGTCGGTCCAGGGAAAGCGGGTCGTGTCGCGCACGATCGACGCGCTCGAGGGCCGCAGCTCCGCGCCGAACCCTACGGGATCCGCCTTGAGCGGCAGCAGCGTGCCGTTGGCGCCGACGACTTCGTACTTGTACAGCGTGCCTTCGGTCAGTCCCGGGATGAAGATCTCCCACACGCCGGTGCCGAAGCGCTTGCGCATCGCGTGGCAGCGGCCGTCCCAGGCGTTGAAATCGCCGACGACGGAAACGCGCCGTGCATTCGGTGCCCATACGGCAAAGTGCACTCCGGCCACGCCCTCGTGCTCGATCGCGTGGGCACCGAGGCGGTCGTAGAGATTGACGTGCGTGCCCTCGCCGATGAGCCAGTCGTCGAGGGGGCCGAGCACGGGGCCGTAGGCGTACGCATCGTCGACCGTCCAAGCTCCGTGCGGGTTCGCGGCGTGCAGGCGGTAGGCGGTGCGACGAGGGACTTCTCCTTCGAAGAACCCGGCGTTGTGCCGGCACGCGAGGTGCGCGATGAGCGCGCCGTCGCGCGTCACCGCGTCGACCGTCTCGGCGCCGGGAACGAACGCGCGCACCACCAACGCCCCGTCGTCCTCGTGCAGGCCCAGCACCGCGAACGGGTCGGCGTGACGGCCTTCGACGATCGCCTCGATCGTGCCGGAGGGCAGGGCTCCTGGCATCGGTGCGGCCTCAGTGCCCGCCCGGCCGCCCGAAGGGCACTGACTGCCCCCGCGGGGGGCAGCGAACGCAGTGAGCGTGGGGGCCGTTCATCCTGGGCCCGGTTCCGCACGCCAGATTTCGCGCGCATATTCCAGGATCGCCCGGTCCGCGGAGAACCAGCCCATCCGCGCCGTGTTGAGAATCGCCTTGCGCCACCACGCGCCCCGGTCCTGCCACAGCGCACCGATCGCGCGCTGCGTCGCATGGTAGGCATCGAAATCCGCGGTTACCATGAAGTAATCGTGGTGGCGCAGACTGTCGACGAGCCCCTGATAGCGATTCCGGTCGTCGGGAGAGAACACGCCCGAGGCGATGGCGTCCAGCACCTCCGCCAGCACGCGTGAAGCGGCGATGGTCTCCGTGGCGTCGATCCCGGCGCGGCGCCGCTCCGCCACTTCGTCCGCGGTGAGACCGAAGATCATGATGTTCTCGAAGCCCACCTGCTCGAGGATCTCGATGTTGGCGCCGTCCAGCGTGCCGATGGTCAGCGCGCCGTTCAGCGCGAGCTTCATGTTGCCGGTGCCGGAGGCTTCCATGCCGGCCGTCGAGATCTGCTCGGAAAGATCCGCCGCCGGGATGATCGTCTCCGCCAGGCTGACGTTGTAGTTGGGCAGGAACACGACCTTGAGCCGGCCGCGCACCACCGGGTCGCGATTGACGATGTGCGCGACGTCGTTGGCGAGCTTGATGATGAGCTTCGCCTGCTGGTAGCCCGCGGCGGCCTTGCCGGCGAAGATCTTCACGCGCGGCACCCAGGGCAGCGTCGGCTGCGCGCGCATCGCGTTGAAGAGCGCGATCGTGTCCAGCACGTTCAGCAGTTGCCGCTTGTACTCGTGGATGCGCTTGATGTGGACGTCGAACAGCGCGTCGGGGTCGAGGCCGATGTTGAGCCGCTCGGCGACGAGCCGCGCCAGCGCGATCTTGTTCCGTCGGCGCACGGCCTCGAAGCGCTCGCGGAAGGACGCGTCGTCGGCAAAGGGCACCAGCGCCTCGAGCCGTCCGGCGTCGTCGAGGAACTGCGGGCCGACCGCGTCGACGATGAGCTCGGTCAGCCCCGGGTTCGCCTGGTACAGCCAGCGGCGGAACGTGATCCCGTTGGTCTTGTTGACGATGCGGTCCGGATAGATCGAGTGGAGGTCGCGGAACACCGTCTGCCGCATGAGGCTCGTGTGCAGCGCCGACACGCCGTTGACGCGACGCGAGCCGAGAAACGCGAGATGACCCATCCGGACCCGGCGGCTGTGATCTTCCTCGATCAGCGAAATCGACGACAGGAAGCCGTCGTCGGTCCGTCCCTCGGCGCGCAGGCGATCGAGATGCAGCGCGTTGATGAGGTAGATGATCTGCATGTGCCGCGGCAGCAGCTTCTCCATCAGCGCGACCGGCCAGGTCTCCAGCGCCTCGGGCAGCAGCGTGTGGTTCGTGTAGTTGAAGACGGAGGTCGTGATGTCCCACGCGAGCTCCCACGGCACCTCGTGCACGTCGACCAGGAGCCGCATCAGCTCGGGGACCGCGATCGCCGGATGCGTGTCGTTCAGCTGGATCGACACGTGGTCGGCCAGCGACGAGAGCTCGCCGTGCTGCGCCTGGTGCCGCCGGAGCAGATCCTGCAGCGACGCCGAGGCGAAAAAGTACTCCTGCCGCAGCCGCAACTCGTGGCCGGCAGCCGTTTCGTCGCTCGGGTAGAGCACGCGCGAGATCGCCTCCAGCCGCACGCGGTCGGCCAGCGCGCCGACGTGATCGCCGCGGTTGAAGTCCTCGAGCCGCAGCGGGTCCGTTGCCTGCGCCGACCAGAGCCGCAGCGTATTGACGTGGTGCCCGCGCCATCCGACGAGCGGCGTGTCGAAGGCCATCGCATTGACGCTCTCCGCGGGCTCCCAGACGTAGCGCGTCGCGTCGTCCCCGTTCTCGATGCTGTCGATCCTGCCGCCGAAGCCGATCGTGTACGTGACCTCGGGCCGCTCGAACTCCCACGGGTTGCCGGCGGACAGCCAGTCCTCGGGGAGCTCGTGCTGCCAGCCGTCCTTCAACACCTGCCGGAAGATGCCGTGGTCGTAGCGGATGCCGTAGCCGTGGGCCGGTATCCCCAGCGTCGCCATGCTTTCCATGAAGCACGCCGCGAGGCGGCCGAGGCCGCCGTTGCCGAGGGCGGCGTCCGGCTCGAGCTTGCGCAGCCGGTCGAGGTCCACGCCGAATTCGCGCAGCGCCTCGCGCGCGGTGTCGGTGAGGCCGAGGTTGCCGAGCGCATCGAACAGCAGGCGCCCGATCAGGAATTCGAGCGAGAAGTAATAGACGCGCCTGCGGCCGTCGCGGTAGGTCCTGCGGGTCGCCTCCATCCAGCGATCCACGATGCGGTCGCGCACGGCGAGCGCCGTCGCGAGCAGCCAGTCGTGCTCCTGGGCATGGGCCTGATCCTTGCCGACCATGTACGTGAGCTTGGCGAGAACGGCGTGCCCGAACGCGGCAGCGGCGTCGCTCGCCGGAGGGCCGGCACCCGGCGCGCCGTCGGGTTGCAGTGTGGGGGTCGAGCTCGAGATTGCCGTCATGGCTTCGGTCTGCGTGGGTTGCGAGGATGGTTGCGGCGGCGAAACCCGCGGCAATCCTGCCGGTCACCATAAAGTCTACATCGGGCGCGTGCGTTTCCGCCGGATCCGCAGCTTGATCTTGCACAAAGCATGCCGGAATCCCTTCCATGCGGATTCCGATGGCGCGGCGCTGTGGCATATTCCGTTACCTGCGAAAGGCCCAGGAGACCTGTCCGATCCCGGCGCCTGCACCTTGGAAACGCAATGAACGACAAGCGCTTGCGGCTGGGAATCGATCTTGGCGGGACCAAGATCGAGATCATCGCCCTCGACCCCCGGGGCCGGGAGCTCCTGCGCCGGCGGATTCCGACGCCGCACGGCGATTATCGGGGCACGCTCGCAGCGCTCGCGGGGCTGGTGCGGGCCGCCGACCGCGAGCTCGGCCGCCCGGGGACGGTCGGCATCGGCACACCCGGCTCGATCTCGCGCGCGACGGGCCTGCTGCGGGGCTGCAACTCGGTGTGCCTCAACGGCCAGCCGTTCAAGCGCGACCTCGAGGCCGAGCTCGGGCGCGAGGTGCGCGTGACGAACGACGCGAACTGCTTCGCGCTCTCCGAGGCGACCGACGGCGCCGGCGAGGGCGCCGGTGTCGTTTTCGGCGCGATCCTCGGCACCGGCGTCGGCGCGGGCATCGTCGTGCAGGGTTGCGTGCTCGACGGTCCGAACGGCATCGCCGGCGAATGGGGCCACAACCCGTTGCCCTGGCCTGCGGATGGCGAACGGCCGGGCCATGCGTGCTTCTGCGGGCGTTCGGGGTGCATCGAGACCTGGCTGTCGGGTCCCGGCATCGAGCGCGATCACCTCGCCGCGACGGGCGAGCCAGCGAGCGCGAGAGACATTGCGGCGCGCGCGGCCATCGGCGACGCGAATTGCGCGGCGACCCTTGCGCGATACGAAGAGCGATTGGCCCGGGCCATTGCGCACGTGGTCAACGTGCTCGACCCCGACGTGATCGTGCTGGGCGGCGGGATGTCGAACATCGAGCGGCTCTACGCCAACGTGCCGAAGCTGTGGGGCGCCTGGGTGTTCTCCGACCGCGTCGACACGCGCCTGCTGCGCAACGCGCACGGCGATTCGAGCGGCGTGCGCGGTGCGGCCTGGCTCTGGGGCGCGCAATGACGCGCATGCCGGCAGCCGTGTGCCGGTCCGGGAGCGCATCGCGCGACCCGCGCACACCCGCTGACGGCTCGGGAGGACTATATTCGGAGGGCCGTTGATCGTTGTCAAAGCACTCGCTTGCAATGGTCGCGGGGCGGCGGAAAATTAACATCGGAGAGGGTCCCGAGGGTTCGGGGTCCGAACCAAGGTTGCAGCAGAAGGAGGGCAAGATGAACAACCTCGTATCGTATGATCCGTTCGTCGATACAGGGATGGACGAGCTCTTCCGCGGATTCTTCAAGCCGGTCCGGATGGAAGGCGCGCGCACCCCGGTGACGATCAAGATGGACGTCACGGAAACCAAGGACGGCTACCTGGTCCACGCCGAAATGCCCGGCGTGAAGAAGGAAAACATCAACATCGAGATCGAGCGCAACGAAGTCACGATCACGGCCGAAGTGAAGCGTGAATGGGAAAAGAAGGATGGCGACAAGGTCCTGCGCAGCGAGCGGTATTTCGGCAACGTCTATCGCAGCTTCACGCTCCCCTATGAGCTCGACGAAGCGAAGAGCGTGGCGAAATACGACGGCGGCGTGCTCGAACTGACGCTGGTCAAGAAAGCGGGCGTCGCGGGCAGGAAGCTGCCGGTGCTGTAACCCTGCGGCCGGCCGCGGAGGGAGGGCAGGTTGGTCTCTCCGTCGGTGCGGTCGGGGTGACCAAGGGCCTCCGAGTGGGGGCCCTTTTTTCACTCCGCCGCCATCGCCGTGCCCCTGCCGGCGCGAATCGCGGGAGACGGCTCGCGCGGGCCGAGTGTGCGCCGGTGCACAGAGGGTCACGCGACGACGGGCAATAATGCCGGTGCAGGACTCGGTACACGAACTCAGACTCAGGAGACCAGCTTCCCATGCCTACCATCAAGCCGCACGGGCCCTTCTCGATGATCCGGGAATTCCACCTGGCGGACTGGTTCACCCTCGCGAATGCCGTTTGCGGGACCGGGGCCCTGTTCTCCACCATGACCTACCTCGAAACGGGTGATGCCAGGCACGTCTACTTTGCCTGCGCACTGGTCTTGGCCGCGCTGGTCTTCGACGTTCTGGACGGCCGCATTGCCCGGTGGCGGCGGAAAACGTCGACGATGGGGCGGGAGCTCGACTCGCTCGCCGACGTAATCTCCTTCGGAGTGGCCCCGGCGATAATCGCCTACGGTTGCGGCATGCAGGGCCTGTACGACCGCATCGTCCTGGCCTACTTCGTCGCCTGCGGCGTTTCGCGCCTTGCCCGGTACAACGTCACCGCCGATGAACTGTCCGGAGGATCAGGCAAGGTGAAGTACTTCGAAGGAACTCCGATACCGACGTCGATCGTCCTCGTCGGCCTGCTGGCACTGGCGACGTGGTCTGGTGCGGTCCGTCAGGACCTGTGGTTGGGCGAACTTCACCTGGCCGGCTTCACCCTGCATCCATTCGTTCTCATGTTTGCGGTTTCAGGTTCGCTGATGATCAGCCGGCTCCGAATCCCCAAGCCCTGAGAGACTACAGACGCACTTCGCAACGATTGCCGGCGCCGGATACGGATCAGGAATCGACGAACAACAGCGCCGGGCACTCGAGGCAGCCGCGCAACGCCTGCACGAAATCCGCCGCGTGCTGGCCGTCGACGACGCGGTGATCGAACGACGACGACAGGTTCATCAGCAGCCGCGGCACGACCGCGCCGGCACGGATCACGGGTCGCTCGACGATGCGATTCACGCCGACGATCGCGACTTCCGGCGGGTTGATGATCGGCGTGGTGACGATGCCGCCGCGCGGGCCCAGGCTCGTGATCGTGATCGTCGAGCCGGACAGCTCCTCGCGCCGGGCCTTGCCACCGCGCGCGGCGTCGGCGAGGCGCGCGACCTCGGCCGCGCTCGCCCAGAGATCGAGCGCTTCCGCATGGCGGACGACCGGGACCAGCAGCCCGCTGTCGGTCTGCGTCGCGATGCCGATGTGCACGGCGGCGAATCGCGTCACGATGCCCTGCGCGTCGTCGTACCGCGCGTTGAGCTGCGGGAAGGACCGGACGGCGAGCACGATGGCGCGCATCAGGAACGGCAGCACGGTGAGGTGCCCGTGCGCGCGGCCCCGTTCGGCGTTCAGCCGTGCGCGCAGCGCTTCGAGCTCGGTGACGTCGATTTCCTCGACGTAGGTGAAGTGCGGGATGCGCAGCGCGTCCTGCATGCGCAGCGCGATCTGGCGGCGCAGGCCTATCACCGGCACCTGCTGTTCGCCGTTGCGTGCGCCATGGCGTTGCGCGCTCGCGGGCGTCGCGGACCCCGCGGTCTCTACGGCGTGCGGCGTGGCAAAGCGGACGACGTCCTCGTGCAGGACACGCCCGTCGGGCCCGCTTCCGGGCACCTGCGCCAGGTCCACCGAGAGTTCGCGCGCCTGACGGCGCACCGACGGCGACGCCAGCGGCTTGCCCGCGGTCGCCGACGCGACGGGCGCTGCCACGACGGACGGTGCCGCAGTCGACGCGCGCGCGTCCGCAATGGCGTTGCCGGGCACCGCGATTGCCCCCTCATCGACAGCGATCCGGATCAGTTCGCTGCCCACGGCGAGCTTGTCGCCGGCGTTGCCCGACAGCGCCAGCACGCGCCCGGCCACCGGCGACGGCACTTCGACGGTCGCCTTGTCGGTCATCACGTCGACGAGCGTCTGGTCCGCGACCACCGTGTCGCCGGCTTCGACGTGCCACAGGACGAGCTCGACCTCGGCGATGCCTTCGCCGATGTCCGGCACCTTGACCACATGCGTACTCATGAAAGTACCCCCACGCTTGCGGCTGACGCCGCTGCGCTGCCCCCGAGGGGGCGCACCCGCGTCTTGGCCCGGCGACGCTCATCAAACCTCCGTAACGCGCCGCAGCGCCGCGCCTACGCGCGCGGGGCCGGGAAAATAGGCCCACTCCTGGGCGTGCGGGTACGGCGTGTCCCAGCCGGTCACCCGCTCGATCGGCGCCTCGAGCTGGTAGAAGCAATGCTCCTGCACCAGTGCCGCGAGCTCGGCCCCGAAGCCGCTGGTGCGCGTCGCCTCGTGCACGATGACGCAACGGCCGGTTTTCCTGACGGAGCCGACGAGCGTGTCGAGGTCGAGCGGCCAGAGGCTGCGCAGGTCGATGATCTCGGCGTCGATGCCGGTCTCGCGCGCCGCCGCCTCCGCCACCCACACCATCGTGCCGTAGGTGAGGACGGTCACCGCGGCGCCGGGCCGCACGATGGCCGCCGATTCGAGCGGCACCGTGTAATGTCCCTCGGGCACCTCGGCCATGGGGTGCCCCGACCAAGGCACGATTGGCCGGTCGTGGTGGCCGTCGAACGGGCCGTTGTAGATGCGCTTGGGTTCGAGGAAGATCACCGGGTCGTCGCATTCGATCGATGCGATCAGCAGCCCTTTCGCATCATGCGGGTTGGACGGCATCACCGTGCGCAGGCCGCAGACGTGCGTGAACACCGCCTCGGGGCTCTGGCTGTGCGTCTGGCCGCCGTAGATCCCGCCGCCACAGGGCATCCGGATCGTGATGGGCGCCGTGAAGTCCCCGGCGGAACGGTAGCGCAGCCGCGCCGCCTCGGACACGATCTGGTCGTACGCCGGATAGAGGTAATCGGCGAACTGGATCTCGGCGACTGGTCGCAGGCCGTAGGCACCCATGCCGATCGCGACGCCGACGATGCCACCCTCGGCGATCGGCGTGTCGAACACGCGTGACGCGCCGTACTTCGCCTGCAGCCCTTCGGTGCAGCGGAACACGCCGCCGAAATAGCCGACGTCCTCGCCGAACACGACGACGTTGTCGTCGCGGCCGAGCATCACGTCCATCGCGGAACGGATCGCCTGGATCATCGTCATCGCCGCCATGGTCAGGAAGCCCCCAGTTGCGCGCGCTGCCGTACGAGGTGCGCCGGCATGTCCTTGTAGACATCGTCGAACATCGTCGTCGCGTCGTGCACGTGGCCGGAGGCGAGCGTGCCGTAGCTCTCGGCCTCCTTCTGCGCGGCGGCCACCTCTTCCTCGATCGCCGCGCGCGCGCGCGCGTGCTCGTCCTCCGACCATGCGCCGATGGCGATCAGGTGCTGCTTCAGCCGTGCGATGGGGTCGCCCAGCGGAAAGTGCGCCCAGTCGTCGGCGGGCCGATACTTGGACGGGTCATCCGAGGTCGAATGCGCGCCCCCGCGGTAGGTGACCCATTCGATCAGGGTCGGCCCCCACCCGCTGCGGGCGCGCTCGGCCGCCCAGCGCGAAGCCGCCAGCACGGCGAGAAAATCGTTCCCGTCGACGCGCAGCGACGCGATGCCGTTGCCGACGCCGCGGGCGGCGAACGAGGCGGCCTCGCCGCCGGCAATGCCCTGGAACGACGAGATCGCCCACTGGTTGTTGACGACGTTGAGGATGACCGGCGCGCGATACACGGCGGCGAACGTCAGCGCGCTGTGGAAGTCGGCCTCGGCGGTGGCGCCGTCGCCGATCCATGCCGACGCGATCCGCGTGTCGCCCTTGATGGCCGACGCCATGGCCCAGCCGACCGCCTGGATGTACTGCGTGCCGAGGTTGCCGGAAATCGAGAAGAAGCCGAGCCGGCGCGACGTGTACATGACCGGCATCTGCCGTCCGAGCACGGGATCGCGGTCGTTCGAGAAGAGCTGGCACATCATGTCGACGAGACCATAACCGCGGGCAATCAGGATCCCCTGCTGCCGGTAGGTGGGAAAGCACATGTCGGCGGGCTCGAGCGCCATCGCCTGGCCGATGCCGATCGCCTCCTCGCCCAGGCATTGCATGTAGAACGACAGCTTCTTCTGTCGTTGCGCCGTCAGCATGCGCGCATCGAAAGCGCGCGTGGTCAGCATCGTGCGCAAGCCGGCCTGCAGCACGGTCGGATCCGCGTGCGGATCCCAGGGTCCGACGGCCCGGCCGCCGTCGTCGAGCACGCGCACGAGCGCTGCGGCGACGTCGCCGGTTTCCGCCGGCCGCGCGTCCACACTCGGCCGGCGCACGGCACCGGCGGGCGCGAGTTGCAGATACGAGAAGTCCGACGCGTGCCCGGGTCGCCCGGGCGGTTCGGGGACGTGCAGTTCAAGTGGGGTGTGCTGGCTCATTGGCTGTCCCATGGCGCAGATGCGAAAGACATCAGACGCGGTCCTGCGGCCGGACCTGGTCAGAGAATGCGGTATTTGGCGAAGACGTCCGCGAGCTTCGCGCCCGCGGCCAGTTCGTCGCGCGTGGTGTTCTCCCCGGTCACCTTGGCGAACGCCCGTCGCAGCGCCTCGTCTTCGACGGCCCGTGGCACGACGATGACGCCGTCGGCGTCGCCCACGACGAGGTCGCCGGCGGCGACGGCGACGCCGCCGCACCGTATGGGCGTGTCGATCTCGGCGACCTTGCCGCGACCTTTCGAATCGAGGGGCGCAATGCCGCCGTGAAAGACCGGAAACCGCATGGCCCGAATGGCGCGGATATCGCGGACCATGCCATCGGTCACGCACCCGGCCGCGCCGCGTGCCCGGGATGCGGTCGAGAGCAGCTCTCCCCAGGGCGCGATGCGGTGCGAGCCGCAGCAACCGAAGACGGCGATCTCGTCGGGCTTGAGGTCGTCGACGAGGGCGATTTCGAGCTCGTAGGGATTCTCGTCGGGCACGGCGCGGAACACCTCGCGGTACAGGCCGGTCCGGGCGAAGCCGGCGAGCGTGAGGTCCTCGTCGAGTGGCCGGATCGAGGGCGGCATCGCCTGGTCGCGAAAGCCCAGCTCGTCCAGCACGTCGGACAGGACCGCGGTGTACAGGGACTGCCGGATCTGCGGCAGGAACCCGGGGTCATTGCGTTGCATCAGGCCATGCTCCTCGGTAAGCCGGCTGGCGACCACGCTGCCGCGGGAATCAGCCGAATCAGTGTCACCCGGTGCGCGGCGCGGTATCCGTGCACGCGAACTCGCGGAGAACACTGTATTCGATTTTTCCGGGATCGGGAGCAGTTTCGAATCCCGGAATCGGACCCGGAGGGCCTGTCATTCGACCCGGATCGAGCGCAGGGCCAGGACAAAGGACCCTGCCTGTCCGTCGGCGATCATGAGCCCGGCCTGCCGCACCCGGGCGGGGTCGAGCGGTGGCGCGCCCGGTACGCTGCGGCCGCGAAAGGTCGGACGGAAACCCGGACAGCGGCAGCCGCACCACAGTCCAGGTGCCCTCCGGCGCCTGGAATGCGGCCTGATAGTTCACGCCATCGAAAGCATCGTCGGTGCGCAGATTGAGCTTGTACCGCTTGCCGTCGCCGCGTGTCTCGAGCAACCAGGCCGTTGCGCCCGGGGAACCGAGATCCAGCGGGCGCGAGCGGACCGAGGCAAAGCCCCCGTTGCGCTCCAGCGAAACGGTGCCCTCGAACACGGCGTGACCGGCGGGATCGTGCCGCAGGCGGCTCACCGAAACGCCGCCCATCACGCTGTCGTCGATGGCCGACCAGTCGGCGACGGACGTTGCGGAATCGAAACGGAAGAGTTCTCTCGTCACGACGTGTATTGTCCCGGGCCGAGGCCGCACAGGCAATCGATCGCCTTGTCCGACCCTGCTTTCCTCGATGGTGGGAGGGCCGCGGCGAGATTCGATTGGACGGTCATTGCCTGATCGCATAGGATTCACCCGGCGGCATTCGGCTCGAATCGCCGCGACGACAAGGAGGATCCTCATGCAAGCGAGTTTCAGGATTGCCGCGGCGGTGCTCGCGGTTGTCATTGCGCACGTCGCCGCGGCGGCCGATCCCGCGTACCCGACACGGCCGGTCAAGATCCTGGTCGGCGCGAACGCCGGCGGCGGCACCGACATCATCGCGCGGATGCTTGCGGAAAAATTCCAGGAGTCACTGAAGCAGCCGTTCGTCGTCGAGAACAAGCCCGGCGCCTCGAACACGATCGCGGCGGATCTGGTCGCGAAGGCCGCGCCGGACGGCTACACGCTCCTCGTCGCCACCAACACCGGCCAGGCCATTGCCCCGCACCTCATCAAGCTCGGCTTCGATCCGCTGAAGCAGTTGCAGCCGGTGGGTCTGGTCGTCGTGGTGCCCAACGTGCTGGTCGTTGGCGCGGCCACTCCGTACATGAGCGTGAAGGACCTGGTCGCGGCGGCCAAGGCGAAGCCGGGCGACATCAAGTACGCGTCGTCGGGCGTGGGCAGCACGCAGCACATCGCCGGCGAAGCGTTCGACCTCGCCGCCGGCGTGAAGACCACGCACATCCCCTACAAGGGCAGCAGCCAGGCGCACATCGACCTGCTCTCCGGCGAAGTGCAGATGATGTTCGACACGACGTCCTCCGCGATGTCGCAGATCAAGGCCGGCAAGTTTCGCCCGCTCGCGGTCACCGCGACCGCGCGCTCCGCCGAATTGCCGAACGTGCCGACCATTGCCGAAACCGGCTATCCCGCTGCGGAAATGACGACTTGGTACGGACTGTTCGTCACCGGCGGCACGCCGAAGGCGATCGTCGATCAGCTCCACGCCGAGCTGAAGAAGGCACTGGCGCTGCCCGACGTGCAGGCACGGCTCCGCGGCCTCGGCGGCGAGCCCGGCAATCTGACGATCGAGCAGTTCGCGCAGATGAATCGCGAGGAATACGAGCGCTTCGGCAAGCTGATCAAGACGGCGAACATACGTGTCGACTGATTCGCAGGGCGCAGGAACCGCCCTCCGGCCCCGGCTCGCCGTCCTGCTCGGCGATCCCAACGGCATCGGCCCGGAGATCGCCGTCAAGCTGCTCGCGCGCGCCGAAACGCTCGCGCAGGCCGACGTCGTGGTCTTTGCGGATCCGTCGATGCTCGCGGCCGGCGAGCGCATTGCCGGCAAGCGCGTCGAGATGTTCCGCTGCACTCCCGGATCGATCGCGACCGGGCCGGGCCAGCCGACGCTCGCCGCCATGGACCTCATCGATGCCAATGCCATCACGCCGGGTCAGGCGACGCCTGCGGGCGGGCGCGCGGCGCTCCTCGCGCTCGAAGCCGCCGCGGAGGCCGCCAGACGCGGCGATGTCGACGGGATCGTCTTCGCGCCGCTCAACAAGCATGCAATGCGACTCGCGGGCCTCGCGCAGGACGACGAGCTCCGCTACCTGCAGGAGAAGCTCGGCGTCACGGGGTTCGTCAGCGAGTTCAACATCACGGGCCCGCTGTGGACGTCGCGCGTCACTTCGCACATACCGCTGCGCGAAGTGGCCGATGCGATCACCGGCGCGGGCGTTGTCGCGGCCGTCCGCATCGCGGATCGCTATCTCAAGGTTGCCGGTGTTGCCAGGCCGCGTATTGCGGTCGCGGGGCTGAACCCGCATGCGGGCGACGGCGGCTCGATCGGCACGCGAGGAGATCGACGTCATTGCGCCGGCCATTGCCAAGGTGTGTGGTGAAGGCATCGACGCGCGCGGGCCGCTGTCGCCCGACACCCTGTTTCTCGCGGCGCGCCGCGGTGATTTCGACGCCGTCGTGTCGATGTACCACGACCAGGGCCAGATCGCGATGAAGCTGCTCGGCTTCGACAACGGCGTCACGCTCCACGGCGGCCTGCCGGTGCCCGTGACGACGTGCGCGAGCGGCACGGCGTTCGACATCGTTGGCCGCAATGTGGCCAACGTCGAAGGGCTCGCGCAGGCGTTCAGCCTCGCTGCGCGTATCGCGGCGCAAAGTGCGCTAGCGCGGTAACCGGCGTCGGGCCCGGGCACTGAATGCAGCCATGGCGCACAGGCGCCCGCCGTCGCGCGCTCGATGAGAACCTGTTTCAACCTTGCTGGCTCCGGGGGTGGCACGGATTGTGCAGATTGCCGTTGCTTGAGAAAGGGGGGTGTCCCGATGTTCGGCTTCTTAGCCCCGGTAGGTTCCGAAGCGGCCCATCCGCTGAACGATCTGGTGGCAATGGAGGCGTTTTGGCGCCGGTTGCCGCAGGACGATCCGATTGCCGTGCAAAAGGCAGTCTGCGCGACGCTTGCCGATGCCGATGCGCGTCAGAGCCCGACCATGAGCCGGCTGCGTGCTCTGCTGGCGCTCGACAAGCGCGTGCAGACATACGTAGATGCATTGCTCGTCGATTTCGCCGCCGGAAGTGATCAGTCTGCCTCGCTCGGGATCAAATCCTGGCAAGCGGCTTTCGAACTTTGCTGGTCGTTGGGCCGGGCCCATGGCCAATTCCTGCGGTCCGCGCGCGACAGCCAGGGGTTCCGGGGTTGCCGCGAATACCTGCCGTACGTGGTACTGCGCGTGTTTCAGCACCGCCAGATCGAGTTGTTCCTGCGGCCATACGTCGAGGAGGGGCCAACCCGGTTTTCCTGGAAGGAGTTGCACGAAGTCTTCCGGTTCGCGCAATCGCGCGGTCTGGTTCACCATGACGTTCCGATCAATCGCTGCCATTCTCCGAGCGTGGGGGACACCACGCTGGAGCGCGAGTACATCCACGTGTTGCTGCAGGATCTGGCGAACGGCGGTCATTTTGCCCCCCTCGATGCGTTTTGGGTAAGTCAGAGCATTCCGCGCTGGTCCCACGCGGCGGCTCTCGAGACTCGGCAAGTTCGAAGTGCAGAGCATGCATTCGTTGTCGATCCGGACGGTGACGCAGGGCTGGTGCGGCTGAATCGTGAGTCAGCACACGCGTGTCTCTGCCTCGATATGGCTTCCGTTCTGGAGTCGATGCGCGACGAAATCGCGTCCCTGCAGGATGTCCCCGGTCGCCGGAGCCAGTCTCCGTCGCGGAAGCACGGCCGGCAACTCAACGTTCTGCGCAGACTCGACGTACTTTGCATGCCGGAACGGCCTTTGATCGTACGTCGCGGCGTGCGCAAGTCGACGGCATTGACGGTGGAGGTTGCGGTGGGCATGGCGCAGATCGTTCGCGAGCTGCGCGACAAGCCGGAAGACGTGTTCGTTGCGGTTCGACAAGCCGAGGCAGGGTCTGAAGACGTAACGAGCAAGAACTTCGACGGGTCGGCCGACGTTCCGGCGGACGGGTGCATCATGGGCGTTAGCACGGTTACGCCGCCTGTGGCGAGCCTTGACGTTGCGGGGCAACCGCGACTGACGATGGTGGACCGCAGTGATTCCGGATGCCGGTTGCATGGTCCGGCACTCGCCGGGAATCCAATCCTGCCGGGTGTGCTGATCGCATTCCGTGATGATGCCGTCTCCCCGTGGACGCTGGCCGTCGTGCGGCGTGTCAAGAAGCGGCTGGCTGGCAAACGGATCGAGATTGGCGTGGAATACCTCGGCAACGATCCGCGCCGGATCGTCGTCGTCCTTCCGGACTCCGACGCGAGCCCGGCCAGAAGTCCGGGTAGCACACCCCTGCGCGCCGCGGCACTCTATCTTCGAGAGAATTCCGGCCATCCGGTACTGCCGTTCAAGACGCTGGTCCTGCCGGCCTGCGGGCTTGCACCCGAGGCTCGCCTCTCGGTGCATTCACGCACGGAAGGGTACATGATCCAGCTGAAGGCCCCGCTCGAGGAGCAAGCCGACTTCACTTGGTCACCGTTCGAGATCCTCGACCGCTGGCACCGGCAGTGAGCCCGCCGGGCCGCCCCAAGGGCGAATACCGGAGCGCGCCACGTCTTACATGTTCGGATAGTTCGGCCCGCCGCCACCTTCGGGCGTCACCCAACGGATGTTCTGGCGCGGGTCCTTGATGTCGCAGGTCTTGCAGTGCACGCAATTGGCGGCGTTGATCTGCAGCCGCCTGCCCGAGCCGTCTTCCTTGTCGACGAACTCATAGACGCCCGCCGGGCAATACCGCTGCTCGGGACCGGCGTAGAGGGCGAGGTTGACGTCGATCGGCACCGCGGCGTCGGCGAGCCGCAGGTGCACCGGCTGGTTTTCCTCGTGGCTGGTGTTCGACAGGAACACCGACGACAGCTTGTCGAACGTCAGCACGTTGTCCGGCTTCGGGTATTCGATCGGATTGCATTCGGCAGCGCGCTTCAGCTTCTCGTGGTCGGCCTGTCGCCGCCGCAGCGTCCACGGCGTCCGGCCGCGGAAGACCAGCTGATCGATGCCCCAGAGCAGCGCGCCGGTGACGAGTCCGCGGTCGAGATACGGCTTGAAATTGCGCGCGCGACGGAGCTCGTCGTGGAGCCACGACGCCTCGAACGCCACCGGGTACGCGGTGAGCTCGTCGCGCGCGCGCCCGGCCGCCACGGCGTCGAACGCCGCGTCGCCTGCCAGCATCCCCGACTTGATCGCCGCGTGCGAGCCCTTGATGCGCGGCGCGTTCAGGAAGCCCGCATCGCAACCCACGAGCGCTCCGCCGGGGAACGCGAGCTTCGGCAGCGACTGCAGGCCGCTGGCGTTGATCGCGCGCGCTCCGTAGGCGATCCGCTTGCCGCCGTCGAGGAAGCCGCGCAGCAACGGGTGTGTCTTGTAGCGCTGGAATTCCTGGAAGGGCTCGAGCCATGGATTGGCGTAACCCAGTCCGACGACCAGCCCCACCGAAACCAGGCGGTCCTCCTGGTGATACATGAAGCCGCCGCCATAGGTCGCGCGGTCGAGCGGCCAGCCGGCGCTGTGCACCACCAGTCCCGGCACGTGCTGTGCACCGTCGATCTCCCACAGCTCCTTGATGCCGATGCCCCAGGTCTGCGGATCGCGACCGTCGTCGAGCCGATAGCGGGCGACGACCTCCTTGCCGAGATGGCCGCGCGCCCCTTCCGCGAACAGCGTGTACTTGCCCACGAGCTCGACGCCGGGCTGGAACAGGTCGGTCGGCTCCCCGTTTCTGCCCACGCCCATGTCGCCGGTCGCAACGCCGCGCACTGCGCCCGCTTCGTCGTAGAGGACCTCGGCGGCCGCGAACCCGGGGAAGATCTCGACGCCGAGCGCCTCGGCCTCTCGTCCCAGCCAGCGGGCGACGTTGGCGAGGCTCACGACGTAGCACCCGTCGTTGATGAAGCAGTCGGGCAGCAGCCAGTGCGGGTTGTAGATCGCCTTCGACTTCGTGAGCAGGTAGAAGCGATCCTCGGAGACCGGTGTCGCGAGCGGCGCGCCCCGCGCCTTCCAGTCGGGCAGGAGCTCGTTCAGTGCGCGCGGGTCCATGACCGCGCCTGACAGGATGTGCGCGCCGACCTCGGAGCCCTTCTCGAGCACGCAGACCGAGACTTCGCGGCCGGCTTCCATGGCGCGTTGCTTGAGGCGGATCGCCGCGGCGAGCCCGGACGGGCCGCCGCCGACGATCACGACGTCGTATTCCATGGCTTCGCGTTGCACGTTGGACACTCCTCGCTCGAACGTGGCTGTGTAACTCGGTCGAAAGTATGGAATTGTATAATGCGGAAGGCGCGGCAATGCTCGGCATACGAGGCCGAGCAGTTTGCCCGCAACGATCGACGCTGCCGGAAGCAATCCATGACGCACAAGCCCAGACTACTCGTTCACACGTCGCGCCAGTCGATCCGGTGGGGCGACATGGACGCGCTGGGCCACGTCAACAACGTCACCTACTTCCGCTATCTCGAGCAGGCGCGGATCGAGTGGGTCTACGGATTGCATCCCGCCGGCGACGCCTACGAGAGCTCCGACCCGGTGATCGTCAACGCGAGCTGCACGTTCCTCGAGCCATTGGTCTATCCCGGCGACATCGAGGTGCGGATGTATCTCGGCGATCCGGGTCGCACCAGCATCGGCAGCTATTACGAGATCTGGATGAACGGCAGGAAATACGCGGACGGCGCGGCGAAGATGGTCTGGATCGATCTTGCGAGCGGCCGCAGCGTACCGGTGCCCGACGCGGTCGCGGCGCCGCTGCGGGCACTGGAAGCGAAATGACCACCGACACGATGCTCTGGCAGCCGTCTCCGGACCGCATCGCGCGGGCGAACCTCACCGAATTCTCCCGGCGCGTGGCGGCGCGGTCCGGGCGTTCGTTTCCCGATTACGCCGCGCTCTGGCGCTGGTCGAACGAGGAGCGCGAGGCGTTCTGGCGCGAAGTCTGGGACTATGCCCGTGTGGTCGGCACGCGCGGCGAGCGTACGCTTGTCGATCCGACCCGGATGCCGGGCGCCAGGTGGTTTCCCGACGCGCGCATGAACTTCGCCGAGAACCTGCTCACCCGGCGTGCGGCCGACGACGCCGGCGACGCGCTGGTCTTCCGCGGCGAGGACAAGCTCGCCCGCCGCGTGTCGCATGCGGAACTCGTGGCGACAACGTCGCGGGTGGCCGCCGCGCTGAAGGCGGCGGGCGTGGCCGCGGGCGACCGTGTGGCCGCCTACGTTCCCAACATGCCCGAGGCGATGCAGGCGATGCTTGGCGCGGCGAGCCTTGGCGCGGTCTGGTCGTCCTGCTCGCCGGACTTCGGTGTACAGGGCGTGCTCGATCGCTTCGGCCAGATCGAGCCGCGTGTCCTCGTCACCGTCGACGGCTACTGGTACAACGGCAAGGCGCTGTCGATCCTGGACAAGGTGGCCGAGATCGTCGCGGCAACTGCCGACGGTCGAGCGCGTGATCGTGATTCCGTATCTGGAAGCCACCGGGCAGGGTCCCCATGACGCGGCGCGCGTCCGCGGCGCGGTCACCTGGGATGCGTTCCTTGCGCCGCACGCCGCCGGTCCCATCGATTACGTCCGCCTGCCGTTCGACCATCCGCTCTACATTCTCTTTTCGTCGGGAACGACCGGCATTCCGAAGTGCATCGTTCATGGCGCCGGCGGCACGCTGCTGCAGCACCTGAAGGAGCACCTGCTGCACGGCGACCTCAAGGCGGGCGACCGCCTGTTCTATTTCACGACGTGCGGCTGGATGATGTGGAACTGGCTCGCCTCGGGCCTCGGCGCGGGCGCAACGCTGCTGCTCTACGACGGGTCGCCGTTCCTCGACCGCGGCAAGGTGCTGTGGGATTTTGCCGAAGCCGAGCGGGCCACGCATTTCGGAACGTCGGCCAAATACGTCGATCACGCGAAGAAGATCGGCGTTGTCCCGTGCAAGGATTTCGCGCTCACGGATCTGCGGACGCTGTTCTCGACCGGCAGCCCGCTCGCGCCGGAGAGCTTCGATTACGTCTACCAGTGCGTGAAGGGCGATCTCTGCCTGTCGTCGATCGCCGGGGGCACCGACATCGTGTCCTGCTTCGCGCTCGGTTGCCCGACACTGCCGGTCTGGCGCGGCGAGCTGCAGTGCCGCGGCCTCGGCATGCAAGTCGACGTCTACGATGACGACGGCAAGCCGATCGCGGCCGGCAGCCAACTCAAGGGCGAGCTCGTGTGCACCGCACCCTTCCCGTCGATGCCGGTACGGTTCTGGAACGACCCCGGCGACGCGAAGTATGTCGCTACCTACTTCGAGCGTTTTCCGGGCGTCTGGTGTCACGGCGACTACGTCGAGCTGACCGCGCACGGCGGTCTGGTCTTCCACGGGCGCTCCGATGCGACGCTCAACCCAGGCGGCGTGCGCATCGGCACGGCCGAAATCTACCGCCAGGTCGAGCAGCTGCCCGAGGTGGTGGAAAGCCTCGTCGTCGGGCAGGACTGGCCGCCCGGCGAGGTCGGCGACAGTCGCGTCATCCTGTTCGTGCGGCTGCAGGACGGCTTGAAGCTGGATCAGGCGCTCACCGACCGGATCAGGCAGCACATCCGCGTGAACACCACGCCACGGCACGTGCCGGCCAAGGTCGTGCAGGTCACGGACATTCCGCGCACGAAGAGCAACAAGATCGTCGAGCTGGCCGTGCGCAACATCGTGCACGGCCTCCCGGTGAAGAACATCGAGGCGCTCGCCAATCCCGAGGCGCTTGAGCAGTTTTACGATCGGGAAGAGCTCAAGACATGAATGCGCCGGCAGTCCGTCGGCGGGGGCGCGCCATGCTGATCGACGCCCAGCGCTCGCTGTTGCTCGTCATCGACTTCCAGGAGCGGCTCCTGCCGGTCATCCACGAGCATGAGCACTTGCTCGCCAACGTCACGTGGCTCATTCGGGCCGCGCAGAAGATCGGCGTTCCCGTCGCGGCGGTGGAGCAGTATCCGCAGGGGCTGGGACGCACGGTCAAGAGCGTGCGCGCGCTGCTGCCGGACGGCGCCGTGGCGCAGAAGGTGCATTTTTCCGCCGTCGCGGCGCATTGCCTCGGCAACCTGCCCGGCGCCGATCGCGCGCAGATCGTGCTGGTCGGCACCGAAACGCACGTCTGCCTGCTGCAGACCGCGCTCGAGCTGCTCGAGGAAGGCAAGGAGATCTACGTCGTCGCCGATGCCGTGGGCTCGCGGCGGGTGGCCGACCGCGACCTCGCGCTCGCGCGGATGCGCCAGGAGGGCGTGCGCATCGTCACCCGCGAGATGGTCGTGTTCGAGTGGCTGGTCGAGGCCGCCACGCCGCTGTTCCGCGACGTCAGCAAGGCGTTCCTCCGCGGATGAACATCATCGCGATCCTCGCCGCACTGGGCCTCGAGCAATGGCACGCGTTTCACTGGCGTGTGGAGCTGGAGGGCCTCTTCATCCGTTACGCGCGCGGGGTCGAGCGCAAGCTCAACGACGGCACCGCCCAGCACGGCCTCGTCGCGACGCTCGCGACCGTAGCCCCGCCCGCGCTGCTCGCAGCCGTCGTGTTCTTGGCGCTGGATGCGGCGCATCCGCTGCTGGGGCTCGCCTGGAATATCGCCGTGCTCTACCTGCTGATGGGATTCCGGCGTTTCAGCCACTCCTACACCGCCGTCGAGAAAGCATTGAAAGCGAACGACCTGAATGCGGCGCGGCGTGCTCTTGCCGCCTGGCGCGGCGGCGCCACCGCACAGCTGTCGAGCGGCGAGATCGCGACGCTCGCCATCGAGCGCGGGCTCATGGATTCGTATCGGCAGGTCTTCGCGACGCTGTTCTGGTTCACCGTATTGCCGGGGCCAGCCGGGGCGGTGCTCTACCGCGCCGCGCTCCTGCTCGCCGATGAATGGCGGTCGGATCCCGGCGGCGCGGACACCACGCCGATCGCGCAGGCGCGCGCGGCATTCGGCGGTCCGGCCCGGGCGCTGCTCTGGCTGCTCGACTGGATTCCGGCACGGCTTACCGCATTGTCGTTCGCCATCGTCGGCGATTTCGAGGATGCCGCGTTCTGCTGGCGCACCCAGGCGAAGGCGTGGGCCGCACAGGAGGGCGGCGAGCACACGGGCATCGTGCTCGCGAGCGGCGGGGGAGCGCTGGGCGTGAGGCTGGGCGGCCCGTTGCCGGTCGTTACTGGAGAGCCCGAATTCCGGCCGGAGCTCGGGCTGGGCGATGAGCCCGACGCGGACCTCCTGCCGAGCGCGGTGGGGCTCGTCTGGCGCGCGCTGGTGCTCTGGCTGCTGCTGATCCTGCTGCTCACGCTCGCGAACTGGGCGCCGTAAGCAGCGTTCGCTACCGCCCCGGCGCCCGCACGGCCTGGCTTTCGCTGACGAGCCGCTGGAGCAGCGCGACGCGATAGGGCGCCACCTTGCCCGCCTCGACTGCCTGCCACACCGCGCAACCGGGCTCGCGATCATGCCGGCAATCGCGAAACCGGCAGCGCCCCAGCAGCGGCCGGATCTCGACGAACGCGTCCGCAATCGTCTCCGGCGCGACGTGGCCGAGGCCGAACACCTTGAGCCCCGGCGAATCGACGACCCAGCCGCCTCCCTGGCTTTCCGGCAGCGGATAGAGCGTCGACTGCGACGTCGTGTGGCGGCCGGTGGCGAGCGCTTCCGAGACCTCCGCCGTCTTGGCCTGCGCGTGCGGCGCGATGGCGTTGAGGATCGTCGACTTGCCCATCCCCGACTGGCCGATGAGGACGGTGCGCTGCGCATGGAGATGGGGGACGAGCGGCGCGATGTCCCGCTTCGCCGACATCGGCACGACCGCATAGCCCAGAGCGGCGAAGGGCTTCATGCGCGCGAGGAGCGCCGCGAAGTCGGGCATGTCCGACTTGTTCGCGGCCAGCACGAAGCGGCAGCCCTGGGCTTCGGCGCCGATGATCCAGCGGTTGACCAGTTCCTCGTCGACGCCCAAGTCCGGCGCGACGACGCCGACGACCTGCGTCACGTTGGCGGCGATCAGCTTCTCCTTGAACGTGTCGGAACGATAGAAGAGCGTGGCGCGGGGCAGGACGGCTTCGATCGACCCGCCGCCCGCCACGCGCGCGACGCGCACGCGATCGCCGCAGGCGAGCGTGGTGCTGCGGCCCTTCAGCAGGCATTCGAGCGATGCCCCGCTGTCCAGGAGCACGGCATAGTGCCGGCGGCGGCTGGCGGTGACGAGGCCACCTTCCAGCTCGGGCATGCCGACTGCCTCCGGCGGCGCGCCGCGCATCACGCCGCCAATGCCTCCACCTTGGCGGCGCAGATGCAGTCGTTCAGGGTCACGCCGTGCGCGCTGTGCGTCGACCACGCGACGGTGCAGCGATCGTAGTGCACGGCCAGGTCGGGATGATGGTCCTCGGCATGGGCGACGGTGGCGACCGCATTGACGAACGCCATCGTCCGGTGATAGTCGGCGAAGTGAAAGGTCTTCTCGATCCGGTTTTCCGGCGTGCGTCCATCCGGGCAGGCGCGCGAGCCGGTCGCGCAATGGATCGGCGGCGAGCTGCGGCGCACCGCGGCGGCATTGCAGCGCGGCGAGCGCGCGCCTCTCGTCATGCGGGCTGCCGGCGGGGGCGTCGGTCACGGCTTGAACTTGTAGAACTCGAGGTTGAGATAGGCGGCGATGTGTTCCTCCTCCTCGGGGAAGTAGCCCTTGCCGAGGTTCGCGTTGCACCCCTGCACCTGGGCCAGCAGTTGCGCAGACGTCTTGACCTTCCGGTCCGTGCGCCGGTACATCTGGTCGGGATCGCCGGCAAAGCGCTGCGCGTGACACGAAACGCAGTCCCGGTCGACCATCGCCTTGCCTGCCTTGGTGTCCCCGGCGCGGAAGGGCGCCGGCTGCGTTTGTGCCGCCGCAGGGACGAACAGGGCGGCGAGCGTCAGAGCTGCGAGGATGGGGATCATGCGTGGCATTCCGGGCCTTCTCATCATGTGCCGGGGGTCAAGCGGCCTCGAGCCGCGCGATGCGCACGGCGGCGGGGGGATGCGAGTCGTGAAACGCCGAATACAGCGGATCCGGCGTGAGCGTCGCGGCATTGTCCTGGTACAGCTTCACGAGCGCGCGGACGAGCGATCGCGCCGACGCATTCTTCGCCGCGAAAAGATCGGCCTCGAACTCGTGCCGGCGCGAGTACAGCGACGAGAGCGGCGCCAGGAAGAACGTGAACACCGGCAGCGCGAGGAAGAACAGCAGCAGCGCGACGCCGGGGCGGTCGGGCGCCGGCGGCACGCCGAGCCCTTCGTAGAACCACGGCGATGCGGCGAGCCAGGCGAGCAGCGCCAGGAAGGCGAGCGAGAAGGCCGCCATCCAGAGCATCCGCTTCAGCACGTGCTTCAGCTTGAAGTGGCCGAGCTCGTGCGCGAGCACGGCCTCGACCTCGTCCGGCGTCAGGCGCTCGAGCAGCGTGTCGAAGAACACGATGCGCTTCGCCCGCCCGAAGCCCGTGAAGAAGGCGTTGCCATGGCTCGAGCGACGCGATCCGTCCATGACGTAGAGTCCGCGGTTGGCGAAGCCGCAGCGCGCGAGCAGCGCCTCGATCGTGTCCCGCGCGGCGCCCGCCGGCAGCGGCGAGAACTTGTTGAACAGCGGCGCGATCACGGTGGGGTAGAGCGCCAGCAGCAGGAACTGGAAGGCGATCCACGCCGCCCACGCCCAGACCCACCACAGCGGCCCGGCCGCGCGCATCAGCCACAGCACCAGCGCGGCGAGCGGCAGGCCCAGCGCTGCGCCGATCAGGATGCCCTTCACGAGATCGGCCACCCAGAGCGCGCGCGTGGTCCGGTTGAAGCCGAACCGGACTTCGATGCCGAACGTCTGCACGTACGAGAACGGCAGGCCGACGATGCCCGAGATCACCGCGACCGCGACGATCAGGATGAGGTCGCGTCCGATCCCGCCGAACGGCAGGACATCGGTCCAGGCGACCAGCGCCGCGAGGCCGCCGCCGAGCGTCAGTGCGACCAGCACCAGCGTTTCCGCGAGCGTTTCGGCAACGGAGAGTCGCGTGCGCGCGACCGTGTAGTCGGCGGCCTTCCGGTGCGCCGGCAACCCGATGCGCTCGGCGAAGGCGGCCGGCACCGCATCGCGGCGCGCCGCGACATGTCCCATGTGACGATAGGCGAGCCACACGCGCAGCGCGAGCGAGACGGCCAGCGCACCGACGAACAGGGCGGCAAAGGCGCTAGCGGTCACGATCAGCCGGCAACGCCGGCGCCTTCCGGAGTGTGCGAGAATGCATGTCCCATTTTACGCGAATTCGCAATGCCTCAAGACGCCAGCCGCCTCATCTGGATCGACATGGAAATGACCGGTCTCAAGCCCGACAGCGATCGCATCATCGAGGTCGCGCTGGTCGTGACCGACGGCGATCTCAACACGGTCGCCGAGGCCCCGGTCTGGGTCGTGCGTCAGAGCGACGCCGTCCTTGCCGGCATGGATGCGTGGAACCAGGGGACGCACGGACGCTCGGGTCTCATCGCCAAGGTGAAAGCGGCGCTGCAGGACGAGGCCGCCGTGGAGAATGCGGCGCTCGCGTTCCTGCGCGAGCACGTTCCGGCCAAGGCGTCGCCGATGTGCGGCAACTCGATCTGCCAGGACCGCCGTTTTCTCGCGCGCTGGATGCCGGCGTTCGAGGACTATTTCCATTATCGCAACCTGGACGTATCGACGCTGAAGGAGCTTGCGCGCCGCTGGAAGCCCGACCTGATGAAAGGCGTGCCGAAGGAAGGCAAGCACGAGGCGCTGGCGGACGTCTACGAGTCGATCGCCGAGCTCAAGTACTACCGCCAGGAATTCATTCGCGCATAGGAGGCGGCTACAGCTTGCGCGCGAGCAGCACGCCGTCGCCGATGCTGAGCAGGCAGGCCTCGACGCGGGAATCGTCGCGGACCTTGGCCGTGATGGCCCGCAACGCCACGGTGTCGGGCCGCTGGTCCGCCGGATCGGCCACCGTGCCGCTCCACAGCACGTTGTCGATGGCGATCAGCCCGCCCGGCCGCAGCAGCGCGAGGCAGGCCTCGTAATATCCGTCGTAGGCGGTCTTGTCGGCATCGATGAACGCGAAATCGAACGCGCCGGCGCCGTTCCTCTGCAGCAATTCCGCGAGCGTCTCCTGCGCCGGGCGCAGATGCAGCTCGATCCGGTCGGCGACGCCGGCCTCCGCCCAGTAGCGGCGCGCGATCGCGGTCCACTCGTCGCTGACGTCGCAGCAGACGAGGCGACCGCCGGCCGGAAGGGCGCTCGCGACGGCCAGCGCACTGTAGCCGGTGAACGTCCCGACCTCGATCGCGTTCTGCGCGCCGATGAGCCGAACCAGGAACGCGAGCAGCACGCCCTGGTCCGCGCCGATCTGCATTCCGCCCATGGGCAGGCGCGCGGTCTCCGCGCGCAGCCGCTGCTGGAGCGGCGATTCGCGCGCGACGACCGTCCGCAGGTAATCGTCGACGGCTTGGGGCAGCAGCGAACGGTGCGCCATGGGTCGTGCCTTTCCGGTCATCGGCGGCGGATCGAGCAGGGCCTGTCGCCGTGATCGCCCGGAGGCGGGCGATCACGCTGCCCGGAATGCTCACGGACCCCGATAACGGGGCAGAATGGAGGCCGCCGCAAGTGTACAGGACCGCGGCGCCTTCCCTCCAACGCGACCGTGAGTGCCGCCATGAATCCCTCCGCACGCCAATCCGCACTGCTCGCCTCCGCCGGCCGCTACCTCGCCGGTGGCGGGCTCGGCCTGTTCGTCATTCCGCCGGAGTTGAATCTCGTCATTGCGCGCGGCGAAGGCAGTCGCGTCTGGGATGTCGCCGGACGCGAGTACCTCGACTACCACCTGAGCTCCGGTCCGGCGCTCCTCGGCCACGCGCATCCCGCGATCACCGCGGCGGTCGCGGCGCAGCTGCCGAAGGGCACCACCTATTACTTCCTCAACGAGCCGGAAATCGTGCTGGCGCAGCGGCTGGTCGAGGCGATCCCCTGCGCGGACGTCGTCCATTACACGGGCTCGGGCACCGAGGCCACGTTCTACGCGCTGCGCATCGCGCGCGCGTACACGGGCCGCAACAAGATCCTGAAATTCGAAGGCGCGTGGCACGGCATGCACGACTACGGGCTGTGGGGCACGGTCCCTACCGTTGCGTCCGATTATCCGCATGCGAAGCCGGATTCGGTCGGGGTGCCGCCGCAGGCCGGCGAAACGGTGCTGGTCGCGCCGTTCAACGAAACCGCACAAGCCGTCGCGATGATCGAGCGCCATGCGCACGAGCTGGCCGCGGTGATCGTCGAGCCGCTGCAGCGGGTGCTTCTGCCCGAGCCCGGCTTCCTCGAGGCCGTGCGCGAGGTGACGCGCCGCCACGGCATCGTCCTCGTCTTCGACGAGATCGTCACCGGCTTCCGCATCGCGTGGGGCGGCGCCCAGGAGCGCTACGGCGTCGTGCCCGACCTCGCGTGCTACGGCAAGGCGGTGAGCGGCGGATTTCCGATGGCGGCCATCGCCGGCAGCGGCGACGTGATGTCGGTGCTCGACGCGCGGTCGCGTCCCCGCGCCAGCGTGGTCTGGGCGACCAACACGCTGAACGGCAATCCGGTTTGCGCAGCGGCCGGATGCGCGGCGCTCGAAGTGCTGGCGCAACCCGGTGTCTACGATCGCCTGTCGCGCATCGGCGCGCGGTTGCGTCAGGGCCTGGTCGAGGCGGGCACGCGGCACGGTTTCGCGGTGCAGGCGCCGGGCGAGGATGCCGTGTTCGGCGTGCGTTTCACCGACCGGCGACCGCTGCGCACGTGGATGGATCTCACGACGGCCGACAAGGACCTGGGCTACCGTTGGGCGCTGGAGCTCCTGAAGCGCGGCCTCGTCGTCAACCCGAACGAGAAGTTCTACATCTCGATCGCGCACACGGACGCCGATGTCGACCGCACGCTCGGGATTGTCGACGAGGCGTTCGCGGCACTCCGCGCCTCCGGCTGACGGGTCGCGAAGGGCGGCACTCCGATCTGCGACAATGGTGACCATGGCAAGTCCCGCTCCGATGGCCATCAAGTTCTGCAGCGCCTGCGGCTCCGGCCGCATCGACCTGCGCGTTCCCGACGGCGACAACCTGCCGCGGCACGTCTGCGGCGCGTGCGGAGCGATCCATTACCAGAACCCGAAGGTCGTCGTCGGCTGCCTGCCGGAATGGGAGGACCAGGTGCTGCTGTGCCGGCGGGCGATCGAGCCGCGACACGGGCTGTGGACGCTGCCTGCGGGCTTCCTCGAGAACGGCGAGACCGTCGCGGCGGGCGCGGTGCGCGAGACGCTGGAGGAAGCGAGCGCGCGGGTCGAGGTGGGCGGGCTCTACACGATGATCAGCCTGCCCCAGATCAGCCAGATCTACATGATGTTCCGCGCGCGGCTCGTCGATCTGGATTTCGGGCCCGGGCCGGAGAGCCTCGAAGTGCGCCTCTTCCGCGAAGACGAGATTCCCTGGGAGGAGATGGCCTTTCGCACGATCGGGCGCACGCTGCGCATCTATTTTCTCGATCGCAAGCTGGGAACATTCCCGACGCGTGTCAGCGTGCTGGAGCGCAAGGCGCCGCGGCCGGACCTGTCCGGCGCGGCGTGAAGGGCTGGGTCGGCGCCGCTTTTCGGCGCACGACACCGGATACGGCGGGACACATTGCGGAAAGTCGCGGCTGCACCATCTTCACTGCGGCAGCTTTCGAGTAATATGGGCAGGAACTGGCGCCAAAGACGCAGGACCGGGAAACTCAACTGGAGGACACTATGCAAACGTTGCACAAGCCCTTGGCACGACTCGCCGCCGTCGCGGTGGCCGCGGTCGCGCTCGGAATGTCGCTGCCCTCGCTCGCGCAGCAGCAGAATCGGATCTCGATCACCACCGGCGGCACCGGGGGCGTCTATTACCCGATGGGTGGCGGCATGGCCAACATCCTGTCGAAGTACGTCCCGGGCCTGCAGGCGACCGCGGAAGTCACCGGTGGCTCCGTCGACAACCTCAAGCTCATCAACGCCGGCAAGTCCGAGGTCGGCTTCTCGATGGCCGACGCCGGATGGGAGGCGTACGAAGGCCTCGACAAGTTCAAGGACGGCAAGGTCAGCGTCCGGACGCTGATGGTGCTCTACCCCAACAAGATGCACGTGGTCACCATCGACGGCACCGGCATCTCCAAGCTGTCCGACCTCAAGGGCAAGCGCGTGTCGACGGGCTCGGCCGGCAGCGGCACCGAGATCATGGCGTTTCGCGTGCTCGAGGCCGTCGGCATCGACGGCAAGAAGGACATCAAGCAGGAGCGGCTCGGCGTCGCCGAGTCGGTCAATGCGATCAAGGACCGGAAGATCGACGCCTTCTTCTGGGTCGGAGGATTGCCCACGGCGGCGGTCACCGATCTCGGCGCCACGCCCGGCATCAAGATCAGGTTGATCGACCACGACGAAGCGGTCGACGCGATGAACAAGAAGTACGGGCCGCTGTACGTGAAGAGCGTCATCCCGGCCGGCACCTACCCCGGGCAGGACAAGGCCAATGCAGAGGTCGACGTCTGGAACATCCTCGTCGCGAGCGACAAGATGAGCGACCCGATGGCCTACAACATCGTCAAGACGCTGTTCGAGAAGAAGGCCGAGCTCGTCGCCGTGCACGGAGAGGCGAAGAACATCGAGCTCAAGAGCCAGCCACTGGGCTCGCCGATTCCCTTTCATCCGGGCGCGAAGAAGTACCTCGACGAGCAGGGCATCAAAGTGAACTGATGAGCCCCCACGCTCGCCACGTTCGCTGCCCCACGGGGGGGCGCGCAGCGCCCTTCGGGCGGCCGGGCGGGCAGCTTTTGGACCCCCACGCTCACTGCGTTCGCTGCCCCCCGCGGGGGTGCACAGCGCCCTTCGGGCGGCCGGGCGGGCGCTGACCCGGCGTGCGACCGTAGCGCGCGTCACGTTCACCGGAGCGCACGATGGCGGACCCCGCTGGGCAGGCAGCGCGCGTCGAAGCGACCGAAGCCGTCGCCGAGGAACGTCTGCAGCGGGCGGCGACGTACATCGAGGAGGAGGAGGGCGCCACCAACCGTTACCGCGGCGCCCTCGCGCACCTCGCGACCGTGCTGCTCGTCGGCATGTCGCTGTTCCACCTCTACGCGGCGATCGAGATCGTCCCCGCGCAGGTGCTGCGCCCCGTCCACGTCGGGTGGACGCTGCTGCTCGTCTTCCTGTTGTTCCCGATCGCCGCCCGTTACCGCAACCGCCTGATGTGGTGGGACGTCGTCTGCGCCGTGCTCGGCGTCGCGACGATTGTCTACCTGCTGGCGGGCGGCGACGACATCTGGGACCGGAATACGTTGCCGAGCAATGCGGACATGTTCTTCGGCGTGACCTTCGTGCTGCTCGTGCTGGAGGCGGTGCGGCGCACATCGGGCTGGATCATGCTGTTCGTGATCGGGCTCTTTCTCGCGTACGGCTTCTGCGGCCCGTGGCTGCCCGGACAGTGGGCGCACCGCGGCTACGACGTCTCCAGCCTCTCGGGGTTCATGTACCAGACGCTCGAAGGCATTTTCGGCACGGCGGTCGACGTGTCGTCGTCGCTCATCATCCTGTTCACGATCTACGGTGCCTTTCTGCAGCACTCGGGCGCCGGCAAGTTCTATCTCGACTGGAGCTTCGCGGCGATGGGCAGCCGGCACAGCGGCGCCGGACGCACGGTCGTGCTGGCGTCGTTCCTGCTGGGCGGCCCCTCCGGTTCCGGCGTGGCGACGACGGTGACGATCGGCGCGGTCGCCTATCCGATGCTGAAGCGCGCGGGGTACGGCGCGGAAGCAGCCGGCGGCCTGCTGGCGGCGGGGGGGCTGGGGGCGATCATCTCACCGCCCGTGCTGGGAGCCGCCGCCTTCCTCATTGCGGAGTTCCTGAAGATCAGCTACCTCGACGTGCTGCTGATGGCGATCGTGCCCACGCTGCTCTATTACCTGTCGCTGTTCCTGATGGTCGAGCTCGACACCCGCAGGTTCGGCCTGCCGGACGTGGCCATGGCAGTCGAGGGGCAACTCGCCGTCCTGACGAAGCGCTACTGGTATCACTTCGTGTCGCTGGTCGCGATCGTCGCGTTCATGGTCTGGGGCTTCTCGCCGATGCTCGCGGTCTTCTGGGCGACCGTCGTCACGTTCGCGGTGTCGTTCCTGCGCCGCGACACCGCGATGGGGTGGCGCAAGGTCGTCGCCGCGCTGCGCGACGGTTCGGGGCAGATGCTGAACGTCGCCGCGACCTGCGCCGCGGCCGGGATCATCGTCGGCGTCGTGGTCAAGACCGGCCTCGGCCTCAAGTTCAGCGCGATCGTCATCGCCTATGCCGGCGGCAGCCTGTTCCTGACCGCGATGTACACCGCACTGATCGTGTGGGTCATCGGTCTCGCGGTGCCGGTGACCGCGAGCTACATCATCTGCGCGGTGATCGCCGCGCCGGCGCTCACCAAGCTCGGCGTGCCCGACTTCGCGGCGCACATGTTCATCTTCTATTACGCGGTGCTCTCCGAGGTGTCGCCGCCGACCGCATTGTCGCCGTTCGCGGCCGCGGCGATCACCGGCGGCGATCCCTACCGGACGACGCTGCAGGCGTGGAAGTACACGCTCCCCGCATTCGTCGTGCCGTTCGTGTTCGTCCTCGATCCCGATGGCGTCGGGCTGCTGCTGAAGCTGCCGAAGGACGGCTCGTGGCTGCACGTCGCCTGGATCGCCTTGACGGCGTGCATCGGGATCGGCGCGCTCGCGGCCGGCGCGCAGAAGTGGCTGCTGCGCGCGTGCGGGCAGGTCGAGCGCTGGGCGCTCGTCGCGTGCGGGCTTGCTGCTCGTCTACCCGGCGCCGGCGGCTGACATCATCGGCCTGGCCGGTGTCGGCACGATCCTGGCGCGGCAATGGTTCGGGCGGCGCCGCGCCGTTGCCTGACCGGCGGCCTTCCAGCCATCGCGCCCCGGCTTACGGCATTGCGATCGTATCCTATTTCCCACGGTTCGTACGCCCTGCGCCCACTCAGGTTGCAGCTGCGCCAACCTGCTCGCGATGTAAGACCGCAACGGGATCGGAGGGGCCAAATGCAGGAGAGAGACGTCGAGCTGTTCAATGACAGCATCGAACGCTGTTCCCGCAGTCCCGAGTTCCTGCGCCGGTTTTATGCCCTCTTCCTCGCGTCTTCCGATGCGGTGGCGAAGAAATTCGAACACACGGACTTGCGCAAACAAGCTAGGATGCTCAGGACATCGCTTTACATAATGATGCTGTCGAGCGGCCCATCGGAACGAGCGGTGCATCTGGAGCGGCTCGCGCAGCTCCACAGCCGGGCCGGGCTGGACATCAAGCCCGAGCTTTATGATCTGTGGCTCGACAAGCTGGTGCAGACGGTCAGTGAATGCGACCCGCTGTTCGACACGGAGACCGGGACGGCCTGGCGCCGCATGCTGCAGCCGGGAATCGAATTCATGAAATCCAGGTACTGACGATTGGGTCGGTGGCACCGGGTGCGCATTTTTTGCCGCGGGGTACAGGGGGAAACGTGGATCCAAGCGACTGGCCAGCACGACCACCGCCACCGGGCACCCGCAAGCGCGGGGCGTTGCCGGGGACAAACTGGAAACCGGCAGCGCAGAGGAATTGCGCCGCGCTCTCGAAGAACTGGCGGACGCGCGGCAGCAGCAGGCCGCGACCGCAGATATTCTCAAGATCATCAGCACCTCGCCCGAAGACATCCAGCGGGTGTTCGACGTGATCGCGGAGCACGCCGTCCGGCTGTGCGACGGCCAGTTCTGCGCGGTGTTTCACTTCGACGGCGAATTGATCCACGTCCGGGCGCTGCACGGGATGTCCGCCGAGGCGAGCTCGCGTACCGGCGCGGCTTTCCGCTGCGCGCAGGTCAGGCAGCGCCATCGGCCGTGCCATTCAAACCGGGGAAATCGCCCACATCCCGGATGTCGAAGCGGACGCCCACTACAAACAGCAGACCATTGCCCACGCGGTCACGTTCCGGGCCATCGTCGCGGTGCCGATCTTGCGGGAAGGCGTCCCTGTCGGTGGCCTCGCGGTCTCGAGCTCCCGACCCGGACCGTTCTCCGACGCCAGGATTGCGTTGCTCGGGTCCTTCGCCGACCAGGCGGCGGTCGCGATCGAGAATGTGCGGCTGTTAAAGGAAATCAATGCGCGCACCGAGGCGCTCACGCGTTCGGTCGAGGAAATGCGCGCGTTGAGCGAGGTCGGCCAGGCGGTCAGCTCGACGCTCGACCTCGACACCGTGCTGATGAGCATCATCACCCACGCCGTCGAGCTGTCGCAGGCCGACGCGGGCGGCACGATCTATGAGTTCGACGAAGTCGAGGGTGTGTTCATACCGCGGGCAAGTCATGGCATGAGCGACGCGATGGTCGCGGGCCTGCGCGAATCGCGGATCCGGATCGGGGAAACGTCATTGGGCGAATGTGCCGAGCAACGGGCTCCGTTCCAGATGCCCGACATCGAACTGATGCGCGAAGGCCCGGTGCGCGATCTGCTGCTCCGCGAAGACGTGCGCGCGGTACTGGCCGTGCCGCTGTTGCGCGAAGAGCAGGTGATCGGCGAGCTGGTGATCCGGCGCAGAGCCGCGGGAGAGTTCTCGCCATCGGTGGTCACGTTGCTGCAGGCGTTGCCGGGCAGTCGTTGCTGGCGATCCAGAATGCACGGCACTTCCGCGAGATTGCGGAAAAGGGCAAGCAACTGGAAGCGGCCAGCCAGCTGAAGTCGCAGTTTCTCGCCAATATGTCGCCACGAGCTGCGCACGCCTTTCAACGCGATCATCGGCGTGACCGAGATGCTGCACGAGGACGCGGTCGACCTGAAGCTGGACGACCAGCTCGAGCCGCTCGAGCGCGTGCTGCGCGCCGCCAAGCACCTGCTCGCGCTGATCAATGACATTCTCGACCTGTCGAAGATCGAGGCCGGCAAGATGGACATCCACGTCGAGTCCTTCGCGATCGCGCCGCTGATCGAGGACGTGGTGCAGACGATCGCGCACGATGGCCGCCGAAGAATGGCAACAAAGTGGTGGTCGATTGCGCGCCGGACCTCGGCACGATGCGCGCCGACCAGACGCGCATCCGGCAGGCGCTGCTCAATCTCGCGAGCAACGCCAACAAGTTCACCGAGAAGGGCACAGTCACCATCGGCGCACGGCGCGGCATGGAGGCGGGCCGCGGGTGGGTGACGATGGCGGTGACGCGATACCGGGATCGGTCTGACTTCCGAGCAGATGGGCAAGCTCTTCCAGGACTTCGTTCAAGCCGATGCCTCGACCACCCGCAAGTACGGTGGCACGGGGCTTGGCCTCGCGATCAGCCGGCGCTTCTGCCAGATGATGGGCGGTGACATCACGGTGGCGAGCGAGCCCGGCATGGGCTCGACCTTCACCATCCGGCTACCAGCCGAAGTCGGGGCCGTGCAGCCCGCCGCCGCGCTCAGTGAGGTCGCGACCGCCCGGTCCGGTGCGGCGGCCTCCGGGGCCCCGACGGTCCTCGTGGTGGACGACGATCCGACGGTGCGCGAGCTTGTCGAGCGGCATCTCACGCGTGAGGGCTTTGCGGTGGTGACGGCGAGCGGCGGCCAGGAAGGACTGCGTCTCGCGCGCGAGCTGCACCCCGCCGCGATCACGCTCGATGTGATGATGGCGGACCTGGACGGCTGGACGGTGCTCGCCGCGATCAAGGGCGATCCGGAGCTCGCGGACATTCCCGTCATCCTGCTGTCCATCGTCGACGAGAAGAAGCGCGGCTACGCGCTGGGCGCCACCGACTACCTGGTCAAGCCGGTCGATCGCGCGCGGCTCGTCCGGTGATGCTGCGCAACATCTGTGGAGCGACTGCGGCCGCCAGGTGCTGCTGGTCGACGACGACGACATGATGCGGCGCGGCATGCGGCTGGCGCTGGAAAAGGACGGCTGGGAGGTCGACGAGGCCGAGAACGGTCGGCGTAGCGCTGGCGCGGTTGGCTGAGGCGCGTCCCGACATCATCATGCTCGATCTGATGATGCCGGAGATGGACGGCTTCGAGTTCCTGGTCGAGATGCGCGGCCGCGCCGAGTGGCGGGACATTCCGGTGCGTGGTGGTGACCGCCAAGGACCTGACGGCACGAGGAGCGCAGCCGCTTGCAACGGCGACGTCGAGCGGGTGCTGCAGAAGAGCAGCTCCGAGCTGGACGAGATGCTGCAGGAGATCAGCCGCTTGTTGCCCGGTTCCATCGAGCGCGGCCGGGGCAAGAAGGTCATGGAGGGGGAGGCATGAGGATCCTGTACGTCGAGGACAACGAAGACAACATCTACATGCTGGAGCGGAGGTTGAAGCGCGCGGGATTCGACAGTGCTGATCGCCACGCGACGGCGCGCAGGGCGTGGCGATGGCGGCAGCCGAATTGCCTGACGCTGATCCTGATGGACATGAGCCTGCCCGGTGCTCGACGGTTGCGGAGGCGACGCGCCGGATCAAGGCCGACGCCGGAAACGAAGCACATCCCGGTGATCGCGCTCACCGCCAACGCGATGACCGGCGACAGGGAGAAGGCGCTGGCCGCCGGTTGCGACGACTTCGATACCAAGCCGGTGGAGCTGCCGCGCTTGCTCGGCAAGATCCAGGCGCTGGCGCCCGCGGCGTCGGGAGGGCAAACAGCGTGAGCCCGACTGCGAAGCTGCGTTGCTCGTGGTCGACGACAACGAGGACAATCGCTACACGTTGACGCGCCGGCTTGAAGCGCGAGGGCTATGCGAACCTGACGACAGCCAACGACGGCCGGCAGGCGCTGGAACTGCTGCGGTCGCAGAACATTCGACCTCGATGCTGCTCGACATCATGATGCCGGAGATGAACGGATACGAGGTGCTCGAGCACCTGAAGGCCGATCACCGAGCTGCGGCATCTGCCGGTGATCATGATTTCGGCGGTGGGAGAGGTCGAGAGCGTGGTGCGCTGCATCGAGCTCGGCGCCGAGGATTACCTGCCCAAGCCCTTCAACGCGACACTGCTGCGCGCCCGGGTGGGCGCGTGCCTCGAGAAGAAAGCGCTGCGCGACGAAGTGCGCGAGTGGAACAGTAAACTCGAGGAGCGCGTGCAGGAGCAGTTAGCGCAGCTCGATCGGCTGGGTCGGCTGAAGGGCTTTTTTTCCCCGCAGCTCGCCGAGTCGATCATCAGCGGCGGCGGCGAGGACCTCCTGAAGACGCACCGCCGCGAAGTCGTGGTCGTCTTCCTCGACCTGCGCGGCTTCACCGCCTTCACCGACAGCTGCGAGCCCGAAGAGGTCATGGGAGTGCTCGACGAATATCACCGCATGATGGGGCAGCTGATCATGGCCCACGACGGCACGCTCGAGCACTTTGCCGGCGACGGCATCATGATCTTCTTCAACGACCCGATCCCGCTCGAGAAGCCGGCCGAGAATGCGATCAGCATGGCACTCGCGATGCAGCGGCAGTTCGCGCCGCTGCGCGCAGCGTGGAAGAAGCGCGGCTTCGATCTCGACCTTGGCATTGGCATCACGCAGGGCTATGCGACACTCGGCGCGGTCGGCTTCGAGGGGCGCTGGGAATATGCCTGCATCGGCAGCGTCGCCAACCTGGCCTCGCGCCTCTGCAACGAGGCCAAGGGCGGCCAGATCCTGATCAATCGGAAGTCCTACAGCCGGATCGAGGATGTGGTGCAGGCCGAGCCGCTGGGCGACCTCGTGCTGAAGGGCATCGCGCAGCCGGTGCCGGTGCTGAACATCACGGGCGTCAAGGTCTGAGGCGGCTCGTGCGCAAGGTCGATGAATTGTTCGAGCGGTACGGCGAGTCGCACCGGAACCCGACGAACGAAGCGATCCACTGGGTCTGCGTGCCGCTGATCACCTGGAGCGTGCTGGCGGCGCTGTGGTCGGTGTCGCCGGCCGTCGCCTACGTCGGCATTGCCCTGGCGACCGCATTCTATGCGTGGCTGTCCGTGCAGATCGCGGTCGGAATGCTCGCGCTGTTCGCGCTGATGGTCTTCCCGCTGACGCTGCTCGGATCGAACGTGCTGGCGGTGGCAGCTGCCGTGTTCGTCCTCGCGTGGATCGGCCAGTTCATCGGCCACGCGATCGAAGGGAAGAAGCCGTCGTTCTTCGAGGACGTGAAGTTCCTGCTGGTCGGCCCGGCGTGGCTGCTGCACTTCATCTACCGCCGCGTCGGGATCGCTTACTAGACCGCATGGCCGAGCCGGCCCCGTAGCGGGCCACGGGATTCCATGCGTCCCCGGCCTTGTTCCGGCGGCGAGCGCCCCGAGGCCGCTACCTAACCGTCGACACGCGCGGCGACGCGCGCAGGCGCTCGTCCGCGGTGACAAGCTTCGCCCGGAGCGTCAGGGCGGTTGCAACGATGATGCGATCGGCAGGATCGCCGGGCGTCGCCTCGTCGAAACTCCCTGCAAGCGCGGCGATCTCGACGCTTACCGGCTGGAATTGCAACTCGGGTAGCGTACGCAGATCGGCCAGCCATTGGTCGAGCGGCGACCCGAACTCCAGGCGGCCGCGGCGGACAGCCGTTGCGATTTCCAGCACCGAAATCGTGGAGACGATCGCCGGAGTTCGCCGCAAACTCTGATTGATCGCGCGCTTCGCGCGGACGGAGAGACGGCCGGACCCGGACACCCACCAGACAAGCACGTGCGTGTCGAGAACGATCACCGGTTCATGTCCCAATCGCGCGCGTCGATCACCGGTTCGAGCGGACGCTCAAAGCGCAGCACGCTGCCGCGCAGGCGCGCCCTCGCCGCCGCAACGATGTCTGGCGACGAAGCCGGAGGCGCAAGCTCTGCGACGATCTTTCCACGCGACGTGACGTTGATGCGTTCGCCACGCTGCACCTTGGCGAGATAGCCCGGAAGGTTCTGCCTGAGCTCGGTGACATTGACTTCTTTCATCGGGTTCTCCGCCTGTACAGATTAAGTGTACAGATGGATCGCGACGCCGTCAATCAATGCACCAGTCCGTGCGGACGGGCCATGCGTCAACCCGCGATCGGCAGTCCGCGGCCTCCAGCGCCGCGTGCAGCCGCTCGACGTGCGCGTGGCCCGTCGTCTCGGCGACGCAGATGACGCGCACCGCGGAGAGATCGGGTCCCGAGAACGCGCGGTCGTGGACGATCTCCTTGATCGAGGCGCCGGTCGACGCGATGACTTCGGCGAGCCGGGCGAGCCCGCCGGGCCGGTCGCTGATCGTCACGGTGAATCGGCAAAGGCGCCCGTCGGCGACGAGGCCGACCTCGATGATGCGTCCCAGTGCGGACGTATCGATGTTGCCGCCGCAGAGCGCCAGCACCACCTTCCTGCCCTTGAGCGCGTCGAGACGGCCCGCGAGGAAGGCCGCGAGCGGCGCCGCGCCGGCGCCTTCGACGACACTCTTCTCGAGTTCGATCAGGCGCAGGATCGCGAGCGCGATCGATGCTTCGTCCACGGTCACGACCCGGTCGACGACGCGCTTGACGATTCCGAACGGCGCGTCGCCGAGCTTGCCGACGGCAAGACCGTCAGCCAGCGTATGCGAGAGCTCGATCGTCGTCGGCGTGTCCTGCGCCAGCGCCGCGGTCAGGCACGCGGCGCGTTCCGGCTCGACGCCGACGATCTGGACCTCCGGCCGCTTCGCCTTGACCGCCGTGCCGATCCCGGCAATGAGGCCGCCGCCACCGACCGGAATGACGATGGCTTCGACGCCGGGCGTCTGCTCGAGGATCTCGAGTCCCATCGTGCCCTGGCCGGCGATCACGTCGACGTTGTCGAACGGGTGGATGAACGTGAGCCCGTCGCGCGCGGCAATTTCGCCCGCGTGGACGCGCGCCTCGGTCAGGTCGGCGCCGTGCAGGACGACGTTGGCGCCGAACTGGCGGCAGTTGGTGACCTTGATCAGCGCGGCGAATACGGGCATCACGACAGTCGTGGGTATGCCGAGCAGCTTCGCGTGGTAGGCGATTCCCTGCGCGTGGTTGCCGGCCGATGCGGCGATCACGCCGCGCCGGCGCTGCTCGGGCGACAGTTGCAGCAGCGCGTTGCGCGCGCCGCGCTCCTTGAAGCTCCCGGTGCGCTGCAGGTAGTCGAGCTTGCACCAGATGTGCGCGCCGGTGAGCTGCGACAGCGTGATCGATTCGACGCAGGGCGAATAGTAGACGCCGCCGGCAATGCGATCCCGTGCGGCTTCGATGTCGGCGAGCGTGACCACGCGCGGAGGTGCCGGCGCACTCAGAACGGCAGCGCGATGCCGGGCTTGGCGGCCTCGAGCACGCGGCGGAACTCGCCCTGGATGCGCGCGAGCGCCGCGAGGTTGTCCGCCTCGAAGCGCAGCACGACGACGGGTGTGGTGTTCGACCCGCGGGCGAGGCCGAAGCCGTCCGGATACTCGACGCGCAGGCCGTCGATGCGGATGACATCCGTCGCGCCCGGGAATTGCGCGGTCTCGCCCAACTTCGCCACCAGCGCGTGATGCTCGCCTTCGGCGCAGGCGACATTGAGCTCGGGCGTCGACACGGCGTCGGGCAGCGCGTCGAGGACCGCTGACGGGTTGGCATGACGCGACAAAATCTCGAGCAGCCGTGCTCCGGCGTACAGCCCGTCGTCGAAGCCGTACCAGCGCTCCTTGAAGAACGTGTGGCCGCTCATCTCGCCGGCCAGCGCGGCGCCCACCTCCTTCATCTTGCCCTTGATCAGCGAATGGCCCGTCTTCCAGAGCAGCGGCACGCCGCCGTGCTTGAGGATCCACGGCTTGAGATTGCGCGTCGACTTGACGTCGTAGATCACGGTCGCGCCGGGCTCGCGCGCGAGCACGTCGGCGGCGAACAGCATCAGCTGCCGGTCCGGGTAGATCACATGGCCGTCGCGCGTCACGACGCCCAGGCGGTCGCCGTCGCCGTCGAAGGCGAGACCGAGATCGTGCCGGCCTTGCGCGAGCAGCGCGATCAGGTCCTGCAGATTCTCGGGCTTCGACGGGTCCGGGTGGTGGTTCGGAAACGTCCCGTCGACAGCGCAGAACATCTCGGTGACCGCGCAGCCCAGGCGCCGAAACAGCGTCGGGGCGAAGGCGCCGGCCACGCCGTTGCCGCAGTCGACCGCGATCGTGAGCGGCCGCGCGAGGCGAATGTGGCCGGTGATGCGGTCGAGATACGCCGGCGCGATGTCGGTCGTGCGGAACGTTCCCGCGCCGGAGGCGAATCGACCGGCCTCGATGCGCGCGCGCAGCTTCTGGATGTCCTCGCCCGAAAGCGTGGTGCCGTCCACCACCATCTTGAGGCCGTTGTAATCGGGCGGATTGTGGCTTCCCGTCACCATCACGCTCGTCTGCGTGCCGAGATGGTGGGCGGCGAAGTAGGTCATCGGCGTGGCGACCATGCCGACATCGACGACGTTCGCGCCCGCCGCGCGGATGCCGTCCGCGACCGCGGCGGCGAGTTCCGGCCCGGAAAGGCGGCCGTCGCGACCGACGACGAACGTGTCGCGGCCCCGCTCCAGCGCGAGCGAGCCCAGCGCCTGGCCGACCGCGCGGACGATCGCCGGCGTGAGTGTCCTGCCGACGACGCCGCGGATGTCGTAGGCCTTGAAGATTTCGGGTGGGAGTGTCATCGCTGCGTGCTCGGTGATGGATGGGGAAATATCGGTCTCGGGGGACTACCGGCCGTAAACGAAGAAGTCTAACAGGCGGCGCGGCAGCCATTCGAGATGACCGGGAAACGGCGGTGACAGGAATCCGACGTGTCCGCCCTCGTCGGGCTGGTCCAGCAGGACGTCGGGGCTGACCTCGCCGGGCCCCGGCAGCGATGCCGCCGGCACGAACGGGTCGTTCCTGGCGTTCAGCACCAGCGTGGGCACCGCGACGCCGGCGAGCCATGGCTTGCTCGAGGCGCGCAGCCAGTAGTCGGGCGTCCCGGCGAAGCCGTGCAGCACGGCGGTCACCGCATCGTCGAAGTCGTACATCGTGCGCACGCGCTGGATCCTCGCTGCGTCCAGCAGTCCGGGAAAGCGCCGCGCCAGCGCGAGGCTCTTCGGCTTCAGCGTGCTCAGGAAATTGAGCGTGTAGATCCGGTTCAGGCCCTGTCCGATCGCGACGCCGGCGGCCGCAAGGTCGAGCGGCGTGGACACTGCGGCCGCCCGGTCGACGACGCGGGCCGCGTCGCGGCCCATGCGCCCCAGCCAATTGAGCAGCACGCTCCCGCCGACCGACACGCCGACCGCATAGACAACCGTCTCCGGCGCGACACGGGCGCGGATCGCAGCCAGCATCGCGTGCGCTTCTTCGTGGTCGCCGGAGTGATAGGCGCGCGGCATCCGGTTGGGTTCCCCGCTGCAACCGCGAAAGTGGGGCACCACGCCATGCCATCCCCGCGCGGCGAGTGCTACCAGCAGCGCCCTCGCGTAATGCGAGCCCGAGCTGCCTTCGAGACCGTGGAACAGCACGACCAGTGGAGCGTCCGCGGTGTGGTGTGTCGGCTCGACCCAGTCGAAGTCCCAGAAGTCGCCGTCGGGCGCAGTCACGCGCTCCCGGCGGACGGCAACGGGGGCACGGCGCAGCAGGTACGGCCAGATGGTCTGCAGGTGGCCGCCCGCGAGCCACGCCGGGCCCCGGTAGGGCGGCTCGGGCATCGTGACGGTTCTTCTATGACGACGGCCCCAGAACGGTCTCACAAGTGCCCGCTCGAGCTCGCCAGGCTTTCGTCTTCAGGACCTTGAGCCGCGCGTAGCGCTTGTCCTCGGCCTCCACCAGCGTCCATGGCGCGATTTCGGTGCTGGTGCGGTCGACGACGTCGCCCAGCGCCGCCTCGTAGGCTTTCGCCTTCGTGCGGTTGCGCCAGTCCTCTTCCGTGATCTTGAAACGCTTGAAGGCCGTCTTCTCGCGCTCCCTGAACCGGCGGAGCTGCTCGGCCGGGCTGATCTGCAGCCAGAATTTCACGATGACCGCGCCGGCGGTGGTCAGCTGCTCCTCGAACTGGTTGATCTCGTCGTAGCGCGCATCCAGTCGGTGACCGAACAGAGGCGCTCGACCCGCTCGACCAGGACCCGGCCGTACCACGACCGGTCGAAGATGACGATGCCGCCCCGCGGCGGCACCTGGCGCCAGAAGCGCCACAGGTAGGGATGCGCGCGCTCTTCGTCGGTGGGCGCGGCAATGCACGGGCTCCTATTGCCGCGGCCTGTGCCGCCGTACCCAGCCGTCGCACTGCCCTTGCCCGCGTCGTCCGCGGGACCAGCGAGTCGCCGGCGAACCGCACATTGCGCGTCAGCTTCGCGGCTTCCCTTGAAGCGCTCGATGCCGCGTTCATATCGCCTGCGGCGAGATCTTCTTCGTCAGGTCGAGGTCGCGAATCAGCTTGACGTTGTCGATGACCGCCGGAGTCGTCGGCGTCAGCGCGTGTCGCGGCGCCGGGCGCTTCTTCGCGGCGAGGGTCCGCTGCATGGCGTCGAGCAGGATCTTGCCGACGGACAGGTTGCGATAACGCTCGTCGGTGCCCTCGACGACGTACCACGGCGCCTCGCCGGTGGACGTTTCCCGCAGCGTGTGTTCCCACAGGTCGTGCGAACCGGCGTAGAGGCGCGAGCGGTTCCAGTCCTCGCGCGTCACGCGCCAGCTGGTGCGGGCATTCCCTTCGAGCTGGCGCAGCCGCTTCTTCTGGGCGGCCTTCGACAGGTGGATCGAGAACTCGAGCGGACGTTGCCTTCGTCCGTCAGCATCCGCTCGTGCTGCGTATCCGCTGCCGCGTGCCGCTCCTCGTCGTCGATTGCGTGCAGCAGATGGGCGGCGAGCATTTCGCGGTCCACGCATTCTTGCGATGGCGGCCTGCCCATGGCCGCCCGCGACAGTGGCGGCACGTCGGCGGGCGCTTCCTCGGCGGCGCGGCCATCGCTGCCCGGTGTGCGGAGCGGGACCGCAAACCGTGACGTCGTGCACAGGAGGTCCGTAGCCAGCAACAGGCGCTGGAAGCGGGGCGAGGCGACCGCCGCACGGGCGTCGCTCCGTGCGGCACGTCGACGGGCGGCTGCGCGCGCGCGAAGCCGCCGCAGGCCCGCAGCCGCACTCGCATCACGGGCAAACCACGCGGCGAGCGGCGGCAGCGTTTCCGTCACGAACACATCCCAGTTGCGCGCCGTGCCCAGAATCTCCGCGAGCCACTTGACCTCGGCCACCACCGGGTCGAGCGTGGCGGCTGGCGCGAAGGGGGTGAGCAGCCCGAGGCACGAGCGCAATCGTCTCGTTCCGACGCGCATCTGGTGAATCCATTCGGGATCGTCGTCGGCGACGAGCCCCGGCGCGTTGGCGGCGATCTGGTGCAGGCACCCGCGCGCGACCGCCGCCAGCGCATCGGCGGTCGTCACGTCGGTCGCGAGCGGCACATCCTGGGCGCGCACCGGCGAGGGCACGGCGCGCGGCAACCCGCGCCGCAGCGCATAGCCGCGCGCGGCCTTGGTGTCGGTCAATACGGCAAGCGGCAGGTCGGCGGACAGCGCGAGCGCCAGCCGAAAGAGGTTGGCCGCGTCACCGCTCTTCAACTCGATTTCGATTTCGGCAACGGGTTCACGTCGCGTGCGACCGTCGCGCTGCGCGCGGATCTCGCCCAGGTCGATGCAGAATTCGGCGATCGATCCGTCCGGGAACTGGAGCGGGATCGTCCGCCGCGTGAAATCGGTCGTGCAGCAGGAGACGAGTCCGCCGTCTTTCGCCGCCTTGGTGACCAGCTTCTTCCACGGCGTGGACGCCAGTCGGGCGAGGTCGACACTCGGACCCCGCAACGGCCACTCGTGCTCGGGGCGCGCGTGCAGGCCAGCGCCCGCGCCGGCCTGCGGCGGTCCCTTGACCGTCTGGATCCAGCGCCGGCCGATGCGGCGAACGCGCAGCGCGACGTCCGCGCGTTCGAGCCGGAAGTCGGGCGAGTCGAAATAGGTGCTGACCACGTGCTGGGTGCGCGTCCGGCCGCGCCGCAGCGGACGCAACGCCGGGTGTCGCAGCAGCGCAGGAACCGCAGCGGCGTCGAGGGCGAGCTTCAGCTCGACTTCGAGCGGGATCGACGCCTCCCGTATTCCTGGCTCGCGCTCGCGCGACGGCGGGAGGCGCACCATGGCGTTGCGGTCAGGACTCGTCCGCGTGCTTGACCCGGCGCGCGCGCACGGCCTCGGCCAATTCCCGCAGGATCTCGACGGTCGCGTCCCAGCCGATGCAGGCGTCGGTGATCGAGACTCCGTATTGCAACGACTGGCCGGGAACGAGGTCCTGCCGTCCGGGATTGATGTGGCTCTCGATCATCACGCCGATGATGCGGTCGTCGCCGCCGGCTATCTGCCCGGCGATGTCGCGCGCGACCTCCTGCTGCCGCTCGTGCCGGCGCTGGCTGTTCGCGTGCGAGCAGTCGACCATCAGTTTCGCGGCAAGTCCGGCGCCGGCGAGCTCCTTGCACGTCGCGTCGACGTCGGCGGCGCTGTAATTCGGCGCCTTGCCGCCGCGCAGGATGATGTGACAGTCCTCGTTGCCGCCGGTGTGCACGATCGCCGAGTGTCCGCCCTTCGTGACCGACAGGAAATGGTGCGGCGCCGACGCGGCCTTGATCGCATCGACCGCGACCCTGACGTCGCCGTTGGTGCCGTTCTTGAAGCCGACGGGGCACGACAGCCCGGAAGCGAGCTCCCGGTGCACCTGGCTCTCGGTCGTCCGCGCGCCGATCGCGCCCCACGCGATCATGTCGGCGAAATACTGCGGCGTGATCATGTCGAGGTATTCGGTTCCGGCAGGCAGGTCGAGCTCGTTGACCTCCACGAGAATCCGCCGGGCGAGCCGCAGCCCCTCGTTGATCCGGTAGCTGTCATCCAGATGCGGATCGTTGATGAGCCCTTTCCAGCCGACGGTCGTGCGCGGCTTCTCGAAATAGACGCGCATCACGACGATGAGGTCGGCCGCGAGCTCGCGTTTCTGTGCGGCAAGCCGCGTTGCATAGTCGATCGCGGCGTCGTAGTCGTGGATGGAGCATGGTCCGACCACGACCAGCAACCGGTCGTCGGCGCCATGCAGGACGCGATGGATTGCCTGCCGGGCCTCGAACGTGGTGGTGGCGGCTCGTTCGGACGCCGGAAACTCCCGCAGCAGGTGCGCCGGCGGCGCAAGCTCCATGATCTCGCGGATCCGGGTGTCGTCGATCGGCAGCCGGGCGGCCGGATGGGATAGCGCGGCAGCCCGGTTGCGGTGGGCGGTGGACGTGGGCACGGTGCGGCTCCGTCAGGGTTTTCTTAGCAAAAACATGATTTTACGGACTTGGCGTCCGGACACCCGGCATTGTGCCATGGCCAATGTTGCATTGCATTAGGCCAAATTGAGACAGCGGCCGCATGGCAGTAGGCGAAATCGTTGCTTCGCGCGTTTAGGATGCCGTAGACTGCCTTCGACCCTGCTGGCTCGCCCAGCCGACCCGAATCGGACTACCCGGCGGTCGCGTGGCTGCCGAAGCACCAAAAAAGAACCGAAATCCCCCAGCCATTTTCAGGAGACCCGCATGAACAGACTGTTAGCCATAGCCATTGTCGGCGCGTTCGCCATTGCCGGAAGCCCGGTGTTCGCCGCCGACGCGCCCGCCGCAACGGCGCCCGCCACAAAGGCGCCCGCAGCTGCTGCCGCACCGGCCGCCGCCATGCCGGCCGCCAAGGCGCCAGCCGCCGCCGCCCCGGCGGCAGCCGCTGCGGCGCCCGCCGCTGCTGCCCCCGCCGCGAATGCGCAACAGGAGCGGATGAAGGCCTGCAATACCAAGGCCGAAGGCAAGAAGGGCGACGAGCGCAAGGCGTTCATGAGCGCCTGCCTGTCCGGGAAGGACGCGCCCGCGGCCAAGATGACGCAGCAGGAGAAGATGACGGCCTGCAACAAGAAGGCTGCAGACAAGAAGGGCGATGAACGCAAAGCCTTCATGTCGGAATGCCTGAAAGGGTAACTCTCACGCAGATGGTGCACACGGTCGGGTGACTTCCTGTCCATCCGGCCGCGACTACAAGGCCCCACCGGGCAACCGGCTGGGGCCTTGTTTTGTCTGGAGGACTCCGCGCGGCGTTGCCGCATGGGACGCGAGCCAGCAGGGCCGCGAGCTGACCGATTCCGGCCCCGGCGCCGATCGGCGGCTAGGATGCCCTGCGTATCAGCAGGCCCTTCAGGTATTCCCCTTCCGGAAACGCGAGGGCGACCGGATGATCGGCGCCCGCCCCGTAACGGCCGATGACCGAAGCGTCGATCCCGGCATCGAGCGCCGCGCCGGCGACGATCTTGCGAAACAGCTCGGCGTCGATGCCGCCCGAGCACGAAAACGTCGCGAGCAGTCCACCCGGGCCGCAGCAGTTTCAAGGCCAGCAGATTGATGTCCTTGTAGGCGCGGGCGGCGCGCTCGGCGTGCGCGGCGGTCGGTGCGAACTTCGGCGGATCGAGCACGGCGAGATCGAATCCTGCACCGCGGTCGCGCAGCTTGCGCAGCTCGGCGAATAGATCCGCTTCGCACCATGTCGCGCGGTCGGCCGGCAATCCCGGATTGAGCGCGAGGTTTTCGCGGGCGAGGGCGAGCGCGTCGCCCGAGCTGTCGATGGAAACGACCCGTGTCGCCCCTCCCGCAAGCGCCGCCAGCGTGAAGGCTCCCGTGTAGCAGAACGCATTGAGCACCTCGCGGCCGGCGGCGAGCGCGCGCACGGCGTCCCGGTTCGCGCGCTGGTCGAGATAGAAACCGGTCTTCTGGCCGGCGACGACGTCGGCGCGGTAGGCGATCCCGGCCTCGACGAACGTCACGACATCGGGCAGGGCACCATGCACGACACCCATGCGGGGCGAGAGTCCTTCGAGCTTGCGCACGTCGGCGTCGGAACGCTCGAAGACGCAGGCCGCGCCCGTCGCCTCGACCAGCGCCGCGACGATCGCGTCCCGCCAGCGTTCCGCGCCCGCCGACGACAGCTGGAGCACGACCGTGTCGGCGTAGCGGTCCGCGACCACGCCCGGCAAGCCGTCCGATTCGCCGTGGATCAGCCGGCATCCGGTGTGCCGCGCGTCGAGCATCGAGGCACGCGCGGCGACCGCACGCGCGACGCGCCGCAGGAAGAACTCCGCGTCGACCGGCTCGCGCGCATCGAAGGTCCAGACGCGCGCGCGGATCTGGGACGAAGGCGAGTAGGCGGCGCGCGCCACGAACGCGCCGTCCGCCGTCAGGACGTCGACGGTGGCTCCGGATTCCCCCGGCGCGTCGGCGGTGGCGATGGCGCCGGAGAAGATCCATGGGTGGCGGTGCCGCAGCGACTTCTCGCGCCCGGGCTTCAACCGCAACACGGGAATGCCCTCAGCCAAGCGCGACCCCGGCGAGACGGCCGACGGCAAACGTGACGGCGCCGGCGAGTCCGCCCAGCGCGAGCATCCTCGCGCCGGAGCGCAGTGCACCGCGCCCGGTGAACAGCGACAGCAGCGCGCCGACGGCGAACAGCGCGACCGCGGTGACGCCGACGGCGACGGGCAGCGTGCTCGGACCGGACATCAGCATGAAAGGGGCCAGCGGCAGCAGCGCGCCCACGGCGAACGCCACGAACGACGAGATCGCCGCGCCCCACGGGGAGCCGAGCTCATCGGGATTGAGCCCGAGCTCCTCGCGGGCCAGCGTGTCGAGCGCATGCTCCGGGTCGGCGACGATCTGCGTCGCGAGCCGCAAAGCTTCCTCGGGCGGCAGCCCCTTGGCCGCGTAGATGAGCGCCAGCTCCTGCGCCTCGGCTTCCGGATACTCCGCGAGCTCCTCGCGCTCCAGTCCGATCTGATACTCGAAGAGCTCGCGTTGGGAGCGCACCGAGACGTATTCGCCGGTGGCCATCGCGAACGCACCGGCGCACATGCCGGCCACGCCGGTCAGCAGCACGAGGTGGGCGTCGGAGCTGGCACCGGCGACACCAAGGATGAGGCTCGCGTTCGACACGAGCCCGTCGTTGATGCCGAACACCGCGGCGCGCAGGTTGCCGCCGCCGTGCAGGCCGCGATGCCGATGCTCGGTGCCGCTCCCCGCCTGCGGCATCGCATGGCCGGGGTCGTGCGATGACGGGAGGGCGTAGATGCCCATCCCGCGGACTTTCATCGCGGCCAGCATGGTCTTCAGGCGCCGCGGCCCCAGACGGCGCACCAGCGCCATGACGAGTCGCGTGCGCCTGTCCGGCACGTAGGGCCCGGGGGCCGGATTCCCGCGGGCGGTGACTTGCGCGCCCCAGATGGCGGCCTGCGCCTCGGCTTCGCCGGCCAGGCGGCGGAAGAGCTCCGCGCGCGGGTTGCCCGCTTCGGCTTCCGCGCATACGCGGTAGAGCAGCACCGCACGCTGCTCCTCGGTCCAGTTCTCGAGCGGATTCGACATGGCAGGAAGGGCGGTCTGACGGCAGCGGGCGCGCCGGATATTCGCGTTGGCGCAAACGGCGCGCCCGGCGACGTGGTCAGGTCAACCGCCTCCGAGCACGGCGTCGATGCGCGCCATCACGTCCGGCGCGAGCTTGCCCACGACATCGAGTGCCTTCATGTTCTCGGTGACCTGCGCCGGGCGGCTCGCGCCGGTGATCACCGTCGACACGCGCGGGTTCTTCAGGCACCAGGCGAGGGACATCTGCGCCAGCGTGCAGTCGAGGTCCGCCGCGATCGGCGCGAGACGCCTGACCGGGGCGATCTTCGCCGGGTCGGACAGCCTCTCGGCGAGCCACTCGTAGCCCTTCAGCGTGCCGCGCGTTCCGGCCGGGATGCCGTCGTTGTACTTTCCGGTCAGGAGTCCCGACGCCAGCGGGCTCCAGGTGGTCGTGCCGAGGCCGATGTCGGAGTACAGCCGCGCATACTCCTTCTCGACGCGGTCGCGATGCAGCAGGTTGTACTGCGGCTGCTCCATCACCGGCTTGTGCAGGTGATGCCGCTCCGCGATCTGCCACGCCGCCATGATATCCGCCGCGCTCCACTCCGACGTTCCCCAGTAGAGCGCCTTGCCCGCCTTGATCATGTCGTGCATCGCGAACACCGTCTCCTCGATCGGCGTGTCCGGATCGGCGCGGTGGCAGAACACGAGGTCGACGTGGTCGAGACCGAAGCGCGCGAGCGACGCGTCGATCGCCTGCATCAGGTATTTCCGGTTCAGCGTGTTCTTCTCGTTCGGGCCGTCGTGCAAGCCCCCAGTAGAACTTGGTCGAGACGATGTACGAAGCCCGGCGCCAGCCCATCTTCTTCAGCGCGGCGCCCATGATCGTCTCCGCCTGTCCCTTCGCATAGACCTCGGCATTGTCGAAGAAATTGACCCCGGCGTCGTACGCGGCGGCCATGCACTCGCGCGCGAGATCGGTGTCCATCTGGTTGCCGTAGGTCACCCAGGAGCCGAACGAGAGTTCGCTCACCTTGAGGCCGGAGGCGCCGAGCCGTCGGTATTGCATCGTTGGCATCGTCAATGTTTGTGGAAATATGTCGGGCGGAGGCGCGCGCCGGGAGGAGCGCGGACGGTAGAATCGCCACGCCCCATTGTACCCACAAGGACTTGCCCATGCCTGCTCTCTCCCGCGCCAGGACCCGTCGTGTCGCCGGCGGCACACGGCGCAAGCCGCCGCTCACCGTCGAGGCATTGTGGGCGCTGAAACGCATCGCGGCGCCAACGCTGTCGCCGGACGGCGCCCTTGCCTGCGCGGCGGTGACGAGCTTCGACATGGCGAAGAACGACAGCAGCACGGAATTGTGGCTGTTTCCGACCGGCAGCCATGGGAAGTCCGCCGCGAAGCCGCGCCGGCTCACCAGTGGCGACAAGGACAGCGATCCGCGATGGTCGCCCGCCGGCGATGCGATCGCGTTCACCGCGAAGCGCAAGGACGACGACGAGCCGCAGATCTATCTGATCGCGCCTGACGGCGGCGAGGCGCGCCGGTTGACCGCGCTCGCCACCGGCTGTGCCGCGATCAAGTGGTTTCCCGACGGCAGGCGGATCGCGTTCGTCAGCTGGGTGTGGCCCGATCTCGGGTCCGACGCGGAACAGGCGAAACGGAAGAAGGAGCGCAAGGACGCCAAGGTCAAGGCGCACGTCACGGAGCGTGCGGAATTCCGTTTCTGGGACCATTGGCTCGCCGATGGTCGCGAGCCCCACGTGTTCGTATGCGACGTCGCGACCGGCCGCTGTCGCGATGCGCTCGCCGGAACCGGCCTCGCGCTGCCGCCATGGGAGCCGAAGGCCGACGATTTCGACATCGCGCCGGATGGCCGCGAGCTCGCGCTGACCGCGGATCTCGGTCCCGAGCCGCGCATGATGAATCAGCGGGACATCGTCACCGTCGATCTCGCGACGAAGCGCAAGCGGATCCTGACCGCGGCTTCGGGCACCGACGACGCCGGGCCGTCGTATTCGCCGGACGGCCGGGCACTGGTCTTCCACTCCTGCGACACGAAGCGTTCCTTCAACGACCAGGGGCGCCTCACCCTGTTGCTGCGCCGAACCGGACGCATGCAGACGCTGGCGCCGAAGCTCGACCGGCAGGTGCTGCACGTGCTGTGGGCGCCCGATTCGCGCTCGCTGCTGTGCACGATCGAGGATCGCGGTCGCGTCGGCTTGTGGCGGCTTCCGGTTCACTGGAGTACCTTCGCGCTGCGCGCTCCGGGATTCGCGCTTGGGGCGGCCCGGCGCGCTCATGCCGCGGACAGTGCCGCGAAGCCCGCGCTCGTCGCGGCCGGCGGCACGATCGGCGGCTTCGCGCAGTCGCGCGATGGTGCGGTGCTCGCGTTCGATCGCGCGACGGTGATGCATCCGGCGGCGCTGTTCGCGTGTGGCGGTGACGGGTCGCGCGAGCGCGGAATCGACTCGCTGAATCGGGCGCTGCTCGCGCGCTACGCGCTGGGTGAAGTGCGCGAGGTGACGGTCAAGGGCTGGGGCGGGGCGCCGGTGCAGATGTGGATCACCTATCCGCCGAATTTCGACCCGCAGAAGAAATGGCCGCTGCTGCACTCGATTCATGGCGGGCCGCACGCGGCGCACCTCGACAGCTGGCACTTCCGCTGGAACACGCAGGTGTTCGCGGGCCACGGCTACGTAGTGGCCGCAGTGAACTACCACGGCTCGTCCGGGTTCGGCCAGAAGTGGCTGGAGACCATCACCGGGCGCTACGGCGAGAAGGAGCTCGCCGACGTCGAGGCCGGCACCGACTGGCTGTTGCGGCAGGGCTACATCGACCGGGCGCGTCTCGCCGCGTCCGGCGGCAGCTACGGCGGCTTCATGGTGGCCTACATGAACGGCCATACCGACCGCTACCGGTCGTTCGTCTGCCACGCGGGGTGCTACGACTGGGTCAGCATGATGGCCACCGACGGCTACCACTTCTTCGCCGACGAGCTGGGCGCGTTCCACTGGGACAATCCGGCGCGGGTGATGAGGCAGTCGCCGCACCATTACGTCAAGCGCGCGAAGACGCCGACGCTGGTGATCCATGGCGAGCAGGACTACCGCGTTCCGGCGACGCAGGCGCTGCAGTACTACGACACGCTGAAGGCGAAAGACGTCGCCGCGCGGCTCGTCTGGTTTCCCGACGAAAATCACTGGATCCTGAAGCCGCAGAATTCTCGGCTCTGGTATCGCGAGTTCTTCGACTGGATGACCCGCTACGCGCCCGGGGGGGCCGCCCGGCGCAAGACACGCTGACGCGTGGCGCAGGGCCAGCGCCGTATCCGGATCGGCATCCGGCGCGGCGCCTAGACGGCCGTCAGGCGCGGTCCGCTCGCCTTCTTCTCGTAGGCGTCCTGGCAGCTGACGCAGCGGCGCGCGGTCGGGTAGGCCATGAGCCTGGCCGACGCAATCGCGATACCGCAATCCGCGCAGTCACCGTACGAGCCATCGCGCATCCGGACCAAGGCGGCGTCGACTTCGGTGAGGTCCGCCAGCACGTGGCGGACTTCCGCGAGATCGAGCTCCGCCAGGCCGTCCGCGACGCCCCATTCGTCACCGCTCTCCTGAATCCGGTTGCGCAGCCCCACGACCCGGTCGTCGCCGCTGCCGGCGAGTTGCGCTTTCACTTCGACGCGCAGCGCGGTGCGTCGGGCCTCGAGCTCGGCCTTCAGGCGCGCGCGCTCGTCGGTCGTCAATGCGTTCTTGGGCATGGGGGCAGGCTTTCGGGATAACGATGCAACGATCCGGCAACCGGATTCATTATCCCATTTTCGCGGCGTGGCGGAACCGAACCGCGGGAGGATTGATCAGGATCAACCGGGGTCGCGGCCGAACCGGGGGCTTGAATCCGGATTGGAGCGGCCGCAGATCGCGCTTCGATACCGCATCGTGCCGCGCCCGGGGCTTGAAATCGCCGCTATCGGACGCAGATCGGTAACCAGATGGCGGCTGGCCTGCGCACGACGCTGGCCCGGAGGCCGCCGGTCCCTCACCATTTGAAGGAGATCCCATGCACAACCTCGCCAGCATATGCCCCGTTCGCCGACTCCGGATTCGACGAGCTTCTTCGTGGCTGCTTCCGGCCGGTTCGCGTCGACAAGGCGCCCGCGACGATCAGGATGGACGTCGTGGAACGGGACAATGCCTACGTCGTGAACGCCGAGATTCCCGGTGTGGCCAAGGACGACATCCAGGTTTCGATCGAAGGCAACCAGGTCACGATCGGCGCCGAAGTGAAGCGCGAACCGGAAGCCAAGGACGGCGGGCGCGTGCTGCGCAGCGAACGGTACCGCGGCAGCGTCTACCGCGGCTTCACGCTGCCGGTGGAGATCGACGAGTCGGCCAGCAACGCAAAGTACGAGAACGGCGTGCTGGAGCTCACCCTGGTGAAGAAAGCCGCGGTCGCCGGCCGCAAGCTGACAGTCCAGTAACGACGGCGCGCGCAACGCAAGCATGTCGCGCGGGGGCTCCACGGCTCCCGCGCGGCGCATGCCTGCTGGGGCCACCGGGCCTGCGCACCCGGCAGCCGTGCCGTCAGCGAATGCGCTTGGCGGGGTATTCCTCGTCGATGTTGTCGCGGAAGAAGCTCCACGGCGACGACGCCGAAGTGAGGCGCCGGAAAGTGTCGGCGGAAACGCCGCCGTACTCGAACGTGCCGGAGGTGAGCTCGACGACGAGCACGCGCCGCGCTGCATCGAAACCCGCAGCGCGCAGGTTGCCGCCGGCGAGCCGTTTCATTTCCATCAGTGCGTCGAGCTGCCCCACAGCTGTTTCAGGCGGGCGTCGCGGCCGCACCCGGTCCGGTAATACGAGTACTTCAGCGGATTCTTGACGTAGTAATCCTGGTGGTATTCCTCGGCCGGCCAGAAGTCCGCGGCGGCGATGATGGGCGTGACGATCGCCTCCTTGAACGGCTTCGACTTCTCGAGCGCCGCCTTCGACGCCTCCGCGGCACGCCGCTGGTCGTCCGTGTGCACGAAGATCGACGTCCGGTACTGGCTGCCGACGTCGCAGAACTGCCGGTCCTTGACCGTCGGATCGATGTTGCGCCAGAAGACGTCGAGCAGCTTCTCGTAGGTGACCTTCTTCGGGTCGTAGAGCACCTGCACCGCCTCGGTGTGGCCCGTCCCGCCGGCGGAAACGTCCTCGTAGTTCGGTTTCGTCCGCATGCCGCCGGTGTATCCGGAGGTCGTCGCGAGCACGCCGTCGATCTTGTCGAACGGCTGCTCCATGCACCAGAAACAGCCGCCGGCGAAGGTGGCGACCGCGCTTCCCGGCGGCGCCGCCGGCAGCTTTGCCATCTGTGCCAGGGCCGGCAACGCGAACAACGCCACGAGCACCGGCGTCCACAGGTGGAAGGTGCGAAAGTGCATGGAGAACATGCGAGTCATCGGGATCCTTGTCGGGTCGAGTGCGCCGTGGCGCGGCGCCGAAACGATTGGTCGTCGCGGGCGTGCGTCACCTTACGCCGGGAAAAGGGATTATAGAGGAGGCGGCGAGACGTCGGCATGCGCACCGCCGGCTATTTCGGCGGTTGGTACGGCTGGCAGTCCGCGAGCGGTATCGCCGTGCCGTGGCGGACGAGCTGCAGGTCGGTCCCCTTGCCACGCAGCTCCATGTCGCTGTTGGCATAGCGGACGCCCGAGGCGGCCGGGATCTGGTAGAGCGAAACGCGATTGCCGTCGGGCATGAGCAGGCGGGCCTCATCGACGTCGAACCGGATCACGATGCGTTCGCTGCCCGACTGGCAGCTGAATGTGCTCTTCGCGGCCTCCAGCTCGCTTTGCGATGGCGGCATGGCGCAGGACGCGCACAGCAGGGCGGACGCCGCCGCAGCGGCCGCGGAAGCGCGCAATGGAAGCGAAGACGCAGCGGTTTTTTGCATCGATCGACTCCGGCAAGAGCTCGAATCGAGGATAGCACGCGCGAGGCACTTCAGTGACGCCGGCCGGCCGGCTGCGGCCCTAACCGCGCAGGCGCGGGGGGCCGGCGTCAATCGCCTCGCTGCCGTGGAACATCCGACCGACATTGGCCCAGTAGGCAGCCGCCTCGCACATCGGGCACGCGCGCGAGCTTCCGAAAAGCTCGCATTCGGCGAGGTCCCGCGTGGCGAGTCGTCGTGCCGCCGCTCGTAGCGCGACCATCTCGGCGTGGGCCGTGGGGTCGCGATCGGTGATGACCGCCGACACTCCTTCGCCGACGATCTCGCCCTTGCGCACGACGACGGCACCGTAGGGCTGATCGCCTCGCCGGACCGCCTCGTCGCGCAGGGCCAGCGCGCGCGCCGCGAATGCTGCGCGGTCACGCGGGTCGGGCAAAGCCTGGCTGAGGGAGGGCCGAGCGCGCATCGCGCCCGCGCAGAAGAGGAAGAGGGCGCTCACGGGCCACCCCAGCATCCGGCGGCGGCGCCAGCAGGTGTTCGGCTGCGGCGGCTCGATGGCGTCCGGCACAGCATCAATCCACGGTGCCGGCCGCCGATCGTGCTGTCGCGGGCGGTGGAAAGCGCACCGCGTCCGGGTAGGACAGCACCTCGGCGAGCCGGCCGGTCCGGATCTTCGCCTGCATGGCCTGCCACCAGCCGGCATCGAGCAGGTCGGCGTGCATGGACAGGAAGCAGGCGCGGGTCTTCGGGTTGGTCAGCAGGAACGTCTCGAACTCCTCGGGAAAGACGTCATGCGGCCCCACCGGGTACCAGATGTCGTCCGCCATGTCGTCCCACCCGGGCGGCGGCGGCGGGATCTTGCGGAAATGGCAGGCGGTGAGGTACTCGATCTCGTCGTAGTCGTAGAAGACGACGCGCCCGAATCGCGTCACGCCGAAGTTCTTGAACAGCAGGTCGCCGGCGAAGATGTTGACGGCGGCCAGCTCCTTCAGCGCGTCGCCGTATTCGCGCATCGCGTGCATCCGCTGCGCGTCGTCCGCGTGCTCGAGATAGATGTTGAGCGGAATCATCCGCCGCTCGATGTACAGGTGCTTGACGACGACGTGGTCGCGCTCGAACTCGATGACGGAGGGCGCCACGGCGGTGAGTTCGGCGATCAGCTCGTCGGAGAAGCGCCCGCGGGGGAACGCGACATCCGAGTACTCCAGGATGTCCGTCATGCGCCCGACGCGGTCGTGGTGCTTGACGAGCCAGTACTGCTGCTTCACCTTCTGGCGGTCCGTCTCCTTCGATGCGGCGATCTTGTCGCGAATCACCTTGAACACGTACGGGTAGGAGGGCAGCGTGAATACCGTCATCACGAGGCCCTTGATGCCGGGGGCGATGACGAACTTGTCGCGCGAGTGTCGCAGGTGGTGCAGGAAGTCGCGGAAGAAGAGGTTCTTGCCCGCCTTCTGCAGCCCGACCATCGTGTAGAGCTCCGCGGCCGTCTTGTCCGGCAGGATCGCGCGCAGGAAGTCGACGTAGGCCGAAGGCACTTCCATGTCGACCAGGAAATAGGCGCGGTTCGCCGAGAACAGGATCGCGAGGTCCACTTCGTCCATGATGAGCGCGTCGAAGTAGAGCTTCCCTTCGGCGTTGTGCTTGATCGGCACGACGAACGGGTACGAGTGGACGCCGTTGACCACGCGGCCGACGATGTACGCGGTCTGATTGCGGAAGAACGGCGACGACAGGACCTGGATCTGGTGGTTGGATTCGAGGCGGAACGGCCGCGGATGGCGCCGGCGAAACGCCGCGAGCACGTGGCGCAGGTCGGCGCCGAAATCGCCGAACCGGCGCTCGAACCGGAAATCGAGCACGATGTCGATCAGCGCGTGGCGCAGGCCCTGCTGCAGCGGGTAGTAGCTGCGATAGGACGGCGAATCCGCGTCGATGTGCTCGGTGGAGATCGTCGGCCGCACGAAGATGAAGCGGTTGTGGAAGTAACCGCGGCGCAGCGTCTTCACCGAGACGGAATTGAAGAACGTCTCCGCGCACTCCGGCTGCCTGTGGTCGATGAGGAGGCCGATGAAGTGGAGCTTCACCAGTTCCCACAGCGCTTCGCCGCCGTCGCCGTCCAGCCCGCCGAAGCCAAACTTGCGCTCGATGTTCTCGGCGGTCTCCTGGACGCGGCGGTCGTAGAAGTCGATGCGGTCGCGCGCCACGTGCTGGATCGCGAGCCAGTTGCCGGCCTCGAAGTGCCGCTTGGCCGCGCGCGCGCACTCGCGGAACACGGCGTAGTGGTGGTCGAACCCCTCGCGCAGCATGCGGGCGATGCTGCGGGCCTGGTCGGCGACGGCTTCGCTCGGGGCTGTCGCGGCAGCGGAGAAGATCGGTGGGGCCATCGCGAGGTCGGGTCGGATTCGTCAGCCGAACGTGTTGCAGCGGCGCATGTCGCCCGATTCGAGCCCCGCCCTGAACCACTTCAGCCGCTGTTCGGCGGAGCCGTGCGTGAACGATTCGGGCACGACATAGCCCTGTGCCCGCTTCTGGATCTCGTCGTCGCCGACCGCCGCCGCGGCGCGAAATCCTTCCTCGAGGTCGCCGACCTCGAGCTTGTTGCGCCGTTGCGCGAAGTATCCCCAGATGCCGGCATAGCAATCGGCCTGCAGCTCGAGGCGCACGGAAAGCGCATTGCGTCCGCGCGCATCCAGTTGCTGCATCTGCCGATCGACCTTGGCCATCGTCCCGGTCAGGTTCTGCACATGGTGACCGACCTCATGCGCGATCACGTAGGCCTGCGCGAAATCGCCCGGTGCGCCGAATCGTCGCGACAGCTCGCCGAAGAACGCGGTGTCGAGGTAGAGCTCGCGGTCGGCGGAGCAGTAGAACGGCCCGGTCGCCGCCGACGCGTGGCCGCAGGCCGACTGCGTGGCGCGGCGAAAGAGCACGAGCCGCGGCGGCTCGTAACGCGCGCCCATCGCCTGGAACACCGCCTTCCACACGTCTTCGGTGTCGCCCAGAACGGCGGCGGCGAAGTCCTTCGCCGGATCCGGCGGCGCATTCGGCGCGCGCGGCTGTCCCGGCGCCGGAGCGTTCTGCGGACCGTAGCCGGGGGCCGCCGGCGGCCTGGCGCCCGGTGGCGGCCGCCGGCCCGCCGCTCTCCAGCGCACCGATCATTTCGAGCGGGTTGACCCCGAATATCAGGCTCGCGATCACGATCACGACCAGGGCCCCGCCTCCGAGCCGCATGCCGCCGCCCCGGGGCGAGCCGCCGCCGGGATCCGCGCCGGTCCGGTCCTCGACGTTGTCGCTCCTGCGAAAATCACCCCAGCGCATGATCGCTGCTCCCCGGTCGACCGCGTTACGGCTTCAGCGCCCGGTAAAGAAACGGCAGGCTGACGTCCATCCGGTAGTCGACGTCCGAGTGGTTGTCGTCGAACTCCTCGTACACGTGCGGGATGCCGGCCTCGGCCAGCCGCAGCGAGAGCAGCCGCGTGCCGTAGTGGATGTGATACTGGTCGCGCCAGCCGCAGTCGATGTAGATCCCTTTGAGCGTGCGCAGGCTCGCCGCGTGCTTGCCGACCAGCAGGATCGGGTCGTGCTTGAGCCAGGCCCGCCACCGCCGGTCGAGCTTTTCTCCGGTCTCCAGATTGAACGGCAGCCGGAATCCCAGCGGCGCCCCGGGGTCCGGGTCGTAGGTCGCGGCCATGCACACATTCATGATCGCGTGCCCCTCGGCATGCGACAGCTTCTCCTTCTTCCAGACGGCCTCGAGGAAGCGCCTGACGCGCCCGTCGTCGCAGCCTTCGGCGAGCCCCTTGCGCTTCAGCGTTTCCGCGAGCACGTCGTACGCGCCCTCGACGCGCTTCGGCTCGCGGTACTTCGCGAGCTCGTTCAGCGTGTTCGGCCAGTCGTGGTGGTAGACGAAGTCGAAGCAGGCGTCGCCCGAGTGGTCGGCGATGGCGCCCCAATGCTTCGCGTATTGCATGCCGTGGATGATCGCGCCGTAGCCGCCGGAGGACTTGCCGAAGCAGCCGCGATGCTCGCGCGAGGCCAGCGTGCGAAACTCGCGGTCGACGAACGGGATGATCTCCCGGGTCAGGTAATCGGCATACGCGCCGATCGCGGACGAGTTGACGTACTGATTGCCGCCGAGCGCCGTGAAGCAGTCCGGAAACACGACGATCGCCGGCCCCATCTTCTTCTGGTGGATGAGCCGCGCGACGCGCTCCGGCACGTTGTCGCCGAACGGCTTCCAGCCGGTGTGCGCGAGGCCCGAGCCCGTGAATCCGACCAGGTCGTAGAGCACCGGGAGCCGGCGGCCGCGCCCGCGGGTCGCACCCTCGTCGTATTGCGGTGGCAACCAGACGGCCACCTTGCGGACGTGCGGATCGCCGAGCGGGTTCCCCGCGAGGATCCGGGAGTCGTGTTCCAGCACGACGAGCGTGCCCGGGGCAGTGGCGGTGCGCTTGCGGGCCATCGGCGGTGTCTCCCCTATGTCTCGAGCAGCAACGAGCCTCGGCAGCGCTTGGCGCCGCAGCGGCATGCGTAGGCGTCCCGGATCTTGCGCGTGATGCGGCCGTCGAGCGACAGCCGGTAGTCGTAGGTCAGTTCCTCGCCCGCTGCGATCGTGCGGCGGGCCTCGATGAACACCCGGCCGTCGTCGTCCTCGAACGACTTGCAGTTCGGCGCGCACGAATGGTTTATCCAGCGCGCGGCGTTGCCCCGGTGGCCGCCGTCGATGACGAGGCCGTCGCTCGTCTCGAAGATGAAGGTGTGATGCGGATTGTCCGGATCGCTGTCGGGGCGCGCGCTGGCGACGTCCCAGGTCGTGCGCTCGCCGCGGTATTCGATGACGAGCGTGCCCTTGCGGATGGTCGTCGCGGCGAACACGCCGCGGCCGTGGATGGCGGAGTTGCGTACGCGGTACGCCCGGGTCGGAGTTTTCGGGTTCATTGGTTTGGCGAGCCAAATCGATTGCGGCGGTGAGCGCGCGAGTGCGCGATTGTACGCGAAGCCGCGGTCATGCCCGCACGGATTCGTCGTGCAGGCGCCGCAGCGCGTCAGCGAGCCGCGCGTGCCGCGCCAGCCTCTCGTGGAAGCGAAACTCGTCACCACCCTTCGCCCGCATCAGCGCGACGAGGCTCCGTTTGGCGGTCGCGGGCCAGCGCGGCAGGTCCGGCACGAGGGCGATCAGCGGTGACAGCGCGCGGAACGCATCGCGCTCCGCTGCGGGCCAGCGCTCCATGCCCCGCACGCCCAGCGCGCGGGCGGCAACGCGCGTCGCCGCGTGTTCCGCCGCCGCGCGATCGCCATCGAAGGCCCGTCGGATCCAGCGGGTCACGGCGTCGCTCAGTGCGCCAGGCTCGCACTCCGGCAACGCGTCGAGCCGCAGCTCGATATCGGAGCCGGTGAAACGCCGCAACTCGCCGATCGGCGTGCGCTGCCCGGGATCGGCGCGCATGCGCGCCCATGCGTCCGCGGCCCTCTGCGCCGCTCGAGGATCGATCGGGCGAAAACCGAGCCGGTAATAGAACCAGAACGCACCGGACTGCAACCCCTCCTTGTTGGTGCCGCCGAACTGCGAAGGCTCGACGACGAAGCGTTCCACGCCGAAGCACTGCCGGTAAACCTGCAGCACCTGCCCGAACAGCAGCGCCGATTCGCCGCCGCGAAACGGCGCGAATACGTTGACGCCGATCTTGCACGCGCCGAGGAACGGCCACCCGCCGCCGTAGCCGATGGGTACCCGGTTCTTGAACACCATCATGCCTACGTGCGAGTCGAGCGGGCTGCGCCGGTCCGGGCGCATCGTGTAGAGCGCGAGCGCGACGCCGCGCTCAAGTTCGTAATAGCGCACGCCGGCGGGGCAGGCGAGGGCGATGGCGTCCGTTTCGCGCCCCAGCGCCGCGAGCATGGCGCGACCGGCATCGACGACGTGCAGCCGTTCGGTTGCGGAAAGGCGCCGCGGCGCGGGCAGCGGACGGTCGAGGAGCACGCGGAGATCGACGTCGCGCTCGAGCCCGCCGCGGTGGAAGAAGGTGGCGGCCGGAAGGCCGCGGACGAAGGTCCGCGACAGCATCGAGGCTCCCGGCCGGATGACGATGAACGGTTGCATCGACTCGAACAGGTGGCCGCGCAATGCATCGCTGCACGGCAGCCGCGCGAATGCGCGGACGAGCCCGGCGAGCCGCGTGCCCCGCTTGTCCGCGCAGGTGCCGGCGACGAAATCGAGCGGCGCCGCGTCGGCAGCGGCGAGCTCGAATTCCATGGGCGCCAGCGCTTCACCGAGGATCGATTGCGGTGCAATGCCGTTCTCGCCGAACGAGTCAAGGTCCGCCCGGGCAGGAAAGCGCTCGACCAGCCAGCGGGCGATGTCCCAGCCGAAGCTGATGGTCACGTCCGTCCACGCGATGCCGCTGTTCGCGAGTTTCGCCCGCGCGCGCGCCGGGCCGGAGGCCATGATGCCCCGCGCGACGCCTGCGACGCGCCGCAGCTCGGCGCGGGTCACGTCGCGCAGCGAACGCGACTCAGGATAGGCAAGCAGGCACAGCAGGCAATCGTGGTACGCGATCAGAACGGCGGGATCGGCAATGGCGCAGGACGCCGCCGCGTCGAGGGCGCGCCGTTTGTCGGCCCCGTGCGTGCCGCCGAAGCGCAGCGCGAGGGACCGCAGCTCCTTGACGCCGTCGAGGCCGAGCAGGCGGGGCGTCAGCGGCGACGGCATTCGACGGCAACGCGCGCGGGACTCGCGTTCGGGTCGGCTATCGCCCCTTGGGGCTCGCCTTGGTTCGCGCCACCACGCGCGGCACGACGGCCGCGGGTGGCCGGCGCGCCTGCGGGAACTGCGTCTTGGGCCCGGTATGCCCTTTGGGATTGGGATAACTGCCGCCGCCCTTGCCCTTTGCCATCGTCGTCTCTCCTTCGTCCGCGGATCGATCCGCCGCAGTCAATCCTACCCGTTTCCGTTCCGGCGCGGCAGGGTGCACGTACTACCCGCCGCCGATCAGCATCACCACCACCGGCGTCGTGAACGCCGCGAGCGCAGTGGAGATGACGAGACTCGCGGCGATCGCGCCGGGCAGCGCGCCGAACTCGCGCGCCATCAGGTAGACGTTTGCGCCGACCGGCATCGCGGCGAGCAGCACGACGGCCTGCGTTTCGAGCGGCGGGAGGTCGAGCAGCCGGGCCAGCGCATAGACGGCGACCGGCTGCACGGCGAGCTTCAGCACGCAGATGGCTGTGCTTTCGCGCCAGGCTTCGCGGACGCCGAATTCGGCGAGGCCCATGCCCAGCGCTATCAGCGACAGCGGCACGGCGGCCTGCCCGACGAGATCCAGCGTGCGGTCGGCGATGCCCGGCAGCGGCACCCCGGCCCAGCCCCATGCCGTTCCCGCGAGAATGCTGGCGACGACGGGATTGGTGACGACGTTCATGGCGGTCCCGGCGAAGCCCGCCAACGAGACCTGCCCCGTCCGCGCCCATTCGATGGACACCGTCACGAGCGTCCACAGCACCAGCGAATTGAACACCAGCACGAGCGAGACGACCGGTATCGCGGCGTCGCCCAGCGCGACTTTCGCGACCGGAATGCCGAGCAGCAGTGTGTTCGCGAAAATGCCGCCGACGGCGAAGACCGACTGCGCCGCGCCGTCCATCCGGAACAGCCTGAACGCCAGCAGACGGCCCAGCACGAACACGGCCAGGCAGCCGCCGAAATAGGCGATCAAGAGCCGCGCGTCCACCGGCGGCAGGCGCGAGAAATCGCTCATCAGCCGGAACAGCAGCGCGGGCACCGCCACCGTGAACACGAACTGCGTCAGCGCGTCGGCGACGCTCTTCGGCCAGCGGGCCCAGCGCACGAGCGCGTAGCCCAGGCCCGCCAGCAGGAAGAGCGGCGAGGTGAGCGCGACGACGTTCCAGTCCGCATGCATCGCGTTTTAGGACCGAGCGAGGCGGGAAGGACGGAGCGGGTCGCGCAGGCGCGCGCTAGCGGCCGCGTCCGCCGAAGCGGTGGATGACCCTCGGCTTCGCCGGCGTCGCGCTGCCGGCCGGCCCGTGGCTGCGCGCGCCCGGCGCCGCAACTGCTGCTGCCGGCGCCGCGCGCGGCGGCCGCGCTGCTGCGCCGCCGCCGTGCGGCTTGGTCGCCGCGCCCGCATGCGCGCGACCCTGGCCCTGCCGGGACTGGCCGTGGGGCTTGCTCCGCGCCGCGCCGGAAGGCGCATGGCTGCGCGGCTGGCCGCGGCCCTGCCGTTGCAGGATCGGCTGGGCCCGCGCGTGGGGATCGGGCTCGAACCCATTGATGACGGTGCGCGGCAGCGTCCGCTTGATCAGCTTCTCGATGTCGCGCAGGAATTCGTGCTCGTCCACGCAGACGAGCGAGATCGCCTCGCCGGTGGCGCCCGCGCGACCCGTGCGCCCGATCCGATGGACGTAATCGTGCGGCACGTTGGGGAGGTCGTAGTTGACGACGTGCGGCAGCTGGTCGATGTCGATGCCGCGCGCCGCGATGTCGGTGGCCACCAGCACCTGCAGGCTCGCATCCTTGAATTCGGCCAGCGCCCGCGTGCGCGCGCCCTGGCTCTTGTTGCCGTGGATGGCGAGCGCAGTGATGCCGTCGCTGTTCAACTGCTCGGCGAGCTTGTTCGCGCCGTGCTTGGTGCGCGTGAAGACGAGCACCTGGTACCAGTTCTGCGACTTGATGAGATGCGACAGCAGCTCGCGCTTGCGGTCGCGATCCACCGGATGCACGGTTTGCGTGATGATCTCGACCGTCGAGTTGCGGCGCGCGACTTCGATCAGCGCCGGAGCGTCGAGGAGGCTGTCGGCGAGATCCTTGATCTCCTCGGAGAACGTGGCCGAGAACAGCAGGTTCTGCCGCTTCTTCGGCAGCAGGGACAGAATCCGCTTGATGTCCCGGATGAAGCCCATGTCGAGCATCCGGTCGGCTTCGTCGAGGACGAGGATCTCGACCCGCGAAAGGTCGAGGTTGCCCTGGCCCTGGTGGTCGAGCAGGCGGCCGGGCGTGGCGACGAGGATGTCGACGCCGCGCTTCAACTGCGCGGTCTGCGCGCCGATGCCGACGCCGCCGAAGACCACCATCGACGTCTGCTTCGCGTACTTGCCGTAGACGCGGATGGACTCCTCGATCTGCGCGGCGAGCTCGCGGGTGGGAGCGAGGATGAGCGCGCGGATGGGCTTCTTCCCGGTTCGCGGCGCCTGTGCTGCGGCCGGCGCCGACGACAGCCGCTGCAGCATCGGCAGCACGAAACCGGCGGTCTTGCCGGTGCCGGTCTGGGCGCCGGCGAGAAGATCGCCGCCGGCGAGCACCGCAGGGATCGCCTGCAGCTGAATCGGGGTGGGTTGGGTGTAGCCGTGTTCGGTCACGGCGCGCACGAGCGCGTCGGACAGGCCGAGCGAGGCAAAGGACATGATGACTTTCGAAAAAACGATCGGCCTGTCGCCGCTTGAGGGCGCCAGTCGCAGGCAAATGCGTGGGGGCAGAGCGTCGGAACTGACAGCGGCAGGGGGACTGGACGAGTTGCCGCGTGGACGAATTATAGCAGAGAGCTCCGGTTCAGCGCGAAGCCGCGGGCGGGCTCGCCACGGTCGTCAGCGCGACCTCCACCGCGCCGTCCTTGTCGGAGAGCCAGACGTGTCCTTCCTGGATCGTGCACTGCAGCTGCATCGAACGCTGCGCGAGCTTCGCCAGCTCCTGGCTGGCCGCCGCCGGCACGCTCAGCACGCGCAGATTCCGCGCCCGCTCGAGCGCGGCCCGGCTGCGCTCCCACCACAGCTCCGCGCCGCGGCCGTAGGCATAGATGACGACCTCGTCCGCGCGCCCGCACCCGCGGCGCACGAGCTTCTCGTCGGGCAGGCCGACGTCGATCCAGAGCCGGATCCTGCCCGTCAGGTCGCGCTGCCAGAGGTCCGGCTCGTCGTCGGTGGATAGCCCCTTGCCGAATTCCAGGCCGGGGCCGGCGTGCAGGGCGAACGCCAGCACGCGCAGCATCATCCGCTCGTCGGTCTCGGACGGATGCCGCGCGATCGTCAGCGCATGGTCCGCGTAGTAGCCGCGGTCCATGTCGGCGATCTGCAGCGCCGCCTTGAAGATCGTGGCTTTCAGCGCCATGGCGTCACGGCGCGGGAGCGCTGCCGAGCACGCGAATCTCGACGTTGCCGACCCGGACGGCCTGGCCCGCGCGGATCTTGCACGTCTTGCGCGACTCGACGGCGCCGTCCACGCGCACCTGCCCGGCCGCGACCAGCGCCTTGCCGGCGCCGCCGCTCGCGCAGACGCCCGTCACCTTCAGCAGGTCGTTGAGCGCGATGAACTCGCCGGTCAGTTGAAATTCGAGTCGGGGCATGGAGTTTGGGTCGGGGCTGGCCCGGGAGGCGGTTGCGCCTGCCTGCCTTCCCGCGATGAACGGACGGAAGGGAGGAGAGTAGCAAGTTCATGCGCCGACCGGGGGTGTCAGCGGGCAAATCGGCGGCGTTCGAGCGCGGGGCCTGCGTTGCGCCGTGGCGTCGACCGGGTCCGGTCAACGGACGCCAGCCGCAGTGGATTCGGCTAGAATCCCCCTGCGTCCGGCCCGCCACCGGCGCCCGCGGTGGCATTGCATGCCGTGCCGAATCGATCCCCTCCCGTTCGCGAAAGGCCCGTCCGCGATGAATTCCCCCGTCATTTACCAGACTGACTTTCCCGGGCTCAAGGATGCCGACACGGTCGGCGCGGCCCTGGAGCGCATGCTCGACGACCGGGTGTACGACCTGCCTGTGGTCGACGCCAAGGGCAGGCTCGTCGGGATGTTCAAGCTCGACCGCATCTATGCGTCGCTGCTGCCGAAGGCCGCGCTGATAGGCTACGGGATCCCGGATCTCGCGTTCCTGTCGGACACGCTCGGGCAGCTCCGCGAGAAGATGCGCGAGATCGAGTCCCACGCCGTGCACGAGTTCGTCGTCAAGCCGGCCCATGTGATTCATCCCGACAGCTCGCCGCTCGAAATCGTCCTGCTGCTGCATCAGGGCGCCAACAACATCCCCGTGGTGGATCGCGATGGCGGCCGGCTGGTGGGCATGGTGTCGGCACGCGATCTGCTGACCGCGCTGCAGGCGGAGAAGCGCAAATGACGCACGGCACCGCAACCCACGCATCCACGCTGATCTTCGGCCTGTCGCCGCTTTGGGTGGCGACGACGCTTTTCGTCGTGTCCTACCTGGTGATCATGAGCGACAGGCTCAACCGCGCCATCGTCGCGCTGCTGGGCGCGGGGCTCGTGATCCTGCTCGGCGTGGGGAGCCAGCACGAGGCGATGGCCGCCGTCGACTTCAACACGCTGGGCCTGCTGCTCGGGATGATGCTGATCGTCAACATCACGCGTCGCTCGGGCCTGTTCCAGTACGTGGCGATCTGGGCGGCGAAGAAGGTGGACGCCCGGCCCTGGGGCATCCTGCTGATGATGTCGATCGTCACCGCTGTCTTCTCGGCGTTTCTCGACAACGTCACGACGGTGCTGCTCACGGTGCCGGTCACGCTCCTCATCACCGACGAGCTCAAGGTCAAGCCCTATCCGTACCTGTTCGCGCAGATCATTGCGTCGAACATCGGCGGCACGGCGACGCTGATCGGCGACCCGCCGAACATCATGATCGGCTCGGCGACCGGCCTCACGTTCAACGACTTCGCCATCGCGCTGACGCCGATCATCGTCCCGATCTTCGTGGCGACGATGATCCCGCTCTATTTCTTCTGGGGGCGGCACCTGCGGGCGACGGACGAGAACCGGCGGCACGTGATGAGCTTCAGCGAGCGCGAGGCCATCACCGACCCGCGCCTGCTGAAGCAGTCGCTCACCGTGATCGCGCTGGTGATCCTCGGCTTCATGCTGCAGCGGCAGATCCAGATCGAGCCCGCGACGATCGCCATCTTCGGCGCGGCGGTGCTGCTCCTGCTCGACAACCTGGGGAAGGACGCCGAGACGCAATCGAAGAACGTCCACGGCGCGCTGTCGGAAGCCGAGTGGATCACGCTGATGTTCTTTCTCGGCTTGTTCATCCTGGTCTTCGGCATCCAGAAGGCGGGCCTCATCGACCTGATGGCGGACGCGTTGCTGAAGGCCACGGGCGGCGACTTCAAGCTGACCGCGCTCGCGATCCTGTGGGGCTCGGCGATCCTGTCGGCGTTCATCGACAACATTCCGTTCGTCGCGACGATGATTCCGCTGATCAAGGCCATGGGACCGACGTTCGGCGGCGACGCCGCGCTGCTGCCGCTGTGGTGGGCGCTCTCGCTGGGCGCGTGCCTCGGCGGCAACGGGACGCTGATCGGCGCGTCGGCCAATCTCGTCGTTGCCGGGCTTGCCGAGCGCGCGGGCACGCCGTTCCGGTTCCTCGAATTTCTGAAGGTGGCGTTCCCGCTGATGCTCATTTCCATCGTGCTTTCGCACATGTACCTCTACTTCCGGTACCTTTTCTAGCTGCCAACGTTCTCCCGGAGAAGCCCCATGGGCCACACGACCAACCTGAATGCGGCGGATGGCTTTGTGCTGTCGGCCTACCGGGCCGACCCGGCCGGAACGCCGCGCGGCGGACTCGTCGTCGCGCAGGAGATCTTCGGCGTCAACAGCCACATCCGCAGTGTCTGCGACGGTTTCGCCGCGGACGGTTACGCCGTCATCGCGCCGGCGCTGTTCGACCGCTACGAGCGCGGCGTCGACATCGGCTACACGCCGGCCGACATCGCCAGGGGCCGCGAGCTGAAGGCGCTCGCGCAGACCGACGCGGCGTTGCGGGACATCGCGGCAGCGCGCGACGCGTTGTCGGCTACCGGCAAGGTCGCCGTCATCGGCTACTGCTGGGGCGGCTTCATCGCGTGGATGGCAGCGTCGCGGCTGACCGGCTTCGCGTGCGCGGTTCCCTACTATGGCGGCGGGATGCTCGACGCCGCCGACGAGCAGCCGCAATGTCCGGTGATGGCGCATTTCGGCGAGCGCGACGCGATGATCCCCGTCGCGGGCGTGCGCGAGCTCGCCGCCGCGCATCCGCAGGCGCAGGTCTTCACCTACGACGCCGATCATGGCTTCAACTGCGATCAGCGGCCGTCGTACGATGCGACAGCCGCGAAGCTCGCGCGCGAGCGCACGCTGCAATTCCTGCGGCGCCATATCGGCTGAGCGCGGGCGCCGCTCAGCCGATCGTCCACGCGTTGCCGCACGCGCGGCAGCGCACGTCGATCGAACAGCCGGCGGGAGCGTCCGGGAACTCCTGCGACGACACGACGGCGAAGCGGCCGTAGGTGCGGCATTGGCTGCAGGTCGCCTGCTCGGCGAGGTATTCGGCGAGAGAGAGCAGGCGATGGAACCGACGCCAGGCGAAGACGCACAGGCCGCCGCCGCCCGCCGCGATCGCCACCAGCGCGAGCAGTCCCCCCGCCGTCGACCGGAACTCCAGCATTTCCATGGCGATCGCCATCATGATCAGGCTCAGGACGCCGGTGATCATGTGGGCGAAGCTCTCGACCAGCTGGCGCTCGTACCAGCGACGGAAGCCGCGCGCGCCGATGGCGGCGCTGATGCTGGTCATGCGCTGGCAGGCGTCGCGGCCGCGCGCCCTTGCGATAACGACGCTGTGGTGACCACAATACGGCGCATGAAGCCTCCGTGGCCCAACAAGATCCACAACTGCAGCATCGCCTGCCCCGTGGTTCGGCAGCCGGCTCCGCCGCCATGATGACAGCCTTCAATCCAGTGCGCGAGACATCGGGCGTGACCATTGCAACGCTCGTCTGCGCCGCGAGGAGCGCGGCTCGCGGCCGCCGGTTTCGCGCTTGCCGTTGCCGGAGGCGTGGCGTCGGCGCAGGAGGTCGCCCCCCACGCGATCGACATACCGCCCTGGTTCACCGAGACGTTTCTCGACTTCGGCGAGGACATCCGCGACGCCGCGCGCGACAAGCGGCGGCTGCTGGTCTATTTCGGCCAGGACGGCTGCCCGTATTGCCGGCAGCTCATGGTGACCAACTTTTCCCAGCGCGCGATCGTGGAGAAGACCCGCCGGCATTTCGTCGCGATCGCGCTGAACCTCTGGGGCGACCGCGAGACGAAGTGGCTCGACGGGCGCGTGCGCACCGAAAAGGAGCTCGCCCGCTTTCTCGACGTGCAGTTCACGCCGACGCTGCTGTTCTTCGACGAGCGCGGAAAGGTCGTGGCGCGGCTCAACGGCTACTATCCGCCGCACCGGTTCGAGGCGGTCCTCGATTACGTGGCCGGGAAGCGCGAGCGCAAGGAAACGCTGGCCGCCTGGCTCGCGCGGCAGGCGCCGGATGCGGCCAGTGCGCGTCTGGCCGACGAGCCCTTCTTCGCGCCGCCGCCGCACGACCTGCGGCGCGCCGCGGGCGGCAAGCCGCTCGCGGTGCTCTTCGAGACGACCCATTGCGGCCCCTGCGACGAGCTGCATCGCGAGGGCTTCGCGCGCCCGCAGATTCGGATGCTGCTGGAGCGCTTCGACGTCGTCCGGTTCCCGCTCGGCGCGCGCACGGGGCTGACCACGCCCGAGCGGCCGGGCGACGACGGCGCAGGCATGGGCCGCCGAGCTCGGTGTGGCCTTTGCCCCGACCATCGTCTTTTTCGGCGCAGAGGACGGACGGGAAGTCTTCCGCATCGACGCGTACCTGCGGCCCTTCCACGTCGAGTCTTCGCTCGACTACGTGGCGAGCGGCGCGTATCGCGGCGAACCCTCGTTCCAGCGCTTCATCCAGGAGCGGGCCGAACGGCTGCGCACGGCAGGCGGTACCGTGGACCTGTGGAAGTAACCGCTGCCACCAGCTTCCAGCACCGCGGATCCAGGATCCGGTACTAGCCGCGTCCCACGAACGGCATCTTGGTCGCCATCACCGTCAGGAACTGGACGTTGGCGTCCAGCGGCAGGCTGGCCATGTAGACGATCGAGCTCGCCACGTGCGCAACGTCCATCAGCGGCTCGGCCGCGATCTGGCCGTTCGCCTGCGGCACCCCGTTTGCCATCCGCGCCGCCATCTCGGTGTGCGCGTTGCCGATGTCGATCTGGCCGCAGGCGATGTCGTATTTCCGGCCGTCGAGCGACGCCGCTTTGGTGAGGCCCGTGATCGCGTGCTTGGTCGCGGTGTACGGCGCCGAATTCGGCCGCGGCGCATGCGCCGAGATCGAGCCGTTGTTGATGATCCGTCCCCCGCGCGGGTTCTGGCTCTTCATCATCCGGAAGGCCTCCTGTATGCACAGGAACACGCCGGTCAGGTTGATGTCGACGACGTTCTTCCACTGCTCGAAGGTCAGGTCCTCGAGGTTGATGCCGGGCGCGCCGACGCCGGCATTGTTGAAGAGGACGTCGAGGCGCCCGTAGGCTTCCCCGGTGCGCGCGAAGAGGGCCTGCACCGATGCCGGGTCGCTGACGTCGGTGGGCACCGCCAGCGCGGCGCCGGGCGGTGGCGCAGCCGCAGCGATCGCCTGTTGCAGGAGTTCGCCGCGACGTCCGGCGAGGACCACGCGGTAGCCGGCGTTGAGCAACGCAACAGCGGCGGCCCTGCCGATGCCGGTGCCCGCGCCAGTGACGATGGCGACTTTGGGGGATGCAGTCATGATTGCAGTGGCCCTCGATTGGATGAGATACGTATCGCATTGTCGGCGGGATATTGCGCGCCAGGCAAGGAAGCCGCAACCGCGCCGGCGTGTCCTGGCGTTCCAGTTGTGGCACGAGTCCTGCTTCCGCAAAGGCGTGGACGGGGTGATTGCGAGGCGACGCGAGGTCGCGCTTGCGTCTCCCGCGCCATTTGCTACTATGCCAATGTCATAGGCGTCCCGGACGCCGGCATCGGAGGAACGACGGATATGGCGGTCACTTCGATTGCAGAAGAATCATCCTCCACCCGCTGCACGATATGCACGCGGCCCGCGCGGCGCGGCGACCGACTGTGCGACCAGTGCAAGACGGCGGTGAAGCGCGCGCGCCACGTGCAGAGCGTCCATGCGACATTACTGCCGCGGGCCGGCACAGGCGTTGCTGCCAGCGGACACCCTGGCGCAGGCGAAGGGCGGGCCGTACAGGCCCGGCGCGCCGCGCGCTCCGCATTGCCTGCGATGCCCGCCGGATGGGGCACCTACGCAACGCTCGTCGCGTTCGGTGCGGCCGTGTCCATCACCGGGTATTACGCGACGGACCAACAGGAAGAGGCAGCGAATCGCGATCGCGATTCGCAGGCGGCGCGCACAGCTTCCGTCATGGAGATGCGCAACGAAAGGGCGGCGCGAGCGCAGCCGCCGGTGTCGTCATCGACAGCAGCCGAAGACTTCTCCTGGGACGAGGCGATCGCGCAGATCGAATGGACGCTTCCACGGTCTCCGCAGGCCCACTCCTCAGGCGCCTCGCCAGGCAGAAAATCGCTGCGTGATGCTCAAAGCGCGAGCGACGAAACACGGCGGGCGACCGACTCGCGCCGCCCGAACCCGGAGCCGCCGCCCGCACCAACAGCCGCAGGCGATACCGCTGCCGTGTCCGGGACTGCGCCGGCGCCGGAAGCGCAGCCAACCCCGAACTCCGACCGCCGGCAGGTCATGGCCGCCGCACTGTCACGCTGTGAACGCGAGAATTTTCTCGCCGGCTTCGTCTGCAAGGAGCGGGCGTGGCTGCAGTTCTGCGACGGCCAATGGGGCGAGGTGCCGCAGTGTCCGAGCGGCCTCCGGAGCAACAACGCCCGCTAGCGGCCGCTCGCCGCCGGCGTTCAGCCGTCGTACTTGAACGACAACTGGACGCGGGCACGGTAGGCGACGACCTTGCCGCCTTCCACTTTCATGTCGAGTTTCGAGACTTCCGCGATGCGCAGATCGCGCAGCGTCTTGCTCGCGGCGGTCACCGCGTTCTTGGCTGCGTCCTCCCACGAAACCTTGCTCGTGCCGATCACTTCGGTCACGCGATACACGCCGTCGCTGGAACCTTTCTTTGCCATGGTATTTCCTCCTCGTGATGGGTCCGGCATTGCGGCAATGCCTGGGACGAATCCATGATACGCGCGCTCCCCATGGCTGGCGAGCGGCCCGGCGAAGAACCAGTGATCGTGCGCAGGTCCCGCGATGTGCGGCCGATGTAGACTGTCCGACCGGTCCGGCGCTCGCACCACGCCATCGCCGGCGACCTGGCTCCGAGGAGGACCCGATGACGAACTCCATCCGCCGCTGCATTCCGCTGCTCGTCATGGCCGTTGCCTTGCCGTGCTCGCTCATGCGGCATGCCACGGCGGCAGGTGTCGAGCCGGTGTACTTCGACGTGACGCGCGGAGCGCATCCGCACGATGTGGCGGCGGTGCCGCAACCCGGTGGTCCGGTCTATTACACGGCGCAGGCCACCGGCAAGCTCGGCATTCTCGATCCCCGGACCGGCAAGGTCGAGGAAATCGCGCTGGGTCCCAATTCGGCGCCCCATGGCGTGATCGTCGGTCCGGATGGCGCCCCGTGGATCACCGACGGCGGCCAGAATGCGATCGTGCGCGTCGACCCGAAGACCCGCGCCGTGCGCGTCTGGGCGCTCGGGAAGGACGTCGAGTACGTCAACATGAACACGCTCGCGTTCGACGCGAAGGGCCGCGTCTGGTTCACGGGCCAGACCGGCTATTACGGCCGGCTCGTTCCGGCGACGAACGACATCAAGGTGTGGAAGGCGCCGCGCGGGCGCGGTCCGTATGGCATCGCCACGACCGCGGGCGGCGACGTCTACTACGCATCGCTCGCCGGCAGCCATATCGCGCGCATCGACACCGAGACCGGCGAGGCGACCGTCATCGAGCCGCCGACCCGCGACCAGGGCGCGCGCCGGGTATGGCCGGACTCGCAGGGCCGGATCTGGGTCAGCTACTGGAACACCGGGCACGTAGGAATGTACGA
>CAVVUJ010000039.1:0-19815 GCA_963751405.1 uncultured beta proteobacterium | reverse complement strand
CCCCATGGCGCACAACCACCCGGTGACGGCGGACCAGAACGCGCCGCCCATCACGCGCATGCTGGCCGACTTCGTCGCGACACATCCGTCGCGGGGCTGGGATGCCGGCGTCGAGTGCGAAGCGCACCGGACGTTGCTGAACTGGGTCGGCTGCGCGATCGGCGCGTCGCGCCACGCCACGGTCGAGGCGGCGCTCGCGGCGGTGCGGGAACTGGCGCCCAGCGCGCAGGCGACGATCCTCGGGCGCAGCGAGCGCGTCGACATCGCGAGCGCCGCGATGCTCAACGGTATCACTTCGCACACATTCGACTACGACGACACCCACCTCCGCACAATCATCCACCCTGCCGGCCCGGTCGCATCCGCGGCGCTGGCGCTCGCCGAGCACACGGGCGCCAGCGGGCGGCAGCTGGTCGACGCCGTCGTGCTCGGCATCGATGTCGCCTGCCGTGTCGGGAATGTCGTCTATCCGGACCACTACGACCGCGGCTGGCACATCACCGGGTCGACTGGCATGCTCGGTGCCGCGGCAGCCTCCTCGCGCCTGCTCGGGCTCGACGCGCCGAGGACCACGATGGCGCTCGGCATCGCGGCGTCGCAGCCCATCGGCGTGCGCGAGCAATTCGGCTCGATGACCAAGCCGTTTCACGTCGGCGGCGCCGCGCGCGCGGGGCTGATGTCGGCGTTGATGGCGCGCCACGGCTATACGTCCTCGGCCCGCGCGCTCGAAGCGCCGCGCGGGCTGCTGCAGACCTACTCGACCAAGTGCGCCTGGGGCGAGATCGCCGACGGGCTCGGCCATCGCTTCGAGATCTCGTCCAACACCTACAAGCCTTTCGCCTGCGGGATCGTGATACATCCAAGCATCGATGGTTGCGTGCAGCTCGCCGCCGAGCACGCCCTGCGCGCCGACGACATCGCGCGCATCGAGCTCAAGGTGCACCCGCTGGTGCTGGAGCTCACGGGCAAGACGGCGCCGCGTACCGGCCTCGAGGGCAAGTTCAGCGTGTACCACGCCTGCGCGGCGGGAGTCCTGTTCGGCAAGGCCGGCGAAGCCGAATTCGCCGACGACGTCGTCGCGCGTTCCGACGTGATCGCGCTGCGCGATCGCGTGCGGGCGACGGCCGATGCGGCCATCGGCGAAGCGTCGGCCGAGGTGACGGTCATGTGCACGGATGGTCGCCGGTTCCGCACATTCGTGCGCCACGCGATCGGCAGCCTCGAGCGGCCGATGACCGATGCGGACCTCGCGCGCAAGTTCCACGACCTCGTCGACCCGGTGCTGGGGGCCGCGCGCGCGGCCGCCCTGATCGAGCAGTGCAGCGCGCTGGCCGCGTGCGACGACGTGCGTGCGTTCACTGCCCGGACGCGTGACTAGCGTGATCGGCGTGATGCGCCTCGCATCGCTCCTCCTGCCGGCGTTGCTCGCGACCGCCCTCGCAGCCCCATTGGGCGCGCAGGATTTTCCAAGATTCGGCGACGACCTGTACCGGCCCCGACTCCGTCAGCCGGGCAAGGACGTGATGTGGCTGCCGACGCCGGACGCGATGGTCGAGCAGATGCTCACGGCAGCGAAGACCACCAGCCGGGATGTCGTCTACGATCTCGGTGCGGGGGACGGCCGGATTCCTGTCGCGGCAGCGAAGCAATTCGGCGCCATCGCCGTCGGCATCGAGTACGACGGCGATCTCGCGGCGCTCGCGCGGCGCAACGCTGAGCGCGCGGGAGTCGCCGGCAAGGTGACGATCGTCCGGGGTGACATCTTCAAGGAAGATTTCTCGCGCGCAACCGTCGTCACGCTCTACCTGCTGCCGGACCTCAATCAGCAGCTCCGTCCGCGGCTGCTGACGTTGAAGCCGGGCACGCGCGTCGTCTCGCATGCGTGGGACATGGGCGAGTGGGAGCCCGACGCGACGTTCCGCATCGCCGAGAGCGAAGCCTTCCTGTGGATCGTTCCGGCACGGGTCGAGGGCCGGTGGACGCTGCAGGATGACGCAGGGTTCTTTTCCGGCGAGGTGGAGCTCACGCAGCGGTTCCAGCGTGTCGGCGGCACGCTCACGCTGCGCGGCAAGTCGCAGCCGCTGCTCGGAGCCTACGTCGAGGGCGAGCACCTCGGCTTCACCTTTGTCCATCTCGACGGCGGCGTGCGCACCGTGCGCGCGAAGATCGCAGACGCCGGCCTGTCGGGGGCGCTGAGCTTCGCGGGGAACGTCACCCCCGTCACCGGACGCCGGCGATGATACGATCGGGGCCTCGGCGCGCCGCCCCTGCCAGGCGCACCTCGATCCGGAGCCCATGATGCCAAAGCCACTTGCAAGGACGCCTGCCAGGCGCGCGCTCGCGCTCGCCGGTTTCGCGCTCGCCGCGCTCGTTGCCGGGACGCCGCACGCACAGGACTACCCCAACCGGCCGGTGAAAGTGATCGTGCCTTTTTCGCCGGGCGGCGCGGTGGACGGGCCCATGCGCGTGATTGCCCAGGAGCTCTCGAAGCGCCTGGGCCAGCAGGTCATCGTCGAGAACAAGCCCGGCGCCGGCGCGACGATCGGCAGCGATCTCGTCGCCAAGGCGGCGCCCGATGGCTACACGCTGCTGCTCGCCTCGCAGACCAATGCGATCAGCGCGACCCTCTATGCCAAGCTGCCGTTCGACCCGATCGAGGATTTCGCGCCGGTCTCGCTGCTCGGCCGGGAGCCGGGGGTGCTGGTCGTCAACCCGGCGTTTCCGCCCAAGACGTTCCAGGAGTTCGTCGCCTACGTGAAGGAGCGGCCCGGGCAGGTCGATTACGCTTCGTCGGGCAACGGCAGCGGGCAGCACCTGTTCGCCGCGATGCTGGCGTCGATGACCGGTCTCAAGATGAATCACATTCCGTACAAGGGAAGCGGCCAGGCGACGACCGACGTGCTCGGAGGTCAGGTGATGGTGTCGATTCCCGGAACCGCCGGCATGGTCGGGCACATCAAGGCGGGCAAGCTCCGGGCACTGGCGGTGACGGGCTCCCGGCGCTCGCCGCAACTGCCGGATGTGCCGACCGTGATGGAGTCGGGCGTGCCCGGCTACGAGGCCTATGTCTGGATGGGATTGCTCGCGCCCAAGGGAACGCCCGCGCCGATCATCGACCGGCTCTACCGCGAGTTGATGCCGGTGCTCGCGACGACCGAAGTGAAAAACTACATGGCGACCGCCGGCATCGAGATCGTCGGCTCGACCCCCGCCGAGTTCGGCCGTTTCTTCCGTACCGAGAAGGACCAGTGGGCAAAGGTCGTCCGCGAAACCGGCGCGAAGGTCGACTGAAGCGAAACCACGAGGAAACCGATGACCACGCAAGCAAGTGAAAGCGCCCTCGCCGACGCGCCGGTCGAGGGCATCGAACACTGGACCGCCAAGGCCACGCCCGATGGCGACATCCGGCTGTTCCTCTGGGAAAAGTACGTCGGCTCCCCCGCCGGGAAGCCTGCGGTGCTGTTCGTCCACGGCTCGTCGATGGCCTCGCAGCCGACGTTCGACCTGACGGTTCCCGGACGTGCGGATTCCTCGGTCATGGACTGGTTCGCGCGGCGCGGGTTCGTCTGCTGGTGCGTCGACCTGGAGGGCTATGGGCGTTCGTCCAAGTCGCGCGACATCTTCTGCGATATCGCCAACGGCGCCGACGATCTGGCGGCGGCCACCGACTACATCGCCAGCGCGCGCGGCGTCCGCACGTTCATGGCCTACGGGATCTCGTCGGGCGCGCTGCGGGCCGCGCTGTTCGCGCAGCGCCATCCCGACCGCATCTCGCGGCTCGCGCTCGACGCGTTCGTCTGGACCGGCGATGGGGCGCCGACGCTCGTGCAGCGCCGCAAGAAGCTGCCCGAGTTCCTCGCCAGCAAGCGGCGGCCGATCGACCGTGCGTTCGTCTATTCGATCTTCGAGCGCGATCATCCGGATTGCGCCGAGAAGCGCGTCGTCGACGCGTTCGCGGACGCGATCCTGGCACTCGACGACTCGATGCCGAACGGCACGTATATCGACATGTGCTCGAAGCTGCCCGTCGTCGACCCCACCCGGATCACGGTGCCGACGCTCGTGCTGCGCGGTCAATACGACGGCATCGCCGGCTTCGACGACCTGATCGAATTCTTCAAGCGGCTGCCCAATCCCGACAAGCAGTTCTCCGTGCTGGCGGGCATTTCGCATGCGAGCTTCCAGCAGAAGAACTACCGGCTCGTCTACCACATCCTGCACGCGTATTTCACGCAACCGGCTCCGGCGTACGTCGGGCCGGCCCACGCCGCGGCGGCGCCGCCCGGCGGCCGCGCCTGACATCCGATCGCGCCGCCGCTGCCGTTGCCCTGGCCGCTTTCCCCGCTCGAAACGCTGTGGTGCGCCACCGCGCTGGCCCTGGGGTACACCGTGCGCGGGGTCGCCGGGTTCGGCTCGGGTGTCGTCGCCACGCCGCTCCTCGCGTTCGTGCTGCCCATGACGACGACGGCGCCGCTGATCACGCTGATCGGCTTCGTGGTCTCGGTGCGGCAGGCCCTCCGCGACTGGCATCAGATCCGCTGGAAGATCGTGCGCAGCTTTGTTCCCGGCGCGCTCGTCGGCGTGCCGATCGGACTCTGGCTGGTCAAGACCGCCGACCAGGGCCTGCTCGCCCGGTGCCTCGGCGCCTACGTCGTCACCTATGCGCTCTACAGCCTCTTCGGCGAGCGCGTGTTCGGCCGTGCCGTGGCGATGCCGCGTTGGATCGTGCATCCGATCGGCGTCGTCGGCGGCTTGATTTCGACGCTCTTCGGCGGGCTCGCGGGCCCGCTCTACGTCACGTACTTCGACTCGTTGCGGCTTGCCAAAGGTGCCTTTCGCGTGACCGTGTCGACGACACTGCTGACGCTTTCCATGCTGCGCTCGGTCGGCTACTTCGCGGCCGGGATCTTCCGTGCCGAGGACCTCGTCCTGGTCGCAGCGGCGCTGTTGCCCGCCGCCGTCGGCACGCTCGCTGGCGATTGGGTGCATGACCGCATGGACCAGCGGGCATTTCGCCGGGGTGTCGGTGCACTGCTGGTGCTGAGCGGCTCCGGACTCCTCTTCCGCTAGCGAGATCTTTCATGACCTGGTCCCTCGTCGCACGCGACGCCAACGGTGCCGTCGGCGTCGCCGTCGCCAGCCGCTTCTTCGCCGTAGGCGCGCTGTGCCCTCATGCCGCGAGCGGCGTCGGTGCCGTCTCGACCCAGGCGCTCGTCAATCCGCTGTACGCGCCGGCCGCGCTCGAGGCGATGGCACGCGACGTCGATCCCGCAGCCATTGTGCGCGCGCTGACCGGCGCGGATCCCGGGCGCGAGCACCGGCAATTGCACCTCATCGACCGGGCCGGCCGGACAGCGGCGCATACCGGCGCCGCGTGCATCGAATGGTGCGGACATCGCGCCGGTCGCGGCTTTTCCGTCGCGGGCAACATGCTGGCCGGACCGCGTGTGCTGGACGACACTGCCGGCGCCTTCGAGCAAAACCACGCGCTGCCGTTCGCCCTGCGCCTGATCGCCGCGATGGAAGCGGGCGAGGCCGCCGGCGGCGACAAACGCGGCAAGCAGGCGGCCGCGCTGATCGTCTGCACCACCGAGACCTACCCGGCGCTCGATCTGCGCGTCGACGATCATCCCGAGCCGATCGTCGAACTGCGGCGCTTGTACGAGACGAGCCTCGACCGCTTTCAGCCGTTCGTCGCGTGCCTGCCCCGGCATGACGATCCGGTCGGCGTCACGGATCGCGCCGTCATCGAGGCCGCCATCGAGCGCTTCCAGGCGACGCGCGCGCGCCGGCCGGGAACCGTCTGAACCGGCGGCCGCCTGTGCTATTCTGAACTGCGGCAGGCGCTTCTCCCGCAGGGATGGAGGATGCCGCATAGCATCCTCGGAGGATTCGCCATGCAAACCGGACGCCGGACCATTCGCATCGGGCTCGCGCTCGCACTGGCCGCCGCGCTGAGCGCAGCCGCGCAGGCGCAAACGCTGCGCATCGGCCTGGCCGAGGACCCCGACGTCCTCGATCCGACGCTCGCGCGCACGTTCGTCGGGCGCATCGTCTTTGCCGCGTTGTGCGACAAGCTGTTCGACATCGACGAGAAGCTCGCCATCGTGCCCCAGCTCGCGACGGCGTACGAGTGGTCGGCGGACAGCAAGGCGCTCACGCTCAAGCTGCGTCCCGGCGTGACCTTCCACGACGGCGAGAAATTCGACGCCGCCGCCGTGAAATACAACATCGAGCGGCACAAGACGATGGCGGGCTCCAATCGCCGCGGCGAACTCGCGCTGGTGACGACGGTCGACGTCGTCGATCCGGCGACGGTGCGTCTCAATCTGTCGGCGCCGTTCGCGCCGCTCCTGGCCCAGCTCGCGGATCGCGCGGGGATGATGGTCTCGCCCAAGGCGGCGCAGGCGGCCGGCGACAAGTTCGGCGCCAATCCCGTTTGCTCGGGCCCGTTCCGCTTCGCCGAGCGGGTCGCGCAGGACCGCATCGTGCTCGAGCGGTTCGCGAACTACTGGAACAAGGGGGATATCCACGTCGAGAAAGTCGTCTATCTCCCGATCGTCGACGCGACGGTCCGGCTGTCCAACCTCAAATCGGGGCAGCTCGATTTCATCGAGCGCCTGGCGTCCTCGGACGTGCCGGCACTCAAGAGCGACGCGCGCTTCAAGATCTCGAAGATCACGGAGATCGGCTACCAGGGCATCACCATCAACGTCGGGAAGAGCGATTTCGCGCAGAAGAACCCGCTGGGGAAGGATCCGCGCGTGCGCGAGGCCTTCGAGCTGGCACTCGACCGCCAGGGCATCGTGCAGGTCGTGATGGACGGCGAAGCCGCGGTCGGCAACCAGTGGGTCGCGCCGGACAACCCGTACTACGCGAAGAACATGCCGGTGCCGAAACGCGATGTCGCGCGGGCAAAGGCGCTGCTGGCCGAGGCCGGCGTGCCCAATCCCGGCTTCACGCTGATGACGCCCACGACGTCCGACGCGCAGAAGATCGCGCAGGTCGTCCAGGCGATGGTGAAAGAGGCGGGCTTCGACGTCAAGATACAGTCGACCGAGTTCGCGACCTCGCTCGACCTCGCGGACAAGGGCCAGTACGACGCCTACGTGCTGGCCTGGAGCGGCCGCGCCGATCCGGACGGCAACATCTTCAGCTTCGACGCCTGCAAGCAGCCGCTCAATTACGCGGGGTACTGCAAGCCCGAGGTGGACGAGATCCTGAACAAATCGCGGACGACGCGCGACGCGGCCGAGCGACGCAAGCTCTTCGAGCAGCTGGCCGCGACCGCGCTCAAGGATCGGCCGATCGTCTACCTCTATCACCGCCATTGGCTTTGGGCTTACACCGCGAAGCTGTCCGGCCTGCGCGCGGTCCCGGACGGCCTGGTGCGGGTGCAGGGCCTGAAGTTCAACTGACGGCCTGCCCGACCGACTCCGAGGCCACCGTCGGCGTTGCGGGCTCGCGCCGGGGCCCCGAGTGGCAGTGCGCCGAGAGCCGGCGGGCGCATGCCTCATCCTAAGCCCGCCGGCTCTCGGCGCACTGCCACTGCCCCACGATGACTGCCTTCCTCGTCCGCCGCATCGCGACGATCGTCCCGACGCTGATCTTCGTGTCGATGCTGATCTTCGGGCTGCAGCAGCTGCTGCCCGGGGATCCTGCCGTCGTGCTCGCCGGCGAGGACCGCGATCCGACGGTCGTCGCGTACCTGCGCCAGAAGATGCACCTCGACGAACCGCTGCCCGTTCGCTACCTGTACTGGATCAACGGCGTGCTGCACGGCGACCTGGGTGAATCGCTGCGCATGCAGAAACCCGTGCTGGCGCTGATTCTCGAGAAGCTGCCGGTGACCCTCGAGCTCGCGGGCATGGCCATCGTCATCGCGCTCCTGATCGGAGTCCCCGCCGGCATCATTTCGGCCGTGCGCCGGAACACCGCCTGGGACTACGCGGCCAATGCCGTCGCGCTGTGGGGCCTGTCCACGCCGAACTTCTGGCTTGGCATCATGCTGATCCTGCTGTTCTCGGTCACGCTCGGCTGGCTGCCGGCATCGGGCTTCGTCAGCCCGTTCGAGGACCTGAAAGCCAACCTGGCCGCGCTGATCATGCCGGCGTTCGTGCTCGGCAACGCCATCGCCGCCGTGCTGATGCGCCACACCCGGAGCGCGATGCTGCAGGTGCTCTCGTCGGACTACGTGCGCACGGCACGCGCGAAGGGGCTCCCCGAGCGCAGCGTGATCCTGAAGCACGCGTTGCGCAACGCGCTGATCCCCGTGATCACGCTGGGCGCGCTGGAGCTCGGCACGCTGCTCTCGGGCGCCGTGCTGACCGAGCAGGTGTTCACCATCCCGGGTTTCGGCAAGCTCATCGTCGACGCCGTGTTCAACCGCGACTATGCGGTGGTCCAGGGGGTCGTGCTGTTCACGGCGACGGCCTACATCCTGCTCAACTTCGCGGCCGACATCGCGTACGTGGTCGTGAATCCGCAGATCCGGGCGCAATGATGGCGGATGTCGCCGACGCGCTGGCCTCCCGTGTCGACTCCGCGCGCGCGACGCCGCGCGCGCATCCGTTCCGCCGGCTGCTGCGCCGGCGCGGCGCCGCGGTCGGACTGGCGGTGATCGCCTTCTTCGTGGCGCTCGCCGTGCTCGCGCCGTGGGTTGCGCCCTACGACCCCCTCGCCACCAGCTGGACGGCGATCCGCAAGGCGCCGACCGCCGCGCACTGGTTCGGCACCGACGAGATCGGTCGCGACGTCCTGGCGCGCGTTGTCTGGGGCGCGCGCGCCTCGCTGCTCGCAGGCGTGGTCTCGGTCCTGATTTCCCTCTCGATCGGCGTGCCGGTCGGATTGCTCGCGGGCTACGCCGGCGGGAAGACCGACATGCTGATCTCCCGCCTGACCGACGCCGTGCTCGCGTGCCCGTTCCTGATCCTCGCGATCGCCCTGGCCGCCTTTCTGGGCCCGAGCCTGACCAACGCCATGATCGCGATCGGCGTGTCGGCCACACCCGTGTTCATCCGGCTCACGCGCGGACAGACCATGGCGATCAAGGCGGAGGATTTCATCCTTGCGGCGCGTGCCATCGGCAATCCGCCGTGGCGCATCGCACTGGGTCACGTGCTGCCGAACATCGTGCCCGCGCTGATCGTCCAGGCCACGCTCGCGATCGCCGCGGCGGTCATCGCCGAGGCGAGCCTCTCGTTCCTGGGTCTGGGTCAGCAACCGCCTGCCCCGAGCTGGGGCAGCATGCTCAACACCGCGAAGAATTACGTCGACAACGCGCCGTGGATGGCCGTCTGGCCCGGCCTTTCGATCTTCGTGCTCGTGCTGTCGTTCAACCTCGTCGGCGACGGTCTGCGCGACGCGCTGGATCCGCGGCACGCCTGACTGGAGCGCACCGGGATCCCGACGGCGCGCCGATTGCCGCGGGCAGCAGGCGCGGGTGCGGCAACAGCGCCTTCACGAACCGATGCAGGAAAACGTCAGCGCCTCGTCCGCGGCGTCCTTCCACGCATGACCGAAGGTGGCGCGGCCGCGGCCGCGCAGGACGATCTCCTCGCGGCGCAGCTGGATTTCAGGGTCGCCCTCGATCGTGACGAAGGTGCCGTTCGAGCTCTGGTCGACGAGCACGAACTTGTCCCGGCGGCGCTCGATCCGGGCGTGCAGCCGTGACGCCATCCGGTCGGCGATGACCACGTCGTTCTGCGGATCGCGGCCCAGCGTCACGCTCGGGCGCGCCTCGTTCAGCTCGATCTCGCGCGCGCCGTGGCGAAGCAGGATGCGCGCCGGCACATGCATCGGCCGCGTCGCCAGCGCCGTCAGGTCCGCGTCGGGTCCCTGCCAGATCAGCTCGAAAATGCCGATGTCCTTGTGCTTGCCCTTGACGGTCAGCGAATCGATCTGCCGGACGCGGGTTCGCAGCAGCGGCGACAGCAGGTCGGCCGTCTGCCCCGACAGAATAACCTGCTCGGCCTTGGCGAGCGCCGCCATCCGCGCCGCAGTGTTGACCGAATCGCCGAACACATCGCCCTCGACCTCGATGGCCGGGCCGAAATGGAATCCGACTCGGATGCCAAGCCGGGCCCGCCCCGCCGCGGGCAGCTCGGAGATCCGCGCCTGCATTTCGGCCGCCGCGTCCGCGGCATGATCGGCGACCGCGAAGACCGCCATCACCTCGTCGCCGATCGTCTTCACGACGCGACCGCCGTGGCCCTCGCACGCCGTCCGGATGGTCGCCAGGCAGCAGCCGATCGTGGCGAGCGCCGCGGCGTCCCCCACGGATTCGTAGAGCCGGGTGCTGCCGCTGACATCGGCGAAAAGCACCGCGAATTCCGAGGCGGTACTAGTCACGGCGGGAACGAGGGCCGCTGTTCATCACGCAAGTATAAGTGCTTTCGCCGTCCCAAGCGCCGGCGTGGCGGCGGATACTGGATTTCCGGGTTCGGTTGGGCTACGCTTCCCGGGCACCCGGGGCGTCGTCCCCTTCTCCCACTGTCCAAGCCCGCGATGCGACCAGGATCCGTGTTTGCCTTGCTCGCCATGCTCCTCCTGCTGCCGTCGGGACCAGCGAGCGCACAGGGCTTCAAGTTCTCGCAGCCCGATGCCGCGCCAGCGGCCGAGGAAGCCGCGCGCCAGGAGCGCATCGCGCAGCAGCTCTCGACGCCGTGCCGCGCCGAGCTCAAGGGCAAGAAGATCGCGGTGATCATCGGCGAAGTGCAGTCGAACGGCTACATCGCCGCGCAGCAGCAGAACTACGGGCCGCATTTCCAGGCGATCAACGCGCGGTTGCGCTCGCTCGGGCTCACGACCTATACGCCGGAGGAGATCCGCAAGCAGATCGCGCAGGCCGAGATCGACGCGTATTTCCGCAACGATCCCGACGCCGCGCTCTCGGCGGCGAAACGACTGGGCGCGAGTTTCATGCTGCGTGGGCTGATCTCGTCGCAGGCCGTGATGAATCCGGTGGTCCGGGTCAATCAGGTCTCGGTGAACATGGGCTTCACGCTGACGGGAGCCAACGGCCGGATCATCTCCGACACCGGGGCGAGCTCGAGCTCCTATGCGGGCGCCGATGTGTCGAGGATGGCGCTCACCCTCGTGAACGAGCAGGCCGACGAAGTCGTGGCCAGGCTCTACGGCGACTATTGCCGGAACGCCGCTCCCGCCGGCGGGAGCAAGGCGGCGCCGAAGTAGTTCACTGCAGCATATCCACCGCAACCGGATCTCTGGAGAATTTTCATGCGCAACCGCACCTGGATGACCTGCATCGGGCTGACCCTCGGTGGGTCGCTGTACGCTCTGGCCCCGCTCGCAGCGGCCCAGCCGACGTTCGGCAATCCGTCGCCGACGGCAGGGAGCCAGACGTCGCAGAAAGCCAACGCCGCCGCCGACCAGGCCGTCTACCAGCCGGTCGCCTACACCAACGCCAGCAAGAAAGGCCCCGCGCTGATCGTGCTCCCGGGCGAGATCAAGAGCAACAACGCGACGTTCCTGCAGAAGTTCACCGCGAACAACATCGCCGACTTCGGCGAGATCGAGCTTTCCGCCGCCAACTTCCAGGTGCTCGAGCGCTCGAATCTGGGCCCGATCCTCAACGAATTCTCGCTCGCCTACAATCTCGGCGATCCCGATGCAGCCCGCAAGTTCCTGGGCATGGGCAAGCTCAAGAGCACCAAGTACATCGTGAAGTTCGACGTGCTGAAGACCGAGCAGGTCGCGGCGGCGCAGTCGGGCTTCGACGGTCGCACGATCGGGGCGATGGCCGGACTCCTCGGCGCGTGGGGATCGCGCGCCGGCAGCGCAGCCACCGTCGGCGTCGGGTCGGTGCAGACGAGCGAATCGTCCGGCGTCTGGATCATCGGCATGCGCTACAAGATCATCAATGCCGAGACCACGGAGCAGCTCGCCACCGGCTACACCGAGGAGAAGATGGAGGTCGGCGCGACGTCGACGTCGGTGATGGGCATCTCGCAGTCGCAGCAGGGCGGCGTTTCGCTGGACACCATGGTCCAGCGGCTGATCCAGAAGAACGTGTGGGAAATCGACAACAAGTACAAGTGACGCAGCGCTCCCACGCGCGGCCAAGGCGCCGGCGCGCCGCCGGCGTGCGCGCATTCGATCGGCGTCCAACGGGCGATCGGCACCCTCCTCGGAGCGACGCATGGCGGAGATGAGCAGGATCGGCAAGTACGAGATCCGCCGCGAGCTCGGCCGTGGCGCGATGGGTGTCGTCTACGAAGGATTCGACCCCATGATCAAGCGCATCGTCGCGCTCAAGACGATTCGCGCGGATCAGCTCGCGGGCGAGCAGGCCGAGACGATGATCGCCCGCTTTCGCCGCGAGGCGCAGGCCGCCGGACGGCTGTCGCACCCCAACATCGTCTCGATCTACGAAATCGGCGAGGACGAAGGCGTCTGGTACATCGCAATGGAGTTCGTTCGCGGCCGCGAGCTCAAGAGCTACTTCGAGGCGAACGAGCGGTTCACGACCGCCGACATCGTGCGGGTGATGACGAAGATCCTCGACGCGCTGGGCTACTCGCACCGGCTCGGCGTCATTCACCGCGACATCAAGCCGGCCAATGTCATCCTGCTCGAGGACGGCGGCGTCAAGGTCGCCGATTTCGGCATCGCGCACATCGAGTCGTCGAACATGACCCAGGTGGGCACGGTGCTTGGCACGCCGAGCTACATGTCGCCCGAGCAGATCATGGGGCTCCCCGTCGACGGCCGCTCGGACCTGTTCTCGGCCGGCGTCATCCTCTACCAGTTCCTGACCGGCGAGCGCCCGTTCAGCGGCTCGGCCACCGCCACCATGCACAAGGTGCTGGAGGAAGACCCGCTGCCGCCGTCGCGGTTCAACGTGCAGGTGCCCGGGGCCATGGACGCTGTCGTACGCAAGGCGCTGGCCAAGCGCCCGGACGAGCGCTTTCAGACCGCCGACGAGTTCGCCGCCGCTTTGCGCGGCGCCACGGAACGCCCGGACGTCACGGCGGAGGCGACGCTGCTGGCGAACGCTGAGCCGCCGCAGGTCGCCCCTCCCGTCGCGCCCCCCGTTGCGCCGACTCAAACGAAGGCCACCGCGGCCGCCGGCGACGGCACCGCCGATTTCGCGCCATCGCGGAAATCCCGCACGCCAATCATGGCGATCGCCGCCACCGTGGCCGTCATCGCCGTTGTCGCGCGGGCTGTGGGCCACCTTCCAGCGAAGCGCGGGCGATGCGGCAAGAGTCGCGCAAGCACCCGTCCCGTCGATGACCGCTCCAGCGCCTGCTGCCCCGGCCGTGCCGGCAACGGCGGCACCGGTTGCCGCAATGCCAGCGGCCGCAGCCGTGCCGAAGACCGACCCCGGACGCATGACGATCTCCGCGGAAGGCCTGGTCGATCCGAAAGACCCTCGCTACAGCACCGACCAGGCGCTGATGCAAAGCGATCTGCGCGCCGACGCCAGAAGCCAGCTTGTCGCCAAGGCGCTGGGGCTCATGGTCGAACCCGCGTCGCTGGCCAAGAACTACGCCCTGGTCCAGGACAAGCTGCTGGCGCGCAGCGGCAACTACATTTCCACTGTCGTCCAGGAGAGCCCGCCCGAGCTCGGCAAGGACGGCCTGATGTCGATGACGACACAAGCGGTAGTCGACCTCCGGGCGCTGCAGAAATCCCTCAACCAGATGTCGCGCGACGAGCGGGTCGAGTTCATCCGCGCGAGCGGCGACCCCAGAATTTCGGTGCGGATCGCTGCGCGCGACGCCGACCAGCCCAATGTGCCTGCGCAGCCGTCGCCGGTCGCCGAGAACCTGCTCAAGGAGCGCATCAAGGCCTTCGGCTTCCGCACCTGGTCGGACGACGACAGCCGCACTCCCGAAGCGAAGCAGGCCCCGGACTTCGCGGTGCTGGGCGAAGTCCAGGTCAAGAAGCTGTCGGCCCGGCTCGAGGCATCCGGCGTCACCGTCACCAAGTACACGCTGACCTCGTGGACGGTGAAGTGCATCGATCGCGCCACCGGCGAGGAGATCTACTTCAACACCACGCTGCCGAAGGGCATCGGCAGCTGGGCCGGCGAAGGTGACGCGATGAAGGCGATCGGCGCGAAGATCGCGGACGAATTCTCGCGCAACTTCTTCCTGCAGCACGTCGCCGTGAGCTCCCGCAAGGTCACGCTCATCATCGACGGAATGCCGGACGCCGTCGAAGCCGCGCTCGCGCACGAGCTCGTGGGCCTTCCCGCAGTGCTCGCCGTGGCGCCCCGCGCGAAGGCGCGACCGCACGTCTACGACCTGCAGCTCGCCGGGAGCGGCCCCGAAGGCGATCTCGTCGCGGCTGGCGTGCTGAAGGCGTTGAACGCCAAGTTCGGGCAGACCTGCCTCGCCCTGGGCCGCACCGCCGGTGACGAGGTCAACGTCACTTTCGACAAGAGTTGCGGCGATCCGGCGATCCTCGCGCGACTCGAGACGAATCCGCCGGCCGGCTTGTATGGCGCGCCGCCGGGCCGGCAGAAGGCGCTGATCAAGGATCCCGAGACGCTGCGCCGCCTGACGATCTGAACGAGGGGACGGGATTGCAACGCGACATCCTGGACGAAGCGCGCATCCACCCCGCGATCCGCGCGAAGATCGCCGGCCACCATGCCGACATCGTGCGCGAAGTGGAGGCCGCGGCCGCCGCGAACGACGTCGTCGTGGTCGGCATGAAGCAGAATCCGATGCCCAGGAAGGCGCGCAAGGCGCTCGACGCCAAGGGCATCCGGTACACGTACCTCGAATACGGAAGCTACTTCAACACGTGGCGGCGCCGCAACGCGCTCAAGATGTGGACCGGCTGGCCGACCTTCCCGATGATCTTCGTCAAGGGCGTGCTGATCGGCGGCGCGACCGATCTCGAGCGCCTGATCGACAGCGGCGAGCTCGCCCGGATGCTGGCCGCGTGAGCTAATGGCGCGCCGCCGGCAACGATGATCCGGATCCCCGCCGCCGAGATCGAATGGTCGGCCATCCGTGCGCAGGGCGCCGGCGGCCAGAATGTGAACAAGGTGTCGACCGCGCTGCATCTGCGCTTCGACATCGCGGCATCGTCGCTGCCGGACGCCGTCAAGGCGCGCCTCCTCGCGCACCGCGATCAGCGGATCACCGCCGAGGGCATCGTCGTCATCAAGGCGCAACGCTACCGGAGCCAGGACAAGAATCGGGCCGACGCGCTGGCCCGGCTGCAGGCTCTCGTGGCCGGCGCCGCGACCGTGCCGCGCGCGCGGAAGGCGACGAAACCGACCCGCAGCTCGCAGCGCCGGCGCGTGGACAGCAAGGTCAAGCGCGGCGAGCTGAAGGCCGCGCGCTCCAGGATCGTCGACTAGGGCCTGTGCACACTCTGCCCGCCCGTGCGCACGGGGCCCGGGCTCATTCCGTCCGGCGACACGCTCAGCGCGCCGGCACCATCACGAGCCGGTCGTTGCCCGATTCGGCGCCCCAGGCCTCTGCGGCCCGGCCGAGCATCTGCCGCACGCTGGCGCCGTCGCGATTCGACGGAAAGCTCTCGAACTTCTGGCTGACCGGATCGAACCTGACGATCGCGTTGGACGTCCACTCGGTGAGCCATACCTTGTCGCTGGCGTCGACCCAGACCGAGTAGGCGCGCGGCCGCTCGCCCGGCAGCTTCCACTCGCGCCAGGACTTTGCGACCGGGTCGTACATTCCTACGTGCCCGGTGTTCCAGTAGCTGACCCAGATCCGGCCCTGCGAGTCCGGCCATACCCGGCGCGCGCCCTGGTCGCGGGTCGGCGGCTCGATGACGGTCGCCTCGCCGGTCTCGGTGTCGATGCGCGCGATATGGCTGCCGGCGAGCGATGCGTAGTAGACGTCGCCGCCCGGGGTCGTGGCGATGCCGTAAGGACCGCGTCCGCGCGGCGCCTTCCACACCTTGATGTCGTTCGTCGCCGGAACGAGCCGGCCGTAGTAGCCGGTCTGGCCCGTGAACCAGACACGGCCCTTCGCGTCGAACGCGAGCGTGTTCATGTTGACGTACTCGACGTCCTTCCCGAGCGCCCAGACGCGCACGGCGCGGGTCTTCGGGTCGACGCGCACGATCGCATTCTGGCCGCCGTCGGTGATCCACGGGGCGCCATCCGGACCGACGATCACGCCATGGGGTGCCGAATTGGGACCCAGCGCAATTTCCTCGACCTTGCCGGTCCGGGGATCGAGGATGCCGAGCTTGCCGGTGGCCTGCGCCGTGTAATAGACCGGACCGCCGGGTTGCGGCGCCGCCGCCACATCGTGCGGATGCGCTCCGCGCGTCACGTCGAAGTACACCGGCTCGACACCTGCCGCCGTGGCATGCCGCATGAGCGAGCACGGCAAGGCAATGGCCATGACGAGCAGCGGAATGCAGCGGCGGATGGAGTTCGTCATCGGGTCCTCCTCGGAGCCAGGTCGCCGGCGATGGCGTGGCGCGAGCGCCGGACCGGTCGGACAGTCTACATCGGCCGCACATCGCGGGACCTGCGCGCGATCACGGGTTCTGCGCCGGGCTGCTCGCCAGCCATGGGGAGCGCGCGTATCATGGATTCGTCCCGGGCATTGCCGCAATGCCGGACCCATCACGAGGAGGAAACACCATGGCAAAGAAAGGTTCCAGCGACGGCGTGTATCGCGTGACCGAAGTGATCGGCACGAGCAAGGTTTCGTGGGAGGACGCAGCCAAGAACGCGGTGACCGCCGCGAGCAAGACGCTGCGCGATCTGCGCATCGCGGAAGTCTCGAAACTCGACATGAAAGTGGAAGGCGGCAAGGTCGTCGCCTACCGTGCCCGCGTCCAGTTGTCGTTCAAGTACGACGGCTGAGCGCCGGCGGCGAGAGGCCGCTAGCGGACGTTGTTGCTCCGGAGGCCGCTCGGACACTGCGGCACCTCGCCCCATTGGCCGTCGCAGAACTGCAGCCACGCCCGCTCCTTGCAGACGAAGCCGGCGAGAAAATTCTCGCGTTCACAGCGTGACAGTGCGGCGGCCATGACCTGCCGGCGGTCGGAGTTCGGGGTTGGCTGCGCTTCCGGCGCCGGCGCGGTCCCGGACACGGCAGCGGTATCGCCTGCGGCTGTTGGTGCGGGCGGCGGCTCCGGGTTCGGGCTGCGCGGGTCGGTCGCCCGCCGTGTTTCGTCGCCCGCGCTTTGAGCATCACGCAGCGATTTTCTGCCTGGCGAGGCGCCTGGGGAGTGGGCCTGCGGAGACCGCGGAAGCGTCCATTCGATCTGCGCGATCGCCTCGTCCCAGGAGAAGTCTTCGGCTGCTGTCGATGACGACACCGGCGGCTGCGCTCGCGCCGCGCTTTCGTTGCGCATCTCCATGACGGAAGCCGTGCGCGCCGCCTGCGAACCGCGCTCGCGATTCGCTGCCTCTTCCTGTTGGTCCGTCGCGTAATACCCGGTGATGGACACGGCCGCACCGAACGCGACGAGCGTTGCGTAGGTGCCCCATCCGGCGGGCATCGCAGGCAATGCGGAGCGCGCGGCGCGCCGGGCCTGTACGGCCCGCCCTTCGCCTGCGCCAGGGTGTCCGCTGGCAGCAGCGCCTGTGCCGGCCCGCGGCAGTAATGTCGCATGGACGCTCTGCACGTGGCGCGCGCGCTTCACCGCCGTCTTGCACTGGTCGCACAGTCGGTCGCCGCGCCGCGCGGGCCGCGTGCATATCGTGCAGCGGGTGGAGGATGATTCTTCTGCAATCGAAGTGACCGCCATATCCGTCGTTCCTCCGATGCCGGCGTCCGGGACGCCTATGACATTGGCATAGTAGCAAATGGCTGCGGGAAACGCAAGCGCGACCTCGCGTCGCCTCGCAATCACCCCGCCCATGCCTTTGCGGAAGCAGGACTCGTGCCACAGCTGGAACGCCACGACACGCCGGCGCGGTTGCGGCTTCCTTGCCTGGCGCGCGATTTCCCGCCGACAATGCGATACGTATCTCATCCAATCGAGGGCCACTGCAACCATGACTGCATCCCCCAAAGTCGCCATCGTCACCGGCGCCGGCACCGGCATCGGCAGGGCCGCCGCCGTTGCGTTGCTCAACGCCGGCTACCGCGTGGTCCTCGCCGGACGCCGCGGCGAACTCCTGCAACAGGCGATCGCCGCGGCTGCGCCACCGCCCGGCGCCGCGCTGGCGGTGCCCACCGACGTCAGCGACCCGGCATCGGTGCAGGCCCTGTTCGCGCGCACCGGGGACGCCTACGGTCGCCTCGACGTCCTCTTCAACAATGCCGGCGTCGGCGCGCCCGGCATCAACCTCGAGGACCTGACCTTCGAGCAGTGGAAGAACGTCGTCGACATCAACCTGACCGGCGTGTTCCTGTGCATACAGGAGGCCTTCCGGATGATGAAGAGCCAGAACCCGCGCGGGGGCCGGATCATCAACAACGGCTCGATCTCGGCGCATGCGCCGCGGCCGAATTCGGCGCCGTACACCGCGACCAAGCACGCGATCACGGGCCTCACGAAAGCGGCGTCGCTCGACGGCCGGAAATACGACATCGCCTGCGGCCAGATCGACATCGGCAACGCGCACACCGAAATGGCGGCGCGGATGGCAAACGGGGTGCCGCAGGCGAACGGCCAGATCGCGGCCGAGCCGCTGATGGACGTTGCCCACGTGGCGAGCTCGATCGTCTACATGGCCAGCCTGCCGCTGGACGCCAACGTCCAGTTCCTGACGGTGATGGCGACCAAGATGCCGTTCGTGGGACGCGGCTAGTACCGGATCCTGGATCCGTGGTGCTGGAAGCCGGTGGCAGCGGTTACTTCCACAGGTCCACGGTACCGCCTGCCGTGCGCAGCCGCTCTGCCCGCTCCTGGATGAAGCGCTGAAACGAGGGCTCGCCGCGATACGCGCCGCTCGCCACGTAGTCGAGCGCAGACTCGACGTGGAAGGGCCGCAGGTACGCGTCGATGCGGAAGACTTCCCGTCCGTCCTCTGCGCCGAAAAAGACGATGGTCGGGGCAAAGGCCACGCCGAGCTCGGCGGCCCATGCCTGCGCCGTCGTCACCCGGCCGCCGGGTGTGGTCAGCCCCGTGCGCGCGCCGAGCGGCGAACCGGACGACGTCGAAGCGCTCCAGCAGCGCCCGAATCTGCGGGCGCGCGAAGCCATCGCGATGCAGCTCGTCGCAGGGGCCGCAATGGGTCGTCTCGAAGAGCACCGCGAGCGGCTTGCCGCCCGCGGCGCGCCGCAGGTCGTGCGGCGGCGGCGCGAAGAACGGCTCGTCGGCCAGACGCGCACTGGCCGCATCCGGCGCCTGCCGCGCGAGCCAGGCGGCCAGCGTCTCCTTGCGCTCGCGCTTCCCGGCCACGTAATCGAGGACCGCCTCGAACCGGTGCGGCGGATAGTAGCCGTTGAGCCGCGCCACGACCTTTCCGCGCTCGTCGAAGAACAGCAGCGTCGGCGTGAACTGCACGTCGAGAAAGCGGGCGAGCTCCTTTTCGGTGCGCACGCGCCCGTCGAGCCACTTCGTCTCGCGGTCGCCCCAGAGGTTCAGCGCGATCGCGACGAAATGCCTGCGGGTCTTCTCCACGATCGCGCGCTGGGAAAAGTTGGTCACCATGAGCTGCCGGCAGTACGGGCAACCGTCCTGGCCGAAGTAGACCAGCAGCCGCCGCTTGTCGCGCGCGGCGTCGCGAATGTCCTCGCCGAAGTCGAGAAACGTCTCGGTGAACCAGGGAGGTATGTCGATCGCGTGGGGGGCGACCTCCTGCGCCGACGCCACGCCTCCGGCAACGGCAAGCGCGAAACCGGCGGCCGCGAGCCAGCTTCGCGGCCACACGCCCGCGTTCTCGCGCAAGCGGAT
>CAVVUJ010000038.1:0-258731 GCA_963751405.1 uncultured beta proteobacterium | reverse complement strand
CACGATGAAAGCACTGGCCAAACTCGAGCGCGGCCCCGGGCTGACGCTGACCCGCGTCAAGAAGCCCGAAGTGGGGCACAACGACGTCATGATCCGGATCCGGAAGACCGCGATCTGCGGCACCGACATCCACATCTGGAAATGGGACGACTGGGCGCAGAAGACGATCCCCGTGCCGATGCATGTGGGCCACGAATATGTCGGCGAGATCGTCGAGATGGGGCAGGAAGTGCGCGGCTTCGTGCTCGGCGACCGCGTGTCGGGCGAAGGGCACATCACCTGCGGCTTCTGCCGCAACTGCCGCGCCGGCCGCCGGCACCTCTGCCGCAACACGGTCGGCGTCGGCGTCAACCGCGAGGGCGCGTTCGCCGAGTTCCTCGTGATCCCGGCGTTCAACGCCTTCCGGATTCCGCGACGACATCTCCGACGACCTGGCGTCGATCTTCGATCCGTTCGGCAACGCGACGCACACGGCGCTGTCGTTCAACCTGGTCGGCGAGGACGTGCTGATCACGGGGGCCGGACCGATCGGCATCATGGCGGCGGCGATCGCGCGGCACGTCGGCGCGCGGCACGTGGTCATCACCGACGTCAACGACTACCGGCTGGGACTGGCGCAGCGGATGGGCGCGACGCGCGCAGTCAACGTCGGGCGCGAGACTCTGCACGACGTGATGGAGGACCTCGGCATGACCGAGGGTTTCGACGTCGGGATGGAGATGTCCGGCGTGCCGCGAAGCCTTCCACGGCATGCTGACGCACATGAATCACGGCGGCAAGATCGCGCTCCTCGGCATTCCGCCGCCGGACATGGCGATCGACTGGAACCAGGTGATCTTCAAGGGGCTCGAGATCAAGGGCATCTACGGGCGCGAGATGTTCGAGACCTGGTACAAGATGGTCGCGATGCTGCAGAGCGGGCTCGACCTGTCGCCGATCATCACGCACCACTACGCCGCCGAGGAGTTCGAGGCGGCATTCGCGACGATGCTCTCCGGCGCGAGCGGGAAGGTCGTGCTCGACTGGGCGGCTTGAACGGCTGATATGTATTGACCTGTCAACTTTGCATAGAGCGGTTTTGAATCATCGTACAGTGCGTGGGTAGCAGAAGGGGCAGCATGCCGACGGTTGATCAGTCTGATATGCGCGGGTTGATTACCGCATGACAACCGATTCGTCGGGGAGCTGCCTCGCTCTAGGATCGAGGATCATTCCGTTGCCGGATGCCTCATAGCCGTATCGAGGGTTCTCCCACCGTTGCCCCTTCTGCTACCGACGCACTGTACGCACATGATCAATGCTCCTTGGCCTGGGTCGCTGGCTCGCGGCAATGCTTGCCCAATCGCCCAAATGAACCCGGCCAATTCGCGGGCCACTGCAGTGCATGCCTGTACCTTCAGTTTGCCGCGGCCTTCCATCGACCGGTAACGCGCGCACAAGCGCTTTTGCGCCTTCCACGCAATGTCCTGCACCGCTTCCGACGTGCGCTCGGCGCGCCGCTGCAAGCACGCCGTCTTGCGCGCCGGGTGACGATAGGTCCAGGCGGCTTCGACCAAGACGCGGCGCACATGACCGTTGCCGGTCTTGGTGATGCCGCCACGCGACTTGCTGCCGCCGCTGGAGTACTCGCTCGGCACCAGCCCCATAGTAGGCCATCAACTGCGGCGCACTGGCAAAGCGCTTCAAGTCGCCGATCTCGGCCACGATCGTGGTCGCGGTGAGCAGACTGACGCCGCGCAGTGCCATCAAGGCTTCGATCACCGGCCACCATACCGACGGGCCGGCGGCGTCCGCCAGCTGCTGATCGAGCGCCGCCACCCGCTGGCTCAGCAGCTTGACCGTATCGACATATTCCTGGAACACGATCTGCTGTACGGGCGGGCCGAACTTCACGCCTTCCAGCCACCGGTAGTGCGCTTGCGTCCAGTTGCCCTTGCCGTCATAGCTCCGGCCATGTCTGAGGAGAAACGCCAACAACCGCTGTTTGGCCTGCCGCTGCAGATGCTTCATGTCCTCGCGCGCTCGCGTCAGATCACGCAATGCCTCTTGCGCATCGTCGGGCACCCACACCGCCGTCAACTCACCCGCCCGATGCAAACGCGCCAGCGAGAGGCTGTCGCGGCGGTCGGTCTTGACCCGGTCGCCCGCCTTCTTCGGGATCAGCGATGGCGCCACCACCTGGCAATCCCAACCCAGCTCGGTCAGTTGGCGATGCAGGCCGTACCCGCATGGGCCCGCCTCATAGCAGAACGATAGCCCGGCATCGCCTTTGCGCAACTGCTTCACCAACTTCTGCATCGCTTCCGGCGAATTGGCGATCTCGCCCAGGTAGCGCACCTCGCCACCTCGCGCTTCGGCCACCGCCACCGCAATCGTCTCCTTGTGCACATCCATGCCGACGTACTTGCTAAACTCCTTCATGACCTGCCCCCTCAATTGCGGCTCTGAGCCGGCGGTTGCTGAAACCCCAAGCTTAATCCGCGTCACTTGAGGTACGGCAGGTCAATACATCATGTTGCGCTGCGGTAGACTTCCCGGAACCATGATTTCCGCCGCCGACCGCATTGCCACACCCGGAGGATACCGCCGCCGCCCCGAGGCTGCGGGAGATTCCCTACAACTACACGTCGTTCTCCGACCGCGAGATCGTCATTCGCCTGCTCGGAGAGCCGATGTGGCGGCTGCTGGATCAGCTGCGCGGCGAGCGGCGCACCGGCCGGTCCGCCCGCATGTTGTTCGAGGTGCTGGGCGACATCTGGGTCGTCGAGCGCAATCCGTACCTGCAGGACGACCTCCTCGACAATCCGAAGCGCCGGCAGCTGCTGGTCGCCGCGCTCCGGCACAGGCTGCACGAGATCGAGAAGCGCCGGGCGGAGAACGCACGGGCCATCGGCGATGCGGCGTCCGACCGGGATCGGAGCGTGGCGCAGCTGGTCGCGGCGGCGCAATCGGCCGTCGAGCGGTTCGAGCGCTCGTTCGGGGAGATGGCGGCGCTCCGCGCGAAGGCCGTGCGCGTGCTGGCGCGCGCAACGCACCGGGACAACATCGCTTTCGACGGCTTCGCCCGGGTGGCGCACGTGACCGATGCCACCGACTGGCGCGTCGAGTATCCGTTCGTCGTGCTGTGCCCCGACACCGAGGACGAGGTGCGCGGGCTGGTCGCGGGCTGCATCGAGCTGGGGCTGACGATCATTCCGCGCGGCGGCGGCACCGGGTACACGGGCGGCGCGGTGCCGCTCACGACGCGCTCGGCGGTCATCAACACGGAAAAGCTGCTGCGCCTCTCGGCGGTCGAAGCCCATCGCGATCAGGCGCCGGCGCGGAGCCGATCCCGACCATCGACTGCGGAGCCGGCGTGGTCACGAAGCGCGTGATGGAGGCCGCAGAAGCGGCGGGACTCGTCTTCGCCGTCGATCCGACGTCCGCGGACGCATCGTGCATCGGCGGCAATGTCGCGATGAACGCCGGCGGCAAGAAGGCCGTGCTGTGGGGCACGGCGCTCGACAATCTCGTCTCGTGGCGGATGGTGACCCCGGATGCCGAGTGGCTCGAGGTGACGAGGCAGGACCACAACCGCGGCAAGATCCACGATGCGGAAGTCGCGACGTTCGAGCTCGCCTGGTACGGCGCCGACGGGACGACCCTGAAACGCCGGGAGACGCTCGCCATTCCGGGCGCGGCGTTCCGCAAGGCGGGGCTCGGCAAGGACGTCACCGACAAGTTTCTGGCCGGGCTGCCCGGCGTGCAGAAGGAGGGCTGCGACGGATTGATCACGTCGGCGCGGTTCGTGCTCCACCGGATGCCGCCGGCCATCCGTACCGTGTGCCTCGAATTCTTCGGCCAGGTGCACGCTTCCACGCCGGCGATCGTCGAGATCAAGCGGTATCTCGACACGCGGCCGGGGGGGGCCATCCTCGCCGGCCTCGAGCATCTCGACGAGCGTTACGTGAAGGCCGTCGGCTACGCGACGAAAGCCAAGCGCCACGGCCGGCCGAAGATGGTGCTGATCGGCGACATCGTCGGCGAGTCCGACGATGCGGTGGCGAAGGCCGCCTCGGAAGTGATCCGGATCGCCAACGCGCGCGGCGCCGAGGGCTTCGTCGCGGTGTCGGGCGAGGCGCGCAAGCGGTTCTGGCTCGATCGCGCGCGCACGGCGGCGATCGCCCGGCACACCAATGCGTTCAAGATCAACGAGGACGTCGTCATTCCGCTCGAGCGGTTGGGCGACTATACCGACGGCATCGAGCGGATCAACATCGAGCTCTCGCTCAAGAACAAGTTGCGGCTCTGCGACGAGCTCGCCGCGTTTCTCGCGGGATCGGCGCTCGCGCACGCCTGGGGCCCGGAGGCCGAAGCGCGGCCCGCGCAGGAGCAGATCGACGCCAAGGTGGACGAGGCGCAGGCGCTGATCGGCGCCGTGCGCGCGCGCTGGCAGGATCTCGTCGACCGCATCGATGCGACGTTCCCGGCGTTGCAGGACCACTCGGTCGTCGCGTCGTGGAAGACGGAGCTGAAGGCGCCGCTGGAGGAGATCCTCGTCGGACTCTGCGTTCGCGCCGGTGCTCGCGCGCTGCCATGCGATCCATCGCACGGTGCTGCGCAGCCGGGTCTTCGTCGCGCTCCACATGCACGCGGGCGACGGCAACGTGCATACGAACCTCCCGGTCAATTCCGACGATTACGCGATGCTGCGGGAGGCGAACGCCGCGGTCGCGCGGATCATGGCGCTCGCGCGAAGCCTGGGCGGCGTCATCTCGGGCGAGCACGGGATCGGCATCACCAAGCTCGAATACCTGACCCCGGACGAGCTCGCGCCGTTCGCCCGCTACAAGGCGAAGGTCGACCCCGAGGGGCGTTTCAACGCGGGCAAGCTGCTGGCGGGCGCGGACCTCGCGCGGGCGTACACGCCGAGCTTTTCGCTGATCGGCCACGAGAGCCTGATTCTCGAGGCCTCCGGGATCGGCGATGTCGCGGCCTCGATCAAGGACTGCCTGCGCTGCGGCAAGTGCAAGCCCGTCTGCGCGACGCACGTGCCGCGCGCGAACCTGCTCTATTCGCCGCGCAACAAGATTCTCGCCGCGTCGCTGCTGATCGAGGCATTCCTGTACGAGGAGCAGACGCGGCGCGGTGTGTCGCTGCGCCATTTCGACGCCTTCTCCGACGTCGCCGAGCACTGCACGGTGTGCCACAAATGCGCCGCGCCGTGCCCGGTCGACATCGACTTCGGCGACGTCTCGATCGCGATGCGCAACCTGCTGCGGCAGGAGGGCAAGCGGCCGTTCCGTCCGGCCACCGCGGCCGCGATGTTCTTTCTCAATGCGACCGATCCGACGACGATCCGGGTGGCGAGGCGCGCGCTGGTCGGCTGGGCGTATCGGGCGCAACGCCTGGCCCACGGCCTCGCGCAGCGCCTCGGGCTCACGCAGGGGCAGGCGAAGCGCCCGCCGGCAACGGTGGGCGCGCCGGCGTTGCGGGCCCAGGTGATCCACTTCATCAACAAGCCGATGCCGGGGGGACTGCCCAAGCGCACGTCGCGCGCGCTGCTCGACATCGAGGACGATGCGATCGTCCCGATCATGCGCAATCCCGCGCGCGCCGCCGAGGATTCCGACGCGGTGTTCTATTTTCCGGGGTGCGGCTCGGAGCGCCTGTTCTCGCAGGTCGGTCTCGCGACGCAGGCGATGCTCTGGCACGTCGGCGCGCAGACGGTGCTGCCGCCGGGTTACCTTTGCTGCGGGTATCCCCAGACGGCGGCGGGAGACGAGGATCGCGGGCGGCGGATCACGACGGCCAATCGCGTGCTGTTCCACCGCGTTGCCAACACGCTCAACTACCTCGACATCAAGACCGTGCTCGTCTCGTGCGGAACCTGCATGGACCAGCTCGAGCAATACGAATTCCGGGAGATATTCCCGGGCTGCCGCCTGCTCGACATCCACGAATACCTGCTCGAGAAGGGCGTGCGGCTCGACGGCGGTACGGGTGTGCGCTACATGTATCACGACCCGTGCCACACGCCGATGAAGACCTATGCGCCGCTCGCCGTCGTCAACGGGCTGATGGGCGTGCCGGTGGCGCTGAATGCGCGCTGCTGCGGCGAGTCGGGGATGCTGGCGACGACGCGGCCGGACATCTCGACGCAGGTCCGCTTCCGCAAGGAGGAGGAAATGAAGGCGGGTGCGCGCAGCGCTGCGCGCCGGGGACTTCGCCGGCGCGGTCAAGGTCCTGACATCGTGTCCCTCGTGCCTGCAGGGACTTTCGCGCTTCGACGGCGATGCGGCGACCACCGCCGACTACATCGTGGTCGAGATGGCGAAGCGTCTCCTCGGCCCGGACTGGATGGCCGACTACGTCGCCAACGCCAACCGGGGCGGGATCGAGCGCGTGCTGCTCTAGCAGGCCGCTGTATGCCCGGGGATTGTGCTATAACGCGCCGATGGAGCCGATCGAGGCTTCGCGCGGAGGCGGGCGCTAGGAAACGATGGCAACCGGGTGCGTTTTTTGCGACGGCGAGGGCGGCCGACGACTGTGGCGCGATGCGCGCTGCCGCGTCGTATTGACCGACGAGCCGTTTCCGGGATTCTGCCGGGTCATCTGGAACGCGCACGTCCGCGAAATGACCGATCTCTCCGCCGCGAATCGCGGGCATCTGATGCACATCGTGTACGCCGTCGAATCGGCGCTGCGGGCGCGGCTCACGCCGACCAAGATGAATCTGGCTTCGCTCGGCAACGCGACGCCGCACCTGCATTGGCACGTGGTGCCGCGCTTTGCCGACGACACGCATTTCCCGCAGCCGGTGTGGGGGCCGCGGCAGCGGGACACGGCGCCGCACCTGCTGCCGGAGGATTTCGTCGAGGCGCTCGCCGGCGATCTCGCGGCGATGCTCGGCGCTTCGCTGGCGGAATGATGCCGACCGCGCGATGACCGAACCGCTGCAACCCGGCAGCCCGGGTGCCCAATCCTCCGCGGTCGGATCCGGCGGGGAACTGCGGGCGCTGGCCTTCGCCGACGTGGAGACCGCCAAGCGGTGGGTGCACGCGCTCCCGCTCACCAACGTCGCGCTGGTCTGCGAAACGGTGCAGGGCCAGCTGAAGGCGCTCGCGGCGGCCGCCTTTGCGCCACGGGAACGCGCGACGATTGCCGAGGTGCTGCGCGATCTCGTCGCGCATTTGCACACGGAACTCGCGCGTCGGTACGCGGGCAAGGGCCAGCCGGCGGTGGATCGCGAGCTCGAAGCTGCCGAGCAGGCGATCGCGCTGTGGCAGGGTCTCTGGGAGCAGTACTCGACGTGTCTCAAGCCGCTGCTCGAGGGCGACCCGGAGCTCCAGGGCGTCAAGCCCAAGATCCTCCAGCGCGGGCTGTACGTCGGCAAGCAGCTGGTGCTGGCGCACGGCCTCGCCCGGCGCGCGGTGCCGGGATCGCTGTGGCACGAGCTGCACGCGTATTACCGGCTGGCCGAATTGCTGGATTGCGCGGTTACCGCTGTCTCGGACAACCTGCTGCCCAACGCCGTCGGCATTTCCTGCTATTCGACGTACAGCCACGCGCTGCTGCTCGGACTCGCCGACCCCTGCGCGATGACGGTGAAGCAGATCGAGCTCACGGATCGCTGGCTCGCGATGTGGGCGCGCAAGGTGTTTCCCTATGCGCAGCAGCGCGAAACCGAGGGCCCGGTCATCCTGATCGATCTCGATGGCGGGACCGGCGCGACGCTGGTCGCGAGCACTCCCGCGAGCCCGGCGGGATCCATGCGCTTCGGCTATCCCGGCAAACTCGCCACCAGCGTGCGCGGGCGGTTGAAACGCCTCCAGTCCGGGGCCAATCCGGCGGAGCTGCAGCTCGGTCACGATTGCAGCATCGAGCAGTGCACGGCGCTGCTGGGACACCTCGATGCGCACTGGTACCAGGTGCCCCGGCGCGTGACGGACGCGCCGGTCAAGGCGTTCGAGCTCTGCGTCGGCGGGCTGCCAGCCGCCTACTTTCGCGTCGCTGGCCGCTCTTTCGAGCCCAAGGATCCGGCGGGCCGGATGTCCTTTGCGGAAGCGCAGCAGCTGCAGGCGATCGCCGCGGTGCCGGACTACGACCGCGGCCGCGAGGCGGCGGACCAGGAATGGGCGTGGGAGCAATGGCACGGCACCTACGAGTGGCGCGAGGTGCGCGTCGTGCGGGATTCCGAGGCGCGGCACCGCTGGATCCTGGACCAGCTCGTCATTGTGCGGAGTGACGGACAGGTGCGCGCAGGTTTCGTCACGCGCGTCGCCCTGGGCGCCGAGGGACAGCTGGGGCTGTCGCTGCGGCTCTGGTCGTGCGTGCCGGGGCCGATGACGCTGCTGCCCCTTTCGACGGCAGGCGCCGAGGATTCGCCGCTGCCGGCGTTGCTGCTCGACGAGACGCCCGACGACAAGGCATGTCTCGTGCTTCCGCCGCGGACGTTCAATCCGAGCCGCGTGCTGCGCTCGCTCGACCCCGGGCGCGAGCGGCGGTTCCGCCTGACGCGGCTCCTGCAGCGCGGCTTCGACTTCGAGCGCGCCGCGTTCGAAGAGTTGCACTGAATATGCTGCGCCGCCACGCGCGATCGTGGGGAGCTGTCGGTCGCTGCCCAACCGCCTCGCGGGCGAGACGAGCCCGTATCTGCTCCAGCACGCAGGCAATCCCGTCGACTGGCATCCCTGGGGCGACGAGGCGCTCGCGCTGCGCGCGACGCGAGGACAAGCCGATCCTGCTGTCGATCGGCTACTCCGCCTGCCACTGGTGCCACGTGATGGCGCACGAGTCGTTCGAGGATGCCGCAGGTCGCCGCGGTGATGAACGCGCATTTCGTCAACATCAAGGTCGACCGCGAGGAGCGGCCCGACCTCGACCAGATCTACCAGACCGCGCACGCGCTGCTCACCCGGCGCTCGCGGCGGCTGGCCGCTGACGATGTTCCTGACGCCCGACGGCGCGCCGTTCTTCGGCGGCACCTATTTCCCGCAAGGAGGGCGCGCTACGGGCTGCCCGGCTTTCTCGATCTGCTGCCGCGCGTCGCCGCGGCCTACCGCGAGCGCGGAGCCGACGATCGCCGAGCAGGGTGCGCAGCTCCAGGCGGCGCTCGCGAGCCTCGAGCCCGCGCCCGCCGGACGCGAGCGCGCTGCCCGTCGGCGCGCCGGGCCGCCGCGCTCGCCGAGCTCGAGCGGCGTTTCGATCCGGAGCACGGCGGCTTCGGCGCCGCGCCCAAGTTTCCGCACGCGGCCGACCTCGAGCTCTGCCTGCGCGAGCACGCGCGCAGCGGCGACGCCGACGCGCTGCGCGATGGTCCGCGTCACGCTCGAGCGGATGGCCGACGGCGGCATCCACGACCAGCTCGGCGGCGGGTTCTGCCGCTACAGCGTCGATGCCGAGTGGTCGATCCCGCATTTCGAGAAGATGCTCTACGACAACGGGCCGCTGCTCGGCGCTGTACGCCGACCTCGCGCGCGTGACCGGCGATGCGCGCTTCGCGCGACGTGGCGCGCGGCATCGTCGGCTGGATGACGCGGGAGATGCGCGCGGAGCGACGGCGCGTTCTTCTCGAGCCTCGACGCCGACAGCGAGGGCGAGGAGGGCAAGTTCTACGTCTGGGCGCGCGACGAGGTCGCGCGCGCTGCTCGCGCCGACGAGCTCCATGCGGTCGCGGCGCCGCACTACGGCCTCGACGGCGCGCCGAACTTCGAGGGGCACGCGTGGAATCTGCGCGTGCGCGCGCCGCTCGCCGAGGTCGCGTCGCGGCTGTCGCTCCCGCTCGCCGAGGCCGCCGACGCGGCTCGCGACGGCGAAGGCCGCGCTGTTCGCCGCGCGCGCGGCCGCGCGTTCGTCCCGGCCTCGACGACAAGATCCTGACGTCGTGGAACGCGCTCGCGATCGCCGGTCTCGCGCGCGCCGCGCGCGCGCTGGACGAGCCCGCCTGGGCCGACTCGCGATCGCGGCCACGCGACGCGCTGCGGCGCACCGCGTGGCGCGACGGCCGGCTGCTCGCCACGCGCAAGGGCGAACGCGCGCACCTCAACGCGCTATCTCGACGACTACGCGTTCCTGCTCTGCCGCGCTGCTCGAGCTCCTGCAGGCGCGTTTTCGCCCGCGGACTACGCCTGGGCGCGGGAGCTCGCGGACGTTCTGCTCGACGCGAGTTCGAGGACCCCGAGCGCGGCGGGTTCTTCTTCACGAGCCACGACCACGAGCGGCTCTTTCACCGGACCAAGCCCGGGCACGACAATGCGACGCCCTCGGGCAACGGCATCGCGGCCGGCGCGCTCATCGCGCTCGGTCACCTGTGCGGCGAGCCGCGCTACGTCGCTGCGGGCGAGCGCGCCGTGCGGCTGTTCGCGCCGGCCCTCGCGCAGTCGCCCGGGGGCTGCGCGTCGCTGCTCGCGGCGCTCGCCGTCCTGCAGTAGCCGCCGGCGTCGGTGCTGCTCGCCGGCGACCACGGGGTCTGCGCGGCCTGGCAGCGGGCGCTCGAGCGCCGCCTGCGCCCGGCGGTGCGCATCTTCAACGTCGCGGGCGTCGCGCTGCCGGCCGAGCTCGCCAAGGGCCCGGCGCCCGCCGCCGGGGCCACTCGCGTGGGTCTGCCGCGGCACGCAGTGCCTGCCCGCGATCGATGATCTCGCCGGGCTCGAGGCCGAGATCGCGAGTTGAAGGAACGCGCGCCGGCGTGGCGGGTCAACGCTGTGCGGCGGTCGCGCGTTCAAGCATAGGCGAGTGGCGACCGGGACCCCGTTCCGGTACCATTCTGCCCGCTTTCCCACCTTCCCTCATGGAGTCCCGATGAAGATTGCCGCCGTTGTCCTCGCCGCCGGATTGCTTGCAACCGGCGCCGTTTCCGCCCAATCGGGCGAAGACCTGCTGAAGAAGTCGGGCTGCACGGCCTGCCACGCCAACGACAAGAAGGTCGTCGGCCCCGCCTACAAGGACGTCGCGGCGAAATACAAGGGCGACGCGGGCGCCGCGGCCAAGCTGGCGGAAAAGGTGAAAAAGGGCGGACAGGGCGTCTGGGGTCCGGTGCCGATGCCGCCGAATCCCGCGGTCTCGGACGCCGACATGAAGACGATGATCGCGTACATACTCGCGCTGAAGTAATCGGGCGAATGTTCCCGCTGCTGCGTCGGCGGGAGCGGGATCGCTTTGACAGGTGCCGGGCTCCGACGGTACTCTAGCGGGGTCCGTGCAGGAGAGTGCGGCGCCGGGATGCTCCGGCGCAGCCGCCGAAGGCGCAACTCCCGCAATCGCTCAGGCAACAGGGACTGCGCGGGCGCAATTCGCATCTGGAGAGCGGTCGCGCCGCGTGGCGGCGGCGGCCCACCGAAGGGGCACCCGGCGTCTGGCAGCGCCGTAATCTCTCAGGTAAAAAGGACAGACGGGGCGAAGCGCGACGACCGCTTCGCCCTTTTCCTTTTTCCGTCGGGAGATGCGCATGCTGAAGCAGACACCCCTGAACGCCGCCCATCGCGCCGCCGGCGCGCGCATGGTGGATTTCGGCGGCTGGGACATGCCGGTGAACTACGGCTCGCAGATCGACGAGCACCGCGCGGTGCGCACCGCCGCCGGGATGTTCGACGTCTCGCACATGCGCGTTGTCGATCTCGAAGGCGCCGGCGCGCGCGACTTCCTGCGCTACGCGCTCGCCAATAACGTCGATCGGCTGCAGGCCCCGGGCAAGGCGCTGTATTCCTGCCTGCTCAAGCCGGACGGCACGGTCATCGACGACCTGATCGTCTATTTCTTCCGCGAGGATTTCTTCCGGCTCGTCGTCAACGCGGGCACGGCGGACAAGGACATCGCGTGGTTTCGGGCGCAGATCGCCGCGCGCGCGCCGGCGCTGAAGCTCACGCCGCGCGCCGATCTTGCGATCATCGCCGTGCAGGGGCCGCGCGCCCGCGAGGCGCTGCCGCAGGCATTGCCCGCCGCCCGGGCCCCCGTTGCCTCGCTGAAGCCGTTCAACGCCGCCATCGTGGCCGGGGATACCGGGGACGTCATGGTTGCGCGGACCGGCTACACCGGCGAGGACGGTTTCGAGGTCGTCTGTCCGGCCGGGGACGCCGAAGGCCTGTGGGCCCGCCTTCGCTCAGCCGGCGTTGCCCCCTGCGGGCTCGGTGCGCGCGACACGCTTCGGCTCGAAGCCGGCATGAACCTCTACGGGCAGGACATGGACGAAACCGTGTCGCCGCTGGAGGCGGGGCTCGCGTGGACCGTGGACCTCGCGAGCCCGCGCGATTTCATCGGCAAGGCGGCGCTCGTCGCGCATCCGCCCGTGCGACAACTCGTCGGGCTCGTGCTGATCGACCAGGGTGGCGTGTTGCGGGCGCATCAGACCGTGCATTCCGACCGGGGCGAGGGCGAGATCACGAGCGGCACGTTCAGCCCTACGCTCAACCGGTCGATCGCTCTTCGCCCGTTTGCCCGCAGGCGTTGCGCCGGGCGATGCGGTGAAGGTGGTCGTCCGGGATCGCCAACTCGCCGCGCGCGTCGTCAAGCTGCCTTTCGCGCGCAACGGGAAAGTGCTGGTCGACCTCGCGCCCTAGCGCGCCCCACCGCGCTCGCCTTCGCCATTCATCAACGGACAAGCCCGAGGGAGCAACCATGAACATTCCGGCAAACCTGCGGTACACGTCGTCGCACGAGTGGGTGCGCACCGAAGCCGATGGCACCGTGTCGATCGGCATCACCGATCATGCGCAGGCCGCGCTCGGCGATCTCGTCTATCTCGAGCTGCCGGCCGTCGGCCGCAAGCTCGGGGTCGCGCGAGGCCTGCGCGGTCGTCGAGTCGGTCAAGGCCGCGTCGGACGTCTACACGCCGCTGGCGGGCGAGGTCGTGGCCGTCAACGCGGCGGCGGCCGGCGCTCCCGAGCAGGTGAATCAGGATCCGTACGCCGCCTGGCTGTTCCGGTTGCAGCCGGCCGATGCCGGCGCGGCGGCCAAGCTCCTCGATGCGCGGGCCTACGAAGCGACGATCGCCGACGCCTGACGCCCAGGCTCCCGGTTTTCCGCGCGCGCGATCGCCCCGTCGCGCGCCAACGCGAAAAGACACGCACATGAACGATTCCCCGTCCGCCCGCGGTCCCGCCGCGGCAACGCTTCCGGCGCTCGAGCAGACCGACGCCTTTGTCGCGCGGCACATCGGCACCGCGCCGCAGGACCAGGCGGCGATGCTCGAAGTCCTGGGCTACGCCTCGCGCGCCGCGCTGATGGACGCGATCGTGCCCGCCGCGATCCGGCGCAGGGCGCCGCTCGCGCTGCCGGGCGCCATGACCGAGGCGCAGGCGCTGGCCCGGATGCGGTCGATCGCGAGCCGGAACAAGGTGCTGAAGTCGTTCATCGGCCAGGGCTACTACGGCACGCACACGCCGGGCGTCATCCTGCGCAACGTGCTCGAGAATCCCGCCTGGTACACCGCCTACACGCCCTATCAGCCCGAGATCTCGCAGGGACGGCTCGAGGCGCTGATCAACTTCCAGACGATGGTCTGCGACCTGACCGGCGATGGCGATCGCCAACGCGTCGATGCTGGACGAGGCGACCGCGGCGGCCGAGGCGATGACGCTGTGCCACCGCGTCGGGCGCAGCGAAAGCAACCGGTTCTTCGTCGCCGACGATGTCTTCGCGCAGACGATCGACGTCGTGCTGACGCGTGCGAAGCCGCTCGCGATCGAGGTTGTGATCGGCCCCGCGGCCGACGCGGCAAAGGCCGGGGCCTTCGCGGTCCTCCTCCAGTATCCGGGCGCCAACGGCGACGTGCGCGACTACCGCGCGCTCGCGGACCTCGTGCACGCCGGCGGCGGACATGTCATCGTCGCCGCCGACCTCCTGGCGCTGACGCTGCTGACACCGCCGGGCGAATGGGGTGCCGATGTCGTCGTCGGCTCGGCGCAGCGGTTCGGGGTGCCGATGGGCTACGGCGGCCCGCATGCCGGCTATCTCGCGACGCGCGACGAGCACAAGCGCTCGATGCCCGGGCGCCTTGTCGGCGTCACCGTCGATGCCAACGGCGGCCCCGCGTACCGCCTGGCGCTGCAGACGCGCGAACAGCACATACGGCGCGAGAAGGCGACATCGAACATCTGCACGGCGCAGGTGCTGCTCGCGGTGATCGCGGGCATGTACGCGGTCTACCACGGCCCTGCCGGGCCTCACGACGATCGCGCGGCGCGTGCACCGGCTGACCGCCATCCTGAAGGCGGGCCTGGAGCGGCTCGGCCACACCGTGCCGACGGCGCACTTCTTCGACACGATCGTGGTTGCCACTGGCGACGCCACCGAGCGGATCGCCGATCGCGGCGTCGCGCAGCGGATGAATTTCCGCCGGGTCGACGCGCGCACGCTGGGCGTGTCGCTCGACGAGACGACGACGCGATCCGATGTCGAGGCGATCTGGGAGGCCTTCGGCGGCGACGGCACCTCGGGCGCGCTCGTGGAGCTCTTCGCCAGCGCGCCCGAAGCGCTGCCGGCCGCGCTGCGGCGCGGATCAAAGTTCCTCACGCATCCGACGTTCGAGCGCTACCATTCGGAAACGGAGATGCTGCGCTATCTGCGCCGGCTCGCCGACCGGGACATCGCGCTCGACCGCGCGATGATCCCGCTGGGGTCGTGCACGATGAAGCTCAATGCGACGTCGGAGATGATTCCGGTGACATGGCCCGAGTTCGGCGACCTGCATCCGTTCGTTCCCGCCGATCAGGCCGCGGGCTACGCCGAGCTCGTCGCCGACCTCGAGCGCATGCTCTGCGCCGCGACCGGCTACGCGGCGGTGTCGCTGCAGCCCAACGCCGGCTCGCAGGGCGAGTATGCCGGACTGCTCGTCATCCAGGCGTACCACGCGAGCCGCGGCGAAGGGCACCGCAACGTCTGCCTCATCCCCGCGTCCGCGCACGGCACGAACCCGGCGTCGGCGCAGATGGCCGGCATGCGCGTGGTCGTGGTCGCCTGCGACGGCGAAGGCAACGTCGACCTGGCCGACCTCGAAGCGAAGGCGCAGGAGCATCGCGCGAATCTGGCGGCGATCATGGTCACTTATCCGTCCACGCACGGCGTGTTCGAGGACGGCATCGGCCGCGTCTGCGCCATCGTGCATGCGCACGGCGGCCAGGTCTACGTCGACGGCGCGAACCTCAACGCGCTGGTCGGGCTGGCGGCGCCCGGCGAGTTCGGCGCGGACGTTTCGCATCTGAATTTGCACAAGACGTTCTGCATCCCGCACGGCGGCGGCGGTCCCGGCGTGGGGCCCATCGGCGTGGGCGCGCACCTCGCGCGCTTCCTGCCAGGGCATCGCTACCTGCCGCAGCGAGCGGACGCGATCGGCGCGGTCTCGGCCGCGCCCTACGGCTCCGCGTCCATCCTTCCCATCTCGTGGATGTACATCGCGATGATGGGCGGCGCGGGGCTCACCGCCGCCACGGAGTCCGCGATCCTCGCCGCGAACTACGTCGCGAAGCGGCTCCAGGCGCACTATCCGGTGCTGTACTCCGGCCCGGGCGGTCTCGTCGCGCATGAGTGCATCCTCGATCTGCGCCCGCTGAAGGAGGTCGCCGACATCGCGGTGGACGACGTCGCGAAGCGGCTGATCGATTACGGCTTCCATGCGCCGACGATGAGCTTCCCCGTGGCGGGCACGCTGATGGTCGAGCCGACGGAAAGCGAAGCGAAGGCCGAGCTCGACCGCTTCGTCGAGGCGATGATCGCGATCCGCGGCGAGATCCGCGCCATCGAAGAGGGCCGCGCCGATCGCGCCGACAATGTGCTGAAGCACGCACCGCACACCGCGGCGGCGCTCACCGCCGACCAGTGGCGCCACGCCTATCGCCGGGAGGACGCCGCGTATCCGGTCGCCGCGCTGCGCGAGGCGAAATACTGGCCGCCGGTTGCGCGCATCGACAACGTCTATGGCGACCGCCACCTGTTCTGCAGCTGCATCCCGCTCTCCCAGCCCGCCCCCGCCTGACGGTCCGCCGCATGACCCTGACCGCACTGAATCGCTGGCAGGCCTCCGCGCTGCACCTCGCGCTCAGCGCGGCCATTGCCGTGCTGGTCGTCACGCTGATGCTCCTGGTCTGGTACCCGCAGCAATATTTCACGGCGATGGGCGGCGACACGCTGATCCTGATCCTCATCGGCGTCGACGTTGTCGTCGGCCCGCTGATCACGCTCATCATCTTCGACCCGAAGAAGAAGGGCCTGCGCTTCGACCTCGCGGTGATCGCGGCGCTCCAGCTGGCGGCGTTGGCGTACGGTGTCAGCGTGATGTTCGCGGCCCGGCCCGCCTACAATGTCTTCGTCGTCGACCGGTTCGAGGTGATCGCGGCGAATGCCGTCGACGCGGAGTCGCTCGCGAAGGCCGGGGCAGAGTACCGGACACTGCCGCTCACCGGCCCGAAGATCATTGCCACGCGCCAGCCGGATGATGCGAAGCGGCTGGCCGACATCGTGCTGTCGGCCATGAACGGCGGTCCCGACCTCGCGAATCTGCCGGAACTTTACGTGCCGTATGCCCAGTTCCGGCAGGACGCTGCGAAAAGCGCGCGACCGCTCGCCGATCTCGCGCAACGACAGCCGCAGGAAGCAGCCGCGATCCGGTCCTTCGTCGCCGCTTCGGGCCGGGCCGAGGCGACGATGGGATTTCTGCCGATGAAGGCGCGCAATCAGGACATGGCAGTGATCGTCGACAACAAGTCCGGCGAGATCGTGGGCATCCTGCCCGTTCACCCGTGGTGACGCGGACACGCGTCTGCCTGCGGCGCTGGCGCCTGGGCGCCGCGCTTGCGCTGCTGCTCGCCGTGCTGGGCACCGCGACTGCGCAGCCGGTTCCGGCGCTGGCCGTTGCCGCACAGTCCTATCTGCTGCTCGACGTGACGACCGGTCAGGTGCTCGCGTCGGACAACGCCGAAGAGCGCAGAGATCCCGCGTCGCTGACCAAGCTGATGACGGCGTACCTCGCGTTCGCAGCCTTGCGCGACAAGGCCATCGCACCGGCGCAACTGGTCACCGTGTCGGCGGCCGCTTGGCGGGCCGAAGGGTCGCGAATGTTCATCGAGCCACGGAAGGCGGTCACGGTGGACGAGCTCCTGCGGGGGATGATCGTGCAGTCCGGCAACGACGCGTCCGTTGCGCTGGCCGAGCTCGTTGGCGGGAGCGAAGCCGCCTTTGCCGAAAAGATGAACGCCGAGGCGGCCAGGCTCGGGCTCCCCAACACGCGCTTCGCCAACGCGACGGGTCTGTCGCATCCGCAGCACTACTCGACTGCCGCCGACCTCGCGCGGCTCGCCGCGGCGCTGATACGCGATTTTCCGGACAACTATCAGCTCTATTCGCTGCGCGAGTACCGCTACAACAACATCACGCAGCCCAACCGCAACCGGCTGCTGTGGATCGACCCTTACGTCGACGGCGTGAAGACCGGGCACACGGACGCTGCCGGATGGTGCCTCATCGCGTCGGCGAAGCGCGGCGAGCGGCGGCTCCTCGCCGTGGTGCTGGGCGCGGCGTCGGACGGGGTGCGAACCACCGAGGCGCAGAAGCTCCTCAACTACGGCTTCCAGGCATTCGACCTGGTCCAGCTCTACCCGTCGGGCAAGCCCGTTTCGAGCCTGCGCGTCTGGAAAGGGGAGAGCAACGAGGTCGCCACCGGCTTTGCGGCTGACCAGCATGTCACGCTCCCGAAAGGCAAGGCGGAGAAGCTCGCGCTGTCGATGACGGCAACGGAGCCGCTGCTCGCGCCCGTGACGAAGGGCCAGCGGGTCGGCACGGTCAAAGTCTCCTTCGATGGGGCTGCGTTGGCCGAGTTTCCCCTGGTGGCGCTGGCGGACGTGCCCGCCGCAAGCATGCTGGGCCGCGCGTGGGACACCGTGCGCCTTTGGTTCAAGTGATGCCGGGCCGGCACCGGAATTTCCAGCGGAGGACGCAGTGATCGTTTATCTCAACGGAGCATTTCTTCCCATCGAAGAGGCCAGAATCCCGGTTCTCGACCGCGGTTTCATCTACGGCGATGGCGTCTACGAGTACATCCCGGTGTACCGCCGCCAGGCGTTCCGGCTGCCGCAGCACCTGGCCCGGCTGCAGCACAGCCTGGACGGGATACGGCTTGCGAACCCGCACACGGACGCCGAATGGACGTCGATCATCATGGAGCTCGTCGCGCGTCAGCCATTCGACGATCAGGGCGTCTATTTTCAGGTCACGCGCGGGGTCGCTAAGCGCGACCACGCGTTCCCGGCAGGGGTCGCGCCGACCGTGTTCATGATGAGCAACCCGCTGGCCACGCCGTCGGCCGAGCAGGTCGAACGGGGCGTCGCGGTGGTGACCGCCGAGGACAACCGCTGGCGGCACTGCGATCTCAAGACGATATCGCTCGTCGGCAACGTGCTGATGCGCCAGCTTGCCGCCGATGCCGGCGCGGTCGAGACGGTGATGTTCCGGGATGGGAATCTGACCGAGGCGTCGGCGTCGAACGTCCTCGTCGTGATCGGCGCGGGAATCGTCGCGCCGCCGAAGGACAACCTGATCCTTCCCGGCATCACCTACGGCGCAACCTACGAATTCGCGCAGGAAGCGGGAATTCCGTTCTCCATTCGCCCCGTGTCCAGGACCGAGGCGCTCGGCGCGAGCGAGATGTGGCTGACGTCGTCGACCAAGGAGGTGCTCGCGGTCACCACGGTGGACGGCGCGCCGTTCGCCGGCGGAAGGCCCGGGCCGGTGTTCCGGAAGATGCACGCGCTCTTCCAGACGCACAAGCCGCGGTAGCCCGCGCGCTCCATTCCCCGGGGCTGCGGATTGCCTACTCGACCGGGTGCGTGGTCGCGAAACGGCCATGGTGGAAGACGAGCCCCGCGCCCTTGCGCCGGCCGCAGGTCTCGACGGCGCCGATGAACAGCACGTGATCGCCGGCTCGATGGCGGGCGTGGTGGCGGCATTCGAACCAGGCAACGCAGCCCTCGATCAGCGGCGCTCCCGAGACACCCAGCCGATAATCGACGCCGGCGAAGCGATCGGCGTGCGGGCGCGAGAAGCGCCGCGCCAGGTCGACCTGGTTGAGCGCGAGCACGTTGATCGCGTAATGCCCGGCGCCCTCGAATGCGGCAAGGCTCGTCGCGCGGCGGTTGAGGCTCCACACGACGAGCGGCGGGTCGAGCGACACCGAGTTGAACGAGTTCGCCGTGAAGCCGACGAACCGGTCATCGGGACCCGGCGCGCAGATGATCGCCACACCCGTCGCGAATTGCGCGAGCGCATCGCGGAACTCCCGGTCCGTGAAGGCGGGAGCGCGCCCGGCGGGCTCGCGGGGGGTGGAGGAAGGGGTCAATGCGTTGGCGCAAACAAAGGCCCGATGGTAGCAGCGCCGGGGCGTGCGGCAAAACGCCGCGGCGCCGGAAAGGAATGCCAACGGCGGCCCAATGTTGCTAAACTGATTCGACTGCGGCCAACACGCCGGGTGGCTGTTGGATGCTTCGTCGCCCGGGTGTCAGCGCTCTGTCGGGCCGCATGCTTCAGCGGGGGCTTGCGCATTGATGGCTCAGCCGTTGCAGAAGATCATCGCCAACCGCTACACCGGGCGCAATCTGCCGGTGACGCTGGTGCTGCCCGACGGCGGCCGGGTTCCGCTGTCCTCCGACCCCGAGATCGAGATCGCCGCCCGCACCTGGCGCGGGCTGAAGGCCCTTGCCGCGCCGGCGCTGGGCGCACTGGCGCGTGCCTATGTGCAGAACGACATCGACTTCACGGGCAGCGCGCGGCGCGCGGCTGCTATCGCCGAGGGCATGGTTGGCGAGATCGCGCATGGCCGCACCTCGCTGACGACGCGCTGGCGGGTCTGGCGGCATCAACGGCGCAGCAACCGCGCCAACATCCACTACCACTACGATGTTTCGAACGCGTTCTATCGCCTCTGGCTCGACCGGCAGCAGGTTTACTCCTGCGCGTATTTCCCGACGGATGACACCACGCTGGACGATGCGCAGACAGCCAAGCTCGAGCACATCTGCCGCAAGCTGCGGCTGCGGCCCGGCGAGCGGTTCCTCGACATCGGCTGCGGCTGGGGGGCGCTGCTGTTCCGGGCAGCCGAAGTGCATGGCGCCGACGCGACCGGGATCACACTGTCGAAGAACCAGTTCGAACACGTGACCAGCGAGATCGCCGCGCGCGGGCTCGCGGGCCGCGTGCGCGTCGAGCTGCGCGACTACGTCGACCTGCCGGAAGACACGCTCTACGACAAGATCGCGAGCGTCGGCATGTTCGAGCATGTCGGGGTCGCGCGGTTCCCGAAATATTTCGGCAAGATCCGGCGGATCCTGACGCCGGGCGGGCTCGTGCTGAACCACGGCATCACGCACAACCCGCTCGGGGCGCACAGTCTGGGCAGCGGCCTCGGCGACTTCGTGGAAGACTATGTCTTCCCGGGCGGCGAGCTCGTCCACGTGTCGGAGGTCATCGCCGGGATGGCGGAGCAGGGCCTCGAAGTCATCGACGCCGAGGCGCTGCGCGAGCATTACGCGAAGACGCTGTGGCACTGGTGCGAGCGGCTGGAGGCGAACGCGGATGCGGCGCGCGCGGAGGTCGGCGAGGAGAAGTACCGCGTCTGGCGCATCTACCTCGCGGGATCGGCGCACGCGTTCGACCGCGGCTGGCTGTCGCTGTGGCAGCTCCTTGCCGGCAAGCCGCTCCCCGACGGCCGGCTGCCGCATCCGCTGACCCGGGACTACATGTACGCGCGCGGCCCCGGCTGAACCGGCCGGACGCGGGCCGCGCCCGCGAGTTGCATTCGCCGCGCCCTGCCGCCATATTCCGTCGATGGACACTCCCGTGCCGCAGCCGGACGAATCCCCGCTCCAGTTTCCCACGGCGTTCCCGATCAAGGTGATGGGACTCACGCGGGACGGTTTCGCACAGGCGATCGTCACCGTCGTGCGCAAGCACGCGCCGGAGTTCGATCCGGCGACGGTCGAGATGCGGGCGTCGAGCCGGGGCAAGTACCTTTCGCTCACCTGCACGATCACGGCGACGTCCCGGGCGCAGCTCGACGATCTCTATCGCGAGCTCACCGCGCACCCGATGGTCGTAATGGTGCTGTGATGACGGACCGGGCCGACGCCATTGTCCGCGTGCTGGGCCGCACAGATTACGAGCCGACGTGGCGCGCGATGCAGGCGTTCACCGCGGCGCGCACGCCCGCCACGCCGGATGAGATCTGGCTGACCGAGCATCCGCCGGTCTACACGCTGGGTCTCGCCGGCCGGGGCGAGCATCTGCTGCGCGACAATGGCATACCGGTGATCAAGGTCGACCGCGGCGGGCAGATCACCTACCATGGACCCGGGCAGCTCGTGGGCTATCTGCTCTGCGACCTCAAGCGCTCGCGGCTCGGCGTTCGCGCGATGGTCCGGTCGATCGAGGCCGCGGTGGTAGAATGGCTTGATTCATTGGGCATTTCCGCGTACGGAAAGCCCGCGGCGCCGGGGGTTTATGTCCTGCGTTCCGGGGTCGAGGCGAAGATCGCCGCGCTCGGACTGCGGGTGCGCAACGGCTGTACCTACCACGGGCTTGCGGTGAACGTCGCGATGGATCTCTCGCCTTTTGCCGACATCGACCCGTGCGGTTACCGGGGGCTCGCGGTCACCCAGCTCGCCGACTTCGGCGTCACGACGACGGTCGGCGCGGCCGGAGCCGCGCTGGCGCCGCTCCTCGTCGCGCGCCTCTCGACTCGGATCGGATCATAGACAAGTCCGCCACCCCCGTTTCCATCCTCGCCGGCGTCAAGCACAAGGGCGACGCGAAGACCGCGCGCATCCCGATAAAGGTCGTGCCGGCGGAGCGGCTGCGCAAGCCCGACTGGATCCGCGTGCGCGCGTCGTCGTCACCGCGCTTTGCCGAAATCAAGCAGATCCTGCGCGAGCACCGGCTGCACACGGTGTGCGAAGAAGCCTCCTGCCCGAACATCGGCGAGTGCTTCTCCAAGGGAACTGCGACGTTCATGATCATGGGCGACGTGTGCACTCGCCGCTGCCCGTTCTGCGACGTGGGCCACGGCAGGCCGCTGCCGCTCGATCCGGCCGAGCCCGCGAACCTCGCCAAGACGATCGCCGCGCTGAGGCTCGGCTACGTCGTCATCACGAGCGTGGACCGAGACGATCTGCGCGATGGCGGCGCAGGGCATTTCGTCGCGTGCATACGCGCGGTGCGCGAGCGCTCCCCGGCCACGCAGATCGAGGTGCTGGTGCCGGATTTCCGCGGCCGTCTCGATCGCGCGCTCGCAGTCCTGGGCGAGGCGCCGCCGGATGTCATGAACCACAATCTCGAAACCGTGCCGCGCCTGTACAAGCAGGCCCGACCGGGATCGGACTATTCCAATTCGCTGACCCTGCTGCGGGAGTGGAAGGAACGCTTCCCGGCGATTCCGACCAAGTCCGGGTTGATGGTGGGGCTGGGCGAGACCGACGACGAGATTCTTGCCGTGCTGCGCGACATGCGCGCACACGACATCGACATGTTGACGCTCGGCCAGTACCTGCAGCCGACCGCGGGCCATCTGCCGGTGCTGCGCTACGTGCATCCGGACACGTTCGCGATGTTCGAGCGCGAGGCGTACGCGATGGGCTTCCGGCACGCCGCCGTCGGCGCGCTGGTGCGCTCGTCCTACCACGCCGACCGGCAGGCCGAAGGAGTGCTGGAGCCCTAGCCTCCGGGCGGCCCGGCGTTCACGGGCCACAGCAGCCACATCCGTCCGTCCTGCTTCATCCGCCCGGCCTGCCGGCCGGCCTCGTCGCCGAAGCCCCAGAAATAGTCAGCGCGGACGGCGCCGCGGATCGCGCCGCCCGTATCCTGCGCCAGCATCAGCCGCTGCAGCGGCCGGGTCGACAGCGGCTGTGTCGTCGCGAGGAACACGGGCGCTCCCAATGGAATCGAGCGCGGATCGACGGCCAGCGTGCGCTCGCGCAGCAGCGGGACGCCGAGCGTTCCGATCGGCCCGTCGATCTCGGCCTCCGGCGTGCCCGGGAGAGCGGCGGGGACTTCGCGGAAGAAGACGTAGCTGGGATTCTCGTCGAGCAGCGGAAAGAGCTTGTCGGGATTGCGGCGGCCCCAGTCCTTGATGCCCTGCATCGACGCCTTTTCCAGCGGCAGCTCGCCGCGCTCGACCAAGAGCCGGCCGATCGAGCGGAACGGATGCCCGTTCTGATCCGCGTAGCCCACGCGCATCATGCCGCCCTCGGCAAGGCGCACGCGGCCCGAACCCTGGATCTGCAGGAAGAAGGCTTCGACCGGATCTTCGACGTAGACGAGCTCCTTGCCCATGACCGGCGCCCTGCCGTTCTCGATATCCGTGCGCGGCCAGTAGGGAATCACGCGCCGGCCTTCGACGCGGCCGCGCAGCCGCTTGTCCTTGAGCTCCGGATAGAGCTCGGCCAGGTCGATGGTCAGGAGGTCATCGGGCGCCGCGTACAGAGGGACCCGGTGGCGTGGCGAGCGCGTGCGACTGCCGGTCAGCAGCGGTTCGTAGTAGCCCGTGATCGTTCCCGTGTCGCGGCCATCCGCCGCAGTGACCTGGTAGGGGCTAAAATGACGCTCGAAGAAGGCACGCACCGCGTTGCGATCCGTGGCGACGACAGCACCAGCGTCGGCGCAGGGGGGCCGCCAGAGGTCACGGGTCGCCGCCGATGCGAGAAGCGCCGCACAGCCCACGCGGAAGGCGGGCCAGATTTCGGCGACCCGGTCCTCGGACCAGCCGGGCAACGCGCTCCACGCGACCGGCACGTATTTCGCCGGCAACGACGGTGCGGCGGGCGGCGAGGGCGCCGCAGCGACGGGCGGTGGCGCTGCGACCGGCGGTTTGGCGATCGGGGGTGGCGGGCCGGGCTCGCGCGGTGCCGTGGCGCAGCCCGCGACGATCAGGAGTGCCGCAGCGGCGGCGACGCGCAAGGCGAGTGGACGAAGGGATCCGGACAAGATGGTTTGGTTCTTCCTCGAAGCATTGGTCGCGCTGCTGATCGCGGTCGGCATCGTGGCCTGGACCATGGGCCCGAGGCGCAGGAAGCCGCCGCGCGTCACGGCAGGCGACGCGGACCGCGACAAGAAGGCTCGCTAATGCAGCACGCGCGGCACGGACAGAGTGAACGACGGGATCGCCGCGTCGAATGCGTGCCCGTCCTCGGCCACCATCTGGTAAGTCCCGCGCATCGTCCCGACCGCCGTCGCCAGGTGGGTGCCGCTCGTGTACTCGAAACTATCGCCGGGCCGCAGCAGGGGCTGCTGGCCGACCACGCCCTCCCCTTTGACTTCCTGGACCTGATGCTCGGCGTCGGTGATGATCCAGTGGCGGCTGATGAGCTGCGCCGCGACCGTGCCGGCGTTGGCGATCGTGATCGTGTACGCGAACACGTACTGGTTGCGCGAAGGGTCCGATTGGTCGGCGAGATACGCCGTCTTCACCGCGACCGTGATGTCGTATTTCCCGGATTCAGCCATTGGTGTCGAGCAACATTTTCGCGAGCGATTATAAACCCATGCCCGATTTCCTGATTGCACCGTCCCTCCTGTCCGCGGATTTCGCGCGTCTCGGCGACGAAGTGCGCGCAGTGACGGCCGCCGGCGCCGACCTGCTGCACTTCGACGTGATGGATAACCACTACGTCCCGAACCTGACGGTGGGGCCGCTCGTCTGCGCGGCGATCCGGCCGCACGCGACGATTCCGATCGACGTGCACCTGATGGTGAAGCCGGTGGATCGCATCGTCGCGGATTTCGCCAAGGCCGGGGCGGGAATCGTGAGCTTTCATCCGGAAGCCTCGGAGCACGTCGACCGCACGATCGGCCTGATCCGCGAGTCGCGGCTGCAAGGCCGGCCTCGTGTTCAATCCGGCGACGCCGCTCGACTGGCTCGACCACACGCTCGACCGGCTCGATCTCGTGCTGATCATGTCGGTCAATCCGGGCTTCGGCGGGCAGTCGTTCATCCCCGAGGCGCTCGCCAAGCTCCGGCTCGTGCGCGCGCGGATCGAGGCTGCGCAGCAGCGGACGGGCCGCAGGATCCTGCTCGAAGTCGACGGCGGCATCAAGATCGACAACATCGCCGCGGCTGCGAAAGCCGGCGCCGACACGTTCGTAGCGGGGTCGGCCATCTTCGGCGCGCCGGACTATCGCGCGACGATCGCCCGGATGCGCGCGGAGCTCGCCGCGGTGCAATGAGCGCGCCGGGCCGCCCCAAGCGCGAATTGCTCCCCCTCGGGGGGAAGGCGCGTAGCGCCGAGGGGGCCCACCAATGCGCCAGAGGAGGCCCTCGCCGCTCCCCGCATCGACGTCAGCGCCATTGCCTTCGATCTCGACGGCACGCTGCTCGACACGGTCCACGAGCTCGCGACAGCGGTGAACGCGCTGCTCGCGGAGCTCGGCCACCCGCCCCTGGCGCAGGATGTCATCGGCACGATGATCGGGAAGGGCATGGCCAATCTCGTCCGTCGGGCGCTGGCCCTCGCGACCGACGTCTCCCCCGCAGCGGTCGAGGACGGCGAGGTGAAGGACGCCCTGATTCGCTACCAGGCGCACTATGCGTCGCGCCTCGGCCACGAGACGCGCCTGTTCCCGGGCATGGTCGAAGGGCTCACGCGGCTTGCCGCGATGGGCATTCCGCTGGCGGTCATCACGAACAAGGCGACGCGCTTCGTGCGCCCGCATCTCGCGCAGGCCGGGATCGAGCGCTTCTTCACCGTGGTGATCGGCGGCGACGACCTGCCGACGAAGAAGCCCGACCCGGGCCCGCTGCTGCACGCGGCGGAGGTGTTCGGCATCCCGCCGTGCCGCCTGCTGATGGTCGGCGACTCGGCCAACGACGTGGCGGCGGCGCGCGGGGCCGGCTGTCCGGTGCTGGTCGTCCCCTATGGCTACCGTGAAGGCATGCCGGTGCACGAGCTCGAGGCCGATGGTATAGTCGCGTCGATCCATGCGGTCGCCGATCGCGTCCGCTACGTCACCCCGACACGGAAATGAGCTTCCACCTCTTCGACCGCAAGGCCGCCGCGGCTCCCGCCCGCTGGCGCTGCGCGCCCGCCGCCCGCCGCTGGCGTTGACCCCCCGCGCCCCGGCGTCGCGCCACGCGATGCGCCGCGCAGTCCACGGACTGCACCGTTGCCAGCCCTGAAGAGATCGTCCAAGCACCATGACCGAAGCCGAATTCCGCGCGTTTGCCGCCCAGGGCTATAACCGCATCCCGCTCGTCCTCGAGTCGTTCGCGGACCTCGACACGCCGCTCTCGCTCTACGTCAAGCTCGCCAACGAGCCGTTCACCTTTCTGCTCGAGTCGGTCGTCGGCGGCGAGCGGTTCGGTCGCTACTCGTTCATCGGACTGCCGGCGAAGACCCGCATCCGCGCGCGCGGCACCGCGATCGAGGTCGACGAGGGCGGCACCGTCGTCGAGCGGCACGAAGGCGATCCGCTCGCCTTTGTCGGCGAGTTCCTGCGCCGCTACCGCGCCGCCCCGCGTCCCGGGTTGCCGCGATTCTGCGGCGGGCTCGCCGGCTGTTTCGGGTACGACACGGTACGCCACATCGAGACGAAGCTCGCCGGCGGCGCGCCGCCGCCGGGAGCCGGCCTCGCGGAGGTGCCGGACATCCTGCTGCTCCTCACCGAGGAGCTGGCGGTCGTCGACAACCTCGCCGGCAAGATCTCCCTCATTGTCTACGCCGATCCCGGCGACCCGGACGCGTACGCGAAGGCGCGGGAACGACTGCAGGCGCTACGACGCAAGCTGCGCGAACCGGTGTCGATTCCGTTCCAGACCGCGACCGCGCTCACGCAGTCGGAGAGCGAGTTCGGCGCGGAAAGGTTCCAGCGCGCAGTGCGGCGCGCCAAGGACTACATTGCCGCGGGCGACGTGATGCAGGTCGTGCTCTCGCAGCGGATGCGGCGCCCGTTCACGGCGTCGCCGCTGTCGCTGTACCGGGCGCTGCGCTCGCTCAACCCGTCGCCGTACATGTTCTACTACGACTTCGGCGATTTCCACGTCGTTGGCGCATCACCCGAAATCCTCGTCCGCAAGGAGGGCGCAGCCGTCACGCTGCGGCCGATCGCCGGCACGCGCCCGCGCGGCGCGACGCGCGAGGCCGACGAGAAGCTCGCGGCCGAGTTGCTGGCCGACCCCAAGGAGATCGCCGAGCACGTGATGCTGGTCGATCTCGGGCGCAACGACGTCGGGCGCGTCGCGCAGACCGGCACCGTGAAGCTCACCGACCGCATGGTGGTCGAGCGCTACTCGCACGTGATGCACATCGTCTCCAATGTCGAGGGCGTGCTGCAGCCGGGGCTCACCAGCATCGACGTGCTGCGCGCCGCGTTCCCCGCGGGAACCGTGAGCGGCGCGCCGAAGGTGCGCGCGATGGAGATCATCGACGAGCTGGAGCCCACGGGACGCGGCGTCTATGCGGGAGCGGTGGGCTACATCAGCTTCCAGGACGACATGGACACCGCGATCGCGATCCGCACGGCGGTGGTCAAGGACGGCACGCTGTACGCGCAGGCGGGCGCCGGGATCGTCCACGATTCGGTGCCCGAGTCGGAGTGGACCGAGACGCAGAACAAGGCGCGCGCCGTGTTCCGCGCCGCGGACATGGTGCAGCAGGGGCTGGACGCGGAGGACTGACCTTGCTGCTCCTGATCGACAACTACGACAGCTTCACCTACAACCTCGTCCAGTACTTCGGCGAGCTGGGCGCAGACGTGCACGTCCATCGCAACGACGTGCTCACGCTGGAGCAGATCGCCGCGTGGGCGCCGGAGCAGATCGTCATCTCCCCCGGCCCGTGCACGCCCAGCGAAGCCGGGATCTCGGTGCCGCTGATTGCGCGCTTCGCCGGACGGATCCCGATCCTGGGCGTCTGCCTCGGTCACCAGGCGATCGGCCAGGCGTTCGGCGGGAACGTCGTGCGCGCCGCGCACGTGATGCACGGCAAGGTGTCGCCGGTCGCGCACGACGGCCGCGGCGTCTTCACGGGCCTGCCGTCGCCGCTGACGGCGACGCGCTACCACTCGCTCGCGATCGAGCGCGCGTCGATGCCCGCATGCCTCGAGGTCACCGCGACGGCCGATGACGGTGAAGTCATGGGGGTGCGGCATCGCGAGTGGCCGGTCGAGGGCGTCCAGTTTCACCCCGAGGCGATCCTGACCGAGCACGGCCACGCGCTGTTGCGCAATTTTCTCGCGGGCGTCCGGTGACGCGGCGGTGGCCCGTCGCGGTGTGGGCCGCGGCCGAGCCGGCGCGCAGTGCCCGCCGGAGCGACCGTGCGCGCAGGAAGATCATCGAACCCGGAAACTGAACCCAAGGAGCCGTCATGTCCCTCACCGTCCAGGAAGCCCTGCAGCGCGCGATCGAGCACCGCGAGATTTTTCCCGACGAGATGCTGTCGATCATGCGGCGGATCATGAGCGGCGAGGTGACGCCGGTGATGATCGCCGCGCTCACGATCGGATTGCGGGTCAAGAAGGAGACGATCGGCGAAATCGCCGCGGCGGCCGAGGTCATGCGCGAGTTCGCGACCAAGGTCGACGTCCCCGACACCGACCACCTCGTCGACATCGTCGGCACCGGCGGCGACTCGTCGCACACGTTCAACATCTCGACGGCATCGATGTTCGTCGCCGCGGCGGCGGGCGCCCGCGTGGCCAAGCACGGCGGGCGCTCGGTGTCGTCGAAGTCCGGCAGCGCCGACGTGCTGGAGGCGCTCGGCGCGAACATCATGCTGAAGCCCGCGCAGGTCGCGCTGTCGATCGCCGAGACCGGCATCGGGTTCATGTTCGCGCCGTCGCATCACAGCGCGATGAAGCACGCGGCGCCGGTGAGGAAGGAGCTCGGCGTGCGGACGATCTTCAACATCCTGGGGCCGCTCACCAATCCCGCCGGGGCGGCCAACCAGCTGCTCGGCGTTTTCCACCCGGACCTGGTCGGCATCCAGGTGCGCGTGCTGCAGCGCCTCGGCAGCAAGCACGTGCTGGTCGTCTACGGCAAGGACGGGATGGACGAAGTCTCGCTCGGCGCGGCGACGATGGTCGGCGAGCTGAAGGACGGCGAGGTGCGCGAGTACGAGATCCACCCGGAGGATTTCGGGCTCTCGATGATCTCGAATCGCGGCCTCAAGGTGACCGACGCGACCCAGTCGAAGGAGATGCTGCTGGAGGCGCTCGGCAACGTCGAAGGCACGCCGCGCGAGATCGTCGTGCTGAATGCCGGCGTCGCGCTGTATGCGGCCGACGTCGCGCCGTCGATCGCCGAGGGCATCGAGCGGGCGCGCGCCGCGATCGCCTCCGGTGCCGCGAAGAAGAAGCTCGAGCAATTCGTCGCGCTGACGCAGAAGCTCGGCGCCGCGAACGGCTGACCGGCGCGGCAGCCGATGGCCGACATCCTCGCGCGGATCCTCGCGACCAAGGCCGACGAGATCGCCGCGGCGAAAGCCGCGCGGCCGCTGCGCGAGGTCGCGGCGGCGGCGCGGGCGCAATCCCCGCCCCGCGATTTCGAAGGAGCGTTGCGCGCGAGGATCGCAGCCGGCCGCCCGGCGGTCATCGCCGAGGTCAAGAAGGCGAGTCCGAGCCGCGGCGTCCTGCGCGCCGACTTCGATCCGCCCGCGATCGCCGCAAGCTACGAGAGCGGCGGCGCGGCGTGCCTGTCCGTGCTGACCGACCGGCAATACTTCCAGGGCGCGCCCGGGTTCCTGACGGCGGCCCGCGCCGCCTGCGCGCTGCCGGTGCTGCGCAAGGATTTCATCGTCGACGAGTATCAGGTCGTGGAGGCGCGCGGGATGGGTGCCGATGCGATCCTGCTGATCGTCGCCGCGCTGACCGATGCGCGTCTCGCGGCGCTCGAGGCCTGCGCGCGAGACCTCGGGATGGCGGTGCTGGTCGAGGTCCACGACGGCGCCGAGCTCGACCGGGCGCTGCGGCTCGCCACGCCGCTCGTCGGCATCAACAACCGCAATCTGCGCACGTTCGACGTGTCGCTCGCGACGACGCTCGAGCTGCTGCCCCGCATTCCGGCCGGGAAGCTCGTCGTCACCGAAAGCGGAATCCTCGCGCCGGCGGATGTGGCGGCGATGCGCGCGCAGGGAGTCGGCGCGTTCCTGGTCGGCGAGGCGTTCATGCGTGCCCCGGATCCCGGCGCGGCGCTCGCGGCGCTCTTCGCAGATCCGGGGTCCGGATACGTAGCAATCGGGGTCGAGATCCGGCGTTCGGATACGCAGCATTCGCTGGGTCACGCTGCTCCCGCGCGGGCACCGCCAGTGTTGCGTATCCGACCCCGAGATCGCCGCGAAGCCGGTGCTATCATGCCCCGCGACAAACGGGGAGTGTCATCGTGTCGGCCATCGCCGCCGAGAACGTCAGCAAGCACTGGACGACAGCCGACGGCGAGGTGCGCGCCGTCGACCGGCTGTCGTTCGCCTTCGACGAGGGGACGCTCAACGTGCTGCTCGGCCCGTCGGGCTGCGGCAAGTCGACCACGCTGCGCCTCATCGCCGGCCTCGAGCCGGCGGACGGGGGCCGCATCTTCATCGCCGGGCGCGACGTCACGAATCTGCCGCCGGCGCAGCGCAACATCGCGATGGTGTTCCAGAGCTACGCGCTGTTTCCGCACCTTCCGGTCGCCGAGAACATCGTGTTCGGGCTCAAGGTCCGCAAGGTTCCGCCAGCGGACATCGCGCGGCGCCTGAAGCGCGTCGCAGACCTGCTCGGGCTCTCGGAGCTGCTCGACCGCAAGCCATCGCAGCTTTCCGGCGGCCAGCAGCAGCGGGTCGCGCTGGGCCGCGCGATCATCAACGAGGCGCCGGTCTGCCTGATGGACGAGCCCCTGTCCAATCTCGACGCGCAGCTGCGGCAGGACATGCGCGCCGAGCTCCGCCACCTGCAGCGACAGCTCGGGATCACGATGGTCTACGTGACGCACGACCAGGTCGAGGCGATGTCGATGGCCGATCGGGTCGTGCTGCTCAACCGGGGAAAGATCGAGCAGAATGCGACCCCCGTCGAGCTCTACGACCGTCCCGCCAATACGTTCGTCGCGCGTTTCATCGGCACGCCGCCGATGAACCTCCTGCCGCTCGCGAGGGGCAACGACGGGGCCGTGATCGCCGGCACCGAGGGTCCGGCCGTCGCGCCGGCCGATTGCGCCGGGCTCACGCTGGGCGTGCGGCCCGAGCACATCGCGCTCGGCTTTCAGCGCGGCGTTCCCGCGACCGTTGCCGCGATCGAGTACCTGGGCGCCGATTCGCTCGTGACCTGCCGGCTGGGCGCGACGACGCTCGCCGTGCGCGTTCCCGGCAGCGTCGGGCTGGCGCGCGGCGACGCCGTGCGGCTGTCGTGGGCGCCCGGCGCGCAGCACCTGTTCGAGCACGGTGGCGCCCGCCGCGCGGACCCCCTTCCGCTCGAGACGGCGACGCTGTTCGCATGATCCCGATTTTCGTTCCACCAGAGGAGGAAGCCATGTTCCAGAAAACCATCCGGCGTGCGTTCGCGCCCGTCGCCGCCGCACTCGCCCTGGCGGTGCTGCCGCCCGTCGCGCAGGCACAGGCCCCGGTCGAGGTGTCGTTCTCCTATCCGGTCGCCGTCGGCGGACCGATCACGAAGATCATCGACGGCCTGGCCGCGGACTTCGAGAAGGAGAATCCCGGGATCAAGCTGAAGCCGATCTATACGGGCACCTACCAGGATTCGCTCACGAAGACGCTCACCGCCGTGAAGGGCGGCGATCCGCCGGTGACGGCGATCCTGCTGTCGACCGACATGTTCACGCTGATCGACGAGGACGCGATCGTGCCGTTCGACGATCTGATCAAGACGCCGGACGACCAGGCCTGGCTCAAGAGCTTCTATCCGGCGTTCATGGAGAACAGCCAGACCGGCGGCAAGACCTGGGGCATCCCGTTCCAGCGCTCGACGATCGTGCTCTACTAGAACAAGGAAGCGTTCAAGGAGGCGGGGCTCGACCCGAACCGCCCGCCGGCCACCTGGAAGGAGCAGGTCGAATACGCGCAGAAGCTCACCAAGCGCGACGCGTCGGGGAAGGTCACGCAGTGGGGCCTGCAGATCCCGTCGTCGGGCTTCCCGTACTGGCTGTTCCAGGCGCTCGCGATCCAGGCGGGCACCAACCTGATGAATTCCGCCGGCACGCAGACGTATTACGACCGGCCGGAAGTGATCGAGGGGCTGACCTACTGGGTCGACCTCGTGAAGAAGCACAAAGGTGCATCCGGAAGGCATCGTCAACTGGGGCACGACACCGAAGGACTTCTTCGAGAAGACCGTCGCGATGATGTGGACGACGACCGGCAATCTGACCAACGTGCGCACGAACGCCAAATTCGACTTCGGCGTCGCGATGCTGCCCGCGGGCAAGCAGCGCGGCAGCCCGACCGGCGGCGGCAATTTCTATCTGTTCAAGAAGGCGACGCCGGCCCAGCGCGACGCGGCGTTCAAGTTCGTCAAATGGGTAACCACGCCGCAGCGCGCGGCGCAGTGGGGCATCGACACCGGCTACGTCGCGGTGCGCGCCGACGCCTGGGAGACGCCGGCGATGAAGCAATACGTGGCGGGGTTCCCGGCCGCTGCGGTGGCGCGCGACCAGCTCCCGTTCGCCAAGGCCGAGCTGTCGACGCACGACAATCAGCGCGTGACGCAGGCGCTGAACGACGGCCTGCAGGCCGCACTGACCGGCACCAAGACGCCCGAGCAGGCGATGAAGGACGCGCAGCGCGAGGCGGAGCGCCTGCTGCGGTCGTACAAGTAGTGCGGAGCCCGGACCTGCCGCCGCGCGCGGCGGCGGACGGCCAATCGTCGGGCACCTGCCCCCGGGCGCGCCGGGGGGCAGGACGCGGCCGATGACCCGCACCACGCAATGGCTCTACGGCTGGCTGCTGCTGCTGCCCGCGGCGGCCCTGCTCGCGCTGTTCACGCACTACCCGGTGATCGCCACGGCGTGGCACGGCTTCCTGTCCACGCCGAAGGGCGCGCGGCCGGCGGTGTGGGTCGGCCTCGACAACTACCGGCAGCTCGGCGCCGACCCGATCTTCTGGCAGGCGCTCGCCAACAACACCTGGTTCGCGCTGTGGACGATCCCGGCGTCGATCGCGCTGTCGCTGCTGATGGCGGTATGGATCAACGGCCGGATCGCCGGCCGCGGCTTCCTGCGTCTTGCGTACTTCACGCCGACGATCCTGCCGATGATCGCCGTGGCGAACATCTGGCTCTTCTTCTACACGCCCGAGTACGGGTTGCTCGAGCAGGTCCTGGGCGCGTTCGGCGCACCGTCGCACAACTGGCTGGGGAGCAAGTCCACCGCGCTGCCCGCGCTGATGGTCGTGACCGTCTGGAAGGAAGCGGGCTTCTTCATGATCTTCTACCTGGCCGCGCTGCAGTCGATGTCGCCGCACCTCGCCGAGGCCGCGGCGATCGAGGGTGCGTCGCGGTGGTACTTCTTCCGCCGGGTCACGTTCCCGCTGCTGATGCCGACGACGCTGTTCGTGCTGGTCAATGCGGTGATCAACGCGTTCCGGATGGTCGACCACGTCGTCGTGATGACCCGCGGCGGTCCCGACAACGCGACGGCGCTGCTGCTCTACTACATCTACGAGATCGGGTTCCGCTTCTGGGACTCCGCGTATGCCGCGGCGCTGACGCTGGTGTTGCTCGCGATTCTCGGGCTGCTCGCGCTCGCGCAGTTCTGGTTCCTCGAGCGGCGCGTCCATTACCAATGAGCGCGCCGGGCCGACCCAAGCGCGAATTGCTCCCCCACGGGGGACGGCGCGCAGCGCCAAGGGGGCACACCAATGACCCAGGCCTTCGACACGCGCGGGTTCGCGCGCAGCCTCGAGACCGCGGGAGCGTGGCTGCTCGGCGCGCTGTGGGTGCTGCCGCTCGCCTATGCGTTCTGGACGGCGTTTCATCCGGGCGAGTTCTCGACGCGCTTCGTGCTTTCCGCGCCGCTGACGCTGTCGAATTTCGTCAAGGCGTGGGAACTACGACAGCTTCACCTACAACCTCGTCCAGTACTTCGGCGAGCTGGGCGCAGACGTGCACGTCCATCGCAACGACGTGCTCACGCTGGAGCAGATCGCCGCGTGGGCGCCGGAGCAGATCGTCATCTCCCCCGGCCCGTGCACGCCCAGCGAAGCCGGGATCTCGGTGCCGCTGATTGCGCGCTTCGCCGGACGGATCCCGATCCTGGGCGTCTGCCTCGGTCACCAGGCGATCGGCCAGGCGTTCGGCGGGAACGTCGTGCGCGCCGCGCACGTGATGCACGGCAAGGTGTCGCCGGTCGCGCACGACGGCCGCGGCGTCTTCACGGGTCTGCCGTCGCCGCTGACGGCGACGCGCTACCACTCGCTCGCGATCGAGCGCGCGTCGATGCCCGCATGCCTCGAGGTCACCGCGACGGCTGATGACGGTGAAGTCATGGGGGTGCGGCATCGCGAGTGGCCGGTCGAGGGCGTCCAGTTTCACCCCGAGGCGATCCTGACCGAGCACGGCCACGCGCTGTTGCGCAATTTTCTCGCGGGCGTCCGGTGACGCGGCGGTGGCCCGTCGCGGCATGGGGCGCGGCCGAGCCGGCGCGGAGTGTCCGCCGGAGCGACCGTGCGCGCAAGAAGATCATCGAACCCGGAAACTGAACCCAAGGAGCCGTCATGTCCCTCACCGTCCAGGAAGCCCTGCAGCGCGCGATCGAGCATCGCGAGATTTTTCCCGACGAGATGCTGTCGATCATGCGGCGGATCATGAGCGGCGAGGTGACGCCGGTGATGATCGCCGCGCTCACGATCGGATTGCGCGTCAAGAAGGAGACGATCGGCGAAATCGCCGCGGCGGCCGAGGTCATGCGCGAGTTCGCGACCAAGGTCGACGTCCCCGACACCGACCACCTCGTCGACATCGTCGGCACCGGCGGCGACTCGTCGCACACGTTCAACATCTCGACGGCATCCATGTTCGTCGCCGCGGCGGCGGGCGCCCGCGTGGCCAAGCACGGCGGGCGCTCGGTGTCGTCGAAGTCCGGCAGTGCCGACGTGCTGGAGGCGCTCGGCGCGAACATCATGCTGAAGCCCGCGCAGGTCGCGCTGTCGATCGCCGAGACCGGCATCGGGTTCATGTTCGCGCCGTCGCATCACAGCGCGATGAAGCACGCGGCGCCGGTGAGGAAGGAGCTCGGCGTGCGGACGATCTTCAACATCCTGGGGCCACTCACCAATCCCGCCGGGGCGGCCAACCAGCTGCTCGGCGTTTTCCACCCGGACCTGGTCGGCATCCAGGTGCGCGTGCTGCAGCGCCTCGGCAGCAAGCACGTGCTGGTCGTCTATGGCAAGGACGGGATGGACGAAGTCTCGCTCGGCGCGGCGACGATGGTCGGCGAGCTCAAGGACGGCGAGGTACGCGAGTACGAGATCCACCCGGAGGATTTCGGGCTCTCGATGATCTCGAATCGCGGGCTCAAGGTGACCGACGCGGCGGAGTCGAAGGAGATGCTGCTGGAGGCGCTCGGCAACGTCGAAGGCACGCCGCGCGAAATCGTCGTGCTGAATGCCGGCGTCGCGCTGTATGCGGCCGACGTCGCGCCGTCGATCGCCGAAGGCATCGAGCGGGCGCGCGCCGCGATCGCCTCCGGTGCCGCGAAGAAGAAGCTCGAGCAATTCGTCATGCTGACGCAGAAGCTCGGCGGCGCGAACCGCTGACGCGCGCGGCAAGCGATGGCCGACATCCTCGCGCAGATTCTCGCGACCAAAGCCGACGAGATCGCCGCGGCGAAAGCCACGCGGCCGCTGCGCGAGGTCGCGGCCGCGGCACGGGCGCAATCCCCGCCCCGCGATTTCGAAGGAGCGTTGCGCGCGAGGATCGCAGCCGGCCACCCGGCGGTCATCGCCGAGGTCAAGAAGGCGAGTCCGAGCCGCGGCGTCCTGCGCGCCGACTTCGATCCGACCGCGATCGCCGCAAGCTACGAGAGCGGCGGCGCGGCGTGCCTGTCCGTGCTGACCGACCGGCAATACTTCCAGGGCGCGCCCGGGTTCCTGACGGCGGCCCGCGGCGCCTGCGCGCTGCCGGTGCTGCGCAAGGATTTCATCGTCGATGAGTATCAGGTGGTGGAGGCGCGCGGCATGGGCGCCGATGCGATCCTGCTGATCGTCGCCGCGCTGACCGATGCGCGTCTCGCGGCGCTCGAAGCCTGCGCGCGAGACCTCGGGATGGCGGTGCTGGTCGAGGTCCACGACGGCGCCGAGCTCGACCGGGCGCTGCGGCTCGCCACGCCGCTCGTCGGCATCAACAACCGCAATCTGCGCACATTCGACGTGTCGCTCGCGACGACGCTCGGGCTGCTGCCCCGCATTCCGGCCGGAAAGCTCGTCGTCACCGAAAGCGGAATCCTCGCGCCGGCGGATGTGGCGGCGATGCGCGCGCAGGGCGTCGGCGCGTTCCTGGTCGGCGAGGCGTTCATGCGTGCCCCGGATCCCGGCGCGGCGCTCGCGGCGCTCTTCGCCTAGGATGAACAGCCCCCACGCTCACTGTGTGCGGCATAGCCGCATCCCGCTGCGCGGGACCAGCCTTCGGCTGTCCTGCGGCCTTCGGCCTGGTGTTCGCTGCTCCCCGCGGGTGCAGTCAGCGCCCTTCGGGCGGCCGGGCGGGCACTGAGACGCCGCGCGCCGATGCTATGATGCCCCGCCTTACAGGGGAGTGTCATCGTGTCGGCCATCGCCGCCGAGAACGTCAGCAAGCACTGGACGACAGCCGACGGCGAGGTGCGCGCCGTCGACCGGCTGTCGTTCGCCTTCGACGAGGGGACGCTCAACGTGCTGCTCGGCCCGTCGGGCTGCGGCAAGTCGACCACCTTGCGTCTCATCGCCGGCCTCGAGCCGGCGGACGGGGGCCGCATCTTCATCGCCGGGCGCGACGTCACGAATCTGCCGCCCTCGCAGCGCAATGTCGCAATGGTGTTCCGGAGCGACGCGCTGTTTCCGCACCTGCCGGTCGCCGAGAACATCGTGTTCGGGCTCAAGGTCCGCAAGGTGCCGCCAGCAGAGATCGCGCGCCGCCTGAAGCGCGTCGCGGACCTGCTCGGGCTCTCCGAACTTCTGGACCGCAAGCCGGCGCAACTTTCCGGTGGCCAGCAGCAGCGGGTCGCGCTGGGCCGCGCGATCATCGATAAGGCGCCGGTCTGGCTCATGGACGAGCCCTTGTCCGATCTCGACGCGCAGTTGCGCCATGACATGCGCGCCGAGCTCCGCCACCTGCAACGACAGCTCGGGATCACGATGGTCTACGTGACGCACGACCAGGTCGAGGCGATGTCGATGGCGGATCGGGTCGTGCTACTCAACCGGGGAAAGATCGAGCAGAATGCGACCCCCGTCGAGCTCTATGACCGTCCCGCCAATACGTTCGTAGCGCGTTTCATCGGCACGCCGCCGATGAACCTCCTGCCGCTCGCGAGGGGCAACGACGGGGCCGTGATCGCCGGCACCGAAGGTCCGGCCGTCGCGCCGGCCGATTGCGCCGGGCTCACGCTGGGCGTACGGCCCGAGCACATCGCGCTCGGCTTTCAGCGCGGCGTTCCCGCGACCGTGGCCGCGATCGAGTACCTGGGCGCCGATTCGCTCGTGACCTGCCGGCTGGGCGCGACGACGCTCGCCGTGCGCGTTTCCGGCAGCGTCGGGCTGGCGCGCGGCGATGCTGCCCGGCTGTCGTGGGCGCCCGGCGCGCAGCACCTGTTCGAGCAAGGCGGCGCTCGACGCGCAGACCCCACGCCGTTCGAAACGGCGACACAGTTCGCCTGACCCCGATTCTCGTTCCGCCGGAGGAGGAAGCCATGTTCCAGAAGACCATCCGGCGTGCGTTCGCGCTCGCCGCCGCGAGGGATACGACGGCGCCGTTGCTGCTGGCGTTCCTCCTCGTCCAGAGGCAATTCGTGCAAAGCTTCATGCGGGCGGGGATACGATGATACTGATCACCTGGAACGTGCAATGGTGCCGCGGCGTCGATGGTCGCGTCGATCCCGCGCGGATCGTCGCGGAGGCGAAGAAGCTCGCCGACTTCGACGTGCTCTGCCTGCAGGAAATCGCCGACAACTTCCCGCACCCGCGCCTCGCGGGCAGTGCGGGCGAAGACCAGTTCGCGACGCTGGCCGCTCTGCTGCCCGGTTTCACGGCCGTGGCGGGTGTTGCGGTCGACCATCCGGCGGAAGGCGGCCGCCGCCGGCGGTTCGGCAACCTGATCCTGTCGCGCCTGCCCGTGCGCCAGGCCTACCGGCACCTGCTACCGTCGCCGATCGATCCGGGATTGAACGGGATGCCGCGGATCGCCGTGGAGGCATGCGTCGGCGCGCCGTTCGGCGACGTGCGCGTGATCACCACGCATCTCGAGTACTACTCCGGCAAGCAGCGCGCGGCTCAGGTGGAAGCGCTGCGCGCGATCCACGCCGAGGGCCACGGCCACGCCCGCGCGGGCTCGATCGTCGACACGAGCGGCGGGCCGTTTCACACCTACCTGCGACCGGCGGCGACCATCGTCACCGGCGACTTCAATCTCGAGCCCGACGATCCGCTGCACGCGCGCATGGCCGCGCCGTTCGGCGATGGAACGCCGCCGCTGTGCGACGCCTGGGAAGCGAAGCACCCGGGCGTGCCTCACCCCAGCACCTTCAAGATCTACGAGAAGGAAACGCCCGACGAGCCCGAGCTGCACTGCGATTTCATCTTCGTCAGCGCCGGACTCAGGTCGCGCATCGCGGACGTGCGGGTGGATCGCGATACGCAGGCGGCCGACCATCAGCCGGTCATTCTGAACCTCGCCTGAGCCGCGCCGGCGACGCTAGGCCCACGGCGGCTTGCCCGTCAGCGCGAGCCACAGTCGCCGCAGCGGGAGCGCCAGCCACCAGCGCCAGCTCGCCCGGCGCGCGATCTCGCGCTGCTGGGCATCGATCTGCTCGTTGAGGCGCGCGCGCTCGGTGGCCTGGCGCTCGTCGCCGTGCCGGGCCGCCTCGTCGTGTTGATTTTGCAGTTTACGTATCTGCTCCGCCAGCAGATTGCCTTGCCGGTGCGCAGCGTCGACACCCCGCGTGACCTTCTCGTAATCGTGATAGATCCACTCGTCGCGATCGGCGAGGACGGAGACGGCCGGCACGACACCGGCGATCGCCTGCGCGGCGTCGCTGGCGACCACGATGAAGTACAGCGGCCGGGAATGGCCGGGTGAAGGCGTATCGGCGGAGGTTTCGCCGACTTCGAAGATCTCGCCGCTCGCCGCGCGCCGCTCGGGCCACACGACGGAGTAGAAGCTCGGCCGCTGCCCGTACCAGGCGCTGTGGGGGAAGCGGGGGTTGATCAGCGCGGCGAGTTCATCACGATAGAGCTCGCGCACGTGAAACTCGTTCGGCACGCCGCGCTTGTCGGTGTACTCGACCTTGTTCGGGCACGACAGGACGAGGAGGCCGGCCGGCCGCAGCACGCGTCGCACTTCGTCGAGGAAGGGTTCCTGGGCTGCGATGTGCTCGAGCGTTTCGAACGAGACCACCGCGTCGAAACTGGCGTCGGGAAACGGCAATGCGGCGCAGTCCGCCTGCCTGAACTCGAGATTGGGCACCGCTGCGTAACGGGCCCGCGCGTGGTCAATCGCCGGTTGCGCAAGGTCCGCGCCGGTGACGCGCGCGGCGTGTTGCGCGAGGAGCGCGCTGCCGTAGCCCGTGCCGCAGGCGATGTCGAGCACGATGCGGCCAGCGACGATGGGCGCCGCGAAATGGTAGCGATGCCAGTGTTCGTACCAGATCTCGCCCGGGACGCCGGGGATGAAACGCTCGCCAGTAAATGGAAGTTCGTCGCTCATGCTTCAGTTCGGCGCCCGTGCAACGGACGTATTGCAGCACAATGCGGGATACGGACGCATCTTGCAAGACGCGCGCCATTGCGCGTGCGCACGGATGGCGCGGCGGGCGTCGGCGGTGATCGCGCCGATCTCCGAGGGGACCGCTCCGGTAGAATGTCGGTCCTGCCGCGAGCTCGAATGTGTCGGCGAGAACGACCCAACAGCAGCCTTGATGCCTTCATGAACGAGCACGCGGAGCGGGAGCTTCAGTTCGGCATCGACCGGCTGGTGACCAGCGGGGAGCGAATCTTCGGTTGGGGCTGGGTTGCGCATCCGGCGCACGCGATTGCGGCGATCACGCTCCTGTCCCAGGGTGACGGATGGGAAAGGCGATTGCCCGTCAGTTTTGGTCTCGCGCGGGGCGACGTGGACAAGGCCTTTCCAGGTTTGCGCAACGCGGGATCGGCGGGTTTCGTGGTGACGGGATATCTCGCGGGGCATCCCGTCCGGAAGCTGGCACTGGAAATCCAGTTCGACGGCGAAGCCGGGGTAACGCTCGATATCACCCATGTGCTGGAGGTACGCCAGGCCCGCCAGCGCAAGCTGCAGCAGTGGCTGTGGCTGACACGCTCCGTCTGGCGCCGGCTGAAGCGAGGCGACATTCACGGCTTGCTCAACCGGGCGAAGGCACAGAATTATTTTGCGCCTGCCCTCGACGATGGGGATATCGCCGGGCAACTGCTGCCGCGTCTGGGCGCGGGGCGTGCCGTGGCCATCGTATTCGACCACAACATGGGGGGCGGCGCGAACAAATATCGTCAAGCCCTGATCGACGAGCGGCTCGCGGACGGCTTGGCCGTGCTGCTGTGCACGTATAACCTGCCGACGCTCGATTACCGGCTCACCCTGGTGCAGCCGGATGGCGAGGAAGAAATTTTCCGGGCGACATCGTTTCTGAGCGTGGAAGGGATTCTGGACAGTCCCCTCGTCGAAGAGCTGTTCCTGAACAGCCCCGTTTCTTTCGACGAACCCCTGCATTTCGCCGAATGGCTGGCCACGATGCGCGCCAGGCATCCACGGTTGCGCCTCACGGTCGCGGTGCATGACTATTTTGCGGTTTGTCCGTCGTTCGTGCTGCTGAACGCGGACGGCCGCTACTGCGGCATCCCGGACCTTGCCGAATGCGCGGCCTGCATGAAGCGCCATCAGGCCAGTTATGTGAATCTGTCACCGCCGACCGAAATCGGGCCCTGGCGCGCGGTGTGGGGCCGCTGCCTGCAGGCGGCCGACGAGGTGCGATGCTTTTCCAATTCGACGCGGCAGCTGCTGCAGCGCGCCTACCCGGGGCTCGATGCGGGCCGCATCAGCGTCATGCCCCATCGCGTCGATTACCTGCCTGCCCGCCTGCCCAGGCTCGATCATGCAGCCCCGCTGGTGGTCGGCATCATCGGCCAGATCAGCGCGCAGAAGGGAGCGCTGGTCGTCAAGGAGTTGCTGGCGCAGCTCGGGCGCGACGATCCGGAAGCGAGGGTCGTCGTGATCGGGACGCTCGACCTCGCGCTCAAGTCCGATCGGCTGCGGGTGACCGGCACCTACCGGCACGAGGACCTGGTCGACCTGATCGAGGCCAACGGGATCAACGTGTTCTTCTTTCCGTCGATCTGCCCGGAGACGTTCTCCTATGTCACCGAGGAAATGATCCGGCTCGACGTCCCCATCGTCGCGTTCGATCTGGGCGCTCCCGGCGAGCGCTTGCGCAGCTACGGCAAGGCGCGCTTGTGCAGCGAGGTGAGCGCCCCTGCCGCGCTCGCGACTCTCGTGGCGTTCCATCGGGAGCTGGCGGCGAAGGCAATGCCGGTGGCGTAAGATGGGCGCGCTCCCATCGTCGAGAATGTTCCGTGGCTGAGGTCCTGCACATCTTCACGAGCGCGGCGGTGAATTATCTGCCGAAGGTGCGCATCCTTTGCCGCTCGCTCCGGCAGCATCACCCCGAGGCCGTCCTTCATCTCGCGCTGGCCGACGAGCGCCCGCAGTGGCTGCGGGTCGAAGACGAGCCCTTCGATTCGATTCTCGGCATCGACGAGCTCGGCATCCCCGACTGGAAAGCCTGGAGCTTCACCCACAGCATCGTGGAGCTGTCCACTGCGATCAAGCCGTTCGCGCTGAAGCACCTGTTGCAGCTGCCCGCTTGCCGGGCCGTGCTTTATTTCGATCCGGACATGGTGCTGTTTTCGCGGGTCGATGACATCCTGGCCACGCTGGAGAGCAGCAATCTGGCGCTGACGCCGCACCAGACGAAGCCCGAGGAGACGCTGGACGCGATCGTCGACAACGAGGTCGCGAGTCTCAAGCACGGAATATTCAACCTCGGGTTCATCGGCGTCAGGAACACCGCGGAAGGCAGGCGTTTCGCGGACTGGTGGGCGGAGCGAACGTACCATCTGTGCCGGGCGGAGGTGGAGAACGGCCTGTTCACCGACCAGAAATGGGTGAATTTCGCCCCGGTTTTTTTCGACGGCGTGGCGATCATCAAGTCCTCCCGGCACAACGTCGCCACCTGGAATCTGACGACGCGCCGCATGACCGGCGACTTCGAGCACGGCTTCCAGGTCGATGGCGAGCCCCTGGGCTTCTATCATTTCACCGGCTTCGACAGCGGAGCGCATCGGATCATGGCGATCAAGAATGCCTCCGCGAGTCCGGCGGTGCAGGAACTGATCGCGTGGTACGAGCAGGAGATCGCGGTCGCGGACCGCGATCCGATCAGCGAGTGGCCGTGGGCATTCGGGCGCTTCGCCGACGGGACTCCCATCGCAGCCGGCCACCGCTGGTTGTATCGCGAGAGTCCCGATTTGCGGCAGGCGTTTCCCGATCCGTATGCGGTGCCGGACGAGCGGATGGGCTATCTCGGCTGGTGCAACACGGAGGGCAAGCTGAGGTACCCGGACGTGTTCTCGGAGCACGGCGCGCGTCGCTTGCCGTTCGCGACGCGGCTACGTTCGCGCGTTTCGTTCCCGGCGACGTTGCGGCTGTTCCTGCTGCTGCTGTCGCCCCGGAGCGGCAAGGCGCTCCGCGCGAGATGCGCGCGCGTGCTCCGGAGCGAAGGGCTGGGCGGCTTTGCCAGGCGGTTGCACGGGCGGCGCGGATAGAGGCGGACTTGATCGACGTCATCATCCCGGTATACAAAGGCCTGCTGCAGACGCGGCGCTGCATCGACAGCGTGCTGCGCTCGGAACAGGCGACCCCATTCGAGGTCGTGGCGATCGACGATGCCAGCCCCGACCCCGAAATCTCCCGCCATCTGCGCGAGCTGGCCGAGCAGGGGCGGATAACGCTGCTGCGCAACGAGGGCAATCTCGGATTCGTCCATTCGGTCAATCGCGGCATGGCGCTGCACCCCGAGCGAGACGTGGTGCTGCTCAACAGTGACACCGAGGTGGCGAACGACTGGCTGGACCGCCTGCGGCGCTGCGCCTGCGGGCAGCCGGATGTCGGCACCGTGACGCCTTTCTCCAACAGCGCCACGATCTGCTCCTATCCGTTCGAGGGTTGGACGAAAGGCGTGCCTGGGACGCTGGGCCTTGCTGCGCTGGATCGTCTCTTCGCGACGGCCAATGCCGGGCGTACGGTGGATCTGCCGACGGCCGTGGGTTTCTGCATGTACATCCGGCGCACGTGCCTTGACCGTGTGGGCTTGTTCGACGCCAGTCGCTTCGGCCGGGGCTACGGGGAGGAGAACGATTTTTGCATGCGTGCGGCCAGCGCGGGCTGGCGCAACGTGCTGGCCGGCGATGTGTTTGTCTATCACGAGGGGGCGGTAAGCTTTTCCGAGGAACGGTCGGCGCTGACCGAGAGCGCCGGGAAAACCCTGGCGGACCTCCACCCCGACTATGTCCGCAAGGTCCGCGAATTTGCCGCGCGCGACGAGGCAAGCGCGTTGCGCGCGGCGGTCGATGACGCACGCAACGCGCTGGGGACGGACGAACTCCGTCAGCTACTGTTTGAGCGTATCGAGGAACGGAGCGTTATCAAGACACGGCTGGGGGACGCGGAGCAAGTTGCGGAGGAGCGGGAGTCGGTCATCACCAAGCTGCACGAGGGACTGGCCCTGGCGGAGAGGCTGCTGGTCGAACGCGACGTGGAAATTTCCAGGCTGCGCGCGGGGCTTGAGCAGGCCGAGGCGCTTGCCTTCAAACGAGCCCGGGAGATCGAGGAGTTGCATCGATCCTGGGTCTGGAAGTGCCGGGAGTTCGTGCTGCGGATGAGATCCGGGAGGCGCCCACCGTCCCAGCCGTGATGACGGGTGCCGGTGACGCTCGGTTCCCGCTTCAATCCGAAACGTGTTTGGCGGGCGTGGCGGCGCATCGGGCCCCGATGGTATGCCCCGCCGCGTTTTCCTCTATGCGGCAGAGGCGTCGACTGCGCGGTGGCGCCGACGGAATACAAGGTCCCGGACACCATGGCCGAGCTTCAGCCCCCGCGTCTCGAACTTGGTCAGCGGCCGGTAATCGGGTCGTCGCGCGAAGCCGGGGGCGAGGTTCTCCAGCAGCGGCTCCGCGGCAAGCGTGGCCAGAATCTCCTGCGCGTATTCCTCCCAGTCCGTTGCGACATGGAGGCAGCCGCCCGCGGCGAGCCGCAGCGCGAGCTCGTGGACGAACTCCGGCGTCAGGAGTCGCCGCTTGTGATGCCGTTTCTTGGGCCACGGATCCGGGAAAAAGACGTGCACACCGGCCAGCGACGCCGGGGGAATCATCGCGGCCACGACAGCGACGACGTCGTGCTGGATCACGCGAACGTTGGTGAGACCGAGTTCGGCGACGCGCTTCAGCAGGCTACCCACGCCCGGCGAGTGCACCTCGACGCCAAGGAAGTCGTCGGCCGGACGCGCCAGCGCGATGGCGGCCGTCGTTTCGCCCATGCCGAAGCCGATCTCGAGCACGCGCGGCGCGCGGCGGCCGAACTCGCGCTCGAAGTCGATCGGGGCCGGCGCGAACGGGACCCCGAACCGCGGCAGCAGTTCGTCGAGTGCGCGCCGCTGCGCGGGCGACATCCGCCCCTGGCGCAGCACGAAGCTGCGCACCGGGCGGTGCCGCAGCGGCGGCGGCGGCGAGAGCGTGTCAACTGCCATCGCGACGGACGAATCGCCGGGACGGCGCAGCGGAGGACTCGGCACGTCAGGGCGCCTGCGCGCGGACCCAGTCGGTGTCGGTGAGCCGCCGGGACAGACGGGCGCGCGCCTGTGCTCCGGCAATCGTGTATTCGAGGGTGACGGTATCGGCATCCCTCCAGGTCGCGACGGCGTCGGACCAGTTCTCCCGCGGCCGCCACGTCGCCTCCTTGCGCACGCCGTCACGCGTCACGCGCCACAGCGCCAGCTCGTTGCTGCATCGGTCCGCGCAGAAATCCGCGGTCACCAGACGGGCCCGGTCCGGCGAGAGCTTCGGATCGGCGGGCAACTCCACCTTGCGGCCGGTCGTGCGCTGGACAAGCGTGAACGTGGCGTCGTCGCCGTCCGTGACGTAGAGCACGACGGCGTTGATCTCGCTCATGAAGTCCCACAGGCTGTAGGAGCGGCCGCCGTTGACCGCTTCGGTGTCCGTGAACGTGGCCGTGCCGGACGGATAGAGCGAAACCTTGAGCGTCGACTGCTCCCGCACCGCGAGGTTGGGCAGCCGCTGCAGCTGCAGCCCCTCGACCAGGCGCCCGCAATGCGCCGCGTCGTCAGCCCCGGCGCAGAGCTTCGTCAGCTCCTCCACGGTCAACGGAACGGCTTGCGCGACCATGGCCAGCAATGCGGCAATGGCGAGCGCACCGCGCGCCTTGCGCCGGGCAGGTCTCGGGCCCGCCATCGAAATCAGCCGATGAGGCCGGCGGTCGGCGAACTCGGGCTCGCCGCGTAGAGCTTGCGCGGCATCCGCCCGGCAAGGAAGGCCTCGCGTCCGGCTTCGACGGCGAGCTTCATCGCGCCTGCCATTCGCACCGGATCGCGCGCCGCGGCGATCGCGGTGTTCATCAGCACACCGGCGCAGCCCAGCTCCATCGCGATCGCGGCATCCGAAGCGGTGCCCACGCCGGCATCGACCAGCACGGGCACCTTCGCCGCTTCGATGATGAGCCTGAGATTCCAGGGATTGAGGATGCCCATCCCCGATCCGATCAGCGAGGCGAGGGGCATGATCGCGACGCAGCCGATCGCTTCGAGTTCGCGCGCGATGATGGGGTCGTCGGACGTGTAGACGAGCACCTGGAACCCGTCGCGGACGAGCGTCTGCGCGGCCTCGATCGTTGCGCGCACGTTCGGGAACAGTGTCTGCGGGTCGCCCAGCACCTCGAGCTTGACCAGCGTGTGGCCGTCGAGCAGCTCGCGTGCGAGCTGCAGCGTGCGCACGGCATCGTCGGCCGTATAGCACCCTGCGGTGTTGGGCAGATAGGTGAACTCCGACGGCGGCAGCGCGTCGAGGAGCGATGGCGCATGCGGATCCTGGCCGATGTTCGTCCGGCGGATCGCCACGGTGACGATCTGCGCCCCCGAGGCGACGACCGCCGCGCGGGTCTCGGCGAAATCCCGGTACTTGCCGGTACCGACGAGCAGGCGCGAGTGATATGCGCGGCCGGCGATGACCAACGGATCGACGAGGGCGGACGGCGGCGTGTGCGGAGCATTCATCGCGGTGATTTTACTCCGGTCCCGGGCAAACGCCGAGCGGGAGCAGGACGTCAGCCACCGCCGACGGCGCCCACGATTTCGAGCTTGTCGCCCTCGGCAACGGAGGTGTCGGCATGGCGGCTCTTCGGCACGATCACGCCGTTCTTTTCGACCGCGATCCGCTTCCCCTCGAGGGCGAGCGCGCGCACGAGGTCGGCCACGGTCCGGACCGTCGGGTCGAATGTGCGGGGGGTTCCGTTGATCGTCAAGTGCATTGCAGGATAGGCTCCAGCGAAAGTTCCGGCACGGGCGCCTATTGCCGGTATTTCTGCATTGCGCTGCGCAGAAAGCGGACTTGCCGCTCGAAGCGCGTGCAGGCCGTGCAAACCGACAGGTGCAGGCGGAGGAGCAGGCGCTGCCACGCGGACAATGCGGCGTCCTCGCGCTTCGACACGAGGCGGGACGCGTCCTTGCAGGAGATGATATGGCCGAGCGCGTTGCGGATCATGGTGAATGGATTCCGAGGACTCCGGCCACCCTCAACTGGGCCTGCCGTGCCGGCAAACCAGTTCTGCTCGAGGCATTGGCGAAGCGCCATCCTGGCCCGGTAGAGGATGACCCACAGGTTATTCGCGTTGATCGCCAGTTCCTTACAGATTTCGTCGGTCTCGAGCTCCATCACCTCGCGCATCATGAACACCCGCGCGGTGTTGGGGGGCAGCTTTTCGAGGCAGACCTCCATGACGTCGAGAAACTGCCGCTGGTTGAGCGCTGCTTCGGGATCACCCCAGTCGGCCGGCTTTGCATCCCAGCTTCCACGCTCGGTGAACATCGCGTCGATGTCCTCGACATCCATTTCGGACTCGATGTCTCCGAACGCCGAAGCCGCCGTCGGCTCGCGCTGCTTCCTGCGAATGGCGTCGACGATCTTGTGCTTGAGGATGCCGGTGAGCCAGGTCCGCAGGCTCGACTTGCCCGAGAAGCCGCCACCGGACAGCGCCGCCAGCAAGGTTTCCTGCACGACGTCCTCGGCGAGCGCCTCGTCGCGCAGCTGCAGGCGCGCCACGCGGAGCAGATAGCCGCGGTGAGGGTCGAGCTCGCGCGCAAATTCGGCGTTCGGCATTGGACGAGGCCAGGTGGGCGTCGTATGGTAGTCCAATTGCTATCCAGCCGCATCGCGAGGCACGAAAACGGAAAAGCCCGCACTTGGGCGGGCTTTTCTTGAGATGGTGGCGAACCAGGGACTCGAACCCCGGACCAAAGGATTATGATTCCTCTGCTCTAACCAGCTGAGCTAGTTCGCCAAGGGGCGCAATTATAGGCGATCCGGCCGCCGCGGGTCAAAGCTGAAGGTTCGGGCAAGGGTTCGCCGATGGCGCGAAACCGCGCCCGGCCTCCGCGTCCACCGGACCTTTCCTCGCCTTCGCCGCGCCATGCATGCACTGCTTCCGGATGCTCCGTGGTACGTCCTGGCCGCGGTCCCGTTCATCATCGTTGCCGCGTACACCGTTTTCGGTGCGACAGGATTCGGTTCGTCGCTCATTTCCGTTCCCGCGCTTGCGCATTTTTTTCCACTGACTTTTGTGGTGCCGCTCGTCACCGCGCTCGACGTTGCTGCGGTGGCCAACGCCGGCAGGCGGCAATGGCGGCAGGCGGATTTCGGCGAGTTCCTGCGGATCCTGCCGGCGATGCTGGCCGGGATCGCGGTCGGCGCGACGCTGCTCGTCAACCTTCCGCGCGGGCCGGCGCTGCTGCTGCTCGGCATCTTCGTCGGTGTTTACGGCGTCTATCTTCTCGGCGGCCAGCGGGAATGGAAGGCGCTGCATCCGGGCTGGGCGTGGCCGCTGGGTTTCGCTGGCGGCGTTTTCAGCGTGCTCTTCGGCACCGGCGGCCCGATCTTCATGATCTTTCTGGCCGCGCGGATTCACGACAAGTCAAGGCTCCGCGCGACGTCGTCGATCGTCGTGACGGTGAGCGTGTCGATCCGCGCGGCCGTGTTCGTCGCGACGGGCCTGCTGGCCCACGCGCAGATACTCGTCTTCGCGGGACTGCTGGTACCGGCGATGCTTGCCGGATATTTCTTGGGCAACCGCTTGCACCATGCGTTGTCGCGCGGAAGGGTGATCCACCTGATTGCGGCGCTGTTGGTCGCCAACGGCGCGTTGCTCGTGGTGCGTGCGCTTGCGCTGCTGCGGGGAACGTGAGCGGGTCGGCGGGGGCAATGCGGGTACCCGCCGCGCCGGTGGGGCAGGCAGTCATTGGCCGAAGACCCCCATGCTTGTCCTGGACAAGCGATAATGTCGAACAACAGGGGCCAGCCTGTCGCCCCCTCAACGGACATGTCGGCCGAATCGATGAACCTGCCAGCTGAGAACAGCGGCCTTGCCCTCAACATCAGCGCCGTGGAGCGCGAGGCAGGGTTGTCGAAGGACGTGCTGCGGATGTGGGAACGCCGCTATGGCTTTCCGAAGCCGTTGCGTGACGACAACGGCGAGCGTCGGTATTCGGTCGCGGAGGTCGCGAAATTGCGCGCGATCAAGCGGCTGATGGATGTCGGGCTGCGTCCGGGCAAGATCATTCACCACACGCAGGAAGAGCTGGACGCGCTGGCTGAAGGACGGATCGCGCCGCGCCGCGAGCAGCCAGCCCCGGCGATGGAGGGCGAGATTCTGGCGCTGCTGGCGCGACACGATGCGCCGGCGCTGCAGAATGCGTTCGCGAACCTGCTGATGCGGCAGGGGCTGCAACGGTTTGTGCTGGAGTCGCTGACCTCTCTCAACAACGCGGTCGGCGAAGCCTGGATGCGGGGGAAGCTCGCGGTGTTCGAGGAGCACCTCTACACGGAGCAGATGCAGGTGGCGCTGCGCACCGGAATCAACGCCTTTCCGCGGCAGGTCGGCGTGCCCAGGGTGTTGCTGACCACGTTCCCGGGCGAGCAGCACGGCATGGGTCTCCTGATGGTCGAGGCACTGCTCGTGCCGGAAGGAGCGCAGTGCATTTCGCTCGGCGTGCAGACGCCGATCGAGGACATCCGGCGCGCCGCGGTCGCCCACGATGTGCACGTCGTGGCCTTGTCCTTTTCCGGCGCGTTTCCGGTGCGCCAGGCGGGTGAGGGCCTCGCGTCGTTGCGCCGTCAGTTGCCGCAGGGGGTTGCCGTGTGGGCAGGTGGCGAGATGACCCGCCGCGTGCGCAAGACGCTGCCGGGGGTGGTGCTCGTTCCGGACATCGCGGCGACGCCCGCGGCGCTGAAGGCCTGGCGAGCGCAGTGGCATGCCGCGGCGCACGTTCCTCTGCCGATTGCGACGGGCTGATCCCGCAGGATGCACCGGGTCGGACGCCCGTTCTTTCCTGGGCGCGGGCCATTGTCGCGAGACGACAACACCAAAAAGTGTCGGGCAATAGCGACGATTTTGCGCAAATCGTGATTGTTATTCGAATCCGTCACGATAATGGTCTCGAAACGCAAGGTTCGTGGCCCTTTCCTGTCGACCGGGCTTGCCGCATGGCCATCCTCAGGTGCATCATTCGTTCCTGCGAAGATATGAACAAAGGTGCGAAATGGGCCGACATGCCCACGGTGCGTGGATAATTCGAGTTTTTGCGATCCTTGCCACGATGTCGCCCGTGCCTGCCGTGGCGGCCGTCACCGCCGATGCCGTGGAGTTCGCCGGCGGCGATGGATGCAGCAACGGCAGAATCGTTGTCACGCTGACCAACAGCGGGGCGACCAGGGAGTCGTGGCGTGCGACCAATCTCGCGGGAGCGGCGCTGACGCAGGGCGAAGGTCCCAGCGGGTTTTCGTCCGGCACCTCCACCGGTTTCTTTCCCCAGTTGTTTGTGTCGTCGCAGCCGGTGAACACGCTGATCGCGTCCTATGCCTACGTCGGCGAGACTCCGCCGGACGCCACGAGCACCGCCGAGTTCCTCGTCTTCTACAAATGCTCACTTCCGGTAGCAGAGGTTCTCCTCACCTGCTTCGGGCCCTACGGAACATGCCCGCAGACAGCGCAGGAGGCGATGGCGCGGCTGTCTCTGCCGCGAATCCCTGCGCTCGCTCCGTTGACACTCGTGCTGATGGCGGTCCTCGTCGCCGGCGTCGGCGGCCTCGCGCTGGCTCGCCGCACCTGAAACGCCCCTGATTCCCGACGCGCAACGGCGAGGCCCGGAAGCCCGGCGCGCCATCGCGTTCGTGCGGGCGAGCCGAAGGCCGCGCGTATCCTCCCGGCCATGACGACCGCGATCACCCTGTGGCTTCTCGGAGGCGGAGGCGTCGCCCTCTATGCGGGATGGGCGGCAACGGCCATTGCCGGCGGAGCAAGCCCGTGGCGGTACCTTGCGGGGTTGCCGCTCCTGTATCTGGCAACGCTCTGCGCGATCACGCTGATCTGGTTCGCGCTGGCCTGGGCCTTCCGTGCCGTGCGTCCGGCGGACAAGCGCATCGGTTTCGCGGCGACGATCCGCCTGTTCGTGGACGAGTTGCGCGCGATCGCACGCGCGGGTCCGCGGATGGCCCTCTACCGACATCTGATGCCCGAGCCGGCGCCGGCTCCCGCCGGATCCCCCGTTCTGTTGTTGCACGGCCTGCTCTGCAACGCCGGGGCAATGGCCGGGCTGCGTGGCGATCTCATCGCGCGGAACCTGGGCCCCGTGTACGCGCCGTCCTATGGACCGCCGCTCGCGTCGATTGACGAGTTTGCCGACCAGGTGGCGGCAAAGATAGATGCGATTCTGGAGGCGACCGGCGCGGCGCGGGTGGCAATCGTCGGGCACAGCATGGGCGGGTTGGTGGCGCGGGCCTATCTGCGGCGGTACGGCGCGCAGAAGGTGTCGACGGTCATGACGCTAGGCACGCCGCACCACGGGAGCGTGCACGCGTGGCTCTTCCCCGGCATTTCCGTCGCCCAGCTGCGGCCCGGCAACGCGTGGCTAGCGGACCTCAATCGTACCGAAGGCGCACCGGCTGGCGTTCGCGTCGTGTCGCTGTGGTCCTGGCACGACTCGATGGTGGCGCCGCAGACGAGTTCCCGCCTCGCGGGCGCCGAGAACATCGAACTCGTCGGCATCGGCCACAACGCGCTTGTCGGCGACCGCCGCGTGTTTGCGCTGGTCGCGGAGGAGTTGACGCGGGCCGCCGCGCCACACGCTACCAATGTATCCCCTGCGTGATCTGGGCGAACGCCATCTGCTCCGGCGTGAGCGGCTTCGGCTCCCCGCCCTTCTTCCCGCGGCGGCGCTTGAATCCGGGAACATGTTGAATGCCGAGTTGAGCAGCACCTGGGTCAGCTTGGGAGCGATCGCATGCGACACGGCGCCAAAGATGCCGAGGCGCGTCGCGATCCGCACCGGCCGGTGCAGGATGGCGTCGACCACGAGGTCGGCCGCCTCCTCCGGTGAGAGCGTCGGCACGCTTTCGTAGATCTTCGTCGGCGCGATCATCGGCGTGCGCACGAGCGGCATGTTGATCGTGGTGAAATGGATGCCCTTGTCCAGGAATTCCGAAGCCGCGCAGGCCGAGAACGAATCCAGCGCCGACTTCGACGCGACGTAGGCCGAGAAGCGCGGGGCGTTGGACAGCACGCCGATCGACGAGATGTTGATGACGTGGCCGCGCCGGCGCTCGAGCATCTTCGGCAGGAAGCCCATGATCAGCCGGAGGGCGCCGAAGTAGTTGAGCTGCATCGTGCGCTCGAAATCGTGGAAGCGGTCGAACGAGTTGATCACGCCGCGCCGGATCGAACGGCCGGCGTTGTTGACGAGAAAGTCGCAGCCGCCGTGCTCCTTCTGGACGCGTTGCACCAGCGCGTCGCAGGACGCGAGGTCGGCGATGTCCGCCGCGTAGATCCAGGCCCGGCCTCCCGCGCGTTCGATCTCCGCCTTCGTCTCCAGGAGCTTCTCCTCGCCGCGCGCGACGAGGATGACCTTCGCGCCTGCGCCGGCCAGCTTGATCGCGGTCGCCTTGCCGATGCCCGACGACGAACCGGTGACGACGATGACCTTGTCCTTGACGCGCCCTGACAGCGAGCGGTCGACGAACAGATCCGGGTCGAGGTTGCGCTCCCAGTAGTCCCAGAGCTTCGCCGCATAAGTCTCGAGCGGCGGCACCTCGATGCCCGACCCCTTCAGTGCCTTCGCCGCGTCGCGGTTGTCGTAGCGCGTCGGCCAGTTGATGAACTGGAACACGTCACGCGGGATGCCGAGATCGGTCAGCACGACCTTGATCGCGCGCTTCACCGGCGCGAGCGAGCCGAGGCCGTACAGGATCGGCGCCGGAATGAAGCCGAACATCTTGGCATTGACGCGCATCGTCATCTGCGGGGCGTGGCCGGCGCGCGCGAAGATGTTGAGCACTTCGCCGATCCGGTGCGGCTCGGGATCGGTCAGGTGGAAGCACTTGCCGTCGAGGCCCTTCTTGTGCGCGAGGTGGTCGAGCGCATCGGCGACGAAATCCACGGGCACGATGTTGAGGCGGCCGCCCTCGACGCCGATCATCGGCATCCAGGGCGGCAGCACGTCGCGCAGCTTCTGCAGCGTCTTGAAGAAGTAGTACGGCCCGTCGATCTTGTCGATCTCCCCGGTTTTCGAGTGGCCGACGACGAACCCCGGACGATAGATGCGGAACGGCCGCTTGCAGCTGCGGCGCACGGCGCCCTCGGAGTCGTGCTTGGTCTTGAAGTACGGATGGTCGAGGTCTTCGGCCTCCTCGAACATGTCTTCGCGGAACGTGCCGTCGTAGAGTCCCGCGGCGGCGATCGAGCTCACGTGGTGGAAGCATCCGGCCTGGACCGCCTCGGCAAACCGCACCGTGTTCTTGGTGCCTTCGACGTTGGCGATCTGCTGGTCCTCGGCGCTTGCCTTGAGGTCGTAGATCGCGGCGAGGTGGAACAGGTGGTCGATCTTGCCTTTGAGCTTTCTGAGGTCGGCCGCAGCCACGCCAAGACCGGGCTTGGCAAGATCGCCCTCGATGCCGATGACCTGCTTGTCGTCCGCGCCCCAGCGCTTGCGCATGGCCGAGAGCTTCTTCTCCGAGCCCTTGCGCACCAGCACATAGACGGGCCGGCCGCGGCGCAGCAGGTTCTCGACGAGGTACCGGCCGATGAAGCCGGTTGCGCCGGTGACGAAATAGGCCATCTGGATTCTCCTTTTGGTAGGGGTGTCGACACGGGGCATCGGCACGCGTCCGAAGGCCTGCAGGTACCGGACAGGCCGGGCTCGCCGGACGGCGATTGTAACCCGCTGCCGGCCGTGGTTTGGCGACTGGTCGCGGCACAACCCGCGGCGGCGCTTGCTCTTAGTGTGTTCCCTCTAGATCGGCTGGCCTAGAATGTCGCATCGACGAGCCGGCGCAGTTCGCGCCGGTGGACGCACGAGGAGAGCGAAAGATGTTGAAGAAGGCGAAGGCGAAACTGGAAGCGGCCGGGGCCGACGCGGCGAAGGACACGGCGCAGGGTATGCTCAATTCGCCGCACCAGATCTGGCTGGCGGGGCTGGGTGCGTTCTCGCGGGCCCAACAGGAAGGGACGAAATTGTTCGAGACCCTGGTCAAGCAGGGCGAACAATTGCAGGATCGGACCAAACAGGTCGCCACCGAGACGGCAGCCGCCGCTCGAGGCGCCGCGACGGCCAGGGCCAAGGAGATGCAGCAGATGGCGGGCGGAACGTGGGACAAGCTGGAACAGGTGTTCGAGGATCGCGTTGCACGCGCGCTGTCGAAGCTCGGCGTGTACACGCAGAACGACGTGCAACGCCTTGCCGCGCGCGTCGACGAACTTGCCGCTGCCGTCAACAAGCTGGTGAAGGCACCCGCCAGCGGAGGCGGCACCAAGCCGGCGAAGACCGCGCCCAAGCGGAAGGTCGCGGCGGGCAGCGCCGCGAAGGCCCGCAAGCGCGCATCCAAGTAGCCGCAGGACGCAGGCCGTGGCAGGCGCTCCTGGATCCCGGGGGCGCCTCCCCCCGCGGCAGGGCCGTCGGGGCAGGGCGGGACGTCTGCCGCCGCGAGCGCGATACTGTCGATGAATGGCGCGAGCGAGCGGGGTGGCGCGGGCGCTACTCGCGGTTCAGCTTCTCGACCTGCTTGATGTAATTCTGCATTGCCTCGTCCTTGCTCGTCCCCTTGAGCTTGGACCACGCATCGTGCTTCGCGCCGCCGACGAAATCGAATCCTCCCGGTCGCGCGCCAGTCACGTCGCCCTCGGTCGCCTGCTTGAAATACGAGTAGAGCTTGAGCAGCGTCGCGTTGTCCGGCTTCTTCTTCGTCTTCTTGGCGGCCGCCGCGGCGGCTTCGAACTTCGCTTTGAGGTCCTCTTTCTTCGGGGCAGCCATCGTGCGTCCTCCTCGGGGCATGGTTTTCCCCGTGCGCGGGGTTTGTGCTACTTTAGCGCGAACGGATTCGCGCGCGCAATTCGCGATTGCCCTTGGCGTTCGAATCCGTTGCGCCCCGCCGCTTTGCCACGAGGCTCCAAACATCCAGCATGATCAGCCCAAAGCGCGAGAAGATTTCGCCGGTCGACACCGCGTGGTTGCGGATGGACCGACCGAGCAACCTGATGATGATCTGCGGCGTGCTGCTCTTCGACGGGCGCGTCGATTTCGGGCGCTTGCAGGCGGTGGTCAACGACCGCTGGCTGCGGTTCGGACGGTTCTACCAGCGCCCGGTGCAGGAGCTCGGCGTGGCGTCCTGGGAAACGAGCGCCGACTTCGACATCAACGATCACGTCGTGCAAGTCGCGCTGCCCGGCAGAGCCGGCAAGCGGGAGCTGCAGGGACTCGTCAGCCGGCTCGCGTGCACCCCGCTCAATCCGGCGCGTCCGCTGTGGCAGTACCACTTCGTGGACAACTACCGCGGCGGCGGCGCTTTGGTTGCGCGTGTCCACCACTGCTATGCCGACGGCATCGCGCTGGTGCAGGTGCTGCTGTCGATGACGGACTCCGGTCCGGACGGCCCGCCCGCACTGCCCGCCCCGCTGTCGAAAAAGAGGCGTCGCGAAAGCGATGATCCGCTCGCCGAGTTGATCGGGCCGGTCTCCGGCGTCATGAAGATGGCGCTCAAGGTCGGCTCGACGCTGATCGAGAAGGGGGCGCAGTTGTGGCTCGAGCCGGCGAAAGCGGTCGCGCTTGCCGAGCAAGGGGGCGCGCTGACCGCGGAGATCGCGAAGCTCGCGCTGATGGGCGAGGATTCGCCGACGCGATTCAAGGGCCAGCCCGGCATCGGCAAGCGCGTCGCCTGGGCGGATCCCCTCCCGCTCGACGAGGTGAAGGCCGTCGGCAAGGCGCTGGGGGCTTCGGTCAACGACGTGCTCCTGTCCTGTGTTGCGGGCGCCCTTCGCGGCTACCTCGTCCGCAAGGGCGACCCCACTGAAGGTGTGATGATCCGGGCGCTCGTGCCGGTCAATCTGCGTCCGCCCGAAAAGGCCTACAAGCTCGGCAACCGGTTCGGCGTCGTCTTCCTGGATCTGCCGATCGGCATCGACAATCCGATCGAGCGGCTGTACGCGGTGCGGGCCAACATGGGTGAGCTGAAGGGCAGCCTGCAGCCGATCCTCACGCTGGGCCTGCTGGCCGCCGCGGGCGCGGGGCCAAAGCTCCTGCAGGACCAGCTGATCACGGTGCTGGCGCGCAACGCGACCGCGGTGATGACCAACGTTCCGGGGCCGCAGCAGCCGCTCTACATGGCCGGCGCCAGGATCGAGCGCTTCATGTTCTGGGTTCCCCAATCCGGGAACGTCGGCATGGGCGTGTCGATCCTGTCGTACAACGGCGAAGTGCAGTTCGGTCTCATCACCGATCGCAAGCTGTGCCCCGACCCGGAGCACGTCATCGCGCAGTTCGGGACGGAATTCGAGAAGCTCCTGCTGACGACGCTGCTTTCGCCGTGGCCGCGCCCCGGCGACCTCGATCCCGCGGTTGCCGCGGCGGCAGTGCGTGCCGGGTAAGGCTTATTCGAGTTCGGAGCGCGCCAGTTCGATGTCGAGCCGTTCCATCGCGTCGGCCGGCTTGCACGCGGCGGCTTCCCGGTACAGCCTTTCCGCATCCGCCATTCGTGCCTGCCCGAACAGCAGGATGAGCCCGTTCGCGTATTCCACCCGGGCGATCGCGGAATCAGGGTTGAGCTTCAAGGCCTTCTGGAAGTGTTCCAGGGCCGAGTCCTTTTTCGCCCCGTAGGTCATGCCGCCGACGAGGCTGCCGACCTTCTCGATGATCTCCGCCTGGTACGAGCCGTAGGCGATGTGCGCGTCGGCGTGCTTCGGCTCCAGCTTCAACGCCGTTGTCAGTGCTTCCTTGATCCTGCCGCCGTACCCCTGCGCCAGCGCCTTGGCGATCGAGATGCCCTGGCTGTAACGGCCAAGCGCATAGGCATGCAGGTAGTGCGCGTTGGCGTCCTTCGGCGCTTCGCGCCGCCACGCGTCGGCCCAGCCGGCCGCTTCCTCGAGCAGGGCGAGCTTCGCCTTCTCCGCGTGCTCGAGGTAATTCGCGTAGATCATCTGCGCCTTCACCGCGGCGTTGATCGCCGAGCCCCCGGCCTTGCGCCCGGCCGCGACCGCCGCGGCAAATTCGCCGGCGTGGTAATGCCGCCACGCGTCGAGCGCGCCCGCGTCTTTCGGCAGCGGCTCGCAGTCGCCCCGGTGCAGCCGCGGCCAGGCTTTCTTGAGTCCCGCGGCGTCGTAGACATACGCCTTGTCCGGATACGGGAACGCCGCCCATTTCTTTGTCATGCGATTTCTCCGTCAGAGGTAGTCGGCGGAAAGCCGGTCGAGATGCGCGCGGGCGTCACCGTTGAAATAGGGTCCGAAGAGCGCAAGCACCTGGTACGCCGCGCGACCCGCGTCGGCGCCCGGCGCGTCTTCCTGCGGGGCACGGCGAATCCGGTCGTACGCCGACCAGTATGTAGCGACGAGCAGAACATTGTCGGCGAGCGCTTCGATTTCGCGGGCCGAAGCGCGCATCGTTCCCGCCTGCACCATGCCGCGGCACAACTCTATCACGGTGGCAGCCCCCTTCCGGAGCAGCGCGCCCATCCGCGTGCCGAGCTTGCGCTCGCGGGAGGAAAGCTCATCGAGGTCGCGGTAGAGGAACCGGTACTCCCACATCCGCTCGAACAGCAGGTGCAGCCAGAGCCAGAGATCGTCGACGTCGAGGTGGCGCCCGGCGGGATCGGCGTAGAGCGGCAGCACCCGCGCCTCGTACGCTTCGTAGAGCTCGAAGACGATCTCGTCCTTGTTCCGGAAATGGTAGTAGAGGTTGCCCGGACTGATATTCATCTCGTCGGCAATGTCCGCGGTGGTGACCCGCGGTGCACCCGAATCGTTGAACAGCGCGAGGCTGGTCTCGAGGATCCGTTCGCGGGTGCGGCGGGGACGCTTTTTTTCCGCCATGGCCGGCTGCGGTGAACGGAAAGGCGCGCCGGGCGTGCGAACGGTACTAGCGAACCCCGGCCAACCAGCGCTCCAGATGGTCGAGCGTGTGCGCGAGGTCGCGCGTCGATTGCCGCAGGCCGTTGGCACCTCCGCGCGCGACGTTGAGCGGGCGCGGGTCCGTCAGCGCGTCGGTGATCTTGCGGGCCGGGTCGGTGATTCGCTCCGTCCGCAAAGTGATCCCGTGCTGCGCGAGCTGCGGCAGCAGCGTGGCGGTCCGCTCGGCCAGATTCTGCCGCGTCTTCCGGTACGCCGCCGCGCAAAGGCGCTTGCGATGCGCATAGCTGAAGATGCTGGCAAAGAACATGTCGGCGTCTTCACGATGCGGCTCGAACAGGACGACATCGGCGTGCGGATACTGCTGGCGGTACTTTTCCATCCCGACCTTCATCCGCGAATGGATGATGGCGCGGAAAGTCTGCGACAGAACGATCGGGAGGCCGCCATGGCTCAGCTTGTCGACCGTCATCCGGCCGCTGCGCGCCGCCCCGCTCGCATCGAACGGCACCAGCGGATTGACGCACAGGAGGAGATCCACGCCTTCCTCGAGCGCGACCGATGCATGCAAGGTCTTGTTGAGCGCACCGTCGACGAAATACTCGCTGCCGATCTGGACGGGCGGGAACAGGCCGGGCAGCGCCGCCGAGGCCTCGATCGCCTTGGATATCGGCACCCGCTCGCGCCCGGGCGTGCCGAAGATCACGGAGGCACCCGTGTCGAGGTTCGTCGCCACGAGGAAGAGCTTGGGCCCCAGCTGCCGGAAGTCGTTGGTGCGGCCCGGGGCTTCGAACAGCTGCTGCAGAAAGCGGTCGATCGCCCGGTTGTCGAACATTCCCGTGGGCACGGCGTGCGACAGCGTACCCAGCGACTCCATCACGCCCCGGCGGACGGGGTCGCTCAGTGCCTGCCACGCTGCGCGCGCGAGGAGTCCCGGCACCAGCGCAGCACGGTGCGCGAACTCGGCGAACGCAGGGCGCAGGAAGACTTCGGGCGTCAGCGCGGCGTCGGCGCCGTCGTCGATGAAAAGACGATACATCTGCGCGGGCGAGATGCCGTTCGCCAGCGCGGCGGCGACAAACCCCCCCGAAGAGACCCCGACGTAGACGTCGAGGTCGGCGAAATCGATGCCGTCGAGCGAGTCGGTGAGCGCGAGCAGCGCGCCCACCTCGTAGATCCCGCCGAGCGGCCCGCCGCCGGCCAACGCAAGGCCCACGCTGGAACGGCCTCGTTCCTGCTTCCGGGTGCGACGCACACGTCCGGGTGCCGTGGCATCCGGCATGGACCTCCTCGACGGGTTATTGGCGGCGCCCCAATGCTAACGCATTACGCGCGCTTCGTCGCGGCCCGACCGGTGCGCCGGATCTTCCTGGCGACCTTGACCGCGGGCTTCGCCTTTTTCGGTGTCTTCACCGCAGCCTTGCGCGCCTTCGGTGCCAATGGCAATTCGAACGCCGGCAGCGAGCGGGGCAATACCTGCTGCGCGAAGCTGACCGCCGCATCGGCCGCCTGCTTCACCGTCGATTCGACCGTCCTGCGCGTCTCTTTCCATACGGAGTTCGCCGCAGAAAAGGAGGTCTCGAGCCGATTGCCGACGAAGCGCACGGCTTGCGATTCGACGACGGTGCCTTCCTTGACGAGGGACTTGAACATGTCGCCGGCTTCGGTCTGCACCCAGTCGCGGGTGACGACGGCGGCGCCCAGGCTCGCGAGCCATACCTGACGCGACGCATTGATCGCCGCTTCGCTGAGGCGGGTGGGTTGGAGATGGACGGATGACTTCAGCATGGTGATTTCCTTTCGGTTGGTTGCCGGATTCGCGTTGTGCCGCGACAACAGCAAATTTAGCCTCTTCGTCTAGAGCAAACACACTAAAGGCCAGGCGCGGATCCACGCCCGGCCTGCTAGACTTTCCGGCGTGATTCCCTTGCCGTCGGCGGGCCCAAAGCTGGGGAGCCCATCCTTGTTCCGGGCGACACGTTGAATTCCGGCCAGCTCCCCTCAAGCCATGCTGCTGCGCGAACTCGAGCGCACCGCGCAGCTGCATGCGCAAAGGCAAGGCAATCGCGGGCTCGCCCGCGCGCTCGAGCGCCTTGCCGCGTGGCAGGCAAGCCGCATGGGCCGCACCTACGCGGATCTCGCGGCGCAGCCGCGCTACGCCGATGCGATCGCATTCTTCCAGTCGGATCTCTATGGCGCATCCGACTTCGCGCAGCGCGACGCGGATCTCGCGCGTGTCGTGCCGATCATGACGCGGATGCTACCCGGGCGGGTGATCGCGACGGTCGCGCAGGCGATGGAGCTCAACGCGCTTTCGCACGAGCTCGACCGGGCGCTGCTGCAGCGCCTGCCGCGAAGCGACGGCAGTTTCACGGTCGCCGAGTACTGCGCCGCCTACTGCCGGCCGGGCGACCGTGCGGCGCGCGACCGGCAGATCGGTCTCATCGGCGAAATCGGCGCCGGGCTCGATGACTACGTCCGCAAGCCGCTGATCCATTCGGCGCTGGTGATGATGCGCCACCCGGCACGGCTGGCCGGGGTTTCCGTGCTGCACGATTTTCTGGAACGGGGCTTCGTGGCCTTCCGGAAAATGCACGGAGCAAGCGAATTCCTGGCGACCATCGACGCGCGGGAGCGCACGCTCATGGAGGCGATCTTCGCCGGCGCGACAGCGCCCTTCCCCGAGCCGCTCCTGTCGACGGCGTCCGGCGCATGAGCCCGCCGGGCCGCCCCAAGGGCGAATACCGGAGCGCGCAGCGCGAAGGTGCTCCAGTGAGCGGCGCCGCGCGTTGGCGCCCGCGGGGACGGCAAGCGCAAAGACGCTACTTTGCCTTGCCGAAGTACTTGTCGAACTGCTTGTGCACTTCCGCCTCGATGCTCGGCTTCAGCAGCGACAGCATGAAGCCGAGCTCGCAATTCAGGCGCACCGCGTCCTTGCCGACATGGAGCGCGCCGGTGAGCCCGGGGCGCTTGAACTCGATGTGATCGCCCTGCCACGCGTACTCGAGGTCGAATCGCTCGTTGAGGTCCTGCGCGACTTTCCCGGCGGCGGCCCTGGCCTTCTGGTGGGACAGATGGTGCTTTTTTGCGATCGCGATCAGTGCCATGCGGTTTCTCCGGAGCGACGCGCAAGTATAGCCAATGCGCTGCGAATGACGGGTCGACGGGATCGCCCTCAGCGGCCGCGCCGACCCACGGCGATCGACGCGATGACGAGGCCGGCGGCGACGATCGTCGCGGCGTCGATCCGTTCGCCCAGCAGCCACGCCGACGCGAATATGGTCAGGAACGGCTGCACGAGCTGCACCTGGCCCACGGCGGCGATCCCGCCCTGCGCGAGGCCGCGATACCAGGCGAAGAAGCCGAGAAACATGCTGACGACGCTGACATAGGCAAACCCGGCCCACGCCGAGACCGGTGCCGTGAGCACGCGGCCGTCGATGGCGAGCGCCGTCGGTATCGCGACCAGCGGGCGCGGCGATGACGAGCGCCCAGCAGATGACCTGCAGGCTCCCCAGCGTGCGCGCGAGCCGCCCCCCTTCGGCGTATCCGATGGCCGCCGAGGCGACCGCGAGCACCAGCAGCCCGTCGGCGGGCTGCGGCGCGCCGCCACCGCGCCACAGCGCGAAACCGACGACGACGGCGCTGCCGAAAGTCGCGCACCACCAGAACAGGCGCGACGGGCGTTCGTGCGCGATCCATGCGCCGGCCAATGCCGTCGCCAGAGGCAGCAACCCGATCACGACCGCACCGTGGGCCGCGGGCACGGACTGCATCGCCCAGGCCGAAAAGAGCGGGAACCCGACGACAACTCCGCCGGCGACGAGCGCGAGCCGCGGCAACAGCGCCCACCCCGGCCATGGCGAGCGATTGAGCGCGAGGGCTATCGCGGCCAGGAGTGCGGCGACCACTGCCCGGCCCAGGCCGACGAACACCGGATCGAGCGCCGCCACCGCGAGCCGGGTCGCGGGCAAGGTCAGGCTGAAGCTCGCCACGCCCAGGAACCCGAACAGGTACCCGCGGCGGAGATCTTTCGGCGCAGGTGCGGGTGCCGGGACGGAAGTCGACTGGGCAGGGGCCATGGGTGGATCCTGGCGCCACTGTACCGGTTAGCCGGGTCCGCCGCAGCCGACAGCGTCGCCATGGGGCCCCAGGGTGAATCGAATGCAGGGCCCGCAGCGGCCTGCAAGTGCTCTGCATTTCCGTCGGTACAAGCCAACATCGTTGTCCCAAAGCCGTTAACGAATAAGTAAGCGCACACACACCAGATCCGATGAATGCCCTGGGCTGGTTCCTTGGCATCTCGGCCGACCGCAACGGCGATGTTGACAGGTGACCGGCGGCGACTCTATTATTCAAACGAACGTTTAATCTAAATGTCCGTTCGTCGGGCGCATTACCCCTCGGCGCGAACCTTGGAGTTCCGGGTGCGTCGGGCAAGACGCCGGGACAACAGGACGATGGAGTGGCGCCAATGGTCGGCAGTGTGATCCCGCTTGCGCAAGCGCGCCGGCCCCCGGTGACCAAGGACAAGATCCTCGATGCGGCGGAATCCCTGTTCATGGAGCACGGGTTCGAGGCGACGAGTCTGCGGTCGATCACGGCCGCCGCCGGCGTGAACCTGGCCTCGGTCAACTACCACTTCGGGAGCAAGGAGGAACTGTTCCAGGCGGTCCTGACCCGGCGGCTCGACCCGATGAACCAGGAGCGCGTCGACCTCCTCACGCGACTCGAGCACGACGCCGCCCCGGCCGCGCTGCCTTGCGACCGGATCCTGTCGGCGATGTTCATCCCGGCGCTGCGACTCGCCCGCGACCCCGAGCGCGGCGGCAAGGATTTTCTCCGCCTGCTCGGGCGCGCCTACGCCGACCCCGCCCCGTTCATCCGCAGATTCCTCGCGGAGCAGTACGCGACCATGATCGCGCGGTTCAAGGCGGCATTCGGACGCGCGCTGCCGGATCTCCCGGCGAAAGAGCTTTCCTGGCGCCTGCATTTCATCATGGGCGCGCTGTCCTACACGCTCGCGGGAACCGACGCGCTGCGCCTCATCGCCGAGCTCACGCCCGCCGAGACCGGAAACGACGAGGTGTTGCTGCAGCGCCTCGCCCCGTTTCTGCTCGCGGGGCTGCAGTCGCCGCTTCCCGAGGTCACGGACGCCGCCCGGCCCGTCGATTTCGACCCGAGGCCGCGGAGCTGAAATGAACAGCCCCCACGCCGTTCCGACTTTACATTCGCACTGAAGGAGTCCTCGATGCTCACTCTCGTCTGGATCGTTGCCGTCCTTGGCGCCGTGCTGGTGCTTGCCTACGTCAATGCCTCGGGCCTGGCGTTCACCGCCGCGATCGCCGTCGCGCTCGTCGTCGCCTGGTTCGCGCACACGATTCCCGGCTGGCTCGCTCTCGCGCTGACACTCGTCTTCGTCCTGCTCGCGATCCCGGGCAATTTGCCATCGCTGCGGCGCAAGCTCGTGAGCGACGCGGTGCTGGCGGCATTCCGCAAGGTGATGCCGCCGATGTCGCAGACCGAGCGTGAGGCGATCGAGGCCGGCACCGTGTGGTGGGACGGCGAGCTCTTCTCGGGTCGACCGAACTGGAGCCGACTGCTCGACGCGCCCTACGCCAGGCTTTCCGACGACGAGCAGCGGTTCCTCGACCACGATGTGCAGGAATTGTGCGCGATGGTGACCGACTGGGAAACGACCAACGTCCACCGCGACCTGCCCCCGAACGTCTGGCAGTTCATCAAGGACCGCGGCTTTCTCGGAATGAGCATCGCGAAGGAGTACGGCGGGCTGGGGTTTTCCGCGTACGCGCACTCCCAGGTCATGACCAAGCTGTCCACCCATTCGGGCACCGTGGCGGTGACCGTGATGGTGCCGAACTCTCTTGGCCCCGGTGAGCTGCTCGCGCACTACGGGACGGACGAGCAGAAACGGCGCTACCTTCCGCGCCTTGCCAAAGGGCTCGAAATTCCCTGTTTCGCCCTGACCAATCCGAATGCCGGCTCCGACGCGGCATCGATCCCCGACTACGGCATCGTCCGCTGGGGCGAGCACGAGGGCCGGCGCGTGCTGGGCCTCTCCGTCACGTGGGACAAGCGCTACATCACGCTCGGTCCCGTCGCGACGCTGCTGGGCCTCGCGTTCCGCGCCTACGATCCCGATCACCTCGTCGGCGATCGCGAAGACCTTGGCATCACCTGCGCGCTGATCCCGACGTCGCAACCCGGTGTCGAAATCGGCCGCCGCCACATGCCGCTCAATGCCGTGTTCCAGAATGGCCCGACGTGGGGCAAAGACGTCTTCATTCCCATGGACTGGGTGATCGGCGGCCAGCCGATGCTGGGCCGCGGCTGGCGGATGCTGATGGAATGCCTCGCCGCCGGCCGCGGCATCTCGCTGCCGTCGTCGGCCACCGGCATGGCGAAGCTCTCCGTGCGCGCGGTGGGCGGCTATGCGCGCGTGCGCCAGCAGTTCAAGACGCCGATCGGCAAGTTCGAGGGCATCGAGGAGGCGCTGACGCGGATGGGCGGCAACCTCTACATGATGGATGCCGCGCGCACGCTCACCGCGGCGGCGATCGATCTCGGCGAGAAGCCCGCGGTGATCTCGGGCATCGCGAAGCTGCACCTCACCGAACGCGGCCGCATGGTCGTCAACGACGGCATGGACATCGTCGGCGGCAAGGGCATCTGCATGGGGCCGTCGAACTTCATCGGCGCGGCGTACATGCAGATCCCGGTCGCGATCACCGTCGAAGGCGCGAACATCCTGACCCGCAGCCTGATCGTCTTCGGGCAGGGAGCCATCCGCTGCCACCCGTACGTGCTGAAGGAGATCGCGGCGACGCGCGAGCCCGATCGCGAGAAGGCGTCGGCCGCATACGACCAGGCGCTGTTCGGCCACCTGCGTTTCGCGCTGTCGAATTTCGCGCGGACGCTGGTGATGGGCCTCACCGGCTCGCATTTCGTCGGCGTGTCCGCGGACGTTGCCCCGGAAACCCGGCGCTACTATCAGCAGCTGACGCGTTTTTCGACCGCGCTCGCGTTCCTCGCCGACGTGTCGATGGGGACGCTGGGCGGCGCGCTGAAGCGCAAGGAAAAGCTGTCCGCGCGTCTCGGCGACATCCTCTCGCTCATGTACCTTTGCTCCGCGACCCTGAGGCGCTACGAGGCCGAGGGCCGGCAGCAGGCGGACGCCCCGCTGATGCACTGGGCGATCTGGGACGCGATGTTCAAGGCGCAGAATGCGTTCGAGGGCGTGATGTCGAACTTCCCGAACCGGTTCATTGGCGCAGTCATGCGCAGGGTTGTATTCCCGCTCGGCCGGCCCTACGTCGTCCCGTCGGACAAGCTCGGACACGAGGTGGCGCGCATCCTGATCGAGCCGTCGGCCGCGCGTGACCGCCTGACGGCCGGGGTCTACCTCTCTGACGCGCCGGACAACCCGGTGGCGCAGGTCGAGCGCGCGCTTGCCGCGACGGTCGCCGCCGAGCCGATCGAAGCGAAGGTGCGGGCCGCCGTCAAGGATGGCCGTGTCGACGCGAAGCTGCCGCCGGGCACCGGAATCGATGCTCTCGTGGCCCGCGCGCAGGCGGCCGGTGTGATCAGCGCCGCGGAGGCGGCGACCGTCATCGCGGCGCGAGACCTGGCGGCGGTGGTGATCCGCGTCGACGATTTTGCGCAGGATCTGGGAGCCTCCGAAATGACGACTGCACCGAGCGTCGCGCAGGTCACCTCGACGACGACGGTGATGCACAAGGCCGCTGCCTGAGGCAGCGGACCGTACCGCCTTTGACCCACGGATTCGAAACCACATGAACGAACCGATCTACATCATCGACGGCGCGCGCACGCCGTTCCTCAAGTCACGCAACCGGCCGGGGCCCTTTGCCGCGTCCGACCTCGCGACGGCGGCCGGCCGCGCGCTGCTCGTCCGCCAGCCGTTTGCGCCGACCGAGCTCGACGAAGTGATCCTCGGCTGCGCCGCGCCGTCGGTCGACGAGGTCAACATCGGCCGCGTGGTGGCGCTGCGGATGGGCTGCGGGCTGAAGGTGCCCGGCTGGACCGTGATGCGCAACTGCGCGTCGGGGATGCAGGCGATCGACTCGGCCATCAACAACATCCGCGCCGGACGGTCGAATCTCGTGCTGGCGGGCGGGGTCGACGCGCTGTCGCGTGTGCCCCTGCTGTTCTCCGACGCGATGGTGCTGTGGCTGTCGAACTGGTACGCCGCGAAGACGCTCGGCCAGCGGGCCGCGCTGGCCGCGAAGTTCAGGCTGGGCTACCTCGCGCCGGTGATCGGCATCATGAAGGGCCTGACCGATCCCATGGTAGGTCTCCTGATGGGCCAGACCGCCGAGAACCTCGCGTTCCGGTTCGGGATCACGCGCCGGGAGATGGACGAATTCTCGGCGCGCAGCCATGCCCGCGTGATCGCGGCGCAGAAGGCGGGGCACTACGACGGCGAGGTCGTCCCGCTGTACGACAAGAACGGCAAGCTGTACGCGCAGGACGACGGCATGCGGGAGGACTCGACGGCCGAGAATCTCGCGAAGCTGAAACCCTTCTTCGACCGCAAGTACGGCAACGTCACCGCCGGCAACAGCTCGCAGATCACCGACGGCGCCGCCTGGCTCGTCATCGCATCCGAACGCGCCGTCGAAAAGCACAAGCTGGCCCCGCTCGGGCGCATCGTGGACTCCGAGTGGGCTGGCCTCGACCCGGCGCAGATGGGGCTCGGTCCGGTGCACGCGGCGACGCCGATACTCAAGCGCAACGGACTCGGCCTTGCCGATGTCGACGCCTGGGAGATCAACGAGGCGTTCGCGGCGCAGGTGATCGGCTGCGAACGCGCCTGGCAGAGCGCCGAATACTGCACGCAGGAGCTGGGATTGCCGTCCGCGCTGGGCGCGCTCGATGCAGGCAGGCTCAATGTCGACGGTGGCGCCGTCGCGCTCGGCCACCCGGTCGGCGCCTCGGGCGCCAGAATCGTCCTGCATGTGCTGAACGTGCTCAAGCGCACGGGCGGGCGGCGCGGCATGGCGGCGATCTGCATCGGCGGCGGGCTGGGCGGCGCGATGCTGATCGACAAGGTTTGATCCCGCCACCGGACTGACGACGGACGGTTGCCGCCATGCCCCGCGAACTTCAGGAAAGCGAATACGCCATGCAGCATTGGACATTGACCCGCGACGCCGACGGCCTCGCGCGACTGACCCTCGACCGCGCCGGCGGCAGCACCAACACGCTCGGCGCGCCGGTGCTCGCCGAACTCAACGCGGCGCTCGACGAGCTCGACCGCAATCCGCCGCGCGGGCTCGTCATCGCTTCGGGCAAGGCGAACGGCTTCATCGCCGGCGCCGATGTCGACGAGTTCAGCCAGCTCGCGAACGAAGCCGGCGCGCTCGCACTCGTCAAGCGCGGCTGGGACGCGTTCGAGCGTCTCGCCGCCGTCAAGTATCCGACCGTCGCGCTCATTCGCGGCTTCTGCCTGGGCGGCGGCCTGGAACTGGCGCTTGCCTGTCGCTACCGCGTGGTCGTCGACGAGCCGGGCACGCGCCTGGGCCTGCCCGAAGTGATGCTGGGGATCGTGCCCGGCTGGGGCGGCATGAAGCGGCTGCCGCGCCTTGCCGGCGCGCCGGCGGCGCTGGACCTGATGCTGACCGGCCGCACGATCGATGCGCGGCGGGCGAAGCGGCTCGGCATCGCCGACGAATGCGTGCCGGCGCGGATCATGGAGAACACGGTGCGGGGCATCCTGAACGCGCTGCCGGCGCCGCGACGGCTCGGCTTTCCGCAGTCGCTGACGCTCAATCCGCTGGTGCGCCGGGTGATCGCCGCGCAGGCACGCAAGCAGGTCGCCAAGCGCGCCCGGCGCGAGCACTATCCGGCGCCCTACGCGATCCTCGACATCTGGGTCAGATACGACGGCAACGTGCTTGCGGTGCCGGCGTCCGATCCGGCGTCGATCCCGTCGCTCCTCAAGACGCCGACGGCCGCCAACCTGATCCGGCTCTTCGGTCTGCAGGAGCGCCTGAAGTCGCTGGGCAAGGAAGGCGGCTTCGAGGCGGCGCACGTGCACGTGGTCGGTGCCGGCACGATGGGCGGCGATATCGCGGCGTGGTGCGCGCTGCGCGGCCTGACGGTCACCCTGCAGGACCAGAACGCCGAGCGACTCGCGCCGGCCATGGGCCGCGCGGCGAAGCTTTTCGCGGCCCGCCTGCGCGACCCGCGCCGCGTCCGTGACGCGACCGACCGGCTGCTGCCGGATGTCGCCGGTGACGGCGTCGCTCGCGCCGACGTGATCATCGAGGCGATTTTCGAGAACGTGGACGCCAAGCGCAGCCTGTTCGCCGCGCTCGAGGCGAAGGCCAAGCCCGGCGCCATCCTGGCCACCAACACGTCGTCCATCCCGCTCGAGGACATCGCGACCGCGATGGCCGATCCGACGCGCCTCATCGGCCTCCATTTCTTCAATCCGGTGGCGAAGATGATGCTGGTCGAGATCGTGGTCGGCCGCCAGACGCGTGCCGAGCTGACCGCGCCTGCGGCCGCGTTCGTGCGCCAGATCGACCGGCTGCCGCTCCCGGTCAAGAGCGCCCCCGGCTTTCTCGTCAACCGCGTGCTCGCGCCTTACCTGATGGCCGCGATGCGTTGCGTGGACGAGGGCATCGCGCCGGAAACAGTGGACGAGGCGGCCCTCGCGTTCGGGATGCCGATGGGACCGATCGAGCTTGCCGACACCGTGGGTCTCGACATCTGCGTGGCCGTCGGCAAGATGCTGACGCCGGACGCGACGCCGCCGAAAAGGCTGACGGAACTGGTGACGGCCGGACACCTCGGGCGCAAGACCAAGCGCGGCTTCTACGATTACGCGAGCGGCAAGCCGGCCAAGCAGGCGGCCGGCACGGTTCCCGCGGGGCTCGCCGACCGCCTCATCGGTCCCTTCGTGGCGGAAGCGAAGGCCGCGCTTGCCGAGGGCATCGTCGCCGATGCGGATCTCGTCGATGCCGGCGCGATCTTCGGCACCGGATTCGCCCCTTTCCGCGGCGGTCCCCTCCACCACGCCGCGGCCGAAGTGCAGGTCGCGCGAGCGTCCACCGCTGCCTGACCCGCGCCGGTCGGTGCCGGCGCGCGCTACCGGGCGACAATTTGTCGCAGGTCGGCGCGCACGTCGCCGGCGCAGCCCCGCCTGCTTCTGGTGTAGCATCCCCAAGGTAGGGTAGCGTCGGCGCGAGCGCCGACGTCCTGCCTGCGCCGCCGCCGAACGACGGGACCGTCAGCGTCCCTGCCCCGGCGCATCGCCGCATCCTTTTGGGAGGGAGGACATCCGTGGAAAAAATCTGGCTGAAGCACTATCCGAAAGGCGTACCCGCCGAGATCGACATCAACGAGTACAAGTCGGTCCGCGACGTGTTCGAGGAGAGCGCGACGAAGTTCGCGACCCGCCCCGCGTTCACGTGCATGGGCAAGTCGATCACTTTCGCCGACCTCGACCGGCTGTCCGCCGCGTTCGGCGTCTACCTGCAGGCGAACGGCTGCAAGAAGGGCACGCGCGTCGCGCTGATGATGCCCAACATCCTGCAGTACCCGGTGTGCCTGTTCGGGGCCCTTCGCGCCGGCTGCACGGTGGTGAACGTCAACCCGCTGTACACGGCGCGCGAGCTCGAGCACCAGCTCACCGACTCGGGCGCCGAAGTGATCGTCGTCGTCGAGAACTTCGCGCGCACCGTGGCGGAGGTGCTCGGCAGGACCAAGGTCCGGCGGGTGATCGTCACCAGCATCGGCGAGCTTCTGGGGTTCAAGGGCATCGTCGTCGACCTGGTCCTGCGGCGGGTCAAGAAGATGATCCCGGCCTGGTCGATCCCCGAAGCCGTCCGCCTCTCCGACGCGCTCGCGGCGGGCCGCACGGGCAAGCTGGAGCGGCCAGCGCTCGCGCACGACGACATCGCTTTCCTGCAATACACGGGCGGCACGACGGGCGTGGCGAAGGGCGCGGTGCTGCTGCACCGGAACATCGTCGCCAACCTGCTGCAGGCGCGCGCGTGGGTGCGGCCGTTCCTGAGCAGCGAGCGCGAGGTCATCATCACGCCGCTGCCGCTCTACCACATCTTCTCGCTGACGGCGAACTGCCTCACGTTCATGACGCTGGGCGGCGAGAACATCCTGATCCCGAACCCGCGCGACATCCCGGGCCTCGTCAAGGAGATGGGCACGGTCAAGTTCACCGGGATGACCGGGGTCAACACGCTGTTCAATGCGCTGGTCAACAACCCGGAATTCGGCAAGCTCGACTTCTCGACGATGCGCTGGACGCTGGGCGGTGGGATGGCCGTGCAGGAGGCGGTCGCGGTTCGGTGGAAGGAGGTCACCGGCTGCACTTTGAGCGAAGCCTACGGACTCACCGAGACCTCGCCTGCGGCCACGATCAACCCGCTCGACCTGCCCGCGTACAACGGCTCGATCGGGCTGCCGATCTCGTCGACGGAGGTCACGCTGCGCGACGACGCGGGCAAGGACGTCGCCCTCGGCCAGCCGGGAGAAATCTGCATCCGCGGTCCGCAGGTGATGGCGGGCTACTGGAACCGGCCCGACGAAACGGCGAAGGTCATGACCGCCGATGGCTTCTTCATGACCGGCGACATCGGCGTGATGGACGAGCGGGGCTTCATCAAGATCGTCGACCGCAAGAAGGACATGATCCTGGTCTCGGGCTTCAACGTGTATCCGAACGAGATCGAGGGCGTCGTCGCCATGCATCCGGGCGTGCTGGAGTGCGCGGCGGTGGGCGTGCCGGACGCGAAGTCCGGCGAAGCGGTGAAGCTTTTCGTCGTGAAGAAGGACGCGAGCCTGACCAAGGACGACGTGCTCAAGCACTGCCGCGAGCACCTCACCGGATACAAGATGCCCCGCGACGTCGAGTTCCGGGCGGACCTGCCGAAGACCAACGTCGGCAAGATCCTGCGGCGGGAGCTGCGCGACGAGGCGAAAAAGGCCGCGGCGTAACGGAAAGCGGCAGGCCGCGATGCCCGCCGAAGCCGTCCTGCTGCCGGACAGGGAGCCCACGCTGCGCGTGGTCCCGATGCCGGCGGACGCCAACCAGCACGGCGACATCTTCGGCGGCTGGGTGATGTCGCAGGTCGACATCGCCGGCGGGGTCGCGGCGGCCCGGCGGGCGCGCGGCCGGGTCGCGACGGTCGCGGTGAACTCCTTTGTCTTCAAGGAGCCGGTCCTGATCGGCGACGTCGTGAGTTTCTTCGCGCAGATCAGGCGGATCGGCCGGACGTCGATCACCGTGGACGTCGAGGTCTACGCGCAGCGCAACCCCTCCGAGGTGATCTGCGTCAAAGTGACCGAGGCGAGCCTGACGTATGTTGCAGTCGGGCCTGATCGTCGGCCTCGCGAGTTGCCCCCGGGTTGACGCCGAAAGAGGGTGTCTTGCCCAAAAAGCAACACTTGGCACGGTATCTCGCCTGGCGGGCCATCCGGCGCCCCCGGAGTCCCTTGACCGGGTGTATATTTTTTCGGTAGCACGCCAATGGGCCGGGGTTCCGGACCGGCCACCCGAATCTCGCACCGAACCCGCATCCCCTTTACTCTTGCCTGAGGCCGCGCCTCGCATCCTTTCCATGAGGAGATCCGCCATGACTGCTCCCTTTTCCCGTACCAGGATTGCCACTGCCCTAGCCGGCGTCGCGCTGGCCCTTGCGGGAGGACAGGCGTTCGGCTCCGCGTTCGCGCTGGCCGAGCAGAATGTGATGGGGCTCGGCAACGCCTTTGCCGGCGCCGCCGCCACCGCCGAGGACGCGAACACCGTGTGGCACAACCCCGCGGGTCTCGCGCGGCTCAATTTCCCGCAGGTCGAGCAGGCGATCCACGTGATCATCCCGTCGGCGAAGTTCCAGAATGCGAACTCGCAGGCGGCGCTCGGGCAGCCGCTGGGCGGCTCGGGTGGCGACGCCGGCGGCGCCGCGTTCGTGCCGAACCTGTACGGATCGATGGCCATCAATAACGAGTGGCACGTCGGGATAGGCATCAACGTTCCGTTCGGGCTCAAGACGGATTGGGACGATGGCTGGCTCGGCCGCTATCAGGCGTTGAAGTCGGAAATCAAGACGATCAACGTCAACCCGTCGGTGTCCTACAAGGTCACCAAGGACTTCTGGCTGGGCGCCGGAGCGAACTATCAGCATATCCAGGCCGACCCTCACCAATAACGTCAACTATACGGCCGGGCTGGCGCAGGGCTACGGCCAGGCTCGCCGCGGCCGGCCAGATTCCCGCGTCGGCGATACCGGGCATTGATCGGGGCGACCTCCGGATCTGGACTCGTTCGCGCAAGATCACCGGCGACGACTATGCGTGGGGATGGAACGTCGGCATGATGTACAGCTTCAACGGCGATGCCAACAACGACGTTGGGGCCGGAAGAATCGGCCTCGCCTATCGGTCGAAGATCAAGTACGACGTTCAAGGCACGCGTGAACCGTTCACCAATCCGACGCCGCCCGACGCTGACCGGGGCGCTCGCGCCGTTCAACCCCGCCGTCGCCGGAGTCAGCAACGCGATCAATCAGACCCGGCGCAACGGCGGCGGCGTGAGCGTCGACCTCACGCTGCCGGACATGGCCTCGCTTTCGTACTACCAGAAGCTCAACGACCAGTGGGACATCCTGGGCGACGTCACGTGGACCGGCTGGAGCAGCATCCCGGAACTGCGGATCGTGCGCACCAGCGGCAGCGTGCTCTACCGTGCTGCCGGAGAACTTCAAGGACACGTGGCGGTTCTCGGCCGGCTTCAACTACCAGTACAACGAGAAGACCGTGTTGCGGGCGGGCGTTGCCTACGACCAGTCGCCGGTCAACGATATCGACCGCTCGGCGCGCCTGCCCGACAACGACCGCACCTGGCTCACGGTCGGAGGCCGGTTCAAGTATTCGACGAACCTCAACTTCGACGTCGGCGCGGCCTACATCTTCGTCAAGGACGGCTCGATCAACAATTCGGGCAATCCGGCCAGCATCGCCGGCAACGGCCTCATCAACGGCAACTTCAACAACAACGTCATCGTGGTGTCGGCGCAGGCGAACTATCGGTGGAAGTAGCCGCGCGTAGGCCGCCGCCGAGCATTGTCGGCACACAGCAGGAACCGGGCTGCCCGTACTGTGCGGGCGGCCCGTTTTTCGTTCCCGGGGCGCTGCGCATTCCGGCCCGCACCCCGCCGTTTTTCTGAGGAGAAAAGCATGATGCGCAAGTTCCTGATCACCTGTTTCGCCCTTTGTTTCGCCGGGGCAGCGTTCGGCGCCGACGTCGGTGGCGTCAAGCTCGCGGACAAGGCCGCGGTGGGCGGGCAGGAGCTCGTGCTGAACGGCGCCGGCATTCGCACCCGCGCCATTTTCAAGGTCTATGTCGGCAGCCTCTACGTGCCGGCCAAGGCGGCGGATCTCGCGGCCGTGCTGGCCAAGGGGCCGCGGCGGATCCAGATGAACCTGCTGCGCAACCTGTCGCCCGACGACCTGGTCAATGCGCTGAACGACGGGCTGAAGGAGAACAACACCGAGGCCGAGATGGCGGCCGTAAAGGCGCAGCAGGAGCAAATGATGTCGATCATGAAAGCGTTCGGCGAGGTGAAGGAAGGCAACGTCGTGACGCTTGATTTTGTCGACGGCGCCACCGTAATCGGCTTCAACGGGGCGGCGAAGGGAACGATTCCGGGCGAAGCGTTCAACAAGGCGCTGACGAAGATCTGGCTCGGCGACAAGCCGATTCAGGCGGACCTCAAGAAGGCGATGCTGGGCGGCTGATTCGATTGGCAGGACCCCGTGCCGCGCGTGGGCCCGCGGCACGGCTTGGCTGGCACTGAAATTCGCCGGAATTTGGGCTACGCTCTGCCGATGCCGGACTTCTGGCCCTCCTGTGGCTACCGCCTGCTGACGGCCAACGCCGACGGCCAGCTTTTGGTCACCGACGATTTCCTGCGCGCGCTGCTCTTGCGCCCGGAGCTGGCGCCGATTCCCGACTCCTGCGCGGCGGAACTCGCGCTGCACGAGAAGCTGCTCGCGGCGCCGTGCGCGGCGGTCGCCGAATCCGACCTCGCGCCGATCGCCGACGCCGATGTGCGCGAAAACTACGCCGTCTGGCTGCGTTTCCGGCAGCGGCTCATGGACGCCTCTTCGCTCGAAGCGGCCTATGTGGCGCTCTTCCGCGACGGCGTCGACGTGGCGCCGGTGCTCGTGCATCAGCTGACGGCGATCCTGTTGCGGCACATTCTGGGCGCCGGCGCCGATCCGATCGAGGCGCGCGCCGCCGAGATGCTGTTCCGCCCGCAGAAGATCGCGGTGACCGACGACGGCGCGGTGATGGCCGCCGACCTGGCCACGGTCGAGCTGTTCGCCACCACCGGCGGTTTCGGCAGCCTGGGCGAGCTGCTGCAGCAGAACCGCACGCCGATGCGCACGGTCGATCTCGACACGCTGGACGCGGCCAACGCCACGGCGTACTGGGAACGCGACGAGCGGCACGATCTGGCGGTGAGCCTGAACCGGGGTCGCCCGGCGCTCGATGCGCTCTGCCGCGTGCTGGAGAAGTGGATCGCGCACTTTCACGGCGTTGCCGTGACGATCCGCCCGCAAAGCGAGATCGACGACCGGCGCTGGGTCTGGCACGTCGGATTGGATGCCGAGGCGAGCGCGCTGCTGAACGACCTGTACAATCGCGCCGACGTCGACGAAACGAGGATGGGACGGCTGCTGTGTCTGTTCGAGCTGACGTTCGCGGATCCCGGCGACATGCGGCCTGCGATCGCCGGTCGTCCCGTCTATCTGGCGATGGCGATGGACGGCGACGGGCGGTTGAAGCTCAAGCCGCAGAACCTGCTGCTCAACCTGCCGCTCGCCCGGCCGCAATGAGTTCCCGGCGGCGATGCAGCAACGTATCCTGGGGTGAATTCCGTCATGAAGCTCATCTTCGTTCCTCGCCATCGCGCTCGGCGCGACGTCCGCGGTTGCGCAAACGGCACCCGCGCCCGGTCCGGCAGCGGCGGAGCCCAAGGCCCCGCAGGAAGTCGCCGCGCTGGCGTCCCTGGCATGGCTCGAGGGCTGCTGGCGCGGCACGCGGGCAACCAGCGCGAGTTTCGCGAGCACTGGATGCCGCTGCGCGGCAACATGCTGATCGGCGACGAGCCAAATGGTCGTGGACGGCAAGACGCACGGCTACGAATACCTGCGTCATCGAGCCGCGGCCGGACGGCATCCATTACGTGGCGGCGCCGTCGGGGAAGAACGAAGACGGCGTTCCGGCTCACCGGAGCAAACGGTCGACCGAACCGCGGGCCGCGAACGACGAGATCTTCACGTTCGCCAATCCCGCGCCGGAATTCCCGCAGCGGATCGTCTATCGTCGCGCGTCGGAAGGCTGGCTGTACGCGCTGTGGAGGGGAAGGTCGGTGGCGCGGACCGGCTGGTCACGTATCCGATGCGCCGGATCGATTGCGCATCGGGCGAACTCATCCGGCGCTGACACCTCGATTGGCCAGCGGGTCAGGCGCGACCTCGTTGCGTGACGCCGCGATTGGCAAGCGCATCGGCGCGATCGTTGCCGGGATGGCCGTTGTGGCCCTTGACCCAGTGCCACTCCACCGTGTGCTTGGCCGCGAGTGCGTCGAGTTCCCGCCAGAGTTCGGCGTTCTTGACCGGCTTGCGGTCCGCCGTCTTCCAGCCGTTCTTCTTCCACGCGTGAATCCAGGTCTGGATCCCGTTCTTCACGTACTGTGAATCGGTATAGATTGCCACCGCGCACTCGCGCTTGAGTGATTCGAGCGCGCGAATGACCGCGGTGAGCTCCATGCGGTTGTTCGTGGTCGCCGGCTCGCCGCCGCAGAGCTCCTTTTCCCGGTCGCGAAAGACGAGCAGCGCACCCCAGCCGCCGGGGCCGGGGTTTCCCTTGCACGCGCCGTCGGTGTAGATCGTGACGAAGTCCGCTCATTCGACGCGCTCGATGCATTGCCGCGCCTGGCGCGGCGCGGTGGCGAGACCGTTCTTGGGGCGTTCCCACGCCGGGGTCAGGATGCGCATGCCGAGGACTTTCTTGGTCGCCCGCAGGTAGTACACGCCGCCGCCGATGGGCCACCAGCGGTCGCCGGCCGCCTCGAAGAATCCGCATCGCGCGCGCCACTTTTCGCTGTCGAACGGCGGCACGTAGCAGTCCAGACCTCCGCCCGCCACCTCGAACCCCAGCAGCGCGAGCCAGTCCTTCAGCCGGTACAGCGCGATGAAGCTGCCGTTCCACGGCGCCGACTGGCCGCGCCCGAAATAGCGCTTGGCGCCGAACAGGCTGAACGGATTGAAGCCGGAGATCACGATCTGCCCCTCGGGTCGCGTCGCGCGGTAGACCTCGCGCAGCAGCTGGTGCGGATCGCTCGCGAACTCGAGCGCGTGCGGCAGCACGATCAGGTCGAGCGCATTGTCGGGGAAAGGCAGCCAGTTCGGATCCGCGAGCAGCTGCGCGGGCGGGCCGAAGTCCACCGTCCAGTGCGCGGCGACCCTGCTCTGCGCGAGGAACGGGCAGCCCGGCAACCCGATCTGAATCGCCTGAAAGCCGAAGATGTCGGTGACCGTCCGATCGAACCAGGCTTGCTCGCGGGCGAGCAGATACTGCCCCAGCGGCGTTCTCAACCAGTCGGCGAGTGTCGTTGACAGGCAACCCGCTGCTCCGGAAGATGCGTCCATGCCGGCGATTATCCCCATCCCCGCGTTCAGCGACAACTACATATGGCTCGTGCGCGAGGGTCGCCATGCTGCAGTCGTCGATCCCGGCGACGCGGCGCCGGTGCTCGCGTATCTCGAAAGCGAGGGGCTCGCGCTGTCGGCGATCGTCACCACGCACCACCATGGCGATCACGTCGGCGGCAACGCGGCGCTGCTCGCGCGCTTTCCCGTGCCGGTGTTCGGCCCCGCGCGGGAGACGATCCCCGGGCGCACGCACGCGCTCGCGGAGGGCGACGAGATCACCGTGCCGGGATTGGGCTGGAAGCTCCGGGTGCTGGACATCCCCGGCCACACGGCGGGACACATCGGGTATGTCGGAAGCGACGCGGACGGGGGCGTCGCTTTCGTCGGCGACACGCTGTTCGCGGGCGGCTGCGGGCGGCTGTTCGAGGGCACGCCGGCGCAGATGGCGGACTCGCTCGGGAAACTCGCCGCGCTTCCGGCAGGCACGCGCGTCTACTGCGCGCACGAGTACACGCTGGCGAACCTGCGCTTCGCGCTCGCCGTCGAGCCCGGGAATGTCGCGCTGCAGGCGCGTCTGCGGCGCGACCAGGACCAGCGCGACCGCGGGTTGCCGACGGTGCCGTCGACGGTCGCCGAGGAACGCGCGACGAACCCGTTTCTGCGCGCGGGCGAGCCCGACGTTTTCGCTGTCGCGCAAGCCCGGGCGGGGCGCGCGCTGATGGACGCCGTCGACGCGTTCGCCGTCATACGCGAATGGAAGAACGGATTTCGCTGACACGCCGCTTGGGTTGACGCCTGGGCGCGCGGCGCCTACCATCGCCGCAGCTTTCCCGGCCAACGACGGATCGAATTGCGTTCAAGCTTTCCCTTGCTCCTCGCCCTTGCGCTCGCGGTGTTCCTTGCCGCGTGTGCGACGCCGGCTCCGCCCCCTGAGGCACCGCTTCCCGTGATGGCGGTGCCGGCGGCGCCGCCCGAACCCGCCGTCGCCGCGCCCCCCGCCGTCGCCACCGCTGCCCCTGCCGTCGCCGCGCCCGCCGGGCTCGAGCCGCTGCCACCGCCCGCCGAGGATCTCTGGGCGCGCGTCCGCCGTGGCTTCGCGCTGCCGGATATCGACGATGCCCTCGTCGCCAAATGGGAGCAGTGGTATTCGTCGCGTCCGGACTACGTCGCGCGCATGATCGATCGCAGCCGGCGATATCTGTACTACGTCGTCGTCGAGGTCGAAGAACGCGGCATGCCGCTGGAGATCGCCCTCCTGCCGATGGTCGAGAGTGCTTTCAATCCGCACGCGATGTCGGTGGCCCGGGCGTCCGGGATCTGGCAGTTCATGCCGGCGACGGGCACGCACTACGGGCTCAAGCAGAATTTCTGGTTCGACTCGCGCCGCGACGTCGTCGCCGCGACCGAAGGCGCACTCACGTACCTCCAGAAGCTCCACGGCGATTTCAGCGACTGGCAGCTCGCACTCGCCGGCTACAACTGGGGTGAAGGCAACGTTGCCCGGGCGATCGCGAAGAACCAGAAAGCGGGCCTCCCGACCGGCTATGCCGATCTCAAGATGCCGGACGAGACGCGCAATTACCTGCCGAAGCTGCAGGCGCTCAAGAACATCGTCCGCGACCCCGAAAAGTACGGGCTCGATCTTTCCGACATCCCGGACGCGCCGTATTTCGCCGTCGTCAGGATGACTCGCAAGATCGACCTGAAAAAGGCCGCCCAGCTGGCCGAGATGCCGGTGGACGAGTTTCAGTACCTCAATCCGCAACACAATCGGCCGGTCATCGCCGGCTCCGACGAATACACGATTCTTCTGCCGATCGACCGGGCGGAAGTGTTTGCGGCAAAGCTGGAGCTGGCAGACCAGCCGCTGGTGTCGTGGCAGGCCTACCGGATGCGCAATGGCGAAACGCTGGCGCAGGTCGCGGCCCGATTCGGTATGGAGGTCGACGTGTTGCGGGCGGTCAACGGCATCGGCGCGAAGGCGAAGGTTCCGACCGGTCATGCGCTGCTCGTGCCGACGCAGGGGCCCGCCGAGGCAGCCGCGGAGACGCTGTCGCAGACCGTGTTCACGACGGTTCCGCAGGGCCGCACGTTCTACTATCGGGTGAACCGCGGCGACACGCTCGCCGGCATCGCCGCCCGCTACGCGGTGGCTCCCGCCGACCTGCGGCGCTGGAACGGGCTCGGCCAGAACCAGAACGCCGTCGTCGCGGGGCAGACGTTGCGCATCACGAGCGATCTCGCGCCGGCCGCAAGCAAGGGCAAGCGCGCAGGTGGAACCCGAGTGACGAAGGCCGCGCCCAAGGCCAAGGGCCCGGCAGCGAAACCGGCCGTCGTGCGGAAGGATGCTCCGGTCGCCAAGGCAGGGGTAGCGCCGGGCGGCTGACTGCGGACGGGAGCGCCGGGCTCCGGCGGACCCGAGCGGATGCGCCAACGAAAACAGGCGACGCATCGCGTCGCCTGTTCTGTGGATCGCCCCCAATCGGGGGGCGAACCTGCTGCCGCGGAAGTCCTACTTCTTTGCGGCCTTCTTCTTGGTCGCCTTCTTCTTGGGGGCGGCCTTCTTCTTCGTGGTCGCCTTCTTCGCGGCCTTCTTCTTGGGGGCGGCCTTCTTCGCGGCCTTCTTCTTCGTCGTCTTCTTCGCGGCCTTCTTCTTCGTCGTCTTCTTTGCGGCCTTCTTCTTCGTCGTCTTCTTTGCGGCCTTCTTCTTCGTCGTCTTCTTTGCCGCCTTCTTCTTGGGGGCGGCCTTCTTCTTCGTGGTCGCCTTCTTCGCCGCCTTCTTCTTCGGCGCCGCTTTCTTCTTCGCTACCTTCTTCTTGGTCGCTTTCTTCTTGGTCGCTTTCTTGGGCGCCGGGGCCGCAGCGGCCGGCGTCATCATCGACATCATGTCAGCCATTTTTGTTTCTCCTGTCTGAGTTACTGTAGCTGTTATGGTGCTTCTGCTTCGGCGCAAGCGGCGCTGGGGCTGTCGGTGGAAACTGCAAGCTCTTGACAAACCCACTGCTACCTGCTGCCTGAATTCTAGCCACATTTTGTTGAATTGCAAGATTTCTCCGCCGATTCCTGGCGTCGCATCCGTGATTGTTGCGATTTCGCACATGCAAAAAAATCGGCAACTGCTTCCTGTCCGACGCTTTGCGGAAGCGCGATCACGGCAGCAGCGATTCGTGCGCGAAAAGTTCTTCGACGCGCTCGCGCGGCCGGCTGAGATGAGCGTGATCGCCGTCGACGACGACCTCGCAGGCGCGCGGGCGCGAATTGTAGTTGGAGCTCATCACGAAGCCATAGGCGCCGGCGGCGCGCACGGCGAGGAGATCGCCCTCGGCCAGCGCGAGCAGGCGGTCGCGGGCGAGGAAATCGCCGCTCTCGCACACCGGTCCGACAATCTGCCAGCGGCGCGCCGGCCCCGCGCGCGGGCGCACGGGCTCCACCGCGTGCCAGGCGTCGTAGAGCGCGGGTCGGAGGAGGTCGTTCATCGCCGCGTCGACGATCGCGAAATCGTGACCGGCTCCGGGCTTGAGGTAGACGACGCGCGTCAGCAGCACGCCGGCCGCACCGACCAGGAACCGGCCCGGTTCGAACACGAGTTCCTGTCGCCGCGATCCCAGCGCCTGGCGAACGGCGAGCGCATACGCGTACGGATCGATGGTTTCCTCGTCGCGGTAGCGCACGCCGAGGCCGCCGCCGAGGTCGACATGGGAGAGCGCGATCCCGTCGGCCTCGAGCCGATCGACGAGACCGAACATCTTCTCGGCCGCCTCGACGCAGGCGGAAAGGTCGGTGATCTGGGATCCGATGTGGCAGTCGATCCCCCGGACTTCGACGAACGGCAGGTCGGATGCGCGCCGATAGAGGTCGAGCGCATCGTCGAACGCGACGCCGAACTTGCTCTCCTTGAGCCCGGTCGCGATGTACGGGTGCGTCTTCGGATCGACGTCGGGGTTCACCCGCAGCGAAACGGGAGCGACGCGGCCCGCGCGGCCGGCGACGGCATTCAGCATTTCGAGTTCGGCTGCCGACTCGACGTTGAAGCAGCGGATGCCCGCCGTCAACGCGGCCTCCATTTCGGGCGCCGTCTTGCCGACGCCGGAGAACACGATCCGCGCGGGATCGCCGCCGGCGGCAATGACCCGCGCGAGTTCCCCGCCGGAGACGATGTCGAACCCGCTCCCGAGGCGCGCGAGGATGTTCAGTACAGCGAGGTTGGAATTCGCCTTGACCGCATAGCACACGAGGTGGGGCACGCCTTCGAATGCCGCGTCGAAGGCCCGGTATCCAGCTTCGAGCGCTGCACGCGAGTAGACGTAGCAGGGTGTGCCGAAACGTTCGGCGATGCCGGACAACGGCATCCCTTCCGCATGGAGTTCGCCGGCGACAACGGCAAACACGTTCACGGCTTGCGTTCCGGCGGCTGCGACGCGGGTGCGGCCGGCGGCGCTGCGCTCGACGCCTCGGGCGATTCGGATGACGACGCGCCGGGCGCCGCGGCAGGCGGTGACGGGAGCTTCAAGGCGCCCTTCACGCCACAGGCCGCGAGTGGCACGACGCCGACTGCCGCCGCCACGGCCAGCCCGATGGCGGCACGACGAGTCCGGGCGCTGAAATCACGTAACATCGAGTCAGAATCGTAACAGGGAAAATGTTCCCAGTCCGCAATTCGGAGCGCCCATGATCACCGAGAGCGAATTCATCGCCGCCGCCGACCGCACGCTTGCGGGCATCGGAGCGGCGCTCGACGCGGCCGTGGCGTGCTCCGATGTCGACCTCGACTGGGGCCTCAACGACGGCATTCTCCAGATCGAGTGCGAGGACGGCAGCAAGCTCATCGTGAACCGCCATGTGCCGAACCGCGAGATCTGGGTGGCGGCCCGGTCCGGAGGCTTTCATTTCCGGCCCCGCGATGGCCGGTGGCGCGATACGCGGTCGGGCGACGAGCTCGGGGCCGCGCTCGCGGCGCTCGTGCAAGCGCAAGCGGGGTTGACGATTGCGCTGCCGACGCTCGTCGCGCCCGCCGGCTGAAACGTCGGCTTACTGGAGTACCTCCGCGCTGCGCGCTGCGGTATTCGCCCTTGGGGCGGCCCGGCAGGCTCATGCCTCGAGCAGCGCGGTCCAGTCGTCGAGTGCCGACCGGGCCACGGCGGCACCCGGAAACAGTCCTTCGACCAGGCTCCAGAACCGGGCCGAATGGTTGAGCTCGACCAGGTGCGCGACTTCGTGCGCGACGATGTAGAGCGCGAGGTCGGGCGGCAGTTGCACCAGCCGCCAGTTGAGCCGGATCACGCCCTTCTGGTTGCAGCTCCCCCATTCCGAGCGGGCGTTGGACAGCTTGACGACGGGGATCGTCGACGTGATGCGCGCCGCGAATTCGGTTACGCGCGGGTGGAGCAGGCGCAGGGCTTCCTCGCGCAGCCAGCGGGTGACGAAGGCGGCGACCTGCCGCTCATCCTCTCCGGCGGGGTGGAGCACCGTGAGGTTGAGGAGGTCCGCCGCGATTTCCCGCGTGCGCGCGGTGTGCACGGCAAGCGCCAGTTCGCGGCCCCGGAAGAGAATGGGCGCGCCGGTCTTCCATTCCCGCGGCAGGACGTCGCGCCTTCGCGCGCGCCACTCGGCCAATGAACGCAGGATCCATGCGCCGCGCTCGGTCAGCGTGGCGTCGATCTCGCGTATCGTCACCCAGCGCGGCGCGCGGACGGTGAGGCCGGACAGGCCGATCTGCATGCCGATCGAGCGCCGCCGCGCGCGCACCAGCCGGTAGTCGACGCTCTCGCCGGCAAGCACGATTCGGCGTGCAGCGCCCTCGTCGCCGCCTCCCGCGGGCGGGCCGCCGAGAATGTCCCGCAGACGCAGCAGGGCTTTCATTGGCCGCGCGTCGGGTCTCCGAGCCGCGCGACTTCGGCCTCGATCCACGTCTCGGCCTCGCGCATCAGCGTCTGCGCATCCCTGCCGTCCGGCGGGATCGGCTTGCCGAACGAGATCGTCACGGTTCCGGGCCGCTTTCCGAAAACGCCCTTCGGCCACAGGTAGCCGGCATTGTGCGCGACCGGCAGTATCGGCACGCCGAGCTCGATGGCGAGCCTGGCGCCGCCGGTCTTGTACTTGGACCGCGTGCCCGCGCGGATCCGCGTGCCTTCCGGATAGATGACGATCCAGAACCCCTGCCGGAACCGCTCGCGGCCCTGGGCCGCGATCTGGTGCATGGCGTCGGTGCCGGCGTTGCGGTCGATGGTGATCGGGGATGCGAGGGCGAAGCCCCAGCCGAAGAACGGGATGGACAGGAGCTCCTTCTTGGCGACGTACGCGAGCGGCGGGAAGAATCAGTGTGAGCGCAAGCGTCTCCCAGGTGGAGCTGTGCTTCGACAGCACGATGTGGGGCGTCGACGGAATGTTTTCGGCGCCGACGACACGATGGCGGATGCCGCAGATCCAGCGCGCGCCCCAGAGATTGGTGCGGCACCAGGACGCCGCGATGCGGTACATGGGCACGCGCGGCAGCCAGAACGTCAGCACCATCACTACCGCATACACGGGCGTGACCACCAGCTGAAAGAGCAGAAAGACGAGCGCGCGCACCCCCCTCATGACGCGATCAGTGCCCGCCCGGCCGCCCGAAGGGCACTGCGCGCCCCCGCGGGGGGCAGCGAACGCAGTGAGCGTGGGGGTCGTCATCTGCCCGCCCGGCCGCCCGAAGGGCACTGCGCGCCCCCGCGGGGGGCAGCGAACGCAGTGAGCGTGGGGGCTCATCACTCTTCCGCGAGCAGCGCCGCCGCCGCGAACGCCAGATCGGGATAGATCACCGTGTGCTTGGGAAAATTGCCGGCGCGCAACGTCTTCTCGCCCTTGCCGGTCAGGACGAGTATCGGCTGTGCGCCGACGGCATCGGCGGCCATGAGGTCGCGCAGGGAATCGCCGATGCAGGGTACGCCGGTCATGTCGACACCGTAGCGAACGCCGATTTCCCGCAGCATCCCGGTCTTCGGCTTGCGGCACTCGCATTGCGAATCCCCGGTGTGGGGGCAGTAGAACACCGCGTCGACACGCCCCCCGGCGAGCGCCAGCGCCCGGTGCATCTTGTCGTGGATCGCGTTCAGCGTTCCCATGTCGAAGAGCCCGCGGCCGATCCCCGACTGGTTCGTCGCGACGACGACGCGAAACCCCGCGTGATTGAGCCGCGCGATGGCCTCGAGGCTGCCCGGAATCGGCCGCCACTCGTCGGGCGACTTGATGAAGCGTTCGCTGTCGTGGTTGATCACGCCGTCGCGATCGAGCACGATCAGCTTGATGGCCCGCGTGGGCGTGACGGCTTCGGAGGCAAGCTGGACCATGGCTCGCTCAGGTTGCCAGCTTCGAGATGTCCGCGGCGCGGTTCATCGTCTGCGCGACGCCGCGCAGCAGCGCGAGCCGGTTCGCGCGGATGGCCGGATCGTCCGCCATGACCAGCACGTCGTCGAAGAACCGGTCGACGGCCGGCTTGGCACCGGCCAGCGCCAGCAGCGCGCCGGCAAAATCGCCGGCCGCACAATGGTCGTCGACGATCGGCTGCAGCTTCTGGAAGGCGAGGTAGAGATCGTGCTCGGCGCCGTCGGCGAGGCGGGCGCGATCGATGGCGACCGCCGCCTCGCCGCCGGACTTCTTCAGGATGTTGACGATCCGCTTGTTGGCTGCGGCGAGCGCCCCTGATTCCGGCAGGTCGGCGAAGGCCCTGACCGCCGCGCATTGCGCCGGCACGAGATCGAGGCGCGCGGGACGCTGGCAGAGCACCGCCTCGACCTGGTTCGCCGAGTAGCCGGCATCGCGCAGGTACCCGCGCAGGCGCTCGAAGATGAAGTTCTCGAGATCGATGCGGGCGTCCGTTACCGCCGGAATGCCGCTGAACGCGTCGAACGCGGCGGCGACGAGTTCCGGGAGGGCCAGCGCCAGCTTCCCCTCGACGAGAATGCGGATCGTGCCGATCGCATGGCGGCGCAGGCCGAACGGATCCTTCTCTCCGGTGGGCTGCGCGCCGATGCCGAACATCCCGGCGAGCGTCTCGAGCTTGTCGGCGAGCGCCACGGCCTGCGCGACCGGCCCGCTCGGCAACGCGTCGCCGGCGAAGCGCGGCCAGTAGTGCTGCTCGATCGCCGCCGCGACCGTTTCCGGCTCGCCATCGTGCAGCGCGTAATAGCGCCCCATGAGTCCCTGCAGCTCGGGGAACTCGCCGACCATGTCGGTCGTGAGATCGGCCTTGGCAAGCTCGGCGGCCCGGATGCTCTGGCCGCGGTCCGCGCCGAGCCGTGCCGCGATCTCGCCCGCCAGTCGCGCGAGCCGCGACACCCGGTCCCGCTGGCTGCCGAGCTTGTTGTGATAGACGACCGCCGCGAGCTTCGGCAGGCGCGCCTCGAGTTTCGTCTTGCGGTCCTGGTCGAAAAAGAATCGTGCATCCGCGAGTCGCGCACGCAGCACGCGCTCGTTGCCCTGGATGATCGCGCCGGGCTCCGTCGTCGCCACGTTGCTGACGACGAGAAAGCGGCGCAGGAGCTTGCCGTCCGCCCCGGCCAGCGCGAAGTATTTCTGATTCTGCTGCATCGTCAGGATCAGGCACTCCTGCGGGACCGTCAGGAACTCCCGCTCGAACGCGCCTTCGTACACCGCGGGCCATTCGACCAGCCCGGTCACTTCGTCCAGCAGCGCCTCCGGCATGATGACCGTCGCGCCCATGGCGGCACGGGTGAGCCCGGCGGCGATCGCGGCGCGGCGTTCGGCGAACCCGGCGATCACCTTGCCCTCGGCGCGCAAGTGTTTCCTCGTAGGCGTCCGCGGTCGCAACCGGAATGCCGTCGTGGCTCAGGAAGCGATGTCCTCCGGTGAGCCGATCTGCCGCGAGGCCGAGCGCCGTCACCGGCACCACGTCCGCGCCGTGCAACGCGAGCAGCCGGTGCGCCGGGCGGACGAACCTGACGTCGTTGTAATAGCCGCCGGCGCCGGCATAGCTCATCACCTTCGGGATGGGCAGACGCTCGAGCGTTTCGGCGAGGGCCTCCTGCAAGCCGCGCTCGAGCGCCTGGCCCTTGGCGAGGCTGTGCAGATAGACATACTCGGCCTTGCCGTCGGAGGCGACGCAGATGCGGTCGGTCCCGTCCTGCGCGTCGAGCGTTGCGGTGGCGAGGCCGGGGCGCCCGAGTCCCGCGAGTTTCCTCATGAGCGCTGCGGACGGCTGGCCCGACGCATCGCGCGCCACCTTCACCGGCATCAGCTTGTCGACGACCTCCGTGTCCGATGCGACGGCCACGACTTTCGTGATCGCGACGGCCAGCCGCCGCGGCGTCGCGAACGGGGCGATCGTGGTTTCGGACGTCAGGAACCCGCGGTTGGAGAGACCCGCGACGAGGCCGTCGGCAAAGGATTCGCCGAGCCGGCGCAGCGCCTTCGGCGGCAGTTCCTCGGTGAGCAGCTCGACGACGAGCGTGGCGGGAAGGCTCATTGTGGTGCACCCTTGGCGCTGCGCGCCTTCCCTCCGAGAGGGAGCGATTCGCGCTTGGGACGGCCCGGCGCGCTCATGCCGCGTGCGCCCGGTGCTCGTCGGCCAGCATGGGGAAGCCGAGCGCCTCGCGGGAGTCGACGTACGCCTGCGCGACCAGCCGGGAAAGCGTCCGTATCCGGCCGATGTACGCGGCGCGCTCGGTCACCGAGATCGCGCCGCGCGCATCGAGCAGGTTGAACGTGTGCGCGGCCTTGAGAATCATTTCGTAACCGGGCAGCGCCAGCCGCGCCTCCAGCAGCCGCTTGGCCTCGGACTCGAAGAACGCGAACAGCTCGAAGAGCTTCGGCGCATTCGACTGCTCGAAATTGTAGGTGGACTGCTCGACCTCGTTCTGGTGATAGACATCGCGGTACGTGAGCTCCCGGCGCGTCCCGCCCTCGCTCGATTCGGCCCAGACGAGGTCGAACACGTTCTCCTTGCCCTGCAGGTACATCGCCAGGCGCTCGAGGCCGTAGGTTATCTCGCCGGTGATCGGATTGCAGTCGATGCCGCCGGCCTGCTGGAAATAGGTGAACTGGGTCACTTCCATGCCGTTCAGCCAGACCTCCCAGCCCAAACCCCACGCGCCGAGCGTCGGGTTCTCCCAGTCGTCCTCGACGAACCGGACGTCGTTCTGCGCGAGATCGAAGCCGAGCGCGGCGAGCGATCCGAGGTAGCGGTCGAGGATGTCGGCGGGCGAGGGCTTGAGCACCACCTGGAATTGGTAATAGTGCTGCATCCGGTTGGGATTCTCGCCGTAGCGACCGTCCCGCGGACGCCGCGACGGCTGCACGTAGGCGGCGCGCCACGGCTCGGGACCCAGCGCGCGCAGGAACGTGGCCGTGTGCGACGTGCCGGCGCCGACCTCCATGTCGTACGGCTGCAGCAGCGCGCAACCCTGCCGGTCCCAGTAGTCCTGGAGCCGGAGGATGATCTGCTGAAAGGTGGGCATCGAAGCGGCCATGGGTCGGTCGGGCATCGCGCATTTTACCGGCATCGCGCCGACGGGCGGGCGAATCGAATCAAGCGGCGTGTTTTCCGGCGCGGCGGGAGCGCAGAATCGCGGTGGCGAAAAGCGCCAGGGCGAGGGCGTTGGCGACGGCATCGCCCCAGCGCACGTAGGGCGTCGTCCCCTCGCGGCCCGTGACCTCGACTTCGAGGACGCCGCGCGTGAACCAGGGCAGGCGCGCGATCTCGCGGCCATCGTGGGCGAACGCCGACGTGACTCCCGTATTCGTCGCGCGCAGCAGCGGGCGGCCGGTCTCGAGCGCGCGCATCGCCGCGATCTGATTGTGCTGGTATGCGGCCAGCGAGCGGCCGTACCAGGCATCGTTGGTGACGTTGACGAGCAGCGTCGCGTCGCCTGCCTGCCGCCGGATCTCCGCGCCGAATGCATCCTCGTAGCAGATGTTGACCGCGACGCGCTGACCGGCGACGTGGAGCGCCGGCGGGTCAGGGTCGCCCGAGGCCTGGCTCGCGAGCGGAATCGACAGGACGCTGCGGATGAACCAGCCGACGACGGGCTCCAGCGGAATCGTCTCGCCGAACGGGACGAGATGGCGCTTGCGATAGAGTTGGGATCGATTGACTCCCGCACTCACGACGCTGTTGTAGTACCGCAGCCCGCCCCCCGGGACGAGCGGCGGTTCGACGGTGAACAGGCCGACCAGCGCATCGCCGTCGCGCGCTGCCACGGTGTCCCGCACCCGTTGCAGCACGCCCTCGGGCACCTCGTCCGCGAACACCGGGAATGCGCTCTCGGGCAGCACGACGAGCCGCCCGCGACTCGTGCCCACGAGCCGGAGGTAGAGGTCGAACGTCGTCCGGCGGAAATCGGGGTCGAACTTCAGCTCCTGCGTGACGTTGCCCTGGACGAGCGACACCGCGACCGGCGTGCCGGACGGCGCTGTCCATTCGACGCGCGCCAGCGCGGCGCCCCCCGCGAACACGGCGGCCATCGCGGCGAGCAGGAGCGCCGCGCGCGTCCTCGCGGCGGCAGCGAGGGCTTCGACGAACAGCGCGAGTGCCGCAGCCACGGCAGCGATCGCGAGCGTGACCAGGAATGCGCCGCCGACGGGCGCGTACCCGGCCAACGGGCTCCGGCCGGCCTCCCCCAGCGCCGCGTAGCCGAGCGAGAGCCACGGGAAGCCCGTGAACACGACGCTGCGCGCCCATTCGGCAAGCGTCCAGGCCGCGGCGGCCGCGACGGCGCGCTGCCAGGATCCCGGCATCGACCATCGCGCGGCGGCCCATCCCGCCGCCGCCGGATACAACGCGAGGAACGCGCAGAAGCCCGCGGTGGCCAGGGCCGCGACCGGCAGCGGCATGCCGCCGAACGTGTTGAGCGCGATGAAGACCCACGACGCGCCGGCGCCGAACAGCCCCAACCCGAACGCGAAGCCCATCGCCGCGGCCGACCGCGCCGACGCGGCGCCCTGCCAGAGAACGAGGAGCAGCGACAGCGTGACGATCGGCAGCGCCGCGAGACCGAACGGCGCGAAACCGAACACGGTTGCCGCACCGGCGGCGAGCGCGAAGGACGAACGCAGCGCCCCTGCGGGCGTCATGCGTGGATTGCGGTGGGCACCGACGCGACGGCCACCGTCAGCGCCCGCGCGACGGCGATGCGGCGTCCGCGGCGGCTTCCGGTGTGCCCGCCAGCGGCTCGATCTGCAGCGTATAGATCCGGCGGCTGTCCGCGCGGACGACCCGGAAACGGTAGTCGCCGATGTTCGCCGTCTCGCCGCGCTTGGGCAGGCGGCCGAATGCCTGCAGCACGAGCCCGCCCACCGTGTCGAACTCGTCGTCGGCGAAGTCGGTGCCGAAGTGCGCGTTGAAATCGCCGATCTCGGTCTGCGCCTTCACGCGATGGCGACCGTTCGCCTCCGCGATGATGTTGTCCTCGCTCTCGTCGAAGTCGTACTCGTCCTCGATGTCGCCGACGATCTGCTCCAGCACGTCCTCGATCGTGACGAGCCCCGACACGCCGCCGTACTCGTCGACGACGATCGCGATGTGGTTGCGATTGGCGCGGAAATCGCGCAGGAGAACGTTCAGGCGCTTCGATTCGGGCACGAACACCGCGGGCCGCAGCGTCTCCCTGAGGTCGAAGCCGTCGGGGTTCCGGTAGTAGAGGAGCAGTTCCTTCGCCAGCAGAATGCCGACGACGTCGTCCTTGTTCTCGCCGATGACCGGGAACCGGGAGTGCTTGGTCTCGAGGACGAGCGGCAGGAACTCGTCCGGCGCGTCGTCGATCGAGACGACATCCATCTGGGCGCGCGGGATCATGATGTCGCGCACGGTCATCTCGGACACCTGCAGCACGCCCTCGATCATCGACAGCGCGTCGGCATCGAGGAGCTTGTGCTCGAACGCGCCGTGCAGGAGCACGAGCAGCTCGTCGCGGTCCTCGGGCTCGCGCGTGAGGAACGCGGACAGCCGCTCGAGGAGCGTCGGCTTGCCGGGCTTGTCGCTGCGCTCGTCGTTCATGGGTCAGTGTCCCCCCGCAGGACGGCGAACGGAGCGGGCGCGGGGCCCGTTCATACGGCGCGCATCCACCGCGGAAGCGTAGGGGTCGGGTACGCCAAGCGTGGCGAGGATGGCGGTCTCGCGCGCCTCCATGGTGCGCGCGGCGCGGCCGGTGTCGTGGTCGTAACCCTGGAGATGCAGCATGCCGTGGACGACGAGGTGTGCGCAGTGGTCGGCGAGCGGCTTTCCCTGCGTGCGTGCTTCCGTGCGCAACACGGGGGCGCACAGCACGATGTCGCCTTCAACCCGGGCTGAAGCATCGTACACGAAGGCCAGCACATTGGTCGCGTACTCCTTGCCGCGGTAGAGTGCGTTGAGGGTCCGGCCTTCGCGCTGGCCGACGAAGCGCACCGTGACGCTCGCGGCCCGCTCGGCGGCCGCCTTTGCCCAGCGGCGCAGCGCGGCGGGCGCGGGAAGCGTCGCGGACGCGACGGCGTACTGGACCGCGAGCGCGAGACGCGGCTTTCTCCGCTGGGCGGGGAGTCGCCTCCTTGCCACCGAGGGGTCCGCCGCGCTCACTTTTCCGTCCCGCCCTTACGGCTCTCGATGTCGCGCTCGTACGCGCCGATGATCTTCTGCACCAGCGGATGGCGGACGACGTCGGCGCTCGTGAACCGCGTGAACGCGATGCCGCGCACGTCGGCCAGGATGCGGTCGGCCTCGACCAGTCCGCTCTTCTGGCCGCGCGCGAGGTCGATCTGCGTCACGTCGCCGGTGATGACCGACTTCGTGCCGAAGCCGATGCGGGTCAGGAACATCTTCATCTGCTCCGGTGTCGTGTTCTGCGCCTCGTCCAGAATGATGAACGAGTGGTTGAGCGTGCGCCCGCGCATGTACGCGAGCGGCGCGATCTCGATCGTGCCGCGCTCGAAGAGCTTGCCGGTCTTGTCGAAGCCCATGAGGTCGTACAGCGCGTCGTAGAGCGGGCGCAGGTACGGGTCGACTTTCTGCGCGAGGTCGCCGGGCAGGAATCCCAGCCGCTCGCCGGCTTCGACCGCGGGCCGGACCAGCACCAGCCGCTTGACCGCATCGCGCTCGAGCGCGTCGACCGCGCAGGCCACGGCGAGATACGTCTTGCCGGTGCCGGCCGGGCCGATGCCGAACGTGATGTCATGGTCATGGATGTGCTTGAGGTAGAGCGTCTGGTTCGGCGTGCGGCCGTGCAGATCGGCGCGTCGCGTGCGCAGCCTCGCCCCTTCGTCATCACCGGCCGCGGCCGGGGAATCTGCCGCCTGCTGTGACGTGAGCTCGATCAGGCCGAGCTGGATGTCGTCGAGCGACAGCGTCTTGCCGGCGTGCGCGTAGAAGCGGCGCACGGCCAGCTCCGCGAGCTTCGTCTGTGCCGGCGGACCGTCCAGCGTGAACGTGCCGCCGCGGTGCGCGATGGACACGTCGAGCGCGGCCTCGATCTGGCGCAGGTTCGCATCGAGCGGACCGCAAAGGTTCGCGAGCGCGTGATTGTCGAGCGGAGCGAGCGTCATCTCCAGCCGCTCGCGTCGAGCCACCGTCGGATCCCGCCGCGGCCGCGCCTGGTCAGACACCTTGTCGCACCATGGGCGCCTTCAGCGCCTCGTCGAGCGTGCCCGCCGCTTCGAGGAGGTGCGCGCGCGTGGCTGCGTCGCGCGTGCCGTTGCCGGCGGCCGCTCGGGTCTGCGCCGCGAGAAACCTCGCCTCCTTGCGGAACAGAGCGATGGCGTCGGACGGCGTGGCCGGCGACGGGCGCGTGAGGACGGTCGTGATGCGACGCAGGTGGTCGCGCTGCAGGTCGCGGCGCGGCCCCGGGATCGAGCCGCCGGCCTTCAGCTCGCTCCAGATCGAGGCGCGCAGCGCGGCGAAGAGCTCGTCCAGCGACAACGCCTGGTCCGTCGCGCTCACCTTGATCCCGGAGTCGAGCAGGCGCGCGAGCACGGCGTCGCTCAACAGCTGGCCCAGCACGTCGGTCTGCAGCGCGAGCACGCGGTTGCGCAGACTGAAATCGGGACTGAAGTTGGTGGCCTGGCTGTTCCCGAACCCGACGTCAAGATAGTCGATCCCCATGCTGCGCAGGAACTCGGGCTTGAACCGGAAGCTGTCCGCGGCAAAGATGCCCGTGGCGATGAGGTCGAGTGCGGCCCGTTGCTTGTCGAGCGGCACGGGCGTCAGCGGCAGGTTCGGCGTTCCGGAAAAGTCGCGGACGTAATGGACCCCGCCGACGTATTTCGCGGTCAGTGCGGCAGCGCGGCGGATCTGCCGGAAGCCGCTGTCGAAGCTGCGCCGCAGGACGTCGTACGATTCCCCCGGCTTGAGGGTCTTCGCCTGCAGCCGCTGCCACAGCTCCCGCGAGAGCACGAGCCTTTTCCGCAGGTAGAGCAGCGGGTCGGAACCCAGGTCGTAGCGGCTCGCGTCGGGGTCGAGGCCCGCGATCGCTTCCTCGTCGGACGAGAACGCGAGCAGCGGATCGGTTGCGCCGCGCGCGGCGATCTGCGCGAGCTCGTCGTTCTCGGTCTGCCTTGGCAGCGGGCGGTACGCGTACTCGATCGCCCAGTAGTCGTACGGGCCGATCGACGGCTCGAAATACGCGCCCTGCGCTTCGCCGTTCGCCGCGAGGTTGACCGGAGCGTAGTCCATCACCGAGCCGGAGATGCCGTGTTCGCGGGTCCAGGCCGGGTCCGCGAGCTTCGCCAGCGGATAGACGGTGGACGCGCGGAAGTTGTGGCGCAGGCCGAGCGTGTGGCCCACCTCGTGCATCACGACAGCCTTGAGCGAGGCGTTGACGAAGGCATCGGCTTCGGGGCTGCCGGGGTCGATCTCGCCGCGCTCGGCGAGCAGCTCGAGACCGAACTGCATCTCGGCAAGGGCTTCCGCGGCATACGTGCAGCCGCTGCCATCGAGGCCGAGGGATGCCTTGTACGCGTCGAACGCCGGCCAGGCGGATGGCGACTGCTCCGCGATGAATGTGCGCTGCGTTCGCGACCACCCTTCGGGAATGGCAATCTGGGCATTCAGGATTTCGCCGGTGCGCGGGTCGACCTGGGTGGGGCCGATCGCGAAACCCGCGTCGGTGGAGACGAACCAGCGCACCGTCGAGTGACGGGCGTCGAAGGTGTCGACCGTCCCGTCCGGATCCTGCTGCCTGACGACGATCGCGTCCTTGAAGCCGGCCGCCTCGAACGCCTTGTTCCATTCGAGGATGCCGTCGCGCACCGCGGCCCGGTATTTCTCGGGGACCGTGCGGTCGATCCAGAAGACGATGGGCTCCTTCGGTTCGGACGGCGTCGCGTCCGGATCCTTCTTCTCGAGCCGCCAGCGATTGACGTAGTGCGTCTTGGCCGTGAACTTCGTGTCGGAGGAAAAATCCCAGACCTGGCTGTCGAAGTGCCCGACGCGGGGATCGGCCCGACGCGCTGCCATCGGCTGCGGCAGCTTCGCGAAGTTGTACGTGTAGCCGAGGAACAGGCTGCGGCTGTCGGGCAGCGTGGTGAACCGCGGGAACGGGTTCGGCGACGGCGTCGCCGTGGGCGCCGGCGGCAGCGTGGCCCGCGGATTCTGATAATGCGCGGAGACGACGAGCGACGATTGATCCGCCGAATTCCTGACGGACTCGAAGCTCGAGTTCTTGGCGTCGAACACATAGTTGCGCATCTGAATGCCGGTCGTGAACCGCGCGCCTGCCGGAATGTCGGTCAGCAGCAGCGCGTTCGCGTCGAGCAGCACCGATTTGCGCTCCGGATGCGGCAGGCTCGCGACGCTCGTCGAGCCCAGCAGGCTGTCGGTGAAGCCCTCCTTCACGCCCTGCACCATCGGCGCGTTGGTGCCGCCGGTGAACTCGTGGTTTTTCGCGATCAGCTGCGCGTTGTTCCCGATGCGCTTGAATTCGACGATCTGGCTGCCCAGCATCATGCCGCCGTACACGCCCTGCTCGCCGACGCCGCGGCTCAGGTTGGACGTGAACAGGTAGGGCACGCCGAACTGCTCGGGGGCGACCTCGATCCAGACCTTTTCGTCTTTCTGCCAGATGGGGAAGAGGCCCGGGGATTCCTTCGCCTCCTTGATCACTTCCAGGAATGGCTTTTGGCCGGTCGCCGCCGCCGCGGCCGCGCCTGCCGCCTGCGCGACACTGGCGGGGGACGCGCCCGGACGCGCACTCGCGGCATTTCCCGCGGCCACGCCCGCCGCCACCGCGGCCGCGACTTTCGCGGTATCGGTTGTCGGTTGCGCGGAAGCCCCCGTGCTGGATGCGTCCTGTGCTCCCGGCACGCCCGCGCAGCCGCCGAGCAGCGCGCCGGTGAAGGCAAGCACGAGGATGGCGCAGACCCGCGCACATCGCAGTGCGGGCTGAGAGAGGGACATCGTAGCTACCTCGCCAGTGGAATCATGGAGCCGACCGCGACCTCCGCTCGGACATTCGCCATCGCGCTGCGGCCGCTGCATCAGGGCGCATCGCCCAGTTCGCCGCGCAACGAGTGCGCCCGTGCCGCGATGACGGTGACCTCGGCGTACCTGCCGACGAGCGTTGCGTCGCCGGCGAAATTCACGACGCGGTTGTTTTCCGTCCGGGCGGCGAGCTCGTTGTCGTCCCGGGCGGCGCGTCCGGTCACCAGCACCCGTTGCCGCGTGCCGACCATCGCCGCGCTGTGCGCGCTGTATTGGGCGTCGAGCCGCGCCTGCAGCGCCTCGAGGCGCACCTTCTGCACCGGCGCCGGCACGGGGTCGGCGAGGGAGGCTGCCGGCGTGCCCGGGCGCGGGCTGTAGGCAAAGCTGAACGCGCCGTCGAAGTCGACGTCTTCGACGAGCTTCATCGTCTGCGCGAAATCGGCGTCCGTCTCGCCGGGGAAGCCGACGATGAAATCCGAGGTGAGGGCAATCTCCGGCCGCTCGGATCGCAGCTTCCTTACGGTCGATTTGTACTCCAGCGACGTGTAGCCGCGCTTCATGGCCGCCAGCATCCGGTCGGAACCCGACTGCACCGGCAGGTGGAGGTGCGAGACGAGCTTGCCGACCCTGCCGTAGACAGCGATGAGCCGGGGCGTCATCTCCTTCGGATGCGAGGTCGTGTAGCGGATGCGCTCGATGCCCGGGATCTCGGCGACGTGCTCGACCAATGCCGCCAGGTCGGCGAACTCCCCGGCGCTGCCCATCGGCCCGCGATACGCGTTCACGTTCTGCCCGAGCAGCGTGATTTCCACGACGCCCTGGTCGGCAAGGTCGGCCACCTCGGTCAGCACGTCGTCGAACGGCCGCGAAACCTCGTCGCCGCGCGTGTAGGGCACGACGCAGAAACTGCAGTACTTGCTGCACCCCTCCATGATCGACACGAACGCGGAGGTGCCCTCGACCCGCGGCGGCGGCAGGTGATCGAATTTCTCGATGGCGGGAAACGCGATGTCGACCTGCGGCGTTCCCGTCGCGCGCCGCGCGCGGATCAGCGCCGGCAGCCGGTGCAGCGTCTGCGGGCCGAACACGACGTCGACGTAAGGGGCGCGCCGCACGATGGTGGCGCCCTCCTGGCTCGCGACGCAGCCGCCCACGCCGATGATGAGCTCCGGCCGGTCCGCCTTCAACTCGCGCACGCGGCCGAGATCGTGGAAGACGCGCTCCTGCGCCTTTTCGCGCACCGAGCAGGTGTTGAACAGGATGACGTCGGCGTCCTCGGGTCGATCGGTGAGCGCGAAGCCGCTGTCCGCGTTGAGCACGTCGGCCATCTTGTCCGAGTCGTACTCGTTCATCTGGCAGCCGAAGGTGCGGATGTAGAGCTTGGGCGTCACAGGCGCGCCCCGGGGCCGGCGGTTATCCGGTGGGGGCGGAAGTCATTGAAAGGGCGAGGATTATAGCAGGCGGACGCGAAGCGCTGCGCGGCCAGCCGAAAGAGGGTGGGCGCGGGCGTAAACGGTCCCGGCAACCGCGGTAGAATCGGGCTACGCAGGTGTCCGCCGCGAATCCCTCGTGGCGGGTGAAACGGGAATGCGGTGCCGCGCGGATTCGACCCGCGCCAGCCCGCAGCTGCCCCCGCAACGGTAAGCGAGTGCGGGCCGCCCCACGCGCCACTGTCGCGACGCTTCGCATGAAGCGTCGGCGACGGGAAGGCGGGCGGTCAAGACTTGCGAGCCCGGAGACCGGCCTGCGCCCGGATCGGGAGGCGTTGCCATTGGCGCTTCCGATCCGGCGATATGACGAGCGTCGCCGTGCCGCAGTCCGCAGTCGCACGGGGCGCCCGGCATCGCCGTGCGGGGACGCGCGGCCTTCGCGGAGATCGCCATGTTTGGTTCCCCCGGGCGGCGCACCCCCTCTTGCCGGCGCATCGACCCGCCGATCTTCTTCCGTGCGATGCGTTGCGCATCGCGCGTGCACGGCGACGCTGCTCCTCGCCGTTGCGGCGCCGGGCGCGGTGGCCCAGCAGAGTCCGCCGCCGAAGGCGGTCGTGTTCGATTCGTTCGCGGTCACCGCGACGCGAAGCTCGCAACCGATCGCCGATGTGCTCGCCGACATCACGGTGATCGGGGCGGAGGAGATCGCGCGCGCCGGCGCGCAGAGCATCACCGAGCTCCTGGCGCGCCAGCCGGGCGTCGAGATCGTCCAGAACGGCGGACCCGGCGCCGTGGCGGGTGTTTTCCTGCGTGGCGCGAACCGCGGCCAGACGCTGGTGCTGATCGACGGCGTGCGGATCGCCTCCTCGAGCGCCGGCGCGACGTCCCTCGAGGCGATACCGCTCGATCAGATCGACCGGATCGAGATCCTGCGCGGGCCGGCGTCGAGCCTCTATGGCGCCGATGCCATCGGCGGCGTCGTGCAGGTGTTCACGCGGCGCGGGACCGGCGCGCCTGCCGGCAACGCCAGCGCGGGTTACGGCACGTACCGCACCTGGGACGCCAAGGGCGGCGTGTCCGGCGCCACCGGGCCGCTGCAGTTCGCGCTGCAGGCGGCGGCGAAGGGCAGCAACGGCTTCAGCACGATCACGAACCCCGCGAACTTCCTGTTCAATCCCGATCCCGACGGTTACAGCAATCGGAGCGTGTCGGCGAGCCTCGGATTCACCGCGGCACCGGAGCAGGAATTCACCGGACAGTATTTCCGGAGCCGGCTCGACAACCAGTTCGACGGGAGCCCGGATTTCGATGACCGGACGATCACGGTGGCCGAGACGTGGCAGGTCGCCAGCCGCAACCGCCTGGCGCCGTTCTGGGTGTCGCGGCTGTCGGCGGGCGCCGGTATCGACGACAGCCAGACGCAGACGGCGTACGGCGATTCGCCGTTCAAGACGACGCAGCGGCAGTACGCGTGGCAGAACGAAATCACGCTGCCCGCGGGCATGCTCACCGCCGGCGTCGAGCGGCGCGAGGAGCAGGTGGCGACCGACGCCGGCTTCGCCACGACGGAGCGCAACACGAATTCGCTGTTCGGCATCTACCAGCTGCGCGTCGGGGAGCACGCACTGCAGGCCAATCTGCGCCGGGACGATTCGACCCAGTACGGCGGGAAGACCACCGGTGCCTTCACCTACGGCTATCGCTTCGCGCCATCGCTGCGCGTCACGGCGGGCTACGCCACCGGCTTCAAGGCGCCGTCGTTCAACGACCTCTACTACCCGGGTTTCGCCAACCCGGACCTCGTGCCGGAAACGTCGAAGAACCTGGAAGCGGGCGCCTACTGGAACGGCGATGTCGCGGGCGCGAGCCTCGAAGCGCGCGCGATCGTCTACCGGAACCGGGTGTCGCAGCTGATCGTGTTTCAGTGCGACGTGAATTTCAGCTGCGCGCCGCACAACGTGGATCGCGCCACGCTGGAAGGCGTGACGCTGGGGCTCGAGGCGCGCAACGACGGCGGCGCGTCGATCGCGGCGTCGCTCGACCTCCAGTCGCCGGAGAACGACGTGACGGGCAAGCTCCTGCCGCGGCGGGCGCGCCAGCACGGCGCCGTGACGGCAGGGTATCCGCTGGGACCCGCGCGCGTGGGCGTCGAGCTGATCGCATCGTCGCTGCGCTACGACGATCCGGCCAATCTGCTGAAGATGGGCGGCTACGCGGTCGTCAACGTCACCGCGGAATGGACGGTGGCGCGCGGCGTCACGCTGTTCGCGCGGGCCGACAACGTGTTCGACAAGAACTACGAGCTTGCCGCCGGTTACGCGACCGGCGGCGCGACCGTGTTCGCCGGCGTGCGCGCGGTGCTGCGATGAGCGCCGCCGGGCCGCCCCAAGGCGCGAATCGCGCCGCCGCCTCGGCGCATCGCGCTGGGGGCAGCGCCGCGGCGGCAGCCGCAAGCGTGGGGGCACACCAAAGCGTCGCGGGTATCCGGCGGATCCTGACGGCAGCGCTCGCCGCATGGCTGCCCGCAGCGCTGGCCGCGGTGCAGACGGTCGACGATGCGGGGACGATGGTGACGCTGGCGGCGCCGGCGTTGCGCATTGTCAGCCTCGCGCCGCACGCGACCGAGCTGCTGTACGCCGCCGGCGCCGGCGAGCGCGTGGTCGGCGTGCTCGCCACGTCCGATTGGCCGCCGGAAGTCGCGGGGAAGCCCAGGGTCGGCGACTCCCGCGCGCTCGACCTCGAGCGCATCGTGGCGCTCGCGCCCGACCTGGTCGTCACTTGGCCGTTCGCGGCGCCGGCGCAGGTCGGGCCGCTCGTCGCGCGCGGCGTCCCGGTGTTCATCGCGAACCCGGCGACGATCGACGGCATCGCCGTCGACCTCGAGCGGCTGGGAACGCTGGCCGGCACGCTGCCCACCGCGACCGCGCGGGCGGCGGAGCTGCGCGCCCGGCTCGCCCGGCTGCAAGCCCGATACGCGGGAGCGCGAACGGTCCGCGTGTTCTACGAGATCTGGAACGCTCCGCTCTACACGATCGGCGGCGACCACCTGATCTCGCAGGCGCTTCGCGTCTGCGGGGGCGAGAACGTATTCGCGGCGCTGACGCTGCCGGCGCCCGGCGTGAGCGTCGAGGCGGTGCTGGCCGCGCAGCCGCAGGCGATACTTGCCGGTGCAGACGGCGCCGTGCGCCCGGCGTGGCTCGACGAATGGAAGCGCTGGCCGACGCTGCCCGCGGTCGCGCGCGGCAATCTCTACACCGTCGACGCGAATCTCCTGCATCGCGCGGGTCCGCGGTTCGTCGACGGCGTCGAGATGCTGTGCGCGACGCTGGCAGAGGCGCGTGCCGGCTTGCGCTGAGCGCCGGCGGTCCGCGCCCGCCTGCCGGCGCGCGGCGTCAGGAAGGCAGGAAGGTTCGCGTCGCGCCGTCGCCCACGGCAACGAGCCGATGGCCGAAGAGTTCCGACAGTGTCGCGCTCGTCAGGATGTCCCCGGCGATGCCGGTGCGCACGTGTCCGCTGACCAAGCGCGATCGCGTGATCCGCATAGCGCAATGCGAGGTGCAGGTCGTGCAGCACCATCACGATCGCCTTGCCCTGGCTGCGCGCCAAGGCCGCCACCGTATCGAGCGCGGCAACCTGCGCCCCGAGGTCGAGATGCGACGATGGCTCGTCCAGCAGAAGGAGATCGGAATCCTGGGCCACCAGCGCCGCCAGTGCGAGGCGCCGCCGTTCGCCGCCGGACAGCGTGCGCGCGTCGCGGTCGTCGAGGCCCGCGAGGCCGAAGGTCGACAGCGCGGCGCGCGCACGATCGATGTCGGCGGCCGATTCCCATTGCCAGCGCGCAAGATGCGGATGGCGCCCGATGAGCGCGGTCTCCAGCACGGTCGCCGGGAAATGGTCGACGCTGTCCTGCGGCAGGAAGCCCCGGCACCGCGCGCGCTCACGCAGACCGAGGGCCGCGAGCGGAGTGCCGTCATAGGCGATCTCGCCGGCCTGTGCAGCCCTGAGTCCCGCCAGTGCGGTCAGCAGAGTGGTCTTGCCGGCGCCGTTCGGCCCGATGACGACCCAGCACTCGCCGGCGCGCACGTCGAGGTCGAGACCCGAGACGAGCATGCGCCCCGCGACCGACAGCGCGAGACCCCGGCACGACAGGCGCGGCGCGTCTGCCGTCACGAGCGGCCCCGGGTCAGCAGCGCGAGCAGCACCGGAACGCCCACGAGCGCGGTGATCACCCCGACGGGCAATTGAATCGGCGCGACCACCGTTCGCGCCAGCGTGTCCGCCAGCAGCAGCAGCGTGCCGCCGGTGAGGACGCTCGCCGGGAGCAGGAGACGCTGGTCGTTGCCGAGCACGATGCGCAGACCGTGCGGCACGACAAGGCCCACGAAACCCACGCTGCCGGCGGTCGTCACGGCGGCCGCCGTGGCGAGGGCGGCGACGGCGCAAAGAACGAGCGTCGTGCGCGCCACGGCCACGCCGAGGGCGGCGGCCACGTCCTCGCCACGCGCCAGGACATTGAGATCCCGCGCAAACGCGAGCGCGCCGAGCAGCGCGACCGCCAGCGTGACGAGCGCGGGCGTCGCGGCAGTCGCGCCACTCAGGTCGCCGATCAGCCAGAACAGCATGCCCCTGACTTGCGCGTCGGGCGCGAGTGTCAGCATCAGCGCGATCAGCGCGCCCCACCCGGCGGCGACGATCACGCCCGTGAGCAACAGCCGCGTCGTGGTCCACGGCGCGCGATCGGCGCCGGTGCGCGCGAGCCCGAACACGATGAGCGTCGAGGCGAACGCGCCAGCGAGCGCCGCCGGCGTCACCAGCGCCGCAGCGCCGGCGAGCATGGCGCCCAGCGCACCCACGGCCGCCCCGCCCGAAAGGCCCAGGATGTAAGGGTCGGCCAGCGGATTGCGCAGCAGCACCTGCATCAGCGCACCCGCGAGCGCCAGCAGACCGCCGACCGCGAACGCCGCCAGCGCGCGCGGCAGGCGCAGCTCGCGCACGATGGCGGCCTCGGTTCCGGACGCGCTTCCCGTGAGCGCGTGGAGGATCGCGGCGCTGTCGACGGCGACGCTGCCGACGGACAGGGCCCAGACCAGCGCGAAGAGCGCGGCCACGGCCAGCGCGCCGAGGATGGCAGCCGTTCGGCCGGGGGTCGCGTATCCGGAATGGGGCGGTGCGGGCATGGTGGACGGGCAAAGGCGCGCAACGTTCGGCCGCAGTCGCACGAGCGCCGATTATAGAGGCGGCAGTCCGCGGCACGGGCACGACGCCGGAGGAGCAGTCTGTGGCGGCCCCAGTGCGCCTATAATCTTCTTCCTGCCGCATGGGTACGCGGGCGGCCAAGCGGAGCACGATGAGCAAGGCGTTTACACGCGAAACCGACGCCGGCGGCGACGAGGATGAGCTCGAGGCCGTCTCGCCGCTGCCGGTTGGCGCGCGCAATTACATGACGCCCGGCGGGTTCGCGCGACTTTCCGGCGAGCTCGAGCACCTCGTGCACAAGGAGCGGCCCGAACTGGTGGTGACCGTCGCGTGGGCAGCCGGCAATGGCGACCGTTCGGAAAACGGCGACTACATCTACGGCAAGAAGCGCCTGCGCGAGATCGACCGTCGCATCCGCTACCTGATCAAGCGGCTGGATGCCTCCGAGGTCGTGGATCCTGCGGCACCGCGCGACGAGGGTCAGGCCGGACAGGTGTTCTTCGGTGCGACCGTGACCATCAGCAACGCCCAGGGCGAGGCGCGCACGGTGGCCATCGTCGGCGTCGACGAAATCGATACGGCGCGCGGCTACATCAGCTGGGTGTCGCCGATGGCGCGCGCGCTGCTCAAGGCGCGGGAAGGCGATACCGTGACCTTGCGCACGCCGGGCGGCGTCGAGGACATCGACATCGTCGCGATCCGCTACGAGCCGCTTGCCACCGGCGCCGGGCCGTCCGGTTGACGCGGCGAGAGTCCAGAGGCTAGAGTGTCCCGATGAATGCGCCCACCACGCCGCGTCCGCGACCGGCGGCGACATCGAAGCGGAGTTCGACGCGCTGGAGCGGCGGCTCGGCCTGCTGGTTTCGCATGTCAAGGTGTTGCGTGCGACCAACGACAACCTGCGCCGCGAACTTGCCGCGGCGGAAGCGCACAACCAGGCGCTCTCCGAGCGCGTGGCCGAAGCGAAGCGCCGGCTGGACGCGCTGCTGGCACGCCTGCCGGAGGCTGCGGAATGAGCGCCGTCGGGCCGCCCCAAGGCGCGAATCGCGCCCCCTCGGGGGGCAGCGCCGCGGCGACAGCCGCAAGCGTGGGGGCACACCCATGAGCGCCAAGACGGCCGGCACCGGCGAACGCATGGCGACGCTGGACGTTTCGCTGCTTGGCCGCGGCTACAAGGTCGCCTGCCGGGAAGGCGAGGAGGCCGAGCTCAGGGATGCCGTGGCGTTCCTCGAAACCCGGATGCGCGAGATCCGCGACGGCAGCAAGTCGAGTTCCGTCGAGCGCATTGCGGTGATGGCGGCCTTGAACCTCGCGCACGATTTTCAGCGCGCGCGCGCCGCGCCGCCTGCCGCGCCGGCGACCGCCGAAAGCATTGACGTTCCCGCCCTGCGACGTAGAATCGCCGGCATGCAGTCCGCTATCGATCAGGTGCTGCCAGGCACGGACAAGCTGCTCTGATGGACGAGGGCGGCACCTGCTCAAACCATGTTCCCTGCGGTGTTCGAGTTGCCCATATACTCTTTGAACCAATGCTAACCAGCAAGGTTGCCGAGCCATTTGCGGGCTGGTGTGCGCTCCCACGCGGAAGCGCCTGAAGGCTCCGGCAGGCGACCCTCTTGAACTCAGGTTCAGGATGAGGGCAATACGGCACAGGCGGGGAACACCCTTTCTTGGGGATTTGCGGATCGATTGGTCCGAGAAGATCGGATGAGTCTGTCTGACCCCATTTGCGAATGACCACACCCGACTGCGCGGCGCCGGCAACGACGCCGCGGCTTTTTTCATGCGTTACTGGCTGCTGAAATCGGAGCCCGACGAGTTCTCGATCGACGATCTCGCCGCGGCGGCGGGCCGCACCACGCCATGGTTTGGCGTGCGTAATTACCAGGCGCGCAATTTCATGCGCGATCAGATGCGCGTGGGCGACCGTGCGTTCTTCTACCACTCGAGCTGCGCGGAGCCGGGGATCGCCGGCATTGTCGAGGTTACTGCGCAGGCTTATCCCGACGCCACGCAGTTCGACGGCAGGAGCCCCTACTACGATCCCAAGGCGACGCACGATGCGCCGCGCTGGTTCAATGTCGACGTGTCGCTGCTCCAGAAGACGCGATTCATACCGCTTTCCGAACTGCGCGCACATGCCGAGCTCGCGCGGATGCGTATCCTGCAGCGCGGCAATCGGCTGTCGGTCACGCCGGTGGATCCCGCCGAGTGGAAGTTCGTGCTGAAGCTCGCCGGACACAAACGCTGACGGGGCGGGAGGGTGATGGATCTTTCGCTGGTCGGCGCGCTCCTCGTGCTGGGTGGAGCCGTCGGCTTCCTGGCCGGGCTGCTCGGCATCGGCGGCGGAATGACCATCGTGCCGCTGCTCACCATCGTATTCACGCGGCAGGGCTTTCCGGCGGAGCACATCGTGCACATGGCGGTGGCGACCGCCACGGCGACGATCCTCTTCACGTCCGTCGCATCGATGCGCGAGCACCAGCGGCATCGCGCGATCCTGTGGCCCGTGGTTGCCGCGTTGGCGCCGGGAATCATTGTCGGCTCGTTGCTCGGTCCGCAGATCGTCGGCGGCATGTCGACGGTCGTGTTGTCGGCCTTCTACGGCGTGTTCGTCGCGGCAGCGGCCACCAACACGCTGCTCGACCGCAAGCCCAAGCCCACTCGGGAACTCCCCGGCAAGGGCGGGCTGTTCGCGGTCGGCGGCGGCATCGGGCTCGTCTCGAGCATGGTCGGCGCGGGCGGGGCCTTCCTGTCCGTGCCGTTCATGACCGCCTGCAACATCGGCATCCGGAACTGCGTCGCGACGTCGGCGGCGCTGGGGTTGCCGATTGCCGTCGCCGGCACGATCGGCTTCGTCGTCGCCGGCCTCGACCAGCACGGGCTGCCGCCGCACACGGTCGGGTACGTCTATGTGCCGGCGCTGCTTGCCATCGTGGCGGCAAGCGTGATCTCGGCGCCGATGGGCGCGCGCGCCGCGCATCGCTGGCCGGTGAAGAAACTCAAGCGGGCATTCGCGCTGCTGCTATACCTGCTGGCCTCCTACATGCTGTGGCGGGCATGGCGTTGAGCTGCGCGTCGCCGGGCCGTTTCAGCGACGCGGTGCGCGGCATCTACGCCGTCGGTCCAAACCTGTCGCGCAGCAGATTCTTCTGGACTTTGCCCATGGCATTGCGCGGCAGATCGGCGACGAAATGCACGCGTTTCGGCACCTTGAAATTCGCGATCTCGTCCTTCAGCGCCGCAACCACGCCGCTTTCCGTCAGCGTGTGGTCGGGCTTGGTGACGACGACGGCGACGACCGCTTCGCCGAAATCGGCATCGGGCAGGCCGATCACCGCGGACTCCACGACGCCGGGCAGCGCATCGATCCGTTCCTCGATCTCCTTGGGGTAGACGTTGAGGCCGCCGGTGATGATCAGATCCTTCGCGCGGCCCACGATCCGCAAATAGCCGTTCGGCAGGATCTCGCCGACGTCGCCGGTGCGGAAATGGCCGTCGGCCGTGAACTCCTCGCGGGTCTTGCCCGGCATGCGCCAATAGCCCGCAAACACATTCGGGCCCTTGACCTCGATGCTCCCGACTTCGCCGGCCGCGCACGGCCGCCCTTCCGCATCGACGACGCGAACGGCCACACCCGGCAACGGCGGCCCGACGGTGCCGGCGATCCGCTCGCCGGCAAGCGGATTCGACGTATTCATGCCGGTCTCGGACATTCCGTAGCGCTCGAGGATCGTGCACTCCGTCCGGGCGCGGAATTGCGCGAAGGTCTCCGGCAGCAGCGGCGCCGAGCCCGAAACGAACAGGCGCACCGAGCGGCAATCGGCCGCGCCGAATTCCGGCAGCGCGAGGAGCCGGGTGTAGAACGTCGGCACACCCATCATGACGGTCGCGCGCGGCAGCAGGGCGCGCACTCCGCCGGCGTCGAATTTGGCAAGCCAGAGCATGCGGGATCCGGAGAGCAGCGCGCAATGGCAGGCGACGAAGAGGCCGTGGACGTGATAGATCGGCAGCGCATGCAGCAGGACGTCGCCGCGCGTGAAGCCCCAGCATTCGACCAGCGCGAGCGCATTGCTGCCGAGATTGCGGTGCGTGAGCATCGCCCCCTTCGGGCGGCCGGTGGTCCCCGATGTGTAGAGGATTGCAGCGAGATCATCCGGCTGCAAGGTCACGGTTGCGAAATTGTCGGGCTCCCCGTCGGCGCGCTCGAGCAGCGTCCCCTGGCCGGCAGCGAGGGTAAGCACCACGGCCTCCGGCCGCAGTGCCGCGACGCGTTCCGCAGACTCCGGCTGACAGACGATGACGGCGGGCTCCGCATCGCCGAAAAGGTACGCGAGCTCCCCTTTCTGGTAACCCGTATTGAGCGGCAGGAACACGAGCCCGGCGCGCAGGCATCCGAGATACAGCGCGAGGGCCTCCCAGCATTTGTCGACCTGGGCCGCGACGCGGTCGCCCGGCTGGCAGCCCGCCGCGAGCAGCGCGCGCGCCATGCGCGCCGACGCGGCGTCCAGATCCCCGTAGTGGATGACGGAACCGTCCGGGATCAGCAGGCAGGGCTGCTCGGCGCTCTCGGGGAAATGGGCGCGCAGCAGCGCGTAGAGATTGGCGTTCATGGGGACCGTGGCAGGCGCGCAGGCTGGCGCAATCCGAAGGGCGACATTACAACAAACCCACGCGCCGCGCCGCCGCGGGCGCTCGCGCGTCCGCGGCGGCCCGCCACGCGCTCGTCAGATGACCTTCTCGGCGCGCAGCGCCGCGACCTGGTCCTTGCCGAAGCCGAGTTCCGCCAGCACCTCGTCCGTGTGCTCGCCCAGCAGCGGCGAGCGCGTGACCTCCGTCGCGCTGTCGGACATCTTGATCGGGTTGCCCACCGACAGGTACTTGCCGCGCGTGGGGTGGTCGACTTCGACCACCGTTCCCGTCTTGCGCAGCGACGGCTCGTCGGCGAGCTCCTGCATCGACAGGATCGGCCCGCAGGGAATGTCGTGCTTGTTGAGGATGTCCATCGCCTCGAACTTGGTCTTGGTCTTCGTCCATTCCTCGATCTGGCCGAAGATCTCCATCAGGTGCGGCAGCCGCGCCTTGGGCGTTGCATACCGGGGATCCGTGAGCCACTCCGGCTTGCCTAGCACCGCGCAGATGTCTTTCCACACCGGCGCCTGCGTGATGAAGTAGATGTAGGCGTTGGGATCGGTCTCCCAGCCCTTGCATTTCAGGATCCACCCCGGCTGGCCGCCGCCCGACGCGTTGCCCGAGCGCGGCACTGCGCTGCCGAACTTGCCGTTCGGGTACTGCGGGTATTCCTCCATCACGCCGGTGCGCGCCAGGCGCTGCTGGTCGCGGAGCTTCACGCGGCAGAGATTCAGCACGCCGTCCTGCATCGCGGCCAGTACCTTCTGTCCGCGGCCGGTCGTGTTGCGCTGGTAGAGTGCGGCGACGATGCCGAGCGCGAGATGCAGCCCGGTGCCGGAGTCGCCGATCTGCGCGCCGGTCACGACGGGGGGGCCGTCGTCGAAGCCCGTCGTCGACGCCGAGCCGCCCGCGCACTGCGCGACGTTCTCGTACACCTTGCAGTCCTCGTACGGGCCGGGACCGAAACCCTTGACGGAGGCGACGATCATCCGCGGATTGAGCTCCTGGATGTGCTCCCAGGTGAGACCCATCCGGTCGAGCGCCCCGGGCGCGAAATTCTCGACCAGCACGTCGCACTTCCTGACCAGCGCCTCGAGGATTGCCTTGCCCTTCGGGTGCTTCGCGTCGACGGTGATCGAGCGCTTGTTGTGGTTGAGCATCGTGAAGTAGAGGCTGTCCACGCCCGGGATGTCGCGCAGCTGGCCGCGCGTGATGTCGCCCTCGCCCGCCCGTTCCACCTTGACCACATCGGCGCCGAGCCACGCCAGCAGTTGCGTGCACGTGGGTCCCGATTGCACGTGGGTGAAATCGAGAATGCGCACGCCGTCCAATGCCTTACCCATTTCGTTCCCCTATATCAATGCGGTCCTTGCGAACGCGCAGCTCCGACCGGGATGAACATCCCCCCGCGCTTGCTTTGTGCAGCTTCGCCGCATCCCGCTTCGCGGGACCAGCCTTCGGCTGTCCTGCGGGACTGGCGGCCGTCACGATTTCTTCTTCGCCGTGGGATTGAGGCTCGTGATGCGGCCGCTTTCCGTGCCCGCCTTTTCGTCGATGACTGCGTTGATGAGCGTAGGCTTGCGCGAACGGATCGCTTCCTCCATCGCGTGGCGAAGCTCGGCCGGCGTCGTGGCCAGAACGCCGACGCCGCCGAAGGCCTCCATCAGTTTCTCGTAGCGCGCGCCTTTGACGAACACCAGGGGCGACGGATCGCGTCCCCCCGTCGGATTCGCTTCATCGCCGCGGTAGACGCCATTGTTGTTCAGGATCACGACGCAGACCGGCAGGTCGTAGCGGCAGATCGTCTCGCATTCCATGCCGGAGAAGCCGAAGGCGCTGTCGCCCTCGACCGCGATCACCTGCTCGCCGCTGACGACGGCCGCCGCGACCGAAAAGCCCATGCCGATGCCCATGACGCCCCACGTGCCGACGTCCAGCCGCTTGCGGGGCTGGTACATGTCCACGATGCTGCGCGTGAAGTCGAGCGCGTTCGCACCCTCGTTGACGAGCATGGCGTCCGGATTCGCCTTGACGATGTCGCGTACGACGTACAGCGCGCTGTGGTAGTTCATCGGCGTCGGGTTCTTCGCCAGCGTTTCCGCCATCTTCGCGACGTTTTTCGTCTTGCGCTCGCGAATCGCGTCGAGCCACTCGGCGGGAGGCCTGGGCCACGATCCCGCAGTTGCGTTGATGGCGCCGAGCATGGCCGAGACGCACGAGCCGATGTCGCCGACGACCGGCGCATCGATACGGACGTTGCTGTCCGCCTCCTGTGGCGAGATGTCGATCTGGATGAACTTCTGGCCGCCCCATTGCTTGGCGCTGTTGCCGCCCCACGTCTTGCCTTTGCCGTGCGAGAGCAGCCAGTTCAGGCGCGCGCCGATCACCAGCACGACGTCGGCTTCCGGCAGCACGTACGAGCGCGCCGCGGATGCGGACTGCACGTGCGTGTCGGGCAACAGGCCCTTGGCCATCGCCATGGGCAGGTAGGGGATGCCGGTCTTTTCCACCAGCGCGCGAATATCCGCATCGGCCTGTGCGTACGCCGCGCCCTTGCCGAGAATGATCAGCGGGCGCTTGGCGCTCCGGAGCAGATCGAGCGCGCGCAGAACGGCGTCCGGCGCCGGGATCTGACGCGGCGCCGGATCGACCACCTTGATCAGCGAATTCTTCCCGGCTTCCGCGTCGATGGTCTGCGGGAACAGCTTGGCGGGCAAGTCGAGGTACACGCCGCCGGGCCGGCCGGAGAGCGCAGCCCGGATCGCCCGCGCCACGCCCACACCGATGTCCTCGGCGTGCAGGACCCGGAACGCGGCCTTGGCGTGCGGCCTCGCGACGGCGAGCTGGTCCATCTCCTCGTAGTCGCCCTGCTGCAGGTCGACGATCTCGCGCTCGGAGGAGCCGCTGATGAGGATCATCGGAAAGCAGTTGGTGGTGGCATTGGCGAGCGCCGCCAAGCCGTTGAGAAAGCCGGGGGCGGACACCGTGAGGCAGATGCCCGGCTTGCCTGTCATGAAGCCGGCGATGGAAGCGGCATACCCGGCATTCTGCTCATGCCGGAAGGAGATCACGCGCACTCCGTTAGCCTGCAACCGCCGCGTGAGGTCGGTAATCGGGATGCCGGGCAAACCGAAGATCGTATCGATGCCGTTGAGCTTGAGGGCGTCGATGACGAGCTGAAAGCCGTCGGTCTCCTGTGATTGGCGAATGATCTCGCCGCCGCTGGCGATCTTCAGTGTGTCCTCGGCGGTCGTTGTCGCCTTGCCGGCCGGCTTCGTCGCAGTCTCGTCCATGGTGTCCCCTCCTCGTGGAAATGTTGGGAGTCGGTCCGAAACGCTCCCAGCGCTTGGCGTTTTTGGAATTGTGGCATATGGTATACCAGACAAAGTCAACACGGATAGACGGCATGTCGACGCTTGCCCCCACGCCCGCGGCCCCGCTGGTGCTCCAGCCGATCTCCGCCAACACGAGCCTGCGCGACCAGGCCTACGCCGCGCTCAAGCAGGCGATCATGGACGCCGATATCTATTCGCACCGCGACGAAATCCGCCTTGACGAGCGTCATCTGAGCCAGGCGCTCGGCGTCTCCCGCACGCCGATCCGCGAAGCGATGTCGCTACTCGAGCAGGAGGGGTTCCTGCGCACCGTGCCGCGCCGGGGCGGATTCATCGTGCGCAAGACGAAGAAGCAGATCATCGAGATGATCGAGATGTGGGCGGCGCTGGAGAGCATGGCGGCGCGGCTGGCGACTCTGCACGCGTCGGACGCCGAGATCGCCGCCTTGCGGACGATGTTCGACGAGTTCCGCAACGCGACGCCGGCCGAGCACATTCACGAGTATTCGGATGCCAACATCGCTTTTCACCAGGCGATCATCCGCCTCTCCGGCTCGCATCTGATGGGCAAGACGATCGAGGATCTCTTCATCCACGTCCGCGCCATCCGCCGGATGACCATTTCGCAGAGCGACCGCGCGGCGCGCTCGATCATCGACCACATGCGGATCATCGAGGCGCTGGAAGCCCGCGACACCGAGCTGGCCGAACGCCAGGTGCGCCAGCATTCGCTGGACCTGGCCGAGCACGTGGCAACGCATTGCGATTTTCTCGATTAGGATGACGAGCCACTGCGTTCACCGCCCTTCGCGGGGCGCTCAGTGTTCTTCGGATGGCCGGGCAGGCACCAAGGGTGCGCACCGGCACGCAGTCATGAAAGGAGCACGATGCACAAAGCGGTGATCGACGTCCCGGGCATGCGCAAGCGCGGCGCCGCGCGCGGCCACCCCAAGGGCCGGCAGGCGGATCCCGCCGCCGTGGCCGAGGTGCGGGCGCTGCTCGACGACGCGCCGCGGCGCCGCGATCTGCTGCTCGAGTTCCTGCACCGGATCCAGGACGCCTTCGGGTCGATTTCGGCGGCGCACATGGTCGCGCTGGCGCAGGAGCTGTCGCTCGCGATGACCGAGGTCTACGAAGTCGCGACCTTCTATCATCATTTCGACGTCGTGAAGGAAGGGGAAGCACCGCCGCCCGCGATCACGGTGCGCGTGTGCGAGACGCTCTCCTGCCATCTTGCCGGATCAGAGGCGCTGCACGCCGCGCTCGCGGGCGCCTGCGGTCCGGACGTGCGGGTCATCGGCGCGCCGTGCATCGGGCGCTGCGAGCACGCACCGGCCGCCGTCGTCGGCCGCAATCCGGTAGACAACGCCACCCCCGAAGCGGTGCGGGCCGCCGTGGCGCGGCGGCACACCGAGCCCGACATCCCGAAGCACGCCGAGTTCGCGGCCTACCGCAGGGACGGCGGCTACCGCGTGCTTGCCTCCTGCGTGCGCGGGGATACCCCGCATGAGGAGGTGCTGACGGCGATGGAGGATTCGGGGCTGCGCGGGCTGGGTGGCGCCGGCTTCCCCGCAGGCCGCAAATGGCGGATCGTGCGCGCCGAGGCGGCGCCGCGGCTGATGGCGGTCAACATCGACGAAGGCGAACCGGGAACGTTCAAGGATCGCCATTATCTGGAACGCGACCCGCACCGTTTCCTCGAGGGCATGCTGATCGCCGCGTGGGCGGTCGGCATCGACGACGTCTATGTCTATCTGCGCGACGAATATGCCGCCTGCCGGACGATCCTGACGCGCGAGATCGCCGCGCTCGTGGCCGCACCGCCCTGTCCGCTGCCCCGCATCCATTTGCGCCGCGGTGCCGGTGCCTACATCTGCGGCGAAGAGTCGGCGATGATCGAGTCGATCGAAGGCAAGCGCGGCATGCCCCGGCTGCGTCCGCCGTACGTCGCGCAGGTCGGGCTCTTCGGGCGCCCGACGCTCGAGCACAACATGGAAACGCTCTACTGGGTGCGCGACGTCCTCGAGAAGGGCGCGGCGTGGTTCTCCGCGCAGGGGCGCCATGGCCGGAAGGGCCTGCGCTCTTTTTCGGTGTCGGGCCGCGTCGCGAAGCCCGGCGTGCATCTCGCGCCGGCCGGCATCACGGCGCGGGAGCTGATCGAAGAGTACTGCGGCGGCATGCTGCCGGGCCACGAGCTCTACGCCTACCTTCCGGGCGGTGCCTCCGGCGGGATCCTGCCCGCGTCGCTCGGCGACGTGCCGCTCGATTTCGACACGCTCCAACCGCATGGCGCGTTCATCGGCTCCGCAGCCGTGATCGTGCTGTCGCAGCACGACCGTGCCCGCGATGCCGCACTCAACCTGATGCGGTTTTTTGCCGACGAATCGTGCGGCCAATGCACGCCGTGTCGCGTCGGCACCGAGAAGGCGGTCGGACTGCTTGAACGGCAGACGTGGGATCTGCCGCTGCTCGACGAATTGTCGCGGGCGATGGCCGACGCGTCGATCTGCGGCCTCGGGCAGGCGGCACCCAACCCCATCGCCTGCGTGATCCGCCACTTTTCCGGAGAATTGAAATGAGCGCCGCGGGGCCGGGGCCGTGCACGCGAGCGGCGAGGACGTGCGCTTCCGGTTGAACGGCGCGGACATCGCCGCGCGCGCGGGCGAGACGATCATCGAGGCCGCGCAGCGCCACGGCGTCGAGATACCCCATCTGTGCTACACGCCGGGGATGCGTCCCGACGGCAACTGCCGGGCGTGCATGGTGGAGATCGAGGGCGAGCGCGTGCTGGCGCCGTCGTGCTGCCGCGCGCCAGTGCCGGGAATGGAAGTGTCGAGCACGTCCGCGCGCGCCGTGCACGCGCAGAAGGTCGTCGTCGAAATGCTCGTGGCCGACGTGCCCGAACGCGTCTACAAGCCGGACTCCGAGCTTGCCCGCTGGCGGCGATGGCTTGCCATCGGCAAGCCGCGCTTCGCCGCGCGCGCGCAGCCGGCGCCGGACCTCTCGCACCCCGCGATGGCGGTCAATCTCGACGCGTGCATCCAGTGCACGCGGTGTGTGCGCGCCTGCCGCGAGGTGCAGGTCAACGACGTGATCGGCTACGCGTTTCGCGGCGGGCACTCGCAGATCGTGTTCGACTTGGGCGACCTGATGGGCGAGTCGACCTGCGTGGCGTGCGGCGAATGCGTGCAGGCGTGTCCCACGGGCGCGCTCGCGCCGGCGAAGGACGCCTATCTCGCGCCGGTCGACCGCAAGGTGGCGTCGGTGTGCCCGTATTGCGGCGTCGGTTGCCAGCTGACCTACCACGTCAAGGACAACGCGATCGTCCGCGTCGAGGGCCGCAACGGCCTGGCCAATCAGGAGCGCTTGTGCGTGAAGGGGCGCTTCGGCTTCGACTACGTGCGTCATCCGCAGCGGCTGACGAAGCCGCTGATCAGGAAGGCAGGCGTGCCCAAAGCGGCCGAATTCGTGATGGATCCCGCAAACCCGCTCGCGGTATTTCGCGAAGCGAGCTGGGAAGAGGCGCTCGAGCTCGCGGGCGGCACGCTGGCGCGGATCCGCGATGCGCACGGCGGTGGCGCTCTCGCCGGTTTCGGGTCCGCCAAGGGGTCCAACGAAGAAGCTTACCTGTTCCAGAAGCTGGTGCGCACGGGCTTCGGTACCAACAACGTCGATCACTGCACGCGTCTGTGCCACGCGTCGAGCGTGGCAGCCCTGCTCGAGGGCATAGGATCGGGCGCGGTGTCGAATCCGGTGCTGGACGTCATGAAGGCGGAGGTGGTGCTGCTCATCGGCGCCAATCCGGTCGTCAACCATCCGGTCGCGGCGACGTGGATCAAGAACGCGGTCAAGCGCGGCATGAAGCTGATCCTCGCGGACCCGCGCCGCTCCGAGCTCGCGCGGCACGCCGCGCACTACCTGCAGTTCAAGCCGGACACCGATGTCGCGCTGCTCAACGCGATGATCCACACGATCATCGAGGAGGGGCTCACTGCCGAGAGCTTCATCGCGGATCGCACGAGCGGCTTCGACGAGCTGCGGAAGAATGCCGCCGGGCACAGTGCCGAGGCGATGGCGCCGGTCTGTGGCATTCCGGCGCAGACCATTCGCGAAGTGGCGCGCCTGTACGCGACGTCCGGCGGATCGATGATCCTCTGGGGCATGGGCATTTCGCAGCACAGCCACGGCACCGACAACGCGCGCTGCCTGATCGCGCTGGCGCTGATGACCGGGCAGGTGGGACAGGCCGGGCACGGGCCTGCATCCGCTGCGCGGTCAGAACAATGTGCAAGGTGCGAGCGACGCCGGCCTCATCCCGATGATGCTGCCCGACTACCGGCGCGTGGACAACGACGTTGCGCGCGCCTCCTTCGAGGCGCTGTGGGGTCACGCGCTCGACCCGAAGCCCGGGCTCACCGTCGTCGAGATCATGGACGCCGTGCATGCCGGAACGATTCGCGGCATGTACATCATGGGCGAGAATCCGGCGATGTCCGACCCCGACGTCGGGCACGCGCGGCAGGCGCTCGCCGCGCTCGAGATGCTGGTCGTGCAGGACATCTTCCTCACGGAGACCGCCTACCTCGCCGACGTGATCCTTCCGGCATCGGCCTTTCCCGAGAAGACCGGGACGTTCACCAACACCGACCGCCTCGTCCAGCTCGGGCGGCAGGCGCTGTCGCCGCCGGGCGAGGCGCGGCAGGATCTGGCGATCATCGTCGCGATGGCGAAGCGGCTCGGCCTCGACTGGCGCTACGCCCACGCCAGCGAGGTGTTCGACGAGATGCGCCAGGCGATGCCGTCGATCGCCGGCATCACCTGGGGGCGGCTCGAGCGCGAGCATGCGGTCACGTATCCCTGCGCGCGCGAGGGCGATCCGGGAACGCGCGTCGTGTTCACCGAGCAGTTCCCCACCGCGACGGGCCGGGGGCGGTTCGTCCCGGCGCAGGTGATTCCCGCGGCCGAGCAGCCGGATGCCGCATACCCGTTCGTCCTCATCACCGGGCGGCAGCTCGAGCACTGGCACACCGGCAGCATGACGCGGCGCACCGAGGTGCTGGATGCGATCGAGCCGCACCCGGTGGTGTCGATCCATTCGCAGGATCTCGCCGCGCTCGGCGTCCCTCCCGATGGCATGATCACGGTCGCGTCGCGCCGAGGGAGCATTGCGCTGCGCGCGCGGGCCGACGACGGCACGCCGCGCGGCGCGGTGTTCATTCCGTTCTGCTATTACGAGGCGGCGGCGAACCTGCTGACGAACCCGGTGCTGGACCCGTTCGGCAAGATCCCGGAGTTCAAGTACTGCGCCGTGCGCGTGACGGCGGGAGGCGCGGAAGGCGCGACGCGCGGTTACGCGTCGCTGCGGGATACCACTACCTGACGCGCCACTTCGCGCGCAGCACCGAGAGCAGCGGCCAGAACAGCATGATGAGCGCGAGCCCGGTGATGCCGCCGACCAGGCCGTTCGAGAAGAAGATGCCGAGGTCGCCCTGCGCGATCAGCATCGACTGGCGGAACGAATCCTCGGCGCGATCGCCCAGCACGAGCGCCAGCACCAGCGGCGCCAGCGGGTAGTCGAGCTTCTTGAACACGTAGCCGACGACGCCGAACAGCAGCATGAACCAGATGTCCAGCATCGCGCCGTGCACGGTGTACGCGCCGATCGCGCAGATCACGATGATCACCGGCGCGATGATCGAGAACGGCACGCGCAGGATCGACGCGAACAGCGGCACGCAGGTGAGCACGATGATGAGGCCGGCGAGGTTGCCGAGGTACATGCTGGCGATCAGCCCCCAGACGAAGTCCTTCTGCTCGACGAACAGCAGCGGCCCCGGCTGCAGCCCCCAGATCAGCAGGCCTCCGAGCAGAACCGCGGCGGTCGGCGAGCCCGGGATCCCGAGGGCCAGCATCGGCAGCAGCGCGCTGGTGCCCGCGGCGTGCGCCGCGGTTTCCGGCGCGATCACGCCCTCGATCCGCCCGGTCCCGAACTTGTCGCCGTGCTTGGACATGCGCTTCGCCACGCCATAGCTCATGAACGACGCGGGTGTCGCGCCGCCGGGCGTGATCCCCATCCAGCAGCCGATGAGGCAGCTGCGCAGCGAAATGAGCCAGTACGCCGGCAGCTTCTTCCACGTCTCGAAGACCACCCTGGGATTGATCTTCGCGGACTTGCCGGAGAACGACAGGCCCTCCTCCATCGACAGCAGGATCTCGCCGATGCCGAACAGGCCGATCACCGCGATCAGGAAATCGAAGCCGCGCATCATCTCGGTGGACCCGAACGTGAGCCGCAGGCGGCCGGTGATGTTGTCCATCCCGACCGCGGCCAGCGCGAACCCCAGCATCATCGCTGCCAGCGTCTTCCACGCCGAGCCCTTGCCCATGCCGATGAAGCTGCAGAACGTCAGCAGAAAGACGGAGAAGTACTCCGGCGGGCCGAACTTCAGCGCGAATTTCGCGACCAGCGGCGCGAGGAACGTGATCATGATCACGGCGAACAGCGCGCCGATGAATGACGACGTGAACGAGGCCGTCAAGGCTTCGCCCGCGCGGCCCTGCTGCGCCATCGGGTAGCCGTCGAACGTGGTCGCGACCGACCAGGGCTCGCCCGGGATGTTGAACAGCACCGAGGTGATCGCGCCGCCGAAGAGCGCCCCCCAGTAGATGCAGGACAGCATGATGATCGCGGAGGTCGGCGGCATCGTGAACGTCAGCGGCAGCAGGATCGCGACGCCGTTGGCGCCGCCCAGGCCGGGCAGCACGCCGATGATCACGCCGAGCACGATGCCGACCATCATCAGCAGCAGGTTGAACGGCGTCACCACGACCGCGAAGCCTTGAAAGAGGGCGCTGATCTCGGTCACGTGCTTGCGCTCCTGGCGCTGATCCTGGACGGGTTGCGGCGGGCGGTGCTCAGAAACCGAGCCACGCCAGCGGGTCATAGGCGCCCTTGAAGAGCGGCACCTTGAACCAGACTTCGAACATCAGGAAGAGAACGACGCTGACGCCCGCGCCGACCGCCGCGCTCGTCGGCCACGGGTACTTGCCCAGCCAGCGCATGAACACCGTGATGTAGATCGCCGACGCGACGTAGATGCCGATCAGCTGGACGCCCGCGACATAGACCACGGCCGGCAGGAGGACGGACAGGACCAGCCGCAGCGGTCCCCACGCGACGAACTGGCTGCGCCGCTCGGCGATCGCGCCGCGGAACTCGCCGCGGCGCTTCCATTCGGCGAGCGCCACCTGCGCCAGCGTCGCCACGCTCGAGATGCAGAGCAGCAGCGCCGATGTAGAAGGGAAAATAGCCGGACTGCGGGCCGTCGTCCGCCCAGCCCGCGCCCAGCCGGACGCTGTCGAACACGACGAGGGCGCCGAGAGCGAACAGGATCGCCGCGACGGCGATTTCCATCGTGCGCGTCGAAATGCCGGCGTCGCTGGCAGGCGGCTTCTGGTCGCTCATGGACTCCCCGCGGCGCGTCGCAGTGCGGACGGCGTCCGGGCGGGAGGCCGTCGAGGTGGCGCCGCGCCATGGCCCGCGCGGCGCCGTTCGGCCATCACGGCTTGGCCAGGAATCCGGCTTCGCGCATCAACTCCACGTGCGTCTTCTCGGCGCTCTCGACCCACTTGGCGTACTCGGCGCCGCTACAGGAACGTCGTGTTGAACGCGCCGTCCTCCATGAACTTCTTCCAGTCTGCCGTTTCGCGCACCTTCTTGAACAGGTCGACGTAGAAATCGACCTGCTCCTTCGTGACGCCGGCCGGCATGAAGATCCCGCGCAGCATCAGGTAGTCGACGCCGATGCCGGCCTGCTTGCAGCTCGGGATGTCGTGCCAGGACATCGCATCCGTGACCTTCGCCTTGTAGGGCATCCGCTCGTCGTCGAACACGCACAGCGGCCGCAATGCGCCCGCGCGCCACTGCGCCACCGCTTCGATCGGGTTGTTGACCGAGGAGTCGATGTGCTTGCCGACGAGCTGCACCGCGACGTCGCCGCCGCCCTTGAACGGGATGTAGGTGAACTTGGTGCCCGTGGCCTTCTCGATGGCGACCGTGATGATCTGATCTTCCTGCTTGGATCCGGTGCCGCCCATCTTGAACTTGTTGGGGCCGGCGGCCTTGACCGCGTCGAGATAATCCTTCGCGGTCTTGTAGGGCGCTTCCGCATTGACCCACAGCACGAACTGGTCGAGCGCCAGCATCGCGACCGGCGTCATGTCCTTCCAGTTGAACGGCACGCCGGTGGCGAGCGGCGTCGTGAACAGGTTCGAGAGCGTGATGATGATCTTGTTCGGATCGCCCTTGGCGTCCTTGATCGCGAGGAAGCCTTCCGCGCCGGCGCCGCCCGATTTGTTGACGACGATCATCGGCTGCTTCATCAGGTTGTTCTTGGTGATGATCCCCTGCAGCAGCCGCGCCATCTGGTCGGCGCCGCCGCCGGTGCCTGCCGGGACGACGAACTCGACGGGCTTCGTCGGCTCCCAGGCCGTGGCGGGAAAGGAGATCGCAGACGTGAACGCCACTGCAATGGTCATCGCGAGCGGCAGCGGTCCCCGGTGGGTGGCGCCTGCGGACGACCGGAATTGCCCCCGCGCCATCGTTGCGCCAACCGCTGCAATGCCTGCCAGGATATTGCGTGCCATTTCATTCCTCCAGAGTTGCGTTGCGATCGCAACGCGGATGCCGTACGCAGATCCGGGCTTTTGGCCCGGCATTTTTTCGGTCTCAATCTTACGCGCTTTGGCCGGGCTGGGCGATGCATGCGGATGCCGTGCGCCGCAGGGCGGTCGGGTCGGGCCGCGCGATGCATTGCGCGGTCAAAGCTCCGACCGTCGTTTCGGGATCCGTTGTGCGGTGCCGCATGAATCGGGCCGGGCGAGTGCCTGCCGTCCTGCACGATGCTGGCGGTGCTATCCTTGCCGCCGTGATTATCGTCACCGGAGGCTGTTCATGCCATCATCGTTCACGACTTTGCTCCCCCGCTGCGCGCGCCCGCTGGCACTGTTGTCCGTCGCCGTGTTCGCATTCGGCCTGGCTTCCGGCGCCGCGGCCCAGCAGCCGCGCGTGCTCAAGATCTCGCACCAGTTCCCGGCGTCCACCGGCGCCGACGGCGATTTCCGCGACCAGCTGGCACGCAAGTTCGCGGCCGACGTCGAAAAGCGCACCAACGGATCGCTCAAGGTCGAGGTCTATCCGGCGAGCTCGCTGGTCAAGACGTTCGCGCAATTCGGCGCCGTGCGCAAGGGCGCGCTCGACATGTCGGTGCTCCCGATCGCCTACGGCGGCGGCGAGGTGCCCGAGGCGAACCTCGGCCTGATGCCGGCGCTGATCACGAGCTACGAGCAGGGCCTGCGCTGGAAGGACGCCCCGATCGGCAAGGAATGGTCGAAGCTGCTCGAGGACCGCGGCATCCGGATCGTCACGTGGGTGTGGCAGGCCGGCGGCATCGCCGGCCTCGCCAAGCCCGTCGTTTCGCCCGACGACGCCAAGGGGATGAAGATCCGCGGCGGCAGCAAGGAAATGGACATGATGCTGAAGGGCGCCGGCGCCGCGATCACCAACGTGCCGTCGAACGAGATCTACAGCGCGATGCAGTCGGGGGTGCTGGACGCGGCGCTCACGTCGTCGACCTCGCTGATCAGCTTCCGGCTCTACGAGACCGGCAAGAACGTCACGACCGCGCGCAAGAACACGTTCTGGTTCATGTTCGAGCCGCTGGTGATCTCGAAGTCCGTGTACGACAGCCTGACCAGGGAGCAGCAGCGGGCGATCGACGAGGCCGGCGCGAGCCTCGAGAAGTTCGCGCTCGATGCGGCGAAGGTCGACGACGTGCGGATGGCCGAGGTCTACGCCAAGAACGGCGCCAAGGTCTTCGACATGGACGATGCGACGTTCGCGAAGTGGCGCGCCATCGCGCAGGAAACGGCGTGGGACGATTTCGCCAAGAACGTGAAGGACGGCAAGCGGTGGATCGAGATGGCGACCGCCGTCAAATAGCGCGCGCCTCGCTGCTGCGCAACCCCGGGCGCGGCTCGATGACGCTCTGGCTCCGCCTCAACCGCGCGCTCGCCGCGTTCAATACCTGGATGGGCTACCTGTCGGGGTTCGTCATCGTGCTCTGCGCGGCGATCCTCGTCTTCGAAGTCGGGGTCCGCTACTGGCTGCGCTGGGCGACCGACTGGGAGATCGAGCTCGCGGTGATGCTGCTGATCATCGCGACGTTCATGAGCGCTGGCGTACACGCAGCTGCATCGCGGCCACGTGTCGATCGAGGTGCTGGACGGCGTGCTGCCGCCCCGCGCCAACCGGGTCCGGCGCATCCTCGCGGACCTCCTCTCGCTCGCGTTCTGCGTGTTCATTGCGTGGAAATCGTGGGAGCTCTTCGCCGAGGCGTGGGCGGACGGGCGCGCCAGCAATTCGGTCTGGGGCCCGAAGCTGTGGATCCCGTTCGGTTTCATGGCGCTCGGCATGACGCTGCTGTCCCTGCAGCTCGCGGTGCAGATTCCGGCCGCCCGTTTCGGGCTCGTCAGGGGCGCGGCGGAGGAGTCCGAATGAGCGCGGCGGGCGAATGAACGTGGCGGGCGAAGCCAAGGCTGAGGAGGACACCCTTGCGCGCGGGGCGAAGCCCAGGCCCGAAGGGCGCGTCCGCGAGCGAGGGTGGCGGCCGACATGTGAAGGGCGTGGGTATAGCGGGGAACTCACGGAGGCCGGGCGTCGATGACCACGCTGCAGGTCGGGCTGCTCTATGGCGCGACGACGTTCCTGCTGCTCTTCTCCGGGATGCCGATCGCGTTCGCCGTCGGCGCCGTCGCGCTCGCCTTCATGTTCGCGTTCATGCCGGCGGCGAACGTCGCCGTCGTCGCGGAGACGATCTACTCCGAGCTCGACAACTTCACGCTGCTCACGATCCCGCTGTTCGTGCTGATGGGCGCGGCGATCGGCAAGTCCCGCGCCGGCGAGGACCTGTACTCGTCGCTCAATCGCTGGCTCTCCCGCGTCCCGGGCGGGCTCGGCGTCGCCAACGTGCTGGCCTGCAGCGTGTTCGCGGCGATGTGCGGCAGCTCGCCGGCGACCTGCTCGGCGATCGGCAGCTCCGGCATTCCGCAGATGCGCGCGCGCGGCTATTCGGAGGAGCTGGCGACGGGTCTCATCGCCGCCGGCGGCACGCTCGGCATCCTGATTCCGCCGTCGCTCACGCTGATCCTCTACGGGCTCGCCGCCGAGCAGTCGATCGGCAAGCTGTTCATGGCGGGCGTCGGTCCCGGCCTGCTGCTCACCGCGATGTTCATCGCGTGGACCATTTTCCAGTACCGGCGCGACCGGCTGCGCGCGACCGCCGCCGCGGCCACCGGCGGGCCGGCGCTGCACGCGCTCGAGCATTACACGTGGGCGCAGCGGCTCGAGACGCTGCCGCGCTTCCTCCCGTTCCTCGCGGTGATCGCGCTGATCATGGTCGCGCTCTATGGCGGGTGGGCGACGCCCTCGGAGGTCGCCGGCATCGGCGCGGCGGCGTCGCTGCTGATGGTCGTGCTGATCTACCGCTGCTACCGGTGGGAGGACATGCGCCTGATCCTGGGCGGCACCGTGCGCGAGTCCTGCATGGTGATGCTGATCATCGCGATGAGCTTCCTCTACACGTACGTGATGAGCCACCTGCACGTGACCCAGAGCACGGCAGAATGGCTGATCGCGTTGCCGCTCTCCAAGTGGGTGTTCTTCTTCTGGGTCAACGTGCTGCTGATCGTGCTGGGATTCTTCCTGCCGCCCGTCGCGATCATCCTGATGGTCACGCCGATCCTGCTGCCGGCGCTGAAAGCGCACGGTTTCGACCTGATCTGGTTCGGCGTCATCATGACGGTGCTGATGGAGATGGGGCTGATCCACCCGCCGGTCGGACTGAACCTGTTCGTGATCAACGGCATCGCGCCGGACATACCACTGCGGAAGATCGTGTGGGGCGTGTTGCCGTTCCTTGCCTTGATGGCGATCGCGATCGTGCTGTTGTGCTTCGCGCCGGAAATCGCGACCTGGCTGCCGAACCACTACCTCGGCAAGTGACGAAGCGCGCCCTCGCGGCGCCGCCTGGACGGCGGCCGACGGGCCGGCGGGTGTAAAATTCGCCCTTGATGCCATCGTCCGCGCCAAGCCCGCAATGGCCGACGTGGCGACCGGCCGATCGACCGGCGGCGGCCGAAGAGGGGGGTTGAGCATGGCAAAGAGCGAAGGCGCCGACTACGAGGCGTGGCGCGCGGCCGCCGTGAAGGCGCTGCGCGGCCAGCCGGTCGACAGCCTGGTATGGCACACGCCGGAAGGCATTCCGGTCAAGCCGCTGTATACGGCGGCCGACACCCGGAACCTCCCCTACGCCGACACGCTGCCCGGGTTCGCGCCGTTCGTCCGCGGCCCGCAACCGACGATGTACGCGCAGCGGCCATGGACGATCCGCCAGTACGCCGGCTTTTCCACCGCCGAGGAATCGAATGCGTTCTACCGGCGCAACCTCGACGGCGGCGGCCAGGGCGTGTCGGTGGCCTTCGATCTGGCCACCCATCGCGGCTACGACTCCGACCACCCCCGCGTGGTCGGCGACGTCGGCAAGGCCGGCGTGGCGATCGATTCCGTCGAGGACATGAAGATCCTGTTCGACGGCATCCCGCTCGACCGGGTGTCGGTGTCGATGACGATGAACGGCGCGGTGCTGCCGGTGCTCGCCGGCTACATCGTCGCCGCCGAGGAGCAGGGCGTGCGGCAGGAGCAGCTCGCCGGGACGATCCAGAACGACATCCTCAAGGAGTTCGTGGTCCGCAACACGTACATCTACCCGCCGGCGCCGTCGATGCGGATCATCGGCGACATCATCGGGTACACGACGCGGCACATGCCGAAGTTCAACTCGATCTCCATCTCCGGCTACCACATGCAGGAGGCGGGCGCGACGCAGGCGCTGGAGCTGGCGCTGACGCTCGCCGACGGCAAGGAATACGTGCGCACCGCCCTGGCGACCGGCATGGACGTCGACGCGTTCGCCGGCCGGCTGTCGTTCTTCTTCGCCATCGGCATGAACTTCTATCTGGAGATCGCCAAGCTGCGCGCCGCGCGCCTGCTGTGGTGGCGCATCATGCAGGAGTTCGCGCCGAAGCAGCAGAAGTCGATGCTGCTGCGGACGCACTGCCAGACGTCCGGCTGGTCGCTCACCGAGCAGGATCCCTACAACAACGTCGTGCGCACCACGATCGAGGCGCTGGCGGCGGTGTTCGGCGGCACGCAGTCGCTGCACACGAACTCGTTCGACGAGGCGATCGCGCTGCCGACCGACTTCTCCGCCCGCATCGCCCGCAACACGCAGCTGGTGATTCAGGAAGAGACCCACATCGGCAACGTGATCGACCCGTGGGCCGGCTCCTACCTGATGGAAAAGCTCACCCAGGACATGGCCGACGCGGCATGGGCGATCATCGAGGAAGTCGAGGCGATGGGCGGCATGACCAAGGCGGTCGAGAGCGGCTGGGCGAAGCTGCGCATCGAGCAGTGCGCGGCGGCGAAGCAGGCGCGCATCGACCGCGGCGAGGACGTCATCGTCGGGGTCAACAAGTACCGGCTCGATGCCGAGGCCCCGATCGCCACCCGCGAGATCGACAACACCGCCGTGCGCGAAGCGCAGCTGAAGCGGCTGGCGGAAGTGCGCGCCCGTCGCGACGCAGGCGCCGTGGCGGCCGCGCTGGATGCGCTGACCGGGGCCGCGCGCGCGGGAACCGGCAATCTGCTCGACCTCGCGATCAGGGCCGTGCGCGTGCGCGCGACCGTCGGCGAGATCTCCGATGCGCTGGAGAAGGTGTACGGCCGCTACCGGGCGCGCACCGAGAGCGTGTCGGGTGTCTACGGCGCGGCGTTCGAGAACGACGGCGCGTGGCAGGATCTGCAGCGGGACGTCGCCCGGTTCGCCGAGGAGGAGGGGCGCCGGCCGCGGCTGATGGTGGCGAAGCTCGGCCAGGACGGCCACGACCGCGGCGCCAAGGTGATCGCCACGGCGTTCGCCGACCTGGGTTTCGACGTCGACATCGGGCCGCTGTTCCAGACCCCGGAGGAGGCCGCGCGCCAGGCCATCGAGAACGACGTCCACGTCGTCGGCGTTTCCACGCTCGCCGCCGGCCACAAGACGCTGGTGCCGCAGATGATCGCGGCGCTGCGGGCGCAGGGCGCCGCGGACATCCTGGTCGTCGTCGGGGGCGTCATTCCGGCGCAGGACTACGAATTCCTGGCGGCCGCGGGCGTGGCCGCGGTGTTCGGCCCGGGCACCGTGATCAGCGCGGCGGCGAAGGAAGTGCTCGCCGCGATCCGCGCGACGCGGGCGAAGCGGGCGGCGTGATGCGCGACGCGGCGTGCCGCGGCGCGTGCCGCAGACGGCGCGCGCCGGCGCTTGCCGATGAACCGCGCCGCCACGAAAATCGGCGGCAGTCCGGGCGCGGAGCATGCGCTCGGCGCCGCCGATCGAATGCTGGTGGCGGGCATACGGAGCGGCGAGCGCCGTGCGCTCGCCAAGGCCATCACGCTGATCGAATCCACGCGCCGCGATCACCAGGCGCGCGGCCAGGCCGTGCTGGAGGCGCTGCTGCCGCACACGGGCCGCTCGATCCGCATCGGCATCAGCGGCGCGCCGGGCGTGGGCAAGTCGACGTTCATCGAAACCCTCGGCCTGTATCTGATCAAGGAAGGGCACCGGGTCGCCGTGCTCGCGGTCGACCCGTCGAGCACCGTCACGGGCGGCTCGATCCTCGCCGACAAGACGCGGATGGAGGAGCTGTCGCGCGCGCCGCAGGCATTCATCCGGCCGTCCCCCACGAGCGGCTCGCTGGGCGGCGTGGCGGCGCGCACGCGCGAGGCGCTGCTGGTGTGCGAGGCGGCCGGGTTCGACGTGATCATCGTCGAGACCGTCGGCGTCGGCCAGTCGGAAACCGCGGTGGTGCGGATGACCGACATGATGGTGCTGCTGCAGCTGCCGAACGCGGGCGACGATCTGCAGGCGATCAAGAAGGGCATCGTCGAGCTCGCCGACCTGATCGTGATCAACAAGGCCGACCTCGATCCGCAGCTTGCCCGGACCGCGCAGCACACGATTCTGAACGCGCTCGCGCTCGTGCGCCCCTCGTCGCCCAACTGGCAGCCGCCGGTGCTCGCGCTGTCGGGGCTGAAAGGCGACGGCATCGCGGCGTTCTGGGGCGAGGTCCTGCGCTACCGCGACACGATGCAATCGACCGGCGAGTTCGCCGCCCGCCGCCGCGGCCAGGCGCTCGACTGGATGTGGACATTGATCGACGCCCGGCTGCGCGCCGATTTCCGCGCGCACCCGGGCGTCGGCGCGCTGCTGCCGGCAACACTCGACGCCGTCGCCGCCGGCCACCTGACGCCGGCGATGGCGGCCGAGCGCCTGCTCGCCCGCGCGCGGAGCGACTGAAGCGGACTCGCCACCGACCGGGCCCGCATCCACGCGCACAACACTTTCATCGGGGAGTCCACGCATGCACGAGATCATCCGCGAGCTCGAAAACCAGCGCGCCGCCGCGCGGCTGGGTGGCGGCCAGAAGCGCATCGACGCGCAGCACGCCAAGGGCAAGCTGACGGCGCGCGAACGCCTCGAGCTCCTGCTCGACCCGGCGAGCTTCGAGGAATGGGACATGTTCGTCGAGCACCGCTGCCACGACTTCGGCATGGCGGACCAGAAGATTCCCGGTGACGGTGTGGTCATCGGCTACGGCACGATCAACGGCCGGCTGGTCTTCGTCTACAGCCAGGACTTCACCGTCTTCGGCGGCGCGCTGTCGGAGGCGCATGCCGAAAAGATCTGCAAGATCATGGACCACGCGATGAAAGTCGGCGCGCCGGTGATCGGGCTCAACGATTCCGGCGGCGCGCGGATCCAGGAAGGCGTGGCATCGCTGGGCGGTTACGCCGAGGTGTTCCAGCGCAATGTGATGGCCTCGGGCGTGGTCCCGCAGATATCGGTGATCATGGGCCCGTGCGCGGGCGGTGCCGTGTACTCGCCGGCGATGACCGACTTCATCTTCATGGTGAAGGACAGCTCCTACATGTTCGTGACCGGACCCGAGGTCGTGAAGACCGTCACCCACGAGGAAGTGACCGCCGAGGATCTCGGCGGCGCGGTGACCCACGCCTCGAAGTCCGGCGTGGCCGATCTCGCGTTCGAGAACGACGTCGAGGCCATGCTGATGGTGCGCGCCCTGTTCAGCTACCTGCCCGGCTCCAACCGCGACAAGCCGCCGGTCGTCCCCACCGACGACCCCGCCGACCGGCTCGATCACTCGCTCGACACGCTGATCCCCGACAACCCGAACAAGCCGTACGACATCAAGGAACTGATCTACAAGGTGGTCGACGAAGGCGGGTTCTTCGAGCTCGCCCCCGACTTTGCGAAGAACATCGTGACGGGACTCGCGCGCATGGACGGCTCGACGGTGGGCATCGTCGCCAACCAGCCGCTGGTGCTGGCCGGGTGCCTCGACATCAAGTCGTCGGTCAAGGCGGCGCGCTTCGTGCGTTTCTGCGACGCGTTCAACATACCGCTCGTCACTTTCGTCGACGTGCCCGGCTTCATGCCCGGCACCGCGCAGGAATATGGCGGCATCATCAAGCACGGCGCCAAGCTGCTCTTCGCCTACGCGGAGTGCACGGTGCCCAAGGTCACCGTGATCACGCGCAAGGCGTATGGCGGGGCCTACGACGTCATGTCGTCCAAGCACCTGCGCGGGGACGTCAACTTCGCCTGGCCCAGCGCCGAGATCGCGGTGATGGGCCCCAAGGGCGCGGTCGAGATCATCTTCCGCAAGGACATCGGCGATCCGCAGAAGATCGCGGAGCGCACCGAGGAATACCGGAAGAAATTCGCCAATCCGTTCATCGCCGGCAGCCGCGGCTACATCGACGACGTGATCATGCCGCACGAGACGCGCAAGCGGATCTGCCGCTCGCTCGCGATGCTGCACGACAAGAAGGTCGAGAACCCGTGGCGCAAGCACAGCAACATCCCGCTCTGAGCCGCGCCCCGGCAACGCGCACAGGTCACAGGACACCCACATGTTCAAGAAAATCCTCATCGCCAATCGCGGTGAAATCGCCTGCCGCGTGATCAGGACCGCGCGGGCCATGGGCATCCGGACGGTGGCCGTCTACTCGGATGCCGACAAGGACTCGCGCCACGTCGAGATGGCCGACGAGGCCGTGCCGATCGGTCCGCCCCCATCCGCGCAGAGCTATCTCGTGATCGAGCGCATCGTCAAGGCGTGCAAGGACACCGGCGCCGAGGCCGTCCACCCGGGATACGGATTCCTGTCCGAGAACGCGGCCTTCTGCAGGGCGCTCGAGAAGGAAGGCATCGTCTTCATCGGCCCGAAGGCCCACGCGATGGAGGCGATGGGCGACAAGATCGCCTCGAAGAAGCTCGCGCTGGCGGCGAAGGTCCGGACGATCCCCGGCCACAACAGCGCGATCGCCACGGCCGAGGAGGCCGTCGCGATCGCCAAGGGCATCGGCTATCCGGTGATGATCAAGGCCTCCGCCGGCGGCGGCGGGAAGGGCTTGCGCGTCGCGTACGACGACGTCCAGTGTCGCGAGGGCCTCGTCTCCTGCAGGAACGAGGCGAAGAGCGCGTTTGGCGACGACCGGGTGCTCATCGAGAAGTTCGTCGAGGATCCGCGGCACATCGAGATCCAGATCCTGGGCGATGCCCACGGCAACGTCGTGTGGCTCAACGAGCGCGAATGCTCGATCCAGCGCCGCCACCAGAAGGTCATCGAGGAGGCGCCGTCGCCGTTCCTCGACGACGCGACGCGGATCGCGATGGGCGAGCAGGCCGTGCAGCTCGCGCGCGCCGTGCAGTACCAGTCGGCCGGCACGGTCGAGTTCGTCGTCGACCGGCACAAGTCGTTCTATTTCCTCGAGATGAACACCCGCCTGCAGGTCGAGCACCCGGTCACCGAGGCGATCACCGGCCTCGATCTGGTCGAGCTGATGATCCGCGTCGCGGCCGGCGAGCGGCTGCCCTTTGCGCAGAAGGACGTGCGCCGCAACGGCTGGGCGATCGAATGCCGGATCAACGCCGAGGATCCGTTCCGCAACTTCCTGCCGTCCTCCGGCCGCGTCGTCAAGTTCGTGCCGCCGCCCGAGATTCCCGGGCAGGTTCGCGTCGACACGGGCATGTACGAGGGCGGCGAAGTGTCGATGTACTACGACTCGATGATCGCGAAGCTGATCTGCCACGGCGCGACGCGCGACGTGGCGATCGCGCGGATGCGCGAGGCGCTCAACGCGTTCGTCATCCGCGGCGTCGCGTCGAACATCGCGTTCCAGGCGGCGCTGATGCAGCATCCGCGCTTCGTCTCCGGCGACTTCAACACCGGCTTCATCGCCGAAGCGTTTCCCAAGGGTTTCCATGCCGCGACCGCCGTCCACGAAGATCCGCTGCTGCTGGCCGCCGTCGCCGCCCTCGCCCGCCGCCGGTACATCGCGCGCGTGGTGCGGATCTCGGGGCAGCTGCGCGGCCACCAGCGAAACGTCGGGCACGACTGGGTCGTGATGATGGGCGCGCAGCGATTCGCGCTGCAGCTGACGCCGATCGAGGGCGGGTGCTCCATCGCCTACGAAGGCGAAACCCATGAGCTGCGCTCGGACTGGAAGCTCGGGGAGCTGATTTTCCGCGGGCGGTGGAACGGCCGGGACGTCTGCCTGCAGATCCAGCGCGTCGGCTGGCGCTACCGGGTCACCCATTGGGGCACGCAGGCCGAGATCACGGTGCTGACGGCGCGTGCGGCGCACCTGCTGTCGTTGATGCCGGACAAGCCCGAGCCGGACCTGTCGCGCTTCCTGCTGTCACCGATGCCCGGGCTCCTCACGGAGCTCGCGGTGAAGGCCGGCCAGGAAGTGAAGGCCGGCGAGAAGCTCGCGGTGATCGAGGCGATGAAAATGGAGAACGTGCTGCGCGCGGAAGCCGACGGCGTGGTCAAGGAAGTGCGCGCGGCGCAGGGCGACAGCCTTGCGGTCGACCAGCCGATTCTCGAGTTCAGGTAGCCCGCGTCGAGCCGGCGCGAAGGCCGCGGCCGGTGCCGGGCCGAACCTCCGCCGGCGATTCGCCGGGCGCAGCGTCAGGTTAAGCGAATGCCGCGATTATTTCAGGCGGCGCCTGCACCAGCTCGATCAGCACGCCCTCGCCGCCGAGGGGGGTCGCCTCGTTGCCCTTCGGGTGGATGAAGCACACGTCGTGACCGGCGGCGCCCTTCCGGATCCCGCCGGGGGTGAAGCGCACGCCCTGCGCGCTCAGCCAGGCGACCGCGGCCGCGAGATCGTCCACCCACAGCCCGATGTGATTCAGCGCCGGATCGTGGACGGCGGGTTTCTTCGCGGCGTCGAGCGGCTGCATCAGGTCCACCTCGACCCGGAACGGACCGCGGCCGACCACGAGGATGTCCTCGTCCACGTTCTCGCGCGCGCTGCGGTAGGTGCCGGTTGCCTCAATCCCCAGCGTGTCGACCCACAGCGCGCGCAGCCGCTGCTTGTCGAGTCCGCCGATGGCGATTTGCTGCAGTCCCAGGATCCGGAACGGCCGATCGTTCATTGCAGTCCCCTCCTCTCGTCCGCGCCGCTACGGTGCCGCGCGTGAATCGTTCCGGGCCGTCGCCGCGTCGGCCGCGGTTGCCCACAAGCGCGCAATCTGTCCGGCGCGGTCGGCGAGCAGCACGTCGGCCTGCGCGATGCAGTCGGCGAGCGTCATCGGCCCGGCGGGCAGCGCGAAGCAACCGTCGAAGACGCGCGCGAGCTCCGGCAACGCGGCAGAATCGATCGCGCCCGACAGCAGCGTGATCGGCACGCCTGCCGCGCGCGCGCGCTCGGCGACGACGAAGGGCGCCTTGCGCAACAGCGTCTGGGCATCGGTGCGGCCTTCGCCGGTGAACGCCCAATCGGCGCCCGCCAGAGCAGCATCCAGGCTGATCAGGTCCGCGACCACTTCGGCACCGGAACGGAACGACCCTCCGACGAGCTGCAGCGCGAAGCCGAGCCCCCCGGCCGCGCCTGCCCCGGGCCGGTCGGCCGCGCTTCTGCCCACTGCGCGCTCCGCCAGCGCGGCGAACCGCGCGAGGGTCGCATCAATCGCTGCGACCTCGCCCGCGCGAACTCCCTTCTGCGGCCCGAAGATCGCCGTTGCGCCGCGTTCGCCGCACAGCGGGTTGTTGACGTCGGACATGATCGTGATCGCGCACTCGCCAAGCCTCGGGTCGAGCCCGCCGGCATCGGCCGACGCGAGTTTCGCCAGTCCGGCCGGCGTTGGCACGACCGCGTCGCCACTGTCGGCAACGAGGCGCACCCCGAGCGCCGCGAGCATGCCGGCGCCACCGTCATTGGTGCTGCTTCCGCCGAGCCCGATCATGAAGCGCCGCACGCCGGCATCGAGCAGCGCGACGATGAGCTCGCCTACGCCGCCGGTCGAGCGCGCGGAGACTGCGACCGCCATGCCGTCGGGGTCGGTGATGCCCACGATCTCGGCGACCTCGATGATCGCGGTCGTGCCTTCGGGTGCGGCGACGATCCCGTACGCGGCGGCACGTTGCGCCCCGCCGGCGCCGCTGACGCTGCGCACCCGCCGCTCGCCGCCGCGCGACAACACCGCAGCCAGCGTTCCCTCGCCGCCATCGGCCATCGGGCAGGCGCGGACCTCGGCGTCCGGCCAGACACGGCGCAGTCCGCGCGCCACGGCTGCGCAGACCGCGGGGGCGTCGAGCGAGCCCTTGAAGGAATCGGGGGCGACGACGACGACGGGCGGACGCGAGGCAGGCATGGCGAAGGTGTCTTCTTGATCACCGCAGCGCGTCATCGTAGCAGCCCGGCGCCCTTGTCGCGCAGCCGGAGCACCGCTCGTGCCGCCATTTCACGCGAGGGCTCAGTCGCGGTCATCGTCCATGCCGCGCGTCGCCCGTTCCAGGCGGTCGCGCACCGCGAGCCAGCCATCGTCGTCCGGCACCTGTTCGATCAGGATGACATCGGCGTTCGCGGCGTCGAGCGTGCGCATGTTCGCGTACAGATCGTGCGCGAACGCCGCCGGGTCCGCGGGCGCCCGCAGCCAGACCCCGGGGAAATCCGAGGGCCGCGCGACCGTGCGCGCGAGCACCGCGATGGATTCGTCGCGCGCGCCGAGCTGCAGAATCTCCGCGCGCAACGCGTTGGCGCCGACCAGATCGGCCGGGGTCCTGGGCGCGTAATGGGAGGCGAGTGTTCCCGATGCGCGCGGGGCAGCGTCACCGGCGACGTCCGGTGTGCGTCCAAGCACGCGATGCAGATCGTGTACGTCGATCCCGCCCGGCCGGAGCAGCACGGGAACATCGCCCACGAAGGCAACGATCGTGGACTCGATCCCGACGGCGCACGCGCCACCGTCGAGTATCTGCGCTGCGGCATCGCCGAGATCGTCGGCCACGTGCTGCGCGGTCGTCGGCGAGATGCGGCCGAAACGATTGGCTGACGGGGCGGCGATGCCGCCGCCGAAGGCGCGAAGCAACGCACGCGCCACCGGATGAGCAGGAACGCGCAGGCCGACGCTGTCCTGGCCGCCGGTGACGACATCTGAGACATCGGGCGCGCGCGGCAGGATCAGCGTCAATGGTCCCGGCCAGAAGGTCGCCGCAAGCTTCCTCGCCCCGTCGGGCACCGAGCGCGCCCACCGCCCCAGCTCTGCTGTGTCGTACAAGTGCACGATCACCGGATGGTCGGCGGGACGGCCCTTGGCGGCAAATATCCTGCGCACGGCGTCCGGATTGCCCGCATCGGCGCCGAGGCCGTAGACCGTTTCGGTCGGGAACGCGACGAGCCTGCCCGCGCGCAGGTGGTCGACGGCGCCGGCGATGGCGGCGGCTGTCGGTGCGTCAATGCGGCCGGTCATCGGTCGTGGCCTTCGCGGTGTGCGCCACCACGCGCGCCCCTTCGGCCGGAAGGGTTGCCGCGGCAGCGGAGCGGACGACGGGTTCTGCTAGAATCGAAGCTTTTGTGCGCGACGAACTTCTGCGCGCGCTGACGGCGGCAAGGAGCGGCAATGAGTGATTTTCTGTTCACGTCGGAATCGGTGTCGGAGGGCCACCCGGACAAGGTCGCCGACCAGATTTCCGATGCGGTGCTGGATGCGATTCTAGAGCAAGATCCGACCGCGCGCGTGGCCGCGGAAACGCTGGTGTCCACCGGCCTTGTCGTCCTCAGCGGTGAAATCACCACGGCCGTCAAGCACGATTACGCGCAAATCGCGCGCGCCATGGTCCGCCGGATCGGCTACAACGACCCCGAGCTGCGGTTCGACGCGGATGGCTGCGCGGTGATGGTGTGCTATGGACGGCAGTCCCCCGACATCGCCCGCGGCGTCGACCATGCTTCCGACGAGTACCTGAACCAGGGCGCCGGCGACCAGGGCCTGATGTTCGGCTATGCCTGCGACGAAACGCCTTCGCTGATGCCGTTTCCGATCTACTACGCGCATCGGCTCGTGCAGCGGCAGAGCGAGGTCAGGAAGGACGGCCGCCTGCCTTGGCTGCGGCCGGACGCCAAGTCCCAGGTCACGGTGCGCTACGTCGACGGCAAGCCGGTTGCGATCGACACCGTCGTGCTCTCGACGCAACACCATCCAAGCATGAACGAGAAGCAGGCGGCGCTGGCGGAGGCGGTGATCGACGAGATCATCAAGCCGGTGCTGCCGGCAGCCATGCTGGTGGGCACCAAGTATCTCGTGAATCCCACGGGCCGGTTCGAAATCGGCGGGCCGCACGGCGACGCGGGTCTCACCGGACGGAAGATCATCGTCGACACCTACGGCGGCGCGGCCCCGCACGGCGGCGGCGCGTTCTCGGGCAAGGATCCGTCGAAGGTGGACCGCTCGGCGGCGTACGCCGCGCGCTACGTGGCGAAGAACATCGTCGCGGCCGGCATCGCGACCCAGTGCCAGGTGCAACTCTCGTACGCGATCGGCGTCGCGCGCCCGATCAATGTGACCGTCTACACCGAGGGCACCGGCCGGATTTCCGACGAAAAGATCGCCGGCCTCGTCAACGCCCACTTCGATCTGCGGCCGAAGGGCATCATCCGGATGCTCGACCTCCTGCGTCCGATCTACTCGAAGACCGCGGCGTACGGTCATTTCGGCCGCGACGAGCCCGAGTTCACCTGGGAAGCGACCGACAAGGCCGAAGCGCTGAAAGCGGCGGCGGGAATCTGATCGTTCGCGCTACCGGACGCGCGCGGCGCCCGGGTCGCCTGCTGCCGGGAGCACACGCATGCATCTGTTCGATCCCATAGCGCTGCGCGGCGCCGCGCTGCCCAATCGCATCGTTGTTTCTCCGATGTGCCAGTACTCGGCGGACGAGGGCTGCGCGACCGACTGGCACCTGATCCACTGGGGGCAGATGCTGCTGTCGGGCGCGGGCATGTTCACGATCGAAGCCACCGCGGTCAGCGCGGAAGGGCGGATCACCCCGGGCTGCGTCGGGCTCTACGACGACGCCACCGAAACCGCGCTCGCCACCGCGCTCGCCCGCGCACGCCGGCAGGCCCCGCCGATGCCGGTCGCGATCCAGCTCGCGCATGCCGGCCGCAAGGGCTCCTCGGCGCGACCGTGGGAGGGCGGCATGCTCGTTCCTCCCGAGCGCGGGGGCTGGACGCCGGTGGCGCCATCGGCCGTCCCGCACGCCGAGGGGGAGAGCGCACCGATCGCACTCGATGCCGCCGGGCTCGCGGCGGTCCGCGCCGCCTTCGTGGCGTCGGCAAGGCGCGCCGAGCGTTGCGGAATCGACGCCATCGAGCTGCACATGGCGCACGGCTATCTGCTGCACCAGTTCCTGTCGCCGCTCGCGAACCGTCGCGACGACGCGTACGGCGGCACGTTCGACAATCGCGTCCGTTTTCCGCTGGAAGTCTTCGATGCGGTACGCGCCGTCTGGCCGGCCGATCGGCCGCTGGGCGTGCGGGTGTCGGCGACCGACTGGGTCGAAGGGGGCTGGGCTCCGGAAGACGCCGTCGAGCTCGCGCGCCGGCTCAAGGCGCGCGGCTGCGACTGGCTGGACGTGTCGAGCGGCGGAGTTTCGCCGGCACAGCGAATACCTGCGCCGGCCCCGGGCATCCACGTGCCCTTTGCGCGGGAGATCCGGCGCGCGACCGGAATCGTGACGATGGCCGTGGGTCTCATCACCGAGCCCGAGCATGCCGACGCCATCATCGCGGCGGGCGACGCGGACATGGTCGCGCTCGCCCGCGCCTTCCTGCGCGACCCGCGCTGGCCGTGGCGCGCCGCAGCGGCCCTTGGCGGGAAGGTGGCGGGCCCGCCGCCCTACTGGCGGGCGCTGACGAAGGAGACCGCGGGCATCTTCGGCGAGTTGCGCGCCGGGCAGCGCTGACACTCCCTTCGCGGCGGCAGCTTCCGGATCGGCGCGAGCGGAATGCCGCGCTCGGCGCGTGACGGCGGATTTCCTTCCGGAGCACGGCGGAAGCGGGGTAGAATACAAGACTTTCCTCCGTCGGCCGGGCGACCGCCGCACGGATGTGCGAATTCAAATTGGCAGAAGGAGAACCCCATGGCCGAAAGAACCCGAACCCGCCGCAATACCCTCGAGCGTCGTTGCCTGGGCAAGGCGTACAAGCGTCTTTTCGTCGGCTCGACGAAGGGCGTTTTCAAGATGCTCGAGAAAATCAAGAAGGCCTGAAACCCTTCTTTACGGCGCCAGGCGCGCTGCACGATCCGAAGGGCCGCGACGCGGCCCTTCGCGTTTGTGGTCGTCGTGGGGCATAGCGCATGAGCAGTCCAACCCTGATTTGCGTCGTTCGGCACGGCGAGACCGATTGGAACACCACGGGCGTTCTGCAAGGGTGGCTCGATGTGCCGATCAACAAACGCGGGCGAGTGCAGGCGCGCGAGCTGGCGGGGACGTTCGCGGATTCGGGTTTCGCCTGCGTCTACACGAGTCCGCTGAGCAGGGCCTGCGAGACTGCGGAAATCATCGCTGCGCTGCTGCGACTGCCGCCGCCTACGCGCCATGACGGCCTCAAGGAGCGGAATTTCGGCGTCATCCAGGGCATCCCGAAAGTCGAGCTGGCGGAGCTCAACCCGTCGCTGCTGGAGCACATCGTCAAGCGAAATCCGAACACGCAATTCGAGCAGGGAGAGTCGATGGACGAGTGCGCGACCCGCGTGCTCGACGGCGTGCGGGACATCGCGCGGCAGAGGCCCGGCGAGCGCGTCCTCGCCGTCACCCATGGCTGGGCCATGGACGTGCTGACCCGCGAGGTCAGGGGCCTGCCACGGAGCGCGATGCTGCACCACAAGCCGAAGAACGGGGAAAGCCTGTGGCTGGAGGCGACCCCCCAGACCATTCGGCCGCCGGCGGAAACCTAGGGACTGCGCACCGCCGACAGCAGCTTGTTCACGTCGAGCGTGCGCGCCTGCTCGGCGATCTGGCCGGTGTACTTGCCCTGCAGCTGCTTCGCCTCGCCCAGCATGGCCGTGAAGGCCTGCTGCAGCCCTGCCGCGTCGATCGTGCGGCCGCCGGCGTAGTAGCGCTTCGCGACGTGGCCCAGCGCGTAGGTGGAGGCGAAGGAGAAGGCGGCGCCGGTCGTCGCGCTGCCCACGCCGCCCAGGAGTCCGCCGCCGATCTTGCCCAGCAACCCGCCGAGCAGTTTGCGGCCGATCTGCTCGACGTACTGCGACGTGAGGCCGACGCCCATCGTCGCCAGCAGGTCCTTGATGTGGCCGCGATCGAGGTCGAAGCCGTGCGCCTTGCCGACCCGGTAAACCATCTTCATCTGCAGCGGGATGATGGCCATCGACGCCAGCGACTGCGGCAGCAGCTCCAGCGCCCCGTTGAGAATCGAATAGTTGAGGATCATTCCGTCGAGGTCGGCGGCGCTGGCCGGCACCGCCCCCACGATCGCGCCGTCGAGCGCAGTCCCTTCGAGCGGTGCACCGGTCAGGGCGTCCGCCTGCCGCGTGAAAGCCTGGGCGGCGCCCGCATCGAGCCCCAGCGCCTGCGCGAGCCGCCCCAGGAACTCGCGCTCGGCAGGCGACGTGGCGCCGTCGGCGTCACAGACGCAGACGGCCATTTCGTACGCGAATTGCCGTTCGTTCGGCTGCGCGATCGCCGCGGCGACCGCTGCCAGGTCCGGCTTGTGCAGGAGGACCTCCTGATAGATCGCGGACACGTCGAGCGCGCCGTCGGCGCCCAGCGTGTCGGCAATGCGCTTGATCTCCGCGCGCTCGCGCTCGGAATTCCCGCCGTCGGCGAAAGCCGCCATCAGGCAGAGGGTCAGAATTGCGCGCTGCTCGGCCATGTTCATGGCAGACCTCCAAGGATCGACGATCGGAACCATAATATGGGGTGCTGCGCCCGGGATTTCCAGCCCGTCCCGACGACGCGCGCCGGCCGGGTCGATCGCGACCTGTTTCCGGCGCGAACCGAAGCGGGCCCCTTCGACCCCGACTGGCCATGCCCTTCGCCTACTACGCCAGGCTTTCTGCCGCACGCCAGCGAATCTATCGGCAAAGCGACGCGATCGAAACGCTCGACCTCCCGCAAGGGGTTGGTGCCGGGGCGCGGATCGCGCGCCTTCGTGCGAGTCTCGCCCGGGACGACCGCACCGCGGTGCAGGCGGCAAGCCAGGATCTCCTCGACGCGCTGGTGGCGGGCTATCGCGTTCCGCCGATCCGCGGTCGGGTCCTCGCGCAGCGCCCGGCCGACGGCAGCGGCGAGCTGCACGGCCTGTACGAGCCCGACGACGCGGGAAAGCCGGCGCGCATCACGGTCTGGATGCGCACCGCGGCGCGCAAGGACGTGGTAGCGTTCAAGACGTTCCTGCGCACGCTGATCCACGAACTCTGCCATCACCTCGACTACGAGCTGTACCGGATGCCGGAAACCTTCCATACGGAAGGCTTCTACAAGCGCGAATCGACCCTCGTCAACGCGCTGTTGCGCGAGGAGTCGACGGCCGGCGATCTCCCGGGTTAGAATTCCGCCCTCTCCCCGAGGAGCGTTGCAACAGGAAGGCGCGGCAAACGCGCGCATCCTGCCAGGCTCGGGGTACCTGCCCTTTGCAACCGCGCTCGTTGAACCGTGCCCGCGCACGGGGTGACGAGTGCGTTTCGCGCCTCTCCCTGCCGCGCGGTCGCCAACGATGGAGTGACCGATGAACGCAGCAACCGAAACCATGAGCGCCGCAGGGCCGCCCCAAGGCGCGAATTGCTCCCCCTCGGGGGGCAGCGCAGCGGCGACAGCCGCAAGCGTGGGGGCGCAACATCCGAGCTTTGCCGACTTCAAGGTCGCGGACCTGGCGCTCGCCGACTGGGGCCGCAAGGAGATCGCGATCGCCGAGACGGAGATGCCCGGTCTGATGGCAATCCGGGACGAATTCGCCCCGCAGCAGCCGCTCTCCGGGGCGCGCATCGCCGGCAGCCTGCACATGACGATCCAGACCGCCGTCCTGATCGAGACGCTGCAGGCGCTGGGCGCCGAGGTGCGCTGGGCCTCGTGCAACATCTATTCGACACAGGATCACGCGGCGGCCGCGATCGCCGCGCGCGGCACGCCCGTGTTCGCGTACAAGGGCGAGTCGCTCGCCGAGTACTGGGACTACACGCACCGGATCTTCGAGTGGCCGGCCGCCGGCGGCCAGAGCGGCGTGCCGAACATGATCCTCGACGATGGCGGTGACGCGACGCTGCTCGTGCACCTCGGGGCGAGGGCCGAAACCGATCCGGCATGCATCGCCCATCCGGCGAGCGAGGAGGAGACCGCGCTGTTCGCCGCGATCAAGGCGAAGCTCGCGCAGAATCCGCAGTTCTACTCGCCGCTGAAGGCGGCGATCAAGGGCGTGACCGAGGAGACGACCACCGGCGTCAAGCGCCTCTACCAGATGCACGCGGAAGGCCGCCTCGGTTTTCCGGCGATCAACGTCAACGATTCGGTGACCAAGTCGAAGTTCGACAATCTCTACGGCTGCCGCGAATCGCTGGTCGACGGCATCAAGCGCGCGACGGACGTGATGGTCGCCGGCAAGGTGGCGCTCGTCGCCGGCTACGGCGACGTCGGCAAGGGCAGCGCGCAGGCGCTGCGCGCGCTCTCGGCGCAGGTGTGGATCACCGAGATCGACCCGATCTGCGCCTTGCAGGCGGCGATGGAGGGCTATCGCGTCGTCACGATGGACTACGCCTGCGCCAAGGCCGACATCTTCGTCACGGCGACGGGCAATGTCGACGTCATCACGCACGAGCACATGAAGCGGATGAAGAACAATGCGATCGTGTGCAACATCGGCCACTTCGACAACGAGATCGACGTCGCCGCGCTGAAGCAATACCCGTGGGACAACATCAAGCCGCAGGTCGATCACGTCATCTTTCCCGGACGGCAAGCGGATCATCCTGCTGGCGGAAGGGCGGCTCGTGAATCTGGGCTGCGGCACGGGCCATCCCTCGTATGTGATGAGCTCGTCGTTCGCCAACCAGGTGATGGCGCAGATCGAGCTGTGGGCCGACGCGCAGAGCGGCGCCGGCCGGTACCCGGTGGGCGTCTACGTGCTGCCGAAGCACCTCGACGAAAAAGTGGCGCGGCTGCAGCTGTCGAAACTGGGTGCGATGCTGACGCCGCTGACGGACAGGCAGGCGCGCTATATCGGCGTGAAGGCGGACGGCCCGTACAAGCCCGAGACGTATCGGTATTGACCGGCGCGCAGGGGGGCACGATGCGCATCGTGGTGATGGGCGCCGGCGGCGTCGGCGGATACTTTCGGCGCCAGGCTCGCGCAGGCGGGGCATGACGTCGCGTTCGTCGCGCGCGGCCGGCATCTCGCGGCGATGCGCGAGCGCGGACTCGACGTGCGCAGCGCATTGGGCGACGTCCATTTGCCCCGCCCTGCGGCGACGGACGACCCGGCGGCGCTGGCGCCGGCCGACATCGTTCTGTTCGCCGTCAAGCTCTGGGACACCGAAAGCGCCGCGGCGGCGATTCGCCCGCTCGTCGCGCACGGCGGCGTCGTCGTCCCGTTCCAGAATGGCGTCGGCAGCGTCGAGCGGATCGGCGCGATCGTCGGCGCCGAGCGCGTGCTGGGCGGCGTAGCGCAGATCGCCGCGACGATTGCCGAGCCCGGCGTCATCGGCCATACCGGAACGATGGCGCGATTGCGCTTCGGTGCCGTGTTGCCGGCGCAGCAGCCTGCGGCCGAGGCGTTGCTCGCGGCCTGCACCGGCGCGGGGATCGACGCGGAGCTCGTCGCCGACATCCGCCGCGCGTTGTGGGAGAAGTTCGTCTTCCTGGCGGCGTTCTCCGGGTTGACGAGCGTCGCGCGGCAGCCGATCGGCGTTCTGCGTGCCGACCCCGACCTGCGCGCCGCGCTCGAAGCCGCGATGCGCGAGGCGTGGACAGTGGGACGCGCGCAGGGGATCGCGCTTGCCGACGACTTCGTCGCGCAGCTGATGAAATTCACCGATGGCCTGCCGGCGGAAATGAAATCCTCGATGCTGAACGATCTCGTCGCCGGCAACCGCCTCGAGGCGCCGTGGCTGTGCGGCGCCGTCGCCCGCATGGCGGCGGCAGCGGATGTTCCCGCGCCGGTCAACGCAACGCTCTACGCGACGCTCAAGCCGTACTGTGACGGCGCGCCACGCTGACGCCTGTCCCCGGAGAATCCACCCATGCGCCTGCTGCTCGTCTGGCTCGTCAATGCGCTCGCACTGCTTGCGCTCCCGTACGTATTCCCCTGGGTGAAGGTGGATTCCTTCACGGCCGCACTGATCGCGGCGCTGGCGCTCGGGCTCGTCAACACGCTGATCCGGCCGCTGCTGATCCTGCTGACGTTGCCCGCGACCGTGCTGACGCTCGGCCTGTTCATCTTCGTGATCAACGGTCTCCTGTTCTGGGCGGTCGGCTCGTTCGGGGAAGGCTTCCATGTCGGCGGTTTCTGGTCGGGGGTGTTCGGCGCGATCGTCTACAGCCTGATTTCGTGGCTCCTCTCGGCGCTGCTGCCGCAGAAACGGGACTGAGCGAAGCCGTGCCCGCACGCGAACCGTTCCCCCGACCCATGACCACTCCGACCCCACGCCTGTTCAGCCTCGAGTTCTTTCCCCCCCGAACGCCCGAGGGTATCGAGAAACTCCGCGCGACGCGGCGGCAACTCGCGCAGCTGAAGCCGGCGTTCTGCTCGGTGACCTTTGGCGCCGGCGGCTCGACGCGGGAGGGCACGCTCGCGACGGTGCTCGAGTTCCGCGCCGAAGGCATGGAGGCGGCGCCGCACATCTCGTGCGTGGGCGGCTCGCGCGCGTCGATCGGCGAGGTGCTCGCGCAGTACAAGGCGCAGGGCATCCGGCACGTCGTCGCGCTGCGCGGCGATCTCCCGTCCGGCTCGGGCGACGCCGGCGACTTCCGTTTCGCGAGCGAGCTCGTCGCGTTCATTCGCCGCGAGACGGGCGACTGGTTCCACATCGACGTTGCCGCCTACCCGGAATGCCATCCGCAGGCCCGCAGCCCGCAGGACGATCTCGTCGCGTTCAAGCACAAGGTCGACGCCGGCGCCGATTCGGCGATCACCCAGTACTTCTACAATCCCGACGCGTACTGGCACTTCGTCGATGCGTGCCGGGGTGCGGGCATCGCGGTGCCGATCGTTCCCGGCATCATGCCGATTTCGAGCTTCTCCAAGCTCGCGCGCTTTTCCGACGCGTGCGGGGCCGAGATCCCGCGCTGGATCCGCAAACAGCTTGAAGGCTATGGCGACGACGTCGCTTCGATCCGCGCGTTCGGACTGGATGTGGTCACGGAGCTCGCCGACGGCCTGCTCGCGCGCGGCGCGCCGGGACTGCACTTCTACACGCTGAATCAGGCGGCGCTTACGACGACGATCTGGCAGCGACTCGGGCTCTGACCGGTCGCCAGTCTCGCGGCGCCCTGGCGAGCGGGTGAGCCGTTCGGGCGCCGATGCAATCCGTGCCGCTAGGCATCCCCGTCGGTGATGGCGCCGATGCTCGCCGTCGAAACCAGGCGCCGGTATTTGGCCAGCAGTCCCCGCGTGTGGCGCGGGGCCGGCGGCCGCCATGCCTCGCGGCGGCGCGCAAGTTCGGCATCGCCGACGTTCAGCTGGATCAGCAGCCGGTTCGCGTCGATCGTGATCGAGTCGCCTTCCTCGACCAGCGCGATCGTGCCGCCGACGTAGGCCTCGGGGGCGACGTGCCCCACGACCATGCCCCAGGTCCCGCCCGAAAAACGACCGTCGGTGATGAGGCCGACGGATTCGCCGAGCCCTTGCCCGATCAACGCGGACGTGGGGGCGAGCATCTCCTGCATCCCGGGCCCGCCTTTCGGGCCTTCGTAACGGATCACGACGACATCGCCGGCCTTGATCTTCCCGGCCATGATCGCGTCCATCACCTGCGGCTCGGAGTCGAACACCCGCGCCGGTCCGGTGATCGACAGGCGCTTGAGGCCGGTGATCTTTGCCACGCAGCCTTCGGTTGCGAGATTGCCGCGCAGGATCGCGAGATGGCCCTGCGCGTACAGCGGATTCGACCACGGCCGGATGACCTCCTGGTCGGCGCGCGGTTCGGCGGGTATGTGCGCGAGCTCTTCGGCCATCGTGCGGCCGGTGATCGTGACGCAATCGCCATGCAGAAGGCCGTGCGCGAGCAGCATCTTCAGCACCTGCGGCACGCCGCCGGCGCGGTGGAAATCGACGGCCACATATTCGCCCGACGGCTTCAGGTTGCACAGCACCGGCACACGCTTGCGGATGCGCTCGAAGTCGTCGATCGTCCAGGGCACCTCGGCCGCGGACGCGATGGCGAGGTAGTGGAGCACCGCGTTGGTCGAGCCACCCGTCGCCATCACCAGCGCGATCGCGTTCTCGATCGACTTCCGGGTGATGATGTCGCGCGGCTTCAGGTCCCGTTTGATCGCCTCGACCAGCACCCGCGCCGACTCGGCCGCGGAGTCAGCCTTCTCGGCATCCGGGGAAGCCATCTGCGAGCTGCCGAGCAGGCTGATCCCCAGCGCCTCGAACGACGACGACATGGTGTTGGCGGTGTACATGCCGCCGCAGGCGCCGACGCTTGGGCAGGCGTTCCTCTCGATCCCGTCGTAATCCTCCTGCGCCATCTTGCCGGCCGTGAATGCGCCGACGGCCTCGAACGGCGAGACGATGGTAAGGGTCTGGCCCTTCCAGTGGCCGGGCTTGATCGTGCCCGCATAGACGAAGATGCCGGGGACGTTCATCCGTGCCATCGCCATCACGCCGGCCGGCATGTTCTTGTCGCAGCCGCCCGCGACGAGCACGCCGTCCATGCACTGGCCGTTGACCGAGGTCTCGATCGCGTCAGCAATGACTTCGCGCGAGACCAACGAGTACTTCATGCCCTCGGTGCCCATGCCGATGCCGTCGGTGACCGTCGGGATGCCGAACACCTGCGGCATCGCGCCGGCCGCCGTGAGCGCGGCCATGGCGCGGTCCACCAGGGGCTGAATGCCGGCGTTGCACGGATTCATCGTGCTGTGGCCGTTGGCGACCCCCACGATCGGCTTGTCGAAATCCCCGTCGGCGAAGCCAACGGCGCGCAGCATCGCCCGGTTGGGCGAGCGGGCGACACCCTGGGTGATGAGCCTCGAGCGACGGTTGTACGACATGGGGGAACTCCGGAGGTGTTGGTGGGTGTTCGGGCGCCAATGCGGCACGGCGTTCGCGGTGCGGTGCTGCGTATAATCGGACGTTGCAATTTTAGCAGGTGGCGCTACGCGCCACCGCTCCGGCATGCTCGTCCATCCCGAGTTCGATCCGATCGCATTTCATGCCGGGCCCATCGCGGTGCGGTGGTACGGGCTCATGTACGTGGTTGGATTCGTGCTGTTTGTCCTGCTGGGCAAGCATCGCGCGCGCCAGAACCTGCTCACCGGCTGGCACCCGCGCGACGTCGACGACATGCTGCTCTACGGCGTCTTCGGCGTGATACTCGGTGGGCGGCTCGGGTACGTGCTGTTCTACAAGCCGCTCTACTATCTCGCGCACCCGCTCGAAATCCTTTCCGTCTGGCAGGGCGGGATGAGTTTCCACGGCGGCTTTCTTGGGGTGCTCGTGGCGTTGTGGTTCTTCGCGCGGTCGCGCCGGAAACGGTGGCTCGACGTCACCGATTTCGTCGCGCCGCTGGTGCCGTTGGGCCTTGCCGCCGGCAGGCTCGGCAACTTCATCAACGGCGAACTCTGGGGACGCGTCACGGACCTGCCCTGGGCGATGGTGTTTCCTCCGGCAGGTCCCATGCCCCGGCATCCGTCGCAGCTCTACCAGTTCGGTCTGGAGGGGCTCGCCCTCTTTGTGCTGCTGTGGGTCTATACGCGCCGGCGGCGCCCGCTGGGGGCGGCGTCGGGCCTGTTCCTCGTCGGCTACGGGCTCGCCCGCTTCGTTGCCGAGTACGCGCGCGAGCCCGACAGCTTCCTGGGCTATCTGGCGCTTGGCCTCACGATGGGCCAATGGCTTTCGCTGCCGATGATCGCGGCCGGGGCCGTGATGATGCGCTGGGCCTACCGGCGGGCCGACAAGGACGAGCCGACGGTGCTCGACCGGATGAAATAGCGTCAGCGCCCGCCCGGCCGTCCGAAGGGCACTGCGCGCCCCCGCGGAGGACAGCGAACAGCAGGCCGAAGGCCGCAGGACAGCCGAAGGCTGGTTCCAGGCAGTTGGGATGCGGCAATGCCGCACGCAGCGAGCGTGGGGGGTGTTTGCTCAGTCGACGCGGCGGAATTCGCCCTCGATTGCTTTGCCGCTGCCACCGGAATTTCCTGCCGTGGCGGCGTGCGGTGCGAAATCGCGGCCGAGGTTCAGCCGCAACGCGAGCAACACGAGGGCCATGACGTCGCTCAGGATCCCGGGGAGCAGGAAGAGCATGCCGGCCAGCACCTTGCGGCCGCTGTCGAGCAGCCCGCGAAGCAGTGGCTGCCCGCCGTGCATCGCAGCGACCGTGCTGGCGCGGAAGGCGCTGCGCTCGTTGCGCAGCAGGTAGAGCCCGGCAATGGCGGCCAGTCCTAGCCACGCATACGTCGGCACGCCGGTCCACCGCGCAAAGCGTACGGTCACGTACAGGTCGAGGACGGGGAAACCCAGTACAATCAGCAGGAATGCAACTCGCATGGGGCGCTCCTTGACCGGTGCGGCGATCATCGTACTCACGCCGATGCCCGACAGGGCATCGGCGCTTGCCCTCGCCCGATCGCTGCTGGAGGGGCATCTGGCCGCCTGCGTCATCGTCGGGGCGCCGGTCGAATCACTCTATCACTGGCGCGGCCAAATCGAAACCACGGGAAACAGCGCAGGAGATCCCCGGTGGCGGTCAGGACGCGCGCGGGTCGCTGCGCCGAGGTCGAGAACGTGATTCGCTCACGGCAGGCTGCCGGCGGGTCGGGTCGGCAGCCGAGCGGATGTTGAAATCCCCGATCGCCGGCATTTTGACCGGCGCCCTGTTGGCGTTGGCATTCTGTTCCAGCGCTGCTGCGGCGGAACCCAAGCTGCTGGAACCGGAGCGCGCGTTCGCGTTGAGCGTCCAGGCGATCGACGAGAAGTCCGTCGAAGTTCGATTTGCGATCGCGCGCGGATACTATCTTTACCGCGAGAAGATGAAATTCGCCGTCGAGCCGGCGGTGCTCGCCTCGACCCCGCTGCTCCCGCCGGGCGCGGTCAAGGACGACCCGTTCTTCGGCACCGTCGAAACCTATCGCGACCAATTCGCGGTCCGGTTGCCGCTGGCGGGTGCCCAGCCCGGTCTCAAGGTCACGGTCAAGGCCGAATCACAGGGATGCGCCGATGCGGGCGTTTGTTACCCGCCCCAGGTGCAGAGTGTTACCGTCGCGCTGCCCGCGCCGGGCGGACGGCCTGGCGCCCCTGTGGCGGCAACGCCGGCGAAGAAATCCTGGTTCAACTAGCGCCCACCGCGCGCTGTCCCGGCGTGCCCGACCCTTGGGTCGTTTACTCGTTGCTGTCAGCGGCGCTCGGCAAGTGTGAGTGTTCACTTTTAATTCATGGCTAGCTCTTTCGCCACTCGACGCATCCTTGCCTGGGTGGCCATGGCATTGGCCGGTGTGGTCGCCTTGGGCGCGGGCCTGTACTTCGGCGGGTTCGCCGACCGCGGGAACGTCACCGACTTGCGCGGCAAGGAAGCCGGAGCGCTTTTCGGGGTTGCCTTGCCGGACGCGAAGGGCCGCGAGCAGTCGATCGGCCAATGGAAAGGGAAGGTGCTGGTCGTCAACTTCTGGGCGACCTGGTGCGTGCCCTGCCGCGAAGAGATGCCGGAATTTGTGAAGGCGCAGCAGGAACTCGGCCCACGAGGTCTGCAATTCGTCGGCATCGCCATTGACGAGGTGGCAAAGGTGGAGGCCTTCGCCGCGGAGCTGGGGCTCAATTACCCGGTGCTGATCGGAGGGTATGGCGCCATCGAGCTGTCGCGCACCTTTGGAAATCGTCTGGGCGCCCTTCCGTTCACCATCATCGTCGACCGTGCCGGGCGCATCAGCCATACCCAACTTGGACCGATCAAGGATGCGCAACTTAAGACTATAGTCAGCCAACTGCTTTGATAATGGACTTAATTGTATTTAAAATTCACCAAAATAGACTAAGTACCATTCTCAAGAGAAGCATCGATCTTCCAAAGCAGCCAGTCTATCCAGTACCACGCCGGTCCTGCATTCGCGCAGAGAGCGGCGGCGGGCAGCTCGCGATCCCATTGCGTCGATCTTGCGTCATTGCTGGACAATTTACCCCAATATAGGCCAAACTCGGGATTCGGCATAACACGGTAGGCTCCCACCGATGGCACTCCGTCCACGCAACGCGGTGCCCCGCGCCCAACGCGCAAAGGGCCCCGGCCCTGCGTCGATCCTGGTCCTGCACGGCCCGAACCTGAATCTGCTGGGCTCGCGCGAACCCGAGATCTACGGGGGCAGATCGCTCACCGAGATCGATGCCGGGCTGGTGCGCCAGGCCCGGGCAGCAGGGGTCACCCTCACGGCCTTCCAGAGCAATCACGAGGGCGCGCTCATCGACCGCGTCCACGCGGCGAGAAGCGAACGCGTCGGGTTCATTGTGATCAACCCGGCCGGCCTCACCCATACGAGCGTGGCTCTGCGGGATGCGTTGTCCGCGGTAGCCATCCCATACGTGGAGGTTCATCTCTCCAACGTCCACGCACGGGAGCCCTTCCGGCACCTTTCCTTTTTCTCCGACAGGGCGATCGGAACGATTGTCGGCTTGGGAGTCCAGGGCTACGAATTTGCGGTGGCCTACGGGCTCTCGCGACTGACCGGGTGACGCCGTGGACCTGCGCAAGCTCAAGACCCTGATTGAACTGGTAGAGAGTTCCGGTATCGCGGAACTCGAGATCCAGGAAGGCGAGGAACGGGTACGCATCACTCGAGCCGTTGCCTCCGGTTCGGCGCCGACGGTCGTGCCTGTTACGGCGCCCGCCGTGACGGCCCCAGTGGCGGGGGCCGTGGCAGCGGCGCCCGAGCCCAGCGAACCGGCAGAACCGGAGGGTCATCAGGTCAAGAGCCCGATGGTCGGAACCTTCTATCGCGCGGCTTCCCCGGGCGCGAAGCCCTTCGTCGAAGTCGGCGATTCCGTGGAGGTCGGCGATACCCTTTGCATCATCGAAGCCATGAAGCTGATGAACGAGATCGAGTCCGACAAGAGTGGCGTCGTCAAGCAGGTGCTCGCCGAGAACGGGCAGCCCGTGGAGTTCGGACAGCCGCTCGTCGTGATCGCCTGATTTGCCGCCCCTGCGTCCCCCGTCGTCGCCCATCGTGGCCAAGAATCCGAACCAGCTGTTCGGAAAGATTCTTATCGCCAATCGCGGCGAGATCGCCCTGCGCATCCAGCGTGCCTGCCGCGAGCTTGGCATCCGGACGGTCATGGTTCACTCCGAGGCCGACCGCGAGGCGAAGTACGTGCGCCTTGCCGATGAATCCGTGTGCATCGGCCCGCCCGCATCCGCAGCGAGCTACCTCAACGTGCCGGCGATCATCGCGGCGGCGGAAGTCACCGACGCCCAGGCGATTCACCCGGGCTACGGATTTCTGTCCGAAAACGCGGATTTCGCCGAAAAGGTCGAGCGCTCGGGCTTCGTCTTCATCGGGCCGCGGGCCGACACGATCCGGCTGATGGGCGACAAGATCAGCGCCAAGTCGGCCATGATCAAGGCCGGCGTCCCCTGCGTGCCGGGATTCGAAGGCGCGATCCCGGAGGACCCGAAGGAAGTCGTGAAGATTGCGCGATCGATAGGCTACCCGGTGATCATCAAGGCCTCGGGCGGCGGCGGCGGTCGAGGAATGCGCGTCGTGCACACGGAAGCGGCGCTCATATCCGCCGTGTCGCTGACCCGCGCGGAGGCGCAGGCCGCCTTCGGCAATCCGGTGGTCTACATGGAGAAGTTCCTCGGCAACCCGCGGCATATCGAGATCCAGGTGCTGGCCGACGAGCACAAGAACGCCGTATACCTGTTCGAGCGCGACTGCTCGATGCAGCGCCGCCATCAGAAGATCATCGAGGAGGCGCCGGCGCCCGGGCTTTCCGCGCGCGCGCTGACGCGCATCGGCGAGCGCTGCGCCGATGCCTGCCGCAAGATCGGGTATCGCGGCGCCGGCACGTTCGAGTTCCTGTACCAGGACGACGAGTTCTTCTTCATCGAGATGAACACGCGCATCCAGGTCGAGCATCCGGTCACCGAGCTCACGACCGGGATCGATCTCGTGCAGGAGCAGATCCGGGTCGCCGCGGGCCAGAAGCTGCGCTTCCGCCAGCGCGACATCGTGCGGCGCGGCCACGCGATCGAGTGCCGGATCAACGCCGAGGATCCCTACACGTTCGTCCCGTCGCCGGGGCGCATCACGTCGTACCACGCGCCGGGTGGCCCCGGCATCCGCGTCGATTCGCACGTCTATCACAACTATTTCGTTCCTCCGTACTACGATTCGATGATCGGCAAGGTCATCGCCTTCGGCGACACGCGCGAGCAGGCGATCGCGCGGATGCGCATCGCCCTGTCCGAAATGGTGGTCGAAGGGATCAAGACGAACATCCCGCTGCACCAGGAGCTTCTGCTCGACGAGAAGTTCCTGCGCGGCGGGGCGTCGATCCACTACCTCGAAGAGAAACTCGCGAAACGCAAGCAGGTGGGCTAGGAACGGTTCTGGATAAGCCTGTTGCGAGACCGGCCGCCCGGCAACGGCGTGCCAACAGGCGCATCCGCCCCCGCTCATGCAGGCGGTCCGCCGACAGCCCGACAGGACCGTCCTTTCCCCATGAGCTACATCGCCCTGCGCTTCGACATTGACGCCGACGCTGCCGAAGTCTGGGCGGACGCGCTGATGAACTCCGGCGCGCTCTCGGTCGACATCGCCGACGCACGCGCCGAAACGCCGGCCGAGACGCCCCTGTACGATGAGCCTGGTCTGGCAGTGACGACCATCTGGCCGGTGAGCCGGTTGACGGTGCTGTTCTCGGCCGCGACCAATCTGGCGGCCGCGCTGGCCGCATTGGCCGCGTCGGGCAAGGTGCTGCCGCCGCACGAGACTTTCAGCGTGCCCGAGCAGGATTGGGTGCGCGCGACGCAGGCACAATTCACCCCGCTCAGGATCACCGAGGCGCTCTGGATCGTTCCGTCGTGGTGCGAGCCCATCGACCCCGCGGCGATCAATCTCGCGCTCGATCCGGGACTCGCGTTCGGCACGGGTTCGCATCCGACGACTCGCCTGTGCTTGAGGTGGCTCGCGCGCGAGCTGCGCGCGGGCGAGACGGTTCTCGATTACGGCTGCGGCTCGGGCATCCTCGCAATCGCCGCCTGTCGGCTGGGCGCCGCGCGTGTCGTCGGCACCGACGTCGACCCGCAGGCGCTCAGCGCGAGTCGCGCCAATGCGCAGCGCAATGGTGTCGAGGCGGCGTTCCTCACGGTCGATCGGCTCCGGGGAGAGCGGATTCCGTTCGATGTCGTCGTTGCCAACATCCTGGCGAATCCGCTCGTGTTGCTGGCGCCGGCGCTCGCGCGACGTGTCCGTCTGGGCGGGCGCATCGTCCTGTCGGGAATACTGGATGCGCAGGCCGCCGCGGTCATCACTGCCTACCGGCGGTGGTTTAATATCGCGATCTGCGACAGTGACGATGGCTGGGTCGCGTTGGCAGGAGCGCGCCGGGACGAGAACGTCGTCCGCTGACGGCGTAGAGATTGGCTCCGCCCGCGACCTGCAACCCGCTTCGCGCCACCTCCGATGCCCGAAGAAAAATATACGCGCTGCCCCGGTTGCGCGACCGTGTTTCGCGTCACCGCGGAGCAACTGGCGGCGCGCGCCGGGCAGGTTCGCTGCGGCCAGTGCAAGACGGTGTTCGACGGCGTTGCCCGGCTGGTTTCGCTGGCGCCAACCTCGCGGCCTGGCGAGGATGCGGCACCGATCGGCGAGGCGGCACCGGATTCGCCCTTGTCGACGCCACGCGACGCGCAGGGGTTGGCGACCTCTGCGGAGACGGCGAAAACGGCAGAGACCGCGGAGGTAACGGAGTCAGCGGAGTCAGCCTCGACGCGCCTGGCTGGCGCCGTCGCGGTCCTGGCGGCGCAGGAAGATCGCTTTGCGCCCCCGGCGAGCACAAAGCCGGGGCGGGCGCGCACGGTTGCCTACGCGGTCGCGATTGCCCTGCTCGTGCTGCTGGTCATCGGGCAGGCAGCATTTCATTTCCGGGATGCGATGGCGACTTTCTGGCCCGCCAGCCGTCCCGCGTTTACCCGGCTTTGCGCTGTGGCCGGATGTGCGGTGAGGCCGTTGCGAGATGCAGCGATGGCCCACCTTTCGATCGAAGCATCCGATCTGCAGGCCGATCCGGCGCACAAGGGTCTGTTGATCCTGACGGCGACTGTGCGCAACCGGGCCGGCTGGCCGCTTGCGTATCCACATCTCGAATTGACTCTGACCGACGCGCAAGACCGCACTGTCGTCCGCCGGGCGCTGGCCCCCGCGGAGTATGCCGGCGGGACGGCGGACCTGGAGGGCGGCATTGCCCCGAACGGAGAGATCGCGCTCAAGGTTTTCATCGACGCGAGCGCCACGTCGCAGGCGGGTTACCGGCTCTACATGTTCTATCCTTGATGGCCCGAGACGCCGGCAACGGCTGGTTTTGTCGGCGCACCAATGTGGTGCATTGTCCTGACCGCATTGACGATCACTAAACTGCAATTTAACAAAGAGTTATGTGAATTCCTTCGTTGCCGTGCGATCGACCTTCGTTGAATTCGATCGGAGAGGCCGATCATTTGGTGCGTTGCACCATGGGACTTCAGGCCGCAACACCGAGCTAATGCACCAAATAGGTAATTTTTGTGGTCTAGCTGCCCCGACATGGTGCAAAATTTCGCCTGATGCGTGAGCTGGCGGTCCGATTTCTTGTCGCGCAGGGGCTTTCAGGCCAGCAGGGATATGGCATAGTTCTCGCTAATCCCAGTTTGCTGTTTTTGCATTGCACCGTAGACCAAGCCGCGCCCCAACAAGGAGACTCGCATGACCAGCCCCGCCGACGTCCTCAAGATGCTCAAAGAGAAGGACGTCAAGTTCGTTGACCTTCGCTTCACTGACACCCGTGGCAAGGAACAGCACGTTTCGGTGCCGACCAAGCAGTTCGTGATGGACAAGTTCGAAGGCGGTCACGCCTTCGATGGGTCGTCGATCGCCGGCTGGAAAGGGATCCAGGCGTCGGACATGCTGCTGATGCCGGATCCGAACGCGGCGTACATCGACCCGTTCATGGACGAGACGACGCTCAACATCACCTGCGACGTGGTGGAGCCGTCGGACGGCAAGGGCTACGAGCGCGATCCGCGTTCCCTGGCGAAGCGCGCCGATGCCTACCTCAAGTCGACCGGGCTCGGTGACACCGCCTATTTCGGCCCCGAGCCGGAATTCTTCGTGTTCGACGCGGTCGAGTGGTCGGTCGACATGTCGGGGAGCTATTGCAAGGTGTTCTCGTCCGAGGCCGCGTGGTCGACGGCCGAGAAGTTCGAGGGCGGCAACATGGGTCATCGGCCGACGGTCAAGGGCGGCTACTTCCCCGTCCCGCCGGTCGATTCGCTGCAGGACATCCGGTCGGCGATGTGCCTCGCGCTCGAGCAGATGGGCGTCGAGGTCGAGGTGCACCACCACGAAGTGGCGAACGCCGGTCAATGCGAGATCGGAACGAAGTTCGAGACGCTCGTGAAGCGGGCCGACTGGCTGCAGATACTGAAGTACGCCGTGCACAACACGGCGCACGCGTACGGCAAGACCGCCACTTTCATGCCTAAGCCCATTGTCGGCGACAACGGCTCGGGCATGCACTGCCACCAGTCGGTCTGGAAGGACGGCAAGAACCTCTTCGCCGGCGACGGCTATGCGGGGCTGTCGGATTTCGCGCTCTACTACATCGGTGGCGTCATCAAGCACGCGAAGGCGCTGAACGCGATCACCAATCCCGGTACCAATTCCTACAAGCGGCTCGTGCCGGGCTTCGAGGCGCCGATCAACCTGGCGTATTCGGCGCGCAATCGGTCCGCGGCAATCCGCATTCCGTACGTTCCGAATCCGAAGGGCCGCCGCATCGAGGTCCGCTTCCCCGACCCGACGGCGAATCCGTACCTCGCGTTCGCGGCGATGCTGATGGCCGGGCTCGACGGCGTGCAGAACAAGATCCACCCGGGCGATCCGATGGACAAGAACCTCTACGATCTCGAGCCGGAAGAGGCCGCGAAGGTGCCGCATCCCTGCGCGTCGCTCGACGAGGCGCTCGATCACCTCGACCGTGACCGCGCGTTCCTGACCAAGGGTGGCGTGTTCACCGATGACATGATCGATGCCTACATCGCGCTCAAGATGGAAGAGGTCACCCGCTTCCGGATGACGACGCACCCGGTCGAGTACGACATGTACTTCAGTCTGTAGTCGCACCGTCACGCGACTCCCGTTGCAGGCAATGGCTGAAGAAGGGGCTGGCCGCGAGGCCCGCCCCTTCTTTGCCTCGTCCACGATAATTCAATACACTGCGGCGCATGCCGAATCGAGATCCTCATCGGGGCGCCGCAGTGAAAGTTGCACGGCACGCGCTGCTTTGCGCCTGCCTTGGCGGCTGTTGCATGGCCAGCGCCGTGGCCGCGACGCTCGCCGAAAAGGCCCGGGAGTCCGGTTGCGTCAACAAGCCGATGTGGCTCGCCGGCGACACGTACCGCTGCGCGACCGAGTCCGGGGCGTTTTCCTATTTCAACGTACCCGGCGGCAGCGGGGAGCGCGCGACGCCCAAGGCCCCGACACCCGCGGGCTTCCCGCGCGTCGACCCGGAAACCCAGAAGGGCCGCGATGGCGTCCGGCGCAAGGTGCTCACCGACGAACTGGCCACCGAGGAGAAATTGCTTGCCGAGACGCGCATCGCGTACGCCGACGGGGCACCGGTGCCGCTGCCGGAAGAGCGAGCGGACGCCGAGAAATACCGTGCTCGCATCGCACGGCTGCGCCAGTCCGTTGCCGTGCACGAGAAGAACATCGAAGCCCTGAAGAAGGAACTGGCCGCGGTCAAGTGACGGCACCGTGCGGCGCCCGGGCGACGGGCGGGCGTGAAAATTGCTGCGTAGCGATTGCGGCCTCGGCGCCGCCGTTTCCGCCGCATCGCCACTGCCCATGACCGTGATCTCGCCACCTCTTGCCGCTCCCTCCGGCGAAGATTCGGCCGGTGCGTGCGCCGGCCTCGAGCTGCTGGCGACCGCGGTGCTCATGCTCGACTCCGCGCGTCGCGTGACCTACGCCAATCCCGCTGCGGAAAACCTGTTCCAGCTCGCGAAGAAGCATCTCGTGGGCCATCGACCCGAGCAGATTTTTGCGGACGCGCAAGGACTCTGCGCGGCGATCGACAAGGCGGTGCACGGCGACGCGACCTACACCGAGCAGGAGCTCGAGCTCGGCATCGCCGGCAAGGCGAAGCTCCACCTCACGTGCACCGTGTCGCCGGTGGACGCGCGCGCAGCCGTGCTGCTGCTCGAGTTCCGGCACATCGACCAGCAGCTGAAGATCGCCCGTGAGGAGCGGTTGAACGAGCAGCAGCAGGCCAACCGCGAGCTGATCCGGAACCTTGCGCACGAGATCAAGAATCCGCTGGGCGGCATCCGCGGCGCCGCGCAACTGCTCGAGCGCGAGCTCGACCGGCCGCAGCTGATCGAGTACACGCAGGTGGTGATCGGCGAGGCGGACCGGCTGCAGGCGCTCGTCAACCGGTTGCTGACGCCCCACCGCCTGCCATCATTCCAGCGCACGAACATTCACGAGATCGTTTCGCGCGTGCGCAGCCTGGTGCAGGCAGAGTTTCCGCGCGTGGGCATCGTCTGCGATTTCGACATCAGCCTGCCGGACTTCGACGCCGATGCGGAGCAGCTCACGCAGGCGACGCTCAACATCGTCCGCAACGCGGCGCAGGCCCTCGAATCGACCAACGCCAGCCCGCAGATCCGCCTGACCACGCGCGTCGCGCGGTACGTGACGCTGGCGAAGAAGCGGCATCGGGTCGCGCTGGCACTCTCGATCGAGGACAACGGCCCGGGTGTTCCCGATGCGATACGCGACCGCATTTTCTATCCGCTGGTCTCGGGGCGCGAGGGGGGCACCGGGCTCGGGCTGACGCTGGCGCAGGCGTTCATCGCGCAGCACGGCGGCGCGATCGAGTGCGACAGCGTGCCCGGGCGCACGGTGTTCACGATTCTCCTGCCGCTCGAGCCCCGCAGGCCGGACCCGCCGCGATGATCAAGAACACGCTTGCTCCTGTCGGCGTCAACTCCTGAGGAACGTCACGATGAAACCGGTCTGGATCGTCGATGACGATCGCTCGATTCGCTGGGTGCTCGAGAAGGCGCTCGAGCGCGACGGCATTCCGTACAAGTCGTTCGTTTCGGCCTACGAAGTGCTGCAGGCGTTCGGCACCGATGATCCCTGCGTGCTCGTGTCGGATATCAGGATGCCGGGTGAGTCGGGACTCCAGCTCCTCGACAAGGTGAAGGAGCGTTTCCCGCGGCTTCCGGTGATCATCATGACCGCGTACTCGGATCTCGACAGCGCCGTGGCGGCATTTCAGGGCGGGGCTTTCGAATACCTGCCGAAGCCTTTCGACGTCGACCATGCCGTGGCCCTCATCCGCCGCGCGATGGCGGAGGCCCCGGCGCAACCGCCCGTCGAGTCCACGCCGGGCACCACTCCGGAAATGCTGGGCCAGGCACCGGCGATGCAGGAGGTCTTTCGCGCGATCGGCCGGCTGTCCCAGTCGAACGCGACGGTGCTCATCACGGGGGAGTCGGGCACCGGAAAGGAGCTCGTCGCCCGCGCACTGCACCGGCACAGTCCGCGCGCTTCGGGGGCGTTCATCGCCATCAACACCGCCGCCATACCGAAGGACCTGCTGGAGTCCGAGCTGTTCGGCCACGAGCGCGGCGCATTCACCGGAGCCCAGAGCGCGCGCCGCGGCCGCTTCGAGCAGGCCGAAGGCGGCACGTTGTTCCTGGACGAGATCGGCGACATGCCGCCCGACTTGCAGGTGCGTCTGCTGCGCGTTCTTGCCGACGGGGAGTATTACCGCGTCGGCGGCCACGCTCCGCAGAAGTCGAATGTCCGCGTGATCGCGGCGACGCACCAGAATCTCGAGGAGCGCGTGCGGCAGGGACTTTTCCGCGAGGACCTTCTCCATCGCCTCGACGTCGTGCGCCTGCGCCTGCCGCCGCTGCGCGAACGGCAGGACGACATCGCGCCGCTCGCCCGCCACTTCCTGCTGAAGAGCGCGCGCGAGCTCGCCGTCGAGCCGAAGTTGCTGTCCGGCGCCGCGCTGGAATTGCTCACCGCGTTTGCGTTCCCCGGCAACGTCCGGCAGCTGGAGAACATCTGTCATTGGATCACCGTGATGGCTCCCGGTCAGCGGATCGACGTCGCGGACCTGCCGGCCGAGCTGCGCGAGGTGTCGACCGGCGCGGGTGGAGCGGACACGAGCGACAACGACTGGCGGACCGCGCTCGATCGTGAACTGACGGCGGCACTCGCGCGCGGCGAGCAGGGTGTCGGCGAGCGGCTGCTGCGCGAGTTCAAGCGCACGCTGATCCTGCGTTCGCTGACCCACACCGGCGGACATCGCATCGAGGCGGCGCAGCGGCTGGGCTGGGGCCGCAATACGCTGACGCGCAAGATCCAGGAGCTCGGGCTCGAGCCGGAGCTGAGGAAAGGTGGCAACGCCGGCGAATGACGCGCGGCCGAGATCCGCGCGGCCGGCGCTGCAACTCAGGGTTGGAGCTCGACGATCACCGGCGCATGGTCCGATGGCCGTTCGCCCTTGCGTGCGTTGCGGTCGATGCGGCAGCCGGTGCAGCGGGCCGCGAGTGCCGGGGACAGCAGGATGTGGTCGATGCGAAGGCCGCGGTTCTTCGGAAACGCGAGCTGCCGGTAGTCCCACCAGCTGAAGGTCTTTTCCGGCTGCTCGAACAGCCGGAAGCTGTCCGCGAGGCCCAGCGCGACCCAGTCGCGAAAGACCGCGCGCTCATGGTCGGTGCACAGCACCTGGTCCCGCCATAGATCGGGATCGTGAACATCCCGGTCCTCCGGCGCGATGTTGAAGTCGCCCGCCACCGCGAGCGCCGGATGGCGCGCCATTTCACCCGCGAGAAAAGCGGAGGCGGCCCGGCACCAGTCGAGCTTGTACCGGTATTTCTCCGAGTCGACCGCCTGGCCGTTCGGCACGTAGAAATCGACGATCCGGATGCCCGCGACGGTCGCCGCGATCACGCGTTTCTGTTCGTCAGGGAAGTCCGGCAGCGCGGTCACGATGTCGTCCACGGGCCCGCTGCCGTCGCGCACGATCAGCGCGACGCCGTTGTACGTGCGCTGTCCGGCAAAGTGCGGCGCGTAACCGGCCGTGGCGAAGTCCGCGCGCGGAAACTTGCTATCCTCCGTCTTGGTCTCCTGCAGGCAAACGACGTCCGGCCGCACGGCCGCGAGCCAATCCAGCAGGCGCGGCAGGCGCACGTTGAGCGAGTTGACATTCCAGGTGGCGAGCTTCAAGGCGGGCCGCTCCGTTGCTCGGTGGACGAACGACTATGGCGCCTTGGCCCCGGCGTCGCTGCACCGCGGAACATGGGCGCCACCGGTGGCGGCACGCGGCGGCGCGAAGCCGTCGCTATTGCTTCGGGTAGCCGCCGCCGGGGATCGCGACTGCCTCCGTCGCGGCCGCGGGCGGCGCGGCTGCGGGCGGTGCAGCTTCGGTCGGCGTCTTCGCCGCGACGCGGCGCGGCGCGGTCTTCGGGTAACCGGCTTCGTCGAGCATCGCCGACCAGCGCGCTTCGTTGAAGCCCTTGGCGATCAGCTTGTCCCCGACCTGCAGGACCGGGGCCTGTTGCGCGCCCGTCAGCTTCTGCAGCTGGTCCGCGCCCTTGGCGTCCTCGACGTTCACGATCGTGAACGGAACGCCGCGCCGGTTGAGCAGGGCCTCCGCGTTCTGGCAGACCACGCCGCAGGCAAACGTGTAGAGCGTCACCGGAAAACGCTCCGTCGCCTGCGTCAGCGCGACCGGGACGTCGTTGTTCTCGATGTAATTGGGGGACAGCCGCTTCGCCTGGACGTCCTTCGAATCCGACGGCGGCGCACGGTCCGAGTAGACCACCTTGCCATCCTTGTCGACGTAGCGGAACACCTGCTGGGCCTGCGCTGCGGCGCCGGCCGCGATCACGGCGGCGGCGATGCCGACGCACAGCGCTACTCGCCTGCATTTGCATGCCATGGCTTCTCCTTCGCGACCTCTCATAGGGGCATAGCCATTCCATTATGCCGCAGAAGCGCGTCAAGTTGGGGTGTCCTTCCACGAAATGCCACGAACGATTCCATCGCGTCCCGGCTGCCGCCGCGCGCGAGCACCTCGTCGCGGAATTTCGCTCCGGCGGCGGGCGATAGCACACCCGCCTCCTCGAATGCCGAATACGCGTCCGCGGAGAGCACCTCGGCCCATTGATAGCTGTAGTATCCAGCTGCGTAGCCGCCGGCGAAGATGTGCACGAACGAGTGCATGAAGCGGTCGTACGCAGCCCGCGGCGCCACCGCGACTTCGCGCCGCACCGCGTCGAGCACGGCCTGCGGCGCCTCGCCGCCGCGGGGGTCGTGGGCCGAGTGCAGCAGCATGTCGAACAGGCCGAGCTCGAGGTAGCGGATCGTCGCCAGGCCGCTCTGGAAATTCTTCGCCGCGAGCATCCGGTCGAACATTGCGCGCGGCAGCGGCACGCCGGTGTCGACGTGCGCCGTCATCTGCTCGAGCACGCTCCATTCCCAGCAGAAATTCTCCATCAACTGGCTGGGAAGCTCGACGGCATCCCATTCGACGCCCTGGATGCCGGAGACCCCCGCCACCTCCACGCGCGTCAGCAGCTGGTGCAGGCCGTGGCCGAATTCGTGGAAGAGCGTGATCACTTCGTCGTGCGTGAACGTCGCGGGCCGGCCGGCGGTCGATGCCGACAGGTTGCAGGTGAGGAATGCGACCGGAAGCTGGAGGTGCGCGCCCGCGCGGCGGCGATTGACGGCGTCGTCCTGCCACGCGCCGCCCTGCTTGCCCGGCCGCGCGTAGTTGTCGAGGTAGAACTGGCCGATCAGCGTGCCCGACGCGTCGTTGACATCGAAGAAGCGCACGTCCTCCTGCCACTTCGGCGCCCGGCTTTCGCGGATCGCGATGCCATAGAGCGTCTCCACCACGTGGAAGAGCCCGGCGAGCACCTTGTGCTCCGGAAAGTAGCAGCGAACTTCCTGGTCGGAGAACGCAAAGCGCTTCGCCTTGAGCTGCTCCGAGGCGTAGGCGAGGTCCCACGGCGCGAGCTCGGCGAGGCCGAGGTCGGTCCGGGCGAACGCCTGGAGTTCCGCGTAGTCGCGCAGGGCGTACGGCCTGACGCGGCGCACGAGGTCGCGCAGGAAGCCGAGCACTTCGTCGACGCTCGTCGCCATTTTCGGCACCAGCGAGACTTCGGCAAAGTGCGCGTGGCCGAGCAGCCGCGCTGCCTCGTGGCGCAACTCGAGGAGGCGCCGGATCACCGGACCGTTGTCCCATGCCGGCGACGCGCCGAGGTCCGACGCGCGCGTCGCATAGGCGCGATGAAGCGTGGCGCGCAGCGCGCGGTTGTCGGCGTAGCTCAGCACCGGCAGGTAGCACGGCATGTGCAGCGTGAGTTTCCAGCCGGCATTGCCATCGGCTTCGGCCGCGGCGCGCGCGTCCGCCAGCACGGTATCGGGCACGCCGGCCAGTTCGTTCCTGTCGGCGATGTAGAGCGCCCAATCGTTGGTCGCATCGAGCACATTGTCGTCGAATCGCGCCGACAGCTCGGCCAGCTCCTCGTCGACGGCCTTGAGGCGCGCCTTTTCACGCGCGGGCAACTCGGCGCCGCCCAGCCGGAAGTCGCGCAATTCATTGGTCACGGCTCTTCGTTTCGCCGCATCGAGCCGGATGAACGATGGCGACGCGGCGAGTTCCCGGTAACGGTGAAACAGCCGGAGATCCTGCGCCAGGTCGGTGTGGAATGCGGTGATCCTGGGCAGATTGGCGTGGTAGGTCCCGCGCAATTCGGGTGTGCTCGCGACGGCATTGAGATGCCTGACCACGCCCCACGCGCGATCGAGTCGATCGAGTGGCTCTGCCAGCGGCTCGGCCACGTTGTCCCAGGTTGCCGGACGGGAATCCAGGACAACGGCGTCCACCGCGGCACGCGCGTCGCTGATCAGGCGGTCGACTGCGGGCGTTACGTGCCCGACGCGGATCGCGTCAAAGCGGATTGGGCCCGAAAAATCGAGCAGCGGATTGTTGTTGTCGGCAGCGTTCATCGGTTCAAAGGAGTCACGGGGACAGACCACGTTTGAAAACGTGGTCTGTCCCCTATCGCAACGCGGCATCCAGCTGCGCGAGGTCGTCCGGCGTGCCGACGTTCGCCCAGAAACCATCGAAAGTCTCGCCGGAGACCCGGCCTTCGGCAATCCACCGTTGGAGGTAGGGCAGCAATTTGAGCTTCGTGCCGCGCGGAAGTTCGCGGAAGAGGCGGGTATCGTAGAGGCCGATGTTGGCAAACGTCTGCCGCGGCGTCGCATCCAGCGCGAGCCTGCCGTTGACCAGCGCGAAATCGCCGCCGAGGTGGTAGGGCGGGTTCGGTACCAGCACGAGATGGGCGCGCGCGGGGTCCGGCTGACGTGCCATCGCGGCCGCCGCGGGAAGGAGCGACGCGTAGTCGAACGTCGTGAAGACGTCGCCCGAAACGATCAGCGCCGGCCCGGGAGGCAGCAGCGGCAGCGCCGTGGCGATGCCGCCGGCAGCCTCCAGCGGCTCCGGCTCGAGCGACCAGTGCAGCGTCACGCCGAACGCGGCGCCGTTGCCGAGCGCTGCGACAAGACGCCCCGCGAGATGGGCGGCGTTGATGACGATGTCGCGGCAGCCGGCCCGGGCCAGCGCTTCGATCTGCCAGACGACAAGCGGCTTGCCGCCCACTTCCAGCAGCGGCTTGGGCTTCGCATCGGACAGCGGGCGCATCCGCTCGCCGCGGCCCGCGGCGAGGATCATTGCGCCGAGGAACGGGGCGGGTGGGCGCGTCAATCCACTCCGGCGCGCGCGCCGCCTTCGATCTCATCGATGAGCGCCGCCAACGGGCCGAGCGCGCGGTAGCGCGCGCACGTGGTGCGCAGATAGCCCATGACGCGCGGCATGTCGGCGAGGTAGGCCGCCTTGCCGTCGCGATGACAAAGGCGCGCGAAGATGCCCAGCACCTTGAGCTGTCGCTGTACTCCCATCCACTCGAAATCACGCCAGAAGACGCCGAAATCGGCGTCCACCGGCAGGCCCGCCGCGCGTGCGCGCTCCCAGTAGCGGACCGACCAGTCGATCTGCTGCTCCTCGTCCCAGGCGACGTAGGCATCGCGCAGCAGCGAAACGAGGTCGTACGTGATCGGGCCGATCACGGCATCCTGGAAGTCGAGAATGCCCGGATTGGGGTCGGCGAGCATCAGATTGCGCGAATGGTAGTCGCGGTGGACGAACACGCGTGGCTGGGCGAGGTTATTGTCGAGGATGAGCCGGAACGCGCGCGCGAGCGTCTGCTCCTGCGCCGGGGCAAGCGCGACCCCGAGGTGCCTGCCGACATACCAGTCGCGAAACAGCGCGAGCTCGCGCGCGAGCAGCGCCTCGTCGTACGGCGGCAGCGCGCCATCGCGCGTGGCCTTCTGCCAGCGGATCAGCGCGACGGTCGCGTCGGCGTAGAGTGCCGGCGCAGACTTCGCGTCGAGTTCCGCGAGGTAAGTCCGGGCGCCGAGATCCGTGAGGAGAAGGAAGCCGCGTCCGGTATCCTCCGCCAGCACTTCGGGTGCGTGCAAGCCTGCGCCCGCGAGCAATCCAGCCACGTGGACGAAGGGACGGCAGTCCTCCATCGGCGGTGGTGCGTCCATGACGATCAGCGTCGAATGCCCCTGCCATGGCGCCTCGGGCGTGATCCGGAAGTAGCGGCGGAAGCTCGCGTCGGCGGAGGCAGGTGCAAGCGCAAACGCGCTGGTCCCAAGCGCAGCCGCGGTCCAGACGCAGAGTTCGTCGCGGCGGACGTCGGCGGTGTCCGTGGCTGCGGTCATTGGGTGGATTCGCCGCTAACCAGAAGCTTGTCGCGTGTAGTTTTCAGTGCCCGCCCGGCCGCCCGAAGGGCACTGACTGCCCCCGCGGGGGGCAGCGAGCACAGCGAGCGTGGGGGCCCAACATCTGCCCGCCCGGCCGCCCGAAGGGCACTCACTGCCCCCGCGGGGGGCAGCGATCGCAGCGAGCGTGGGGGTCGTTGATGCGGGTGCACTAGAATGCGGGATCTTACCATCGCGTTTGCGAACACCGGCACGACCTCCAGCGGATGATCCCTCGCCTCGCCCCCATCGCGTTCGCCCTTGCAACGCTCCTCGCGCCGCCTGCGGTAGTCGCGCAGGCCGTGAGCGCGGCGCCGGAGACCGAAGACGCGCTGCCCGAGGTGGGGCTCGTGCCGGCCCCTCGGCTCGTCCCGCCGCAGCCGGTCAATCCGCCGGCGCTGCCATCCGCCGCCAGACCGCCCCGGCCGCTTGCCGTGCCTGCGCCCACGCTGTCCGACGGGGCGATTTTCCTGCGCGCCGATCGCATCGACGGCAACGCCGATCGCTTCGTCGAGGCTGCCGGCAAGGTCGAATTGCGCACCCGGCGGGAAACGGTGCTCGCGGATTGGCTGCGCTACGATTTCATCAGCGATGAGATCTGGGGCAAGGGCGACGTCCTGATCCGCCGTGGCCTCGACTGGATCACCGGACCCGAGGTCCGTTTCAAGCGCGGCACGGAAACGGGATTCTTCTCCTCGCCGCATTTTTTTCTGGCCGAGAACGGTTCGCGCGGCAGCGCGGCGGAAATCCGCTTTGCCGGCCCCGACCATTACGAAGCCACCGATGCGCGCTACACGACATGCGTCGCGCCGCGGGAGGACTGGTACATCCGGATGGGCGAGCTCGAGATCGACAAGACGCGAATGGTCGGCACCGGCCACGACGCGACGGTATATTTCTTCGGCGCGCCGGTGATCTTTTCGCCCTGGTTCGAGGTCCCGCTGTCGAACGAGCGCAAGTCGGGTTTCCTCACGCCGACCACGGGCTTGACCGGGATTCGCGGCTTCGAATATTCGCAGCCCTACTACCTCAATCTCGCACCCAACTACGACGCGACGATCACGCCCCGCCTCATGACCAAGCGCGGCGTGGAGATCGGAGGCCAGGGGCGCTATCTCTTCGCCAACGCCCAGGGCGAGGCCGCCGCGGCGTACCTCCACAACGACCGCGTGACGGATACGAACCGGTATGCCCTTTCCTCCAGGCACACGCAGAACCTGGATTTCCTGCCCGGCCTGGTCGGTTACTGGAACCTCAACAAGGTTTCCGACGACACCTACTTCGCCGATCTCTCGGACCGCGTCGGACTCACGTCGCAGACGACGCTGCCGCGCGAAGGCGGGTTCGCGTACGCCAATGGGCCGTGGACGTTTCTTGGCCGGGCGCAGGGTTTCCAGACGCTGCAGGATCCCACGGCGCCACAGCCGATTCCCTACAATCGCGTACCGCAGGCGCTGGTGACGCTGCGGGAGCTCGACTGGAACGGGCTCACCTTCGCCGGCATTGGCGAATACGCAATCTTCCGGCAGCCGACGCTCACCACCGGCCAGCGTGCCTATGTGTGGCCGACCGTGGCGTGGGAACAGCAGGGCGCAGCGTGGTCGGTCGTCGCGCGCACGGGCGCCCATGTGCGCCAGTACGACCTCAACGAGAAGCGGCCGGATGTCCCCGCTTCGTTCGGATACGCCATACCGACATCGTCCGTCGATGCCGGTCTCGTCTTCGAGCGCGACTGGGACGTCGCGGGGCAGCGTTTCGTCCATACGCTCGAGCCGCGCGCGTTCTACGTCTACGTCCCCTACCGCGACCAGAGCAAGGCTCCGGTTTTCGACACGGCGGTCGACGATTTCAATTTCGTCCAGCTGTTCAGCGTCAACCGTTACCTCGGCAACGACCGGATCGGCGACGCCAACCAGCTCACGCTCGCGCTGACGTCGCGGCTGCTCGAAGCGGAGACCGGCGCCGAACGGCTGCGCGTAGCCGTCGGCCAGCGCTTCTACTTCCAGGATCAACAGGTGGTGCTGAACGAGTCGGCACGCTCCGCCGCCACGTCGGACGTGCTGCTCGGCGTCGACGGGCGTCTGTCCGATGCGTGGGCGGTCATCGGGCTGTGGCAATACAACCTGGACTCCTCGCAGACCGAGCGCCTGAATGCGGGTGTCCGGTACACGCCGGCGCCGGGCCGCGTGTTCAACGCCACTTACACCTATAACCGCCAGTACTTCGATCCGACCGGCAAGCAGTCGCAACTCAAGCAATTCGACCTCTCGTGGCAGTTTCCCGTGAATCCGAACTGGACGCTGCTCGGACGGTGGAACTACTCGCTGGTCGACAGCAAGACGCTGGAGGCCGTGGCGGGCGTCGAGTACAATGCCGACTGCTGGGCGTTGCGGCTCGTCGGTCAGCGCCTGACGACGACTTCGCAGACGACGACCAATTCAGTCTACCTGCAGATCGAACTGAACGGACTGGCGCGGTTCGGCACCAGTCCGCTCGAGCTCCTGCGCCGCAGCGTCCCCGGCTATCAGCAGACCAACGATCCAACCGTGTCACCGCGCGTTCGCGACGACGCCTTCCAGGAATATTGAGGTCAGCCATGCGCATCTCCCGAACTCCGTCGCCGCTTCTCGCGTGGAGCGCCATGTTGATCGTTGCCGCCTTCGGCATCGGCGCCGCGACTGCGCTTGCCCAGGTGCCGGCGCCCAGCCGCGGCGGAGTATCGCTCGCCGGCGTCGTCCCGCTCGACCGGGTGATCGCGATCGTCAACGACGAGGCGCTCACGCAGTACGACGTCAACGAGCAGAAGCGGGTCGTGCTGGGCCAGATGAAGGCGCAGAGCGTCACGCCGCCCGCGGTCGATGTCCTCGAGAAGCAGGTGCTCGAGCGGCTGATCACCGAGCGCGTTCTCCTGCAGTACGCGAAGGAAACGGGGATTCGCGTCGACGACACGCAGGTCGAGCGCACGCTCGCGCGCATCGCCGAGGACAACAAGCTCTCGGTCGAGGATTTCCGCAAAGCGGTGGAGCGCGAAGGCATACCCTACCCCAAGTACCGCGCCGATATCCGGAACGAAATGCTGGTCCAGCGCCTGCGGGACCGCGAGGTCGAGGGCCGTGTCAGCGTCAGCGATGCCGAGGTCGACCATCTGCTCGCCACCCTCGAAGCGCAGACGGGTGGCCAGGTCGAGTACCGGCTGGCGCACATCCTCGTGCTCGTGCCGGAACAGGCCTCCTCGGAGCAGATCGACGCGCGGCGGCGCCGCGCGGAAGCCGCGCTGCAGCAGTTGCGGACAGGCACCGATTTCGGGCAGGTCGCGGCGAGTTTTTCGGATGCCCCGGATGCCCTGCAGGGCGGCAGTCTCGGTTGGCGCTCCCCGGCGCGCCTGCCGACGGTCTTCGCCGAAACGGTGGGCAAGATGAAAGCGGGCGAGGTATCCGGTGTGCTCCGTTCAGCGAGCGGTTTCCACATCGTCAAGCTGCTGGAGACGCGCAGCGGCACGGCCTCGACGGTCATCGAGCAGACGCGCCTGCGGCACATCCTGATCAAGGTGAACGAGACCACGTCGAGCGACGAAGCGAAGGGCAAGATCGACCGGATCAGGGAACGGATCGAGCTCGGCGCGAAGTTCGAGGATCAGGCCAAGGCGAATTCCGAGGACGCCAGCGCAGCGAAGGGCGGGGACCTGGGCTGGGTCTCGCCCGGCGACACGGTGGCCGACTTCGAGCAGGCGATGAACCGCCTGCAGCCCGGCGAAATTTCAGCAGCGGTGCGCACGCCGTTCGGCTGGCACCTGATCCAGGTGCAGGAGCGGCGCACGCAGGACGTCACGAAAGAGAAGCAACGTGAGGAGGCGCGGCGGGCGCTGCGGCAGCGCAAGTCCGACGAGGCGTTCCAGGAATGGGTGCGGCAGACGCGCGACCGCGCCTACGTCGAGATAAAAGCCGACGAGCGATAGCCATCCCTGCGAGGCACCGCGGGGCGTTACGTCGAGCCCTGGGGCTGCCCTTGGTAGACGTACGCTGTCTGAGGGATCCGACCCTCGTCCATCTGCCGGCGCAGGGCGAGATCGGCCGGGCGTTTGTCCCACCAGATCGCCCGGCTCTTCTGCTGCTCGCCTTCGAGCTGCGGCTTCCTGTCCTTCATCTCTCGGATGAACCGAGTGTGGTCGGATTCGTAGTGGCGTGCAGGAAGCATCGGCATGATGGTGGGTCGGGGCGTGACGGCGAATTGATGACAGACGCATCTTATCATCGCGCGTCCGTCGGGGTCGTTCGCGCCGGGCGTTGCGGCCGCCCGGCCACGAGCTCGAACCGGAACAGGCGGCACTCGATGGCGCCATTGAAAAGCGGCGTTCGCTTCGAGGGTTTGAGGCCGATGAGTTTGGGCAGGCGCGTATCGCCGGTCAGCAGGTACGCGGTCCAGCCGGCGAAGTGCTGCTTCAATGCATCGCCCAGCTTCGGGTAGAACGCGGCGAGGCTGGCTTCATCGTTCAGCCTGACGCCGTAGGGAGGGTTGGCGACGAGGAGGCCGGAGGGCCCGGGCGCCGGTCGCGCCAGCACGTCGGCCTCGGCGGTCTCGATCCAGGCGGCGACGCCGGCGGCCGCTGCGTTGCGGCGGCACTGCGCCACGGCGCGCGGGTCGATGTCGCTCGCGAAGATCGGGGGCGTTGCCGGCGCCGCGCGCATCCGGTCGCGTGCGCGCTGGCGTATGCGCTGCCACGTCGGGCCGTCGTACCAGGCGAGCTTCTGAAAGCCGAACGTGCGCTGGAGTCCAGGCGCGAAATCGGCAGTCTGGAGCGCCGCCTCGATCGGAATCGTGCCCGAGCCGCACATCGGGTCGAGCAGCGGCGTGCCGGGAGCCCATCCGCAAAGCGCGAGCACGCCCGCGGCGAGATTCTCGCGCAGCGGCGCAACATCGGCGTCCCGGCGCCAGCCGCGCTTGAACAGCGCTTCACCCGACGTGTCGAGATAGAGCGTCGCTTCGCGTTCGGTCAGGTAGGCGTGCACGCGCACGTCCGGCCGCTCCTTGTCGATCGACGGTCGCCGACCCGAGTCCGCGCGAAACCGGTCGCAGACGGCGTCCTTCACCTTCAGCGTCGCGAACTCGATGCTCGAAAGCGGCGAGCGTGTGGCCGCCACATCGACGCGCAAGGTGCGCGCGACCGCGAAGTGCCGCCCCCAGGCAACCCCCTTGGCCAGCGCGTAGAGCTCGTCCGTGTCGCGGTAACCGCCGTGCGCCACCTGCCAGAGGATCCGGCTCGCCAGACGCGACTCGAGGTTCGCGTGGTACGCGAGCTCGAGCGGCCCGGCGAACGCGACGCCGCCTTCCGCCGGCGTGACGAACGCGCCGCCCAGGGCGCTCAACTCCGCCCCGAGCGCCGACTCCAGCCCGCGCGGGCAGGGGGCGAAGAAGCGCTCGTTCACCGCAGCAGCCGCCGGCGCGTCAGCACCAGCGCGACGTAGAAAGCTGCGCCAGCGTATCCGGCGAGCACGGCGAGGTGCAGCAGGACGTCGGGCGGAACGGCGTCCATCAACAAGGGGCGGGCGAGATCGATGGCGTGCTTGAGCGGGAGCAGATTCGCGACTGCCTGCAGCCCGACCGGCATCTGCGCCACCGGAAAGAAAACGCCCGAGAGCAGCAGTCCCGGTGTGAGCACCAGCGTGAAGAAATACGTGAAGAAGTCATAGCCCGGTGCGATGGCGGTCATCACCAGCCCGAACCCGCCGAACGTGAGCCCGACGAGGAATCCCAGCGGAATGATCCACAGCGCAAGCCAGGAATGCCCGTAGCCCAGCCCCAGGATCACCACGAGAATCGCGGCGGTTGACAGCACCGCCTTCGACGCGGCCCAGATCCACTCGGCGAACACCACGTCGTCGAGGGAAACCGGCGCGTTGATGATCGCATCCCAGGTCCGCTGCACATGCATCCGCGAGAAGGCCGAATACATCGCCTCGAAGCTCGCCGTGAACATCGCGGTCTGGCAGACCATCCCGGTGCCGAGAAAGGCGATGTATTTCATGCCGCCGACTTCCGGCACGAACGCGCCGATCCCGAAGCCGAGCGCCACCATGTACAGCAGCGGATCCGCGATGTTGCCGAGCAGGCTGGCGAGCGCGAGCTTGCGCCAGACGAGCTGATTGCGGCGCCAGACCGCGGTCCAGGAGCGCGAGAGTTCGGGCGGTTGCAGCAGAGTGGAAAGCGTCATGTCGCCAGGTCTTCGTTGTGCCGGACTGCAGCGGTCCGCGCGCTGCGCAATTCAGGGCGGATCTTCAGTCGCGCAGCTCGCGGCCGGTAAGCTTGATGAAAAGGTCCTCGAGGTTCGCCGGTCGGTGCAGATAGCGTACCCCGTGCGCCTCGCCCAGCGCCGTCAGCAGCGGGCGCGCATCGTGCGCATAACAGAAGGCGGTCTCGCCGGTCATCTCGAGGCGCGCCGCAAGGCCGCGACCCTGCGCCTCGGCCCAGGCTCTCGCGTCGTCGCCGTAGACCTCGATCACTTCGGGCTCGACGTGCGCGGCGATCAGCGCGCGCGGCGTATCGGAGGCGATCAGCGCGCCGTGGTCGATCACCGCGAGACGCGTGGCAAGGCGCTCGGCCTCGTCCATGAAATGCGTCGTCAGCAGGATCGTCTTGCCTTGCGACAACAGCTGCCGGAGGCCGTCCCAGATCAGGTGCCGCGCCTGCGGATCGAGCCCGGTCGTCGGCTCGTCGAGGATGAGGAGTTCAGGGTCGTTGATGAGAGCGCGCGCGAGCGTCAGGCGGCGCTTCATCCCGCCCGACAGCGTGCGCAGGTTCGTCGCGCCGCGCTTCTCGAGGCCCGCGAATTCGAGCAGTGCGGGTATGCGCGCCGCGAGTGTCGCCGGATCGAGCCCGAAGTAACGGCCGTAGACCTGCAGGTTCTCGGTGACGGTGAAATCGGGGTCGAGGTTGTCCTGTTGGGGCACGACGCCCACCCGCAGCCGCGCCTTCCGCGCCGCCTGCGGCACGCGCTCGCCGACCATTTCGATCGTGCCGCCGTCGGGGTTGATGAGCCCGAGGCAGCAGCGCAGCGTCGTCGTCTTGCCGGCGCCATTGGGACCGAGCAGCCCGAAACACTCGCCGCGGCGGATCGCGAAGGACAGGCCGCGCACGACTTCATTCGCGCCATAGAATTTCCTGAGCTCGGTGACGCGCAGGACGACATCGGCAGCCGGCACGGGGCGCGCACGGGGATCGGGCAGCCGTTGCGCCGCGTCAGGCACCGGGAACCACCGGATGCCCGTGCCACAACCCGGCGATCGTGCGCTGCAGGCGCGGCAGCCGGCCGTGGAAGAAATGGCCGCAACCCGGAAACACGACGACCGGCAGCTCCTGCGGCCGCGCCCAGGCGAACACTTCCGCCAACGGCACGACGTCGTCCTCTTCGCCGTGGATGACGATCGTGTCGGCGGGCAGGGCCGCGGGGGCGAAGCGGCGCACCGCCGGCCCCACCAGCACCAGCCGCTCGGCGGCGACCGACCGGGCGACCTCGGTCTGCACGTAGGTTCCGAACGAGAAACCGGCGAGCACGACCGGCAGGGCGTCCGCCCGCGGGTCGAAGCGGGCCTGCGCGTGAGCGAGCGCCGCGAGCGCGTCCGCGGTCTCGCCGGCGCCGTCGTCGAAGGCGCCCTGGGAACGGCCGACGCCGCGGAAATTGAAGCGCATGGCAATGTAGCCGAGCGCGAAGAACGTCCGCGCCAGCGTCTGTGCCACCTTGTTGTCGAGCGTGCCTCCCTGCAGCGGGTGCGGATGCGCGACCAGGGCGATCCCCCGCGGCGTGTGCGCGGGGACGTTCAGCGCGATTTCCAGCGCGCCGGCAGGGCCGTCGATCGTGCCGCGCTCGGTCGTCTTCGGCGTCAAATGCGGAGCCTCTCGACGATCTCGCCCTGCAGGACGTGCCGGTCGATGATCTCGTCGATGTCGGCACGATCCACGTAGGTGTACCAGACCGCATCGGGGTAGACGACGAGCACCGGGCCCTCGTCGCAGCGATCGAGGCAACCGGCCTGGTTGATCCGCACCTTGCCCTGGCCGTTCAGACCGAGCGCCTTGATTCGCTCCTTGGCGTAGGCCCGCAGGTCCGCGGCGCCGTGGTTCGCGCAGCACGCCTCGGGGGCCGCGCGCTGGTTGCAGCAGAAGAAGACGTGGCGTTGGTAGTGGCTCATGGCGGAGTGGAACGTTGGGCGGCGAGGCCCGGCAGCGCAGCGGCCGCGTCGATGGCAGGCAAAAGATTATAGCGGACGATGGCTGCGCGCCCGGGGCGGGCCGCCGTCGCTCCGATATAATCTGCCGGTCCCTTCCCGGGGACGGCACGACTGCGCTCTCCCTTGAATCACTTCCGCCGGATTCTCCGCTATATCCGCCCCTACCGACGGGTGTTCGCGCTCGCGATCGTCGGCATGCTGATCGTCGCGTCGACCGATGTGATGATGCTGCGCATCGTCCAGCCGCTGCTCAACAACATCGGCGCGGTCAACCCCGAGTCGACGTGGTGGCTGCCGTTCGCGCTGGTCGGCGTGTTCCTCCTGCGCGGCGTCGGCTCGTACGTGAGCGACTACGGGCTCGCGTGGATCGGTTCGCGGGTCGTGTTCGACCTGCGCTGCGAGGCGTCGGAGCACCTGCTGCGCCTGCCGACGCCCTACTACGACGCGACTTCGGCCGGCTTCCTGCTCTCCAAGATCACGTTCGACGCGCAGCAGATCGCGGCGACTGCGTCCGAGGCGATCACGGTCGCCATCCGCAACACGCTGACGATCGCGTTCATGCTGGCATACCTGCTGTACATCAACTGGCAGCTCACGCTGATCGCCTTCACCGCGTTTCCGCTGATTGGATACGCGCTGAAGAAGATCAGCCGGCGCCTGAAGCGGGTGAGCGTGCTCGTCCAGGAACGCACCGGCGCGCTCACGCACGCGCTGGAAGAGGCGATCGGCGCGCACCGCATCGTCAAGGTGTTCGGCGGCGAGCAGTACGAGGCCGGGCGGCTGCGCAACGCGGCGGACCGCCTGCGGCTCGCGATGGCGAAGCAGTCCGCCACGTCCGCGCTCGGAACCCCGATCAACCAGATCATCGTCTCCGTCGCCGTCGGCGTGATCCTGTGGGTCGCGATCCGCAAGAGCGCCGGCGGCGAGTATGGCGCGGGCGACTTCATTGCCTACATGGCCGCGTTGCTGCACCTCCTCAACCAGCTGAAGACGCTGTCCAACGTGAACGCCGTGATCCAGCGCGGCATCACCGCGGCCGAGAGCGTCTTCGCGCTGATCGACGAGACGCCGGAACCCGATGCCGGCACGATCGCGCTCGAGCATGCACATGGCGGCATCCGCTTCGACCACGTCACGAAGCGGTATGCGGACGACGGCCGGCCGGCGCTGGTCGACGTCAGCCTCGACATCGTCCCCGGCGAGTCCGTCGCGCTGGTCGGACCCTCCGGCGGCGGCAAGACGACGCTCGTCAACCTGATCCCGCGCTTCTACCTGCCGAGCGAAGGGCGGGTGCTGCTCGACGGCCAGGATCTGGCGACGATCAGGCTCGCCGATCTGCGGCGTCAGATCGCGCTGGTGAGCCAGGAGATCGTGCTGTTCAACGACACGATCGCGTCCAACATCGCCTACGGGACGATGACCGGCGCGCCGATGGCGGCGATCGAGCGCGCGGCCGTGGCGGCGAACGCGCTCGAGTTCATCCGGGCCCAGCCCGACGGCTTCAATACCGTCGTCGGCGAGCGCGGCATCCGGCTGTCGGGCGGCCAGCGCCAGCGCATCGCGATCGCGCGCGCGATTCTCAAGGACGCGCCGATCCTGATCCTCGACGAGGCGACCTCCGCGCTCGACACCGAGTCCGAGCGGCTGATCCAGGCGGCGCTCGAGCAGCTGATGCGCGGGCGCACGACGATCGTCATCGCGCACCGGCTGTCGACGATCGAGCATTGCGACCGCATCGTCGTGCTCGCCGAAGGCCGGATTGCCGAGCAGGGCACGCACGCGGATCTCCTCGCGCGAAAAGGCATTTACGCGCGGCTGCACTCGCGGCAGTTCCGCGAGGAGTGAGCAAGGGGGCCGCAGCAGCAATGGCGTAAGTTCAGGTCATCCGGCGCGCCGCTGTGCAGCGGGATAGCCGACCGTCCCAATCAGCCGCGGCGCTTCGCCGCCCTCGGCGCGACGGCCTTCCACCGCCGGTGCACCCAGTACCATTGCTCGGGCCGGGCAAGGATCAGCTGCTCGAGCGCGGCGTTGTACGCCCGGGTTGTGCGGCGGATCGCGTCGTTGGTGTCTTCCGCTTCGATCGGTGCGATCGGCGCGCCGAACCGCAGCACGTGCCGGCCGTCATCCTCCCGCCAGCTCGTTGCGGCCAGGACCGGCGCGCCCGTGGCGAGAGCGATGATCGCCAGGCTCTTGAACGTCCAGGCCGGATGCCCGAAGAAATCAATCTCGATGCCGTCGGGCGGATTCGCGTGCTGGTCGAACGGGAACACGATCACGTCGCCGGCGGCCAGCAGGTTGAGGATCCGGTCGAGCGAGCCCCGCTTGCCGATGACGCCGAAGCCCGCCTGGTTGAAGCGCCGCGTGACGAGCGCATCGAGCCAGGCCGGCTTGATGGCGCGGCGGACGAAATGGAACCGGCCGCGGAAGTCCGGATAGTGGGCGAGGCCGGCGATCGTCGATACCTCCCAGTTGCCGAAATGACCGGTGAGCACGAGCACGCCTTTGCCTTGCTGCAACGCGGCGCCGAACGCCTCGACGTTCTCGATGCGCACCAGCGCCGCCTTTTGCGCCGCCGACAGCCACCGGAAGCGCAGGAATTCGCCGAGGAGCCGCCACAGGTGGCCGTAGTGGGCCTGCGCCAGCGTCGCGATCTCCGCCTCGGACAGAGTCTCGCCATAGACGCGCCGGAGATTGGCGAGGATGACCGAGCGGCGCAGCGGCAGGAAGTCAAACAGGAACCGGCCGGCCGCCGGCACGGCCACGCTCGCGCGCTCGGCTTGCGCCACCGCCGACGCGCTCAGACGATCGTGCGTCAGCGACACCGCGATCGAGGCGAGGCGATGCCGCGCCAGGAGTTCCGCGGCGCGTGGCCCGCAAACGAGCCGGGGCGCGCCGTAGTTGTCGCGCGCGACCGAGAAGTCCGCCGGTTCGATCTGCCCCAGCGCCGCCTCGCGCGGGAACAGCTTGACGCACGCCTCCTTGGCGGCGAAGCGCGCAGCAAGGCTCGCGGCACGACCGGGCCCTTCGCCGCTGTCTTCGAGCTCCTGGGCGGAGAAGAGCCTGCCGAGATCCTCGGCCGGTGTCTCGGCGAGGAGGCGCTCGATCCTGGCGATTTCGACGGTGTCGATACCGCAGCGGCCGGCCGGCGCAAGGGCGTCCGCCATCGCGATGGGCACCCGGCAGCCGTTACGCCGCGCGGACCACGAGGGCGGCGTTGGTCCCCGCGAAGCCGCGACAGAGGATCAGTGCAACCTTGCTTCGCGGCTGCTGCGCCACGGCTGATACGGAGACTCCGGCGCAGGCCGGATCGAGCCGCGCGAGGTTCGCCACGCCGGGCACCGTGCCGCGCGCGAGTGCCTCGAGCGCGAGCGCCGTCTCCAGAATTCCGGCCGCCGCGATCGTGTGCCCGATCGCCCACTTGAACGCGGTCATCGGCGGAGGTGTGGCGCCGAAGACGCGGCGGATCGCCGCGGCCTCCGAAATGTCCGACTGCGGCGTGCCGTTGCCGTGCGCGACGACCATCCCGACGTCCGCGGGCGCGAGTTGCGCGCCGTCGAGCGCCTGGCTCGCCGCGCGCGCGAGGCCGTCGCCGTCGTCACGGATCGAGGTGAGACCCTGCGCTTCGCACGCGTAACCGCCGCCGAGGATTTCGCCCAGCACGGGCGCATTGCGCTCGGCTGCCGACGCCGCGGTCTCCAGCAGCAGCGCGCCGGCGCCTTCGCCGAACAGGCTGCCGTCGTGCCGCGCGTCGAACGGCCGCAGCGTCTCGCTGGCGAGCAAGCCCAGCCGGTGGTAGTAGAGCACCATCTGCGGCTCGATCGGCGTTTCGTGTCCGACCGCGACGGCGCGGTCCGCCTCGCCTGTGCGCAGCGCCTCGAACGCCTCGATGACCGCCAGCGTGCCGCCGACGCTGTGGTTGGTGATGCACGCATTCGGCCCCTTGAGGCCGTGCCTGATGCCGATGTGGCCGAGCACGTTGTTGGGCAGCGTGCGCAGCAGCCACATCGGGTTGACCGTATTGGCAAGCTCGCGGCCGAACGCGGGCAGCTCGCCGCCGGCCGCGGCGAACAGCGGGAAGTAGTCGTACTGGTTCTCGTAGTTGCCGCCGCCCGAGCCGACGTAGACACCGGTGCGGTCGCTGTACACGGCGGCGGCGCCGGCCTCCAGCGCACCGCGGTGAGCGATGATGCCGGAGCCGTCGATCGCGCGTCCTGCGGCGTAGAGACCGACGAGGTCGGTGCGCCGGATCAGCTTGTGCAGCTTGCGGTCGTCGACGAGCGCACGCGGATTGAATTCGGCGATCTCGGCCGCGATGCGGCACGGCCAGCCGGTCGTGTCCCACTGCGTGACCGGCGCGATCGCCGAGCGTCCCGCAATGACCGCGTCGACAATCTGGTCCGGCGCCATCCCGGCGCCGCACACGGCGCCGGATCCGGTCACGACGACTCTGGGCAGGTTCGCCATTCTCTTGTTCCCCGAGCTTCAGGCGCCGGCGACGCCGTCGACTTCTTCGGGATGCCGGACGACTACGCAGCTGTTCGAGCCGCCGAAGCCGAACGAGTTGGACATCGCCACGCGAATGCGCTGCCGCCGCGGCGCGCCGGTGACGAAGTTGAGGTCGCAGTCGGGGTCGCGCTGGACCAGGTTCGCGTTGATCGGCATTTCGCCGCGGTGGACGGCGAGCGCGCAGACCGCGACCTCGACCGCCCCGGCCGCCGCGATCAGGTGCCCCATCGTGCTCTTGGTCGAGCTCACGTTGACGCGCATGACGTCGGCGCCGAAGACGGCGCGCGTCGCCGCGGTCTCGCTGCGGTCGTTCATTCCCGTCGACGTCCCGTGCGCGTTGAGGTAGTCGACGTCCGCAGGCGCCGCGCCGGCGTCCTTGAGCGCTGCGCGCATCGCCTGGATCGGCCCGTCGCCGTCCGGCGGCGAATCGGTGATCCGGTAACTCGACAGCGAATTGCCGTCGCCGGCGAGCTCGGCATAGATCCGCGCGCCGCGGCGGCGCGCGGCTTCCCATTCCTCGAGCACCAGGAAGCCCGCGCCCTCGCCCAGCAGAAACCCGTTGCGCGTCGCGTCGAACGGGCGGCTCGCGCGCTGCGGCGTCGCATTGTCGGCCGACAGCGCGGAGAGCAGGCAGAATCCGGAAATCCCGATCGGGCTGATCATCGAGTCGAAGCCGCCGGCGAGAACGCTGTCGACGGCGCCGCGGCGGATCAGCTTCAGCGCCGTGCCAAGCGCCTGGCCTCCGGACGCGCAGGCCGTGTGCACCGAGGTCGCGTAACCGCGGATGTCGTAGCGCCGGGTGAGGAGCGAAATGCCGGCGGTCGCCTGGCTGCGGCAGAACACCATCGGGTCATTCGCCGCCGGGTCGGTCAGCAGCCGGTCCGCGTGGAGCTCGCCGTCGGCCGCACTGTGCGCGAACGTCGTGGCGAGATCGCCGAAGTCGGACGTCATCATTCCCGCGCCGACCGCGCAGCCCCAGCGCGTCGCCGTGGCGGCCGTCGGCCGCACGCCCGCGTCGCGCAACGCCTGCTCCGCCGCGGCGAGCGCGAAGCGGTGCGAGCGGTTCGTGTACTTCCGCTGCCTGCGTTCGACGTAATCGGCATCGCGGAAATTCTTCACTTCAGCGGCGATGTGAACCGGGAATCCGCTGGCGTCGAACAGGCTGATTTCCGCGCCGCCGCTTCGGCCGGCGAGGAGCGCGTCCCACGTCGTCGCCACGTCGTTGCCCACCGGCGTGACAAGGCCGATGCCGGTGATGGCGACGCGGCGCCTTGGTCCGGCGGCGCTCACCTGAGTGCCTTCGCGATGACTTCGAGGCGCGCGGTGGCGGCCGTCTTGCCGTCCATCCGCGCGGCGAGGCGGATCGTCGCGCCTTCGGGGTCGGACGGGACGAGTTCCGCATCGATGTCGACCGCCGCGCCCGGAGGCATGAACGAGCGCATCTTCACGTGCGTCATCCGCGAGGGGGCAGGCTTCGTGCCGGCAGGCCAGTGCGTCGCCTCGGCCGCCACGCCCATCGCCAGACCGATCTGCGCGTCGAGCAGGAGCGTCGCCGGGAAGACGGGCCGGCGCGGGAAATGGTCGCCGAAGAAGGGCGCCGATTCCGGGACGAACAGCGTCGCGCTCGCCGAGACGCCGGGGACGCCGGCGATGCGCACGACGCGCGGCGCCGCGACGCCGCGAAAGCGGCCGGGCGGCGCGCCCGCGCCGCGGATCAGGTCGAAGCGCGCCGCAAGCTCGGCGGGCGAATCGAACTCCTCGACGGGCAGCATCGGGCCGAGGCAGTCGACGAGCTCGATCACGTCCTTCCCGTCGACGCAGGCACGCCCGGCATAGGCGACCGCGTGTTCGTCGCAGCTCTCGATGTCGACGACGAGATCGAGCGTGCTGCCGGGCACGACCGCGGAGCGGAAGCGCGTCTCGTTGGCGAGCGCTGCGACGGGCCGGCCGCGAAAGCCGACGTGCGCCATCGCCACCCATGCCGCGAGCTGCCCCACGGCTTCGGCGACGAGGCACGGGGGGAAACGCCGCGAGGTCCGCCGGCACCGCGTAGCGCCCGCGCGCGCGCCGTCCCGCGTCGTATTCGACGATGCGGTCGACGAACGAGAAGGCCGCGAAGTGATCACCCATGCGCAGTCGTGAGGGGCCGTCGGAACGGATCAGCGCCCGCCCGGCCGCCCGAAGGGCGCTGTGCGCCCCCTCGGGGGGCAGCGAACGCAGTGAGCGTGGGGGTCGTTCATTTCAGCCGGCCGCCTTCGTCTCGCGCTGGGCCGCCACGACGAGCTTGCAGAACGTTTCGGTCGTGAACAGCCGCGGGATGTCCTTGACCTTGGTCGGGGTCTTGAAGCGTTCGGGCGGAACTTCGGACAGGTACGAACGAAGCTGCGCGAGGCCGACGTCGGTGACGAGGCCGTTCTGCTCGAATTCCGCCTCGGTCAGCGTGCCGCGGGCGTTCTCGACGATCTTGCCCCGGGGTATCTTGACCTTGAACGCACGCTCGAGGCGGAAGACCATGTCGAGGAAGTCGATCGACTCCGCGTCGAGGTCGTCGATGAGCGACGCGTCGGGCTTGACGTCCTCGAGGTCGCAGCCCAGCGCGTCGGCAATGGTCGCCGCGACCGTCGGCAGTACCGCGAGGATGTCTTCTTTGGATATTTGCGCTTGCGTCATTGTCGTGACTCCCTTCATTCCATTTTGAATCCGCCGTCGACGGCGAACACCTGGCCCGTGACGTAGTCCGCGTACGCCGAAACGAGAAACCACACCGCGTAGGCGACTTCCTCCGGCCGGCCGTAGCGCTTGAGCAGGATGCGCGCCTTCACCTCGTCGCCGGCCATCTCGCGCACGTCCTTCGACATATCGGTGTCGATCACGCCGGGCGCCACGCAGTTCACGTTGATCTTGCGCGGCGCGAGCTCGACTGCGAGCGCACGGGTGAACGCATTGATCGCGCCCTTGCTCGCGGCGTAATTGGTCTGGCCCCGGCCGCCCTTTTCACCCGCCACGGAGCTGATGTTGACGATCCGGCCGGCGCGCTGCGAAACCATGTAGGGCACCACCGCGCGGGTCACGTTGAACACGCCGGTGACGTTGGTGTCGAGCACCACCGCGACGTCGTCGTCGTCGAACGCGGCGAGCGGGTTGTCGCGGATCGTGCCCGCGTTGTTGACGAGGATGTCGATCCGCCCGCAGCGCTCGGCGATGCCCTCGACGGCCGCCGCGCAGGCCTTCGAGTCGCGGATGTCGACCTGCAGGGCGGCGATCGTGTGCCCGGCGGCGCGGCCCTCCGCCACGACCGCATCGGCGGCCGCCGCATTGCCGCGATAGAAGAAGGTCACGTCGGCGCCCTCGGCGGCCAGCAGCAGGGCGATGGCGCGGCCGATGCCGCGGCTGCCGCCGGTGACGATGGCGGACTTGCCGGATATTCCTGCGTCGGGTCGCATGTGCGGCATCATCCCGAAATGGCGAAGCCGCCGTCGACCGTCAGCGTGTGGCCGTTGATCATCGCGGCTTCGGGCAGGCAGAGCAGGTAGACGGCTCCGGCGACGTCCTCGGGCGTGAGCACCGGCCCGGCGGGCGTGCGTGCCGCAAAGTTCGCGAGCAGCTCGTCCCGGTTCGGGAAGTAGGCGAGCGCGTCGGTGTCGACGACGCCGGCGCTGACCGTGTTGACGCGGATGCCGCGCGGCCCGAGCTCCTGCGCGAGCGCGCGCGCCAGCGCCTCCAGCGCGGCCTTCGACGCGCCGACGAAGCCGTAGCCGGGCATCGCCCGTTGCGCGCCCAGGCTCGACATGGCGACGATCCGGGCGCCGGACGGCATCAGCGGCAGGCCGCGCTGGGTGAGCAGATTGAGCGCGAGCGCGTTGGTCTCCATGCACCAGCGCCAGTGCTTCAGCGTCATTTCCACCGTGGGTTTCAGGACGCCTGACGCCGCGTTGCTGACCAGGATGTCGAGCCGGTCGAAATGCTTGCCGAACTCGGCGAAGATCTCGTCGACCGAATCCGGGATGCCGACGCTGCCCTGGATGGCGATGGCGCGGCGCCCCAGTGCGCGGATTGCGGCACAAAGGGTTTCCGCCTCGTCGGCGCTGTTGTAGTAGTTGACCGCGACGTCGCAACCCTCGCGGGCGAGCTTCAGCGCGACGGCGCGGCCGATGCCGCGCGCGGCGCCGGTGACGAGCGCGATTTGTCCGGCCAGTACACCCGGCATGGTGGGATTCCTGCTGCGTTCTACGGTCACTGGATTATCTTCGCGCTGCGCGCTCCGGTATTCGCCCTTGGGGCGGCCCGGCGGGCTCACTGGACTACCTTCGTGCTGAGCACTCCGGTATTCGCCCTTGGGGCGGCCCGGCGGGCTCATGGGACCCGGCGCCGACGCGGTCGCCAAGCAAAGCCGTTATTTTAACCTGTCCGCCACGGCGCGCCTGGCGCGGATGAGACGCTGCGCCTCGATGGTCCAGTGCTTCTTGACGCTGTACCAGACGTCGGCTGCCCACAACACCCCGTCGCCGGCCTCCGCCGGCGGCGTCGCGACCCCGGCATCGGGGGCCCTGTAGGCATCGATCCACGCGCGCGTTGCGGGGTCCGCGGCGAGGCGTTCCGTGTCGGGCACGAAGACGTGGTTGTACCACGCCGGCAGCATCACGCCGCGCACGAGCGTGTTGCCGTCGCGGCGGAAATTGATCGCGTCCTCGTCGCCGGGATAGGTCCAGGCGACGAAATCGAGCCCGATGGCGAAGCCGGTGAACTCGTCCACGGCGTCCGGGATCGTGCGCATCTTCCCCATCATGCTCCATTGGTTGGGCAGGAGCAGCGCCGCGCCGCCGGCGCCAACGACGGATACGTAGGAAACGGTCAGGCCGACGACCGGCCGTTCGGCCCCCGTCAGCGGATCGACGATGGACGTTCGGACCTCCGCGGCGTCCGCCAGCGGATTCCACACCACGATCGGGTCGTCGAACCGCCCTGCCAGCTCGTAGAGCACCTTGATGGCCTGGATCCCGCCCTGGCTGTGGCCGATCATCATCGGCCGCATGCCATCGCGCTCGTAATGCCAGGCGATGAACCCGGCGATCTGTGCGCTGTCCTCGTAGGGACTATGCGACCAGCGCCCGTCGCCCGGGTGCCGGATGCGGTTTTCGGGGTAGCCCATGCCGGTCAGGAACCGGCCGGCGGACTCCATCATCAGATAAACCGGGTAGATGCCGCCATGGAGCAGGATGATGCGCGGCGCCGGGCCCTTGGCGAGCGTGTCGCGCACGTCGGCCGCGGTGACCTGTTCCGGATCGAGGGCGAGGATCCGGTCTTCGAGCGCGCGGTCGATCGCCAGCGATCGGAGAACGGCTTGCGCCGCGGGTCGGGTCGCGACGCCGACGTCGGGAGTCGCCACCGGCCGCGTCGCGCAGCCGCCGCCGGCGAGCGCGACGATGATGACGGCCGCTACCAGCACGATGCGGCGAAGATGGTGACGCGAGATCACGAGTCGAGATGCGTCAAACAGCCGACCATGACGTCGGCGATCCTGTCGATGTCCGCTGCGGTGAACGCGGCGCTCTGGTACGAAATCCCCGCGTGCAGAGTGCCGGCGACGATGGTCACCGCGACGACTACCGGCGTCAGTGGGCCGGTGGGCACCGCGCGCAGGTATTCAGGGGCTGGCATGCGCCCGCCGGCATTCTCCCAGAGCGCGTCGACGTTGACCAGCGAGATCGCGCCCCACGTCGGATAGTGTTTCGCGTGGAAGCCCGCTCGCTGCTCGCGGGACAGGAAGCGCCACAGCACGCCGCTCGCGGCGATCCCCAGCAGACTCTGCAGGTAGAGCTTTGCGCTCCTGATGCGCGCGGTCTCGGCGTGAATGTCGCGCGCAAGCCGCTCCAGTGCAATGCCGGGCGGCAGCGGATGGGAAACGCGGAACGAGCTCAGGAACTGGCCGAAGGTGACGTTGGGGTCGTAGCCCAGATCGCGCCGCAGATTGACGATCGACGCGACGGCGAGCTCGTGCCGGCGCTCCTCCGGCGCGCGTTCGCCCGCGAAGGGCTCCAGCGCCCGCAGCAAGGTCGCGAGCAACAGGTCGTTGACGGTGACGCCCCAGGCGCGCGCCGCGCTGACGAGCGCGGCGAGCTCCGGCGGGTCGAGGCGGCGATACGCGAACCCGTTGGCGGGGCTCCCGCCTTGCAGACCGCGGGGCCGCACGGTGCGCCCGCAGCTGGCCGCGATCGTCCGCAGGAAGCGGCACGCCCATGAGCGCCGGGGCGGCTTGCCGGAGAAGCAGCCGGCCATAGGTCGCCGGGTAGCGGTCGAGGCGACGGGCAGGCGGCGCTTCGGGCTTGTCGCCGAGGTAGCGGGAGAAGATGCCCTCGAGCAGGACCACGATCGAGTCACCGCCGGCGATCACGTGGTCGTAGGCGAGGCCGAAGTGGAACCACGACCCGTTGTCGATGCAGAAGAACCGGAACGGATTCAGCCTGCCATCGCGCACGAAGGGCAGGTTGAGCTCGCGTTCGATCGTCATCGCCAGCACGTCGCCCGGCCGGCTGCCGCCCGCGTGGACGGCAAGCGCGACCTCCGCCGGTCCTCCCGTGTACTCGAAGCGGCGGCGCGTGACGTCGAGCATGTAGCCGGTGAGCCCGAGCGCGTCGAGCTGGCGCGCGATGAGCGCCTGCAGCCGCGCGGCGTCGAGCGGACGGTCGATGCGGACCACGTGAATCGCGTTGTACGGATGCAGATCCCGCCAGCGCAGCATCGCCGCCTGGAACAGGTTCAGGCGCCCCTTCACTCGGCGCCCCGGCGTTTTGCACCGACGAGCCGCCGCGCTTCGATCGTCCAGTGCCGCTTCACGCTGTGCCAGATGTCGGCGGCGTGCACGAGGTTGGTGGTGTCCACGCCGGCGTCGTCCGGGAGCGCGGCGTTGCCATCGGGCACGTACGCCTCGATCCACGCCCGCGTGATCGGGTCGGTCGCGAGATGAAGGGTATCCGGCAGCCCGATGTGCGTGTACGCCGCCGGGAGGATCACGTTGCGCACGGTCGCGGATCCCTTGGCGAGATAGGGGTCGGAGCGCGGGAACAGCCCCGCGATGAGATCCCATTCGATGGCGAAGCCGGTGAATTCCTCGGCGGTGTCCGGGATTTCGCGGAGCTTCGCCAGCATCTCCCATTGGCCGAGCAGGACGCGCGCAAGCTTCCCTGTGGCGAGCGCAGCGACGTAGGGGAGCCGGAAGCCGACGACAGGCCGCGCGTCACCGCTCAGGGGATCGACGATCGCCGTGCGCGGCAGCGGCGCGTCCGTCACCGGATTCCAGACCGGGATCGCGTCCCCGAACGCGCCGGCAAGCTCGTGCAGCACGCGGATGGCCATCATTCCGCCCTGGCTGTGCCCGATCACCAGCGGACGCACGCCTTCGGACTCGTAATACCAGGCCAGCGTGCCGGCGATCTGCCGGCTGTCCGTGAAGCTGCTCGACGAATAGCTGCCGTCGCGCGGATGCCTGATCCGGTCGGACGGGTAGCCCATCGCGACCAGGAATTCCGCGAAGGGCGCCATGGTGACGGGGGCGAAGCTGCCCTGGAACAGGACGATCCTCGGCGCGGGCACCCGCGCCAGGACCTCCGCGACCTCACGCCCGCTGACGCGGTCCGGATCCAGCGCGAACAGACGCTCCACGACGGCCGGATCGTGCCCGCCGGCACCCGTCGGCGCTGCAGTCACGCCCGTCCACGCGCCGGCGGGAAGCGCCGCTGCCGCGATGAACGCGAGTGCGCAGAGCCATGATGGAACCGCAACCGCAGGGAGCATGCGCATGCCGGGGCGCGTCCGCGGCGCAGTCAGCGCGCCGGGCGGCGGGGGAAGAAGCGTCCCGTCCTCCGCAGGTATCGCGCATAGGCATCGCCGTGCACTGCGGAAAGGTGCCGTTCCTCGTTGCGCGCCTTGAGGTTCATGAGGACGATGTGCACGGCCGCGATCAGCATCATCGGCGAGGTGGGCACGATCGCCACCGAGCACAGCATCAGCAGGATGGAAAACGCGTAGATGGGGTGCCGGACGCGCGCGAACAGCCCGTCGGTGATGAGGTCCGTCTTGCGTTCGAGGCCGACATCCATCCGCCAGTCGCTGCCCATCCGCAGCCAGCAGCGGACCGTGCCGGCGAGCGCGATCACGGCGACGAGCGCGGCGACCCAGCGCAATGCGGCGAACGCGGGCTCGCGCAACGCGAAATCGGGAAGCGCCGGAACCGCCCCGGAACGCGTGAGCGTCGCCCAGGGTACGAAGACCCAGGCGGCGACCAGCGGCACCCAGACGAGCCACATGAGGCGTTCCAGCCGCTGCTCGGGGACGAGCCCGACGACCTTGCGTGTTTGCCGGCGCACGCGGGCGATCATCACGCCGACTCCGACCCAGTACGACGATACCGTGGCGGCCAGCACGGCGAGTGGAAGATCTTGCATCGGTCGAGGATTCCGGCGTCGCTTCGGAACGTCACCACGACTCGGGCGGCCGCAGACGGGAAACGTCCCCTTCGCCACGGAGCCGTGCCCGCTCATTATGCCAGTGTCGGGTCGCGCGCCGTGCGGCGGGATATCCTCCGGCAATCTGCGTTCGCCGCCGGGGCCTCCGATATAATCGCGGTTTCGAGCCGCCCTTCCGTGACGCCTCGATTTTTCTCCGGCCTCTCCCTGATGTTCGACCGCCGTCTCGTGGAACGTGCCGCCGGCTTTGGCCCATCGACGGCGACCCCGGGGCCGCGCACGGCGCACGAGCGCGCCGAGAACGCCGTGAAATGGGCGGCGGTCCTGCTGGGATTTTCCATCCCGGTGTCGGTCGTGCTCGACAACGCCCTGCTCGGGCTCATCCTGCTCTTCTGGATTGCCGGCGGCCAGTACCGGGACAAGCTCGCGGCCGTTCGCGGCAATCCGGTCGCCCTGCTGGCGCTCGGGCTGTACGTCCTGCACCTCCTGGGATCCCTTTATTCGATCGGCACTGCCAGGGACGTGCTCGAGGGGCTGGCGAAGGCATCGCGGTTGCTGCTGATCCCGGCGCTGATATTTCTCCTGCGGGAACCCGTCTGGCGCGAGCGCGGCATCGCCGCCTTTCTCGTGTCCATGCTCGTGACGCTCGTGCTCTCCTATCTGCTCTGGGCGGGCGTGCTTTCCGGCAGCGGATGGCTCAAGGGGGTGCCGCTCGACCCCGTCGCGTTCAAGACCCACATCACGCACAACGTGTTCATGGCCTTCGCGGCCTTCCTGCTTGCGCAGGCGGCGCTCGACGCAGCGACGCGCCCAGGCAGGATCGTGCTCGCCGCACTTTGTGCTGCCATGGTGGCCAACGTGCTGCTGATGGTTCCGGGGCGCACGGGCATCGTCGTGCTGCTCGTGCTCTTCGTCTATTTTCTCTGCCGCAGGTTCCGGCTCAAGGGCCTCGCGCTTGCCGGCATCGCGCTCGGCGCGCTCGCGGTGGTAGTGCTCGCGTCGCCGGAAAGCATGCTGCACAAGCGAGTCACGCTCGCCGACGAGGAGTACCAGCAATGGCGCGCCGGCGTTCCCCCTGCTGCGACCTCCTCGGTCGGGCTGCGCCTCGAGTTGCTGCGGAACACATTGGCGATCATTGCCGACAATCCCGTTTTCGGCGTCGGCACGGGCGGGTTCGCTCAGGCCCATGCGCGCCGCGTGGGGGATCCCGGGGCCGGCGCGATGCACAATCCGCACAACGAGATCCTGCTGATGATCGCGCAATTCGGAGTCGCCGGATTGGTGCTCATGGCCGGGCTGTTCGTGACGCAATGGCGGCTGGCGGCGAGTCTGCCCGGCCGCTTCGAACCGGCGGCCGCGCGGGCGCTCGTGCTGACGCTCGCCGTGGCGAGTGCGCTGTCGTCGACGCTGATGGATCACGGCGAGGGGTTCCTCTTTGCTTACATGAGCGGACTCCTCTTCGCGGGCTATCCCGTCGGGGAGCGCAATCGCGGGCGGACGCGGCATGAGCCCGAAGGGCCGTCCCAAGGGCGAATACCGGAGCGCGCAGCGCGAAGGTAATCCAGAGAGCCCGCCGGGCCGCCCCGGCGGGCGCGCACCGCCGTTGGCGCCACCTGCGAGCGTGCTGGTGGTCGTCACCCGGCGGAGGGGCGACGTCCTGCTCGCTTCACCCTTGATCCGGTCGCTCAAGGCGGCGTGGCCGCAGGCGGGAATCGATGTGCTGGTCTTCGCCGGCACGCAGGGCGTGCTGGAGGCAAATCCGGACGTGCGGCGCGTCATCACCATCGCCGAGCGGCCGGGTCTGTTCGCGCACCTCGCGCTTGCCGCCAGATTGGTGCGGCGTTACGACATCGCCTTGTCGTGTCTCGCGGGCGACCGGCCGACGGCGTACGCGGTCGTGGCCGGACGCTGGCGGGTGGGCATGGTCGGTTCGGGGAACAGCGCCAAGTGGAAACGGCGGGTTCTGTCCAAGGCGATCCCTTTCGACGATCTCGACACGCACACCGCCGCGATGAATCTTGCCTTCGCCGAAATCCTCGGCATCGCGCGGCACCACGAGATCGACATCGGCTGGACGGCGCAGGATGCCGCGCATGCGTCGGCGCTGCTGGGCGAGCGCACCCGCAATTCCCCCTACGTCGTGCTGCATGTGCACCCGAAGTTCAACTACAAGATGTGGCACGTCGAAGGCTGGGTCGGCCTTGCGCGCTGGCTGGGCGAACGTGGGTTCGACGTGATCCTCACGGGCGGCGCCGAGCCGGGCGAAAGGGAATTCGTGGCGTCCGTCGCGGCGCGCATGCCCCAGGGCACGGTCAATCTGGCGGGGCGACTCACCATTGCGCAGACGGCGTGCGTCATGGCCGGGGCGCGCCTCTTCGTCGGGCCCGACACGGTTACGACGCATATGGCCGCGGCGCAGGGCGTGCCCACGGTGGCGTTGTACGGCCCGTCCAATCCCGTCAAATGGGGGCCCTGGCCGCAGCGATTCTCCGGCGCACCTTCACCCTGGCGGCGCGTCGGCACGCAGGCGATGGGCAACGTCCAGCTGGTTCAGGGTCCCGGCGCCTGCGTTCCCTGCATGGCGGAAGGCTGCGATCGGCACGTCGCGAGCTTTTCGGATTGCCTGCAACAGTTGCCGTTGCCTGCGGTCATCGCAGCCGTGGAGCGGGCCCTGGCCGCGCCCGCCGCATAGCGCCTGCACACAGCGCGTTCCCAGGCATCGACGATTGATATCAGCGCGGTTCGCCCCACCGCGGCCGTCCGGCCAGCGCGAACAGGAACGCGCAGGCGACCGCAGGCCAGACCAGGAGCACCGTATGCGTGAGACCGTTGAAATTCAGCAGGTGGCCGTAGGGTCCGTTGAACAACCCGACCGGCGCGCGCGCAAACAGGAGGTCCGGCAACAGCAGGGTCGCGAGCAGCGATGAGAGCAGTGCGACCGCCGCGAGCGTGACCTGCGCCGGCCGCGGCAGCCAGATCGCCATGGAGAGCAGGAGCGATCCCACTGCTACGCCCAGCGAAACCGGCGGCGAGAGCCAGTTCTCCCATGCCGCAGGCCGGAGCAGCACGGCGGCCGCCACTCCCTTGACCAGCGCCGCCGCGCCAATGAGCAGCAACGCGGCCCCGGCGACATAGCGCCGCTCGCGCAGCAGCAGCGCCAGGAACAGGCCGACGCCCAGCAGCTGGAATGCGGTGTGTGCGCCCTCCACCACGGTCGCCGCGAGGTCCGGCGCCATCCCGGGGCCGCCTGGTCGCGACGGGTAGTCGTACATGGTGGCGAACAACGGAATGCCCGGATTCACCTGCACGACGAGCCAGATCAGGAGCAACGCAATCCCGAGATCCCCCACGGTGCCCGGCAGGAACCACCGGTCGCGCACCGACGCGATCTTCGCCTTCGCGCGCGGCGAGCGCGACAGGGCCAGCGCCAGCGCTCCCCCAAGAGCCGCTCCCGTCGCATTGGACAGCAGGTCGGCGATGCTGGCGTCGCGTGTCGGAAGAAACATCTGCAGCACTTCCATTGCGAACGACAGCAGGGTGCCGGCGGCTATCGCGACGGACAGGGTTCCGGCCGGCGAGCGCCCGTGCTGCGCGGACGCAACGAAGAATCCGAATGGCAAGTACGCGACGAGGTTGCTGATGATGTCGTAGCGCACCCACCGCGGCGGCCACGGAGCGAACAGAAAGAACGCGGACCCCGATGCCCGCTCGAGCCATGGCTCGAACGGTTGCAGGCTCGCGTAGAAGATGGCGAGGCCATAGAGCCCGGCGAGGAACACCGGGAGCAGCGAGCGCGCTGGCGCGGCCGGCAACATGACGGGACCGCGCGTCAGGGAGGGCCGCGCGCTGTCGCGCGCGGATTCGCCGCTCAGCGGCCGGCCTTGATCCCGGTCCACTGCTTGTTGCGCAGACGGCGCTGTGCGCCGGTGAGGTCCTGCAGCTGTTCGAGCTTCGCCTGGACGGCCTTGTCCGGGAAGATCGCGGGATTCTTGAGGAGCTCGGGCTTGATGAACTTGACCGCGGCCATGTTCGGATTGCCGGAGCCGATCAGGTTCGTGAGCTCGGCGGAGTTCTGGCCCTCGAGCATGAAGTTCATGAACTTGAGCGCCAGGTCGGGCCGCGGCGCGCTCTTGTCGATCACCATGTTGTCGACGGCGAGCACCGCGCCCTCCTTCGGCATGCCCTGCAGGATCTTGAACTTGCGGCCCGCCGCCTGCGCGTCGAGGTTGGCCTGGAAGATGTCATTCGAATAGCCGTGCACCACCCAGATGTTGCCGACGGTCAGCTCCTTGATGTACGACGACGCGTTGAACGCGGCCCAGTAGGGCTTGGCCTTCTTGATCACCGCGACCGCCTCGTCCCAGTGCTTCGGATCGACGTCGTTGGCCGAGTAGCCGAGGTACTTGAGCGCGGCCGCGAAGAGCTCGTTGGCGCTGTCGAGGACGGTGACGCGGCCCTTGATCTTCTCGAGGTGCTTCGGGTCGAAGATGAGGGCCCAGGTGTCCGTGGGCAGGCCGAGCTCCCGGATCTTCTCGTCGTTGTACCCGATGATCGTCGTCGACATCGCGTACGGGATCGAGTACTTGTTGTCCGCGATCGAAGGGCGTGTTGAGGAAGACCGGGGTCGATGTTCTTCAGGTTCGGCAGCTGGCCTTGTCGATGGGCTTCAACCGGCCGCCCTTGATCAGCGCCTGCACCGCGTTCGACGTGGGCACGAACATGTCGTAGCCCTTCGCGCCCGCGGCGAGCTTCGCCAGCAGCTCCTCGTTGTCCGAATAGTAGGTCTGGACGACGTTGCACTTGCAGAGCCTCCTCGAAGCGCTTGACCGTCTCCGGCGCGAGGTAGTTGTTCCAGTTGTACAGGTGGAATTCGTCCTTTGCGGCGAGCGCAGGCAAGGCGAGCAACAGCGCAGCGAGCAGCAGTACGAGCCGTTTCATGTCTTCTCCTCTTGAGTGCCGAGCAGGCTCGGCGCGAGCCGCGAAGCGATGATGATAAGCGCGAGCGTGAGCAGCATCAACAGCGTCGACACCGCGTTGACCTCCGGCGTGACGGCGATCTTGATCATCGAGTAGATCTGCAGCGGGAGGGTCACGGTGCCGGCGCCGGCCGTGAAGAAGGTGATCACGAAGTCGTCGATCGACAGCGTGAACGCCATCAGCGCGCCGGCGATGACGCCGGGCATGATCAGCGGCAGCGTCACGTACCGGAACGCCTCCGCCGGCGTGGCGCCGCAGTCCCGGGCGGCCTCGGTCAGGCTCTCGTCCATCCCCGCGAGCCGGGAGCGCACGACGATGGCGACGAAGCCGATGCAGAACGCGATGTGCGCGAGCGCCACCGAGACGAGCCCCAGCGTGAAGTTGAGCAGCACGAAGAAGATCAGCAGCGCCACGCCCATCAGGATCTCGGGGATCGCGATCGGCGTCAGCACCAGCACCGGCAGCAGCCGCAGCCGGTAGCGGTACATCGCCACGCCGGCCATCGTGCCCAGCGCCGTCGATACGAGGCTCGCGACCAGCGCGATCAGCAGCGAATTGCCTGCCGCGGCGAGCATCTCCTCGTTGTGGGCGAGCTTGTCGTACCAATCGAGCGTGAAACCCGACCCATTCGGCGTTGAGGCGCGAATTGTTGAACGAGTAGACGACGACGATGACGAGCGGGATGTACAGGAAGGCGTACCCCACCGCCGCGGCGAGCCACAGGCCGAGCGGCCGCTTACGCACGGGCGTCCCTCGCGCTCGAAGGCGTGCCGAGATTGCCGCGACCCACCCATGCCGCCAGCCCCGCCAGCACCAGCGCCGCGACGGTCAGCACGATCGACAGCACGCTGCCGAACGGCCAGTCGCGCGCTTCCAGGAATTGCTGCTTGATGACGTTGCCGATCAGGCTGTCTTCCGGGCCGCCGAGAATGTCGGGAATCGCGAACATGCCGAGCGCCGGGATGAACACCAGCGCCGCGCCCGCATACACGCCCGGCAGCGACAGCGGAAACGTGATCCGCCAGAACCGCTGCCACGCGGAAGCCCCGAGATCCTGCGCGGCATCGAGCAGCGCCTGGTCGTGCTTCTCCAGGTTCGCGTACAGCGGCAGGACCATGAACGGCAGGTGCACGTAGACGAGACAGACCAGCACGGCGAAGGAGCTGAACAGCAGCGAAACGGGCTCCATGCCGAACGTCGCGAGGATGCCGTTGACGCTGCGCGCCAGCGCCGCCTGGGGCCCGAGGATGATCATCCAGGCGTAGATCCGGATCAGGAAGTTGCTCCAGAACGGCAGGATCACGAGGAGCAGCAGCAGATTGCGGTACTTCTTCGCGCTGCGGGCGATCAGCGCCGCCAGCGGGTAGGCGAGCACGAGGCACGCCAACGTAGTCAGCAGCGCATACCAGACGGACTTGAGGAAGACCTGGGCGTAGACAGGCTCCGCGACGAAGCGCGCATAGCTGTCGACGTTGAGGTCGAGCGCGCCCGCCTCGTCGACGAGCGGCGCCAGGCCCCCGAACTCGCCCGGCGAGCGGAACGACGCGAGCGCCATGATGAGCGTCGGGACCGCGAAGAAGACCAGCAGGTAGAGGAGCGGCGGCCCGCTGACCAGCCACTTGCCCAGCCGTCCGGAGGTGCGCGCGCTCATTCGGCTACGAAATGCCCGGCGGCGACCGGCCAGCTCACTTCGACCGGGATCGCCCACTTCGAAGAATTTGGCGCGGCCGCTCGCCGAATTGGCGAGCAGCGCCTCGATCTTCTGCCCGCCCGGCGTGTCGACGATGTACACGGTCACGTCACCCATGTAGAGGAGGTCGGAGACCGTGCCGCGGTAATGATTGTCGGGCGTTCCCGCAGGAGCGCTCGCTTCGATGCGGGCCTTCTCGGGGCGCAGCGCGATGGTTCCCGGCCGACCCGCGGCCAGCGTCGAGCTTGCGGCCACGCGCACCGGTCCCAGCCCGGCGACGTCGACGGTGACGATGCCCTCGCCGTTGGCCGTGATCGGCCCGGACAGCAGATTGCAGTGGCCGATGAAGTCGGCGACGAACCGTGTCCGCGGAAAGCTGTAGATTCGCGACGGCTCGTCCAGCTGCTCGACCCGGCCGGCGTTCATCACCGCGATCCGATGCGACAGGGCGAGCGCCTCCGTCTGGTCGTGCGTCACGTAGACAAAGGTGATGCCGACCTCCTTCTGCAGGTTGATGAGCTCGATCTGCATGTCCTCGCGCAGCTTCGCGTCGAGTGCCGCGAGCGGCTCGTCGAGCAGCAGCACGGTCGGGTGCGTCACCAGGGCGCGGGCGATCGCGACGCGCTGCTTCTGCCCGCCGGAGAGCTCGTGCGGATAGCGTTTGCCGAAGCCCTTCAGGCGCACGTCCTCCAGCGCTTCGGCCACCTTGGCCGCGATCTGTCCCGGAGGCGTCTTCGCCATCTTCAGCGGAAACGCGACGTTGCCCTCGACGGTCATGTGCGGAAACAGCGCATAGCTCTGGAATACCGTGCGCACGGGGCGGTCTTCCGGGGGGCGATCGGCGAGATCGACGCCGTCGAGGAGGATGCGGCCGGCGTCGGGCAGGTCGAAGCCCGCGATCATGCGCAGCAGAGTCGTCTTGCCGCAGCCGGACGGACCCAGCAGCGTGAAGAATTCCCCCGCTTCGATGGCGAGACTGACGCCGTCGACCGCCGTGAAGTCCCCAAAGCGCCGTGACACGTTCTGTATTTCGAGGAGCGTCATCGTTCTACCCGGACCGGATTTGCCAGAGCAGGAGACCGGCCACTGCCGCCAGCAGCATTGCCACGACGGCGAGCAGCCTGTTGCGCATGCGCTGCGCCGCGGCGAGCCCCTTGATTGCTTCGTCCCCTGCCGACGCCGGGCGCCATGAGGCGCTGGTGGATGAGCCGCGGCAGCTCGGGCAGTGCCGCGGCGATGTACGGCGCCTCGGCGAGCAGCCGCCGCTTCAGCGCCGGCAGGCCGATCCGGTCGTTCATCCAGCGTTCGAGATAGGGCAGCGCCGTCACCCAGAGGTCGAGGTTGGGATCGAGCTGCCGACCCAGGCCCTCCACGTTGAGCAGCGTCTTCTGCAGCAGCACGAGTTGCGGCTGGATCTCGACGTTGAACCGGCGCGAGGCGCGGAACAGCTGCAGCAGCACGCGGCCGAGCGAAATCTCGGAGAGCGGGCGGTCGAAAGCGGGCTCCAGCACGACGCGGATCTCGGCCTCGAGCTCGTCGACCCGGGTGTCCGGCGGCACCCAGCCCGACTCGAGGTGCGCGGTCGCGACGCGGTGGTAGTCGCGGCGGAAGAAGGCGAGGAAATTCTGCGCGAGGTAGCCCTGGTCGCGCTCGGAGAGCGTGCCCATGATCCCGAAATCGACGGCGATGTACTTGCCGTGGTGCGGGGCTTCCGTGGCGACGAAAATGTTGCCGGGATGCATGTCGGCGTGGAAGTAGGCGTCGCGGAAGACCTGCGTGAAGAAGAGCTCGACGCCGGCGCGGGCGAGCCGCGGAATGTCGATGCCCGCTTCGCGCAACCGGTCGACCTGCGCGATCGGGATGCCGGTCATCCGCTCCATCACCATGACGTCGGTGCCGCAGTAGTCCCAGTGCACCGCCGGCACGAGCAGCAGCGGCGAATGCTGGAAGTTGCGCCGCAGCTGCGAGCAGTTCGCCGCCTCCCGCGACAGATCGAGCTCGTCGGAGAGCGTCCGCTCGAACTCGGCGACGACGGCGCGCGGGCGCAGCCGCTTGCCGTCGGACCACAGCTTCTCGAGCAGCATCGCGCCCGCCTGCAGCAGCGACATGTCCTTCTCGATCACCTGCGCGATGTTCGGCCGCAGCACCTTGACCGCGACCGGCGTGCCGTCGGGCAGCTCGGCGAAATGCACCTGCGCGACGGATGCGCTCGCGATCGGCGTCCGGTCGAACGACCGGAAGACCGCGTCGACCGGCTTGCCGTACAGCCGCTGGAGCGTCGCGAGCACCTGCTCCGTGGCGAACGGCGGCACGCGGTCCTGCAGCTTCGCGAGCTCGTCGGCGATGTCCGCCGGCAGCAGGTCGCGCCGCGTGGAGAGCATCTGGCCGAACTTGACGAAGATCGGACCCAGATCCTCCAGCGCGAGCCGCAGCCGCTGCCCGCGCGGCGCGGAGGTGTCGCGCCAGAACGTCAGCGCGCGCGCCGCCGGGCGAACCGCGCGGAACCGCTCGTGGCCGGTCAGGAACTCGTCGAGCCCGTACTTGAGGGCTATGAAGACGATTATCGCAAGGCGCGTGATACGCATCCCGCCGATTGTAAGGGATACGCCCGCGGCAGCCGGGGCTTTGGTCCGGGGTCAACGGCCATGCGGGCACAAACGTTGCTAGGATCCGGTCGGAGACCCCCGAGATGATGGAACGCCGGCAGTCGCAGGGAGAGGAGATCGCCAACAGCGTGAGCCACGGGGTGGGATTCGTCATGGCCGTCGCGTCGGCTCCCATTCTCATCTCGGTCACGGCCCAGACGGGCACCTCCGCCAACATCGTCGGCGCCAGCGTATTCGCGGCGACGATGGTCCTGCTCTACTGCGCGTCGACGCTCTACCACGCCGTGTCGCACGACGCGGCCAAGGCGCTGTTCAGGAAGCTCGACCACGGCGCGATCTTCCTGCTGATCGCCGGCACGTACACGCCGTTCACGCTCGGCCCCTTGAGCGGGCCCATGGGGTGGACGCTGTTCGGGCTCGTCTGGGGCCTGGCCGTCATCGGCGTGACGCTGAAGGCGTTCGATCGGATCGAGCACCCGGTCGCGTCGCTTTCCCTCTATCTGGTGATGGGATGGCTGTGCGTGATCGCGATCGAGCCGCTGCAGCAGCGCGTGCCCCTGCCGGGCCTGCTGCTGCTGGGCGCCGGCGGGCTCGCGTACATGGCGGGCGTGGCGTTCTTCACCGTGGATTCACGCCTGCGCTACGGGCACTTCATCTGGCATCTGTTCGTGCTCGCCGGAACCGCCTGTCACTTCTTCGCCGTGCTGGGTTACGCCGCGCCGGCGGCGCCCTAGGGCTCCCGGCGTCTGGCGGCGACGGCTCGCTCAGCCGGCGGCGAGGCGCGCGGCCAGCGCGTCGACGCGTCGCGAAAGGGCATCGACCCGGGTTGCGGTTGCCAGGATATCGTCGCCGACCGAGCGGGCCTGCGCGGCTGTCGTGGCGAAGCGGGTTTCGTCGCGCGCATAGCTGGCGATGCTCGCGCCGACGCGCGCGCCGGCGTACGCGGGAAATGCGAGCAGGCGCCGTCCGGCGTCGGCGATGCGCTGGCCGACAATCGGGCCCAAGGCCCCGGCGAGCGCCCGTTCGACGAACCACGGCAGCGTTTCGGCCAGCCCTTTCAGCGTGGCGGCGAGCGCGGGATCGCCGTCGACGGCAACGAACTCGTCCCAGCGCGTCGGTTCGGCCAGCAGCGACGGCACTGCCAGCGGCGAAATGGTCAGCGTGAGGTCCGGCGGGCCATCGCGGTGCGGTGCGGCGGCGATCGCGCCCGCCTCGTCGACGCGCATCGACGTCACAATTGGCCCGACCGCGACGGCAAAGACGCGTCCTGCATGCGCGGCGAGGCAGGTCCGCGCCCATGCCTCGCGCCCCAGAACGCGGTTGGCGAGCGCGGCGGGCAGGGCCGCGGGGTCGAAGCGCATCCGATCCCCTCAGTGCCCGCCCGGCCGCCCGAAGGGCGCTGTGCGCCCCCACGGGGGGCAGCGAACACCAGGCCGAAGGCCGCAGGACAGCCGAAGGCTGGTCCCGCGCAGCGGGATGCGGCTATGCCGCACACAGTGAGCGTGGGGGCTGTTCATCCGGGTTGCTGAATGCCGGCGAGAAGCCAGCCCGTCTTGCCGTCGACGGGCTTCGACAGGTTCCAGACTTCGTCGAAGGGCACCGGCGTGGCGCCCGTGCCCTCGCGCATCGTTCCGGTGAACCGGACGCTTGCCCAGTGCCGATCGCTTTCCGTCACCACTTCGAGCACTTCGGCGGCGAGGGTCACGACTTCGGTGGCCGACCGTGCGACCCCGCTGTCCTGGTCGCGCATGACTTCGAGCTGCATTTCGGGCGTCAGCAGGTCGCCGAGCGCCTTACGGTCACCGGTGTCGTAGGCGGCCTGCAAACGGACGAATTGCAGCTTTGCGTGCCTGGCGAAACCCTCGGCGTCGAACCCCGGGGGGAACGTCTTTCCAGGCGCGGGCGCGGCCGCAGCGGGACCCAGCACCGGCTCGATCCGCGGCGCGCCGCCCCATTCCGGCGTTGCGGATTTCTCGAAAGTGGCGGGCGCCGCGCCGGGGCCGCGTGCCCCCGCGTACGCCAGCGGCGGCGTCTGTGCACGCCGCGCGAGCAGCATGCGCACCAGGAACACGCCGCCGACCACCAGCAGCGCCAGCAGCAGGAAGGTGCCCATGCCCTCGGGAAGCCCGAAATGCGACAGCAGCGCGGCAAGCCCCAGCCCGGCCGCGAGACCGGCGATCGGCCCCAGCCAGCGTGAGGCGCCGGAGGGGGCCGGCGCCGCGGGGGCGGCCGGCTTGGCCGGAAGCGTCGCGCCGGGCGTGGCCGGCATGACCGGCTGCGAAGCCGCCGCCGGCGGGGTTGCGGCCGGCGGTGTCGATGCGCGGGGGGCCACGCTGGGGCGCTGCGCGCCGAAGCTCTTGCCGCCGCTGAATCGCGCGGCGGCCGCGTCGTCGATCACCAATGTCGCCGCGGCAAGGAGGGCGACGGCAAGAATTCCCAGTACGTTTCATTCTGTTCTCCAGTTTCCCGTTTACCGGGCAAATCGTGTTCAGAAGCGATAGCCCAGGTGGACGGCGACCACGCCGGCCGTCAGATTGTGGACTTCGACCCGGTCGAACCCCGCTTGTTCCATCATGGCCTTGAGCGTGGCCTGGTCCGGGTGCATCCGGATCGATTCGGCAAGGTAGCGGTAGCTCGCATCGTCCCCGGCCACGAGGCGGCCCACCCGGGGCAGCACGTTGAAGCTGTACCAGTCGTACGCGGGGGCGAGCGGCGCCCAGACCCGGGAGAACTCCAGCACGACCGCCACGCCCCCGGGCTTCAGCACGCGGCGCATCTCGGCGAGCGCGCACTCCTTGCGCGTGACGTTGCGCAGTCCGAACGCGATGCTCACGCAGTCGAAATGCGCCTCCGGGAACGGCAGCTTCTCGGCGTCGCACTGTACCACGGGCAGCAGTCGACCCGCGCCAAGCAGCCGGTCGCGGCCGGCCTTGAGCATCGCGTCGTTGATGTCGGTCAGCACGACCTCGCCGTCCGGGCCGACGCGGCGCGCGAACTGGAGCGCGAGATCGCCGGTGCCGCCGGCGAGATCGAGCACGCGCATCCCTGCGCGCACATGGGTCGCGTTGACGGCGAACCGCTTCCACAGCCGATGCAGGCCGGCCGACATCAGATCGTTCATCAGGTCGTACCTGCCCGCGACCGATTCGAACACGCCGCGCACGCGCAGCGCCTTGTCCTCGACCGGGACCTGCTCGAAACCGAAATGGGTGCGCTCGCTCATCGGCGATCCTGCCGGGGCGGGCAGGGGACCTTTTTCCACCGGAACCGTCCTACATGCGCCCGGGCGTGGCGTCGGGCATGATGTCGAGATTGCCGATGCCCGAGAAGACGTTGCGTCCCTTCGCGTCCTTGCTCTGCAGCTTGATTTGAAGCCGCAGATCGTTGAGCGAATCGGCGTTGCGCAGTGCATCCTCGTAGCTGATGAGGTCGGCCTCGTACAGGCCGAACAGCGATTGGTCGAACGTCTGCATGCCGAGTTCGGTCGACTTCTTCATGATTTCCTTGATTCCCGACACGTCGCCCTTGAAGATCAGGTCGGAAATGAGCGGGGAGTTCAGCATCACCTCGACGGCCGGCACCCGGCCCTTGCCGTCGCGCCGCGGGATCAGCCGCTGCGCGACGAACGCGCGGATGTTGAGCGACAAGTCCATCAGCAGCTGCGCGCGGCGCTCCTCGGGAAAGAAGTTGATGATCCGGTCGAGCGCCTGGTTCGTGCTGTTCGCGTGCAGCGTGGCCAGGCACAGGTGGCCCGTTTCCGCGAACGAGATCGCGTAGTCCATCGTCTCGCGCGCGCGCACTTCGCCGATCAGGATGACGTCCGGCGCCTGGCGCAGCGTGTTCTTCAGCGCGATCTCCCAGTCGTCCGTGTCCACGCCGACCTCGCGCTGCGTGAGGATGCAGTTCCGGTGCTCGTGGACGAACTCGATCGGGTCCTCGATCGTGATGATGTGGCCATGGCTGTTCTCGTTGCGGTAGCCGAGCAGGGAGGCCATCGACGTCGACTTGCCGCAGCCGGTGGCGCCGACGAACATCATGATGCCGCGCTTCGACATGATGATCTCCTTCAGCACCGGCGGCAGTCCGAGATCCTCGAATTTCGGGATGTCGGTCGTGATCGTGCGCAGCACCATGCCGATGCGGCCCTGCTGCACGAAGGCGTTGACCCGGAAGCGCCCTACGCCGGGCGGCGCAATGGCGAAATTGCACTCCTTCGTCGACTCGAACTCGGCGGCCTGCTTGTCGTTCATCACGCTGCGCACGAGCTCCATCGTGTGCTGTGGCGTCAGTCCGGTTTTCGACACCGGCTGGATGCGGCCGTCGACCTTGATCGCGGGCGGAAAGCCCGCGGTGATGAAGAGGTCGGACCCATCCTGCTTGACCACGAGATTGAGCAGCTCGTGAATGAAGCTCGTGGCGCGTTCGCGTTCCATCGTGTGTTCTCCTGGTTGCGCGGGCCGCGCGGGGCAGTACCGCAAGCGCGCCCGCTCAACCCATGAACAGATCCTTGTTGACGGCGCGGGTCTTCGCCTCGCCGACATTTACCATGTTCCGGCGCACCATTTCGACCAGGCACTGGTCGAGCGTCTGCATCCCGATGTTTTGGCCCGTCTGGATCGCCGAGTACATCTGCGCGACCTTGCCTTCACGGATGAGGTTGCGGATCGCGGGGGTGCCGATCATGATCTCGTGCGCCGCGACGCGGCCCTGCCCGTCCTTGGTCTTGAGCAGCGACTGCGAGATCACGGAGACCAGCGATTCCGACAGCATCGCGCGAACCATTTCCTTTTCCGCCGCGGGAAACACGTCGATGATCCGGTCGATCGTCTTGGCGGCTGAACTTGTGTGCAGGGTCGCGAAAACGAGGTGCCCCGTCTCGGCGGCGGTAAGGGCGAGGCGGATCGTCTCGAGGTCGCGCATTTCGCCGACCAGGATGTAGTCGGGGTCCTCCCGCAGCGCGCTGCGCAGAGCGTTGGGGAACGACAGCGTGTGCGGGCCGAGCTCGCGCTGGTTGATCAGGCACTTCTTGGACTCGTGCATGAACTCGATCGGGTCCTCGATGGTCAGGATGTGCCCGTACATGTTCGCGTTGACCTGGTCGACCATCGCGGCGAGCGTGGTCGACTTGCCGGAGCCGGTCGGGCCGGTGACGAGGATCAGCCCGCGGGGGCGGTTCACCATCTCGGCGAAGACTTTCGGCGCATTGAGGTCCTCGAGCGACAGCACCTTGGACGGAATGGTCCGGAACGCGGCCGCGGCGCCGCGCGACTGCACGAACGCGTTGACGCGGAAACGGGCGAGGTTGGGCACCGCGAAGCTGAAGTCGCATTCGAGGTTTTCCTCGTAGCCTTTCCGCTGGGCGTCGCTCATGATGTCGTACACCATGGCGTGGACGTCTTCGTGCTCCATCGGCGGCAGGTTGATCCGGCGGACGTCGCCGTGCACGCGGATCATCGGCGGCAGCCCCGCTGAAAGATGAAGGTCGGAAGCCTTGTTCTTGACGGCGAAGGCCAGAAGTTCGGTGATGTCCATCTATAATCCTTGGTGCGGTCCGCGATTCCCGGCTGCACCGGCTGGCGGGACTGGAGCAATGAGGCATGCAATCCCCGTGCCAGAAACGGCGTCCGCATGCTGGCGTCATTCGATTATGTTCCACTACGAGAAGGCGTGGCAAGACGTCGTGGCGCGGATCGGCCGCGCGGCGCGCGCGCGCGGCCGCGATCCGGCGGGTGTGCGGCTCGTCGCCGTCAGCAAGACGTTCCCGGCCGAGGCGATCCGCGCGGTGCACGCGCTCGGACAGCGTGATTTCGGCGAAAACTACGTGCAGGAGGCCGCCGCCAAGATGGCCAGCCTGTCCGATCTTGCCGACATCGAGTGGCATCTGATCGGACCTCTGCAAAGCAACAAGGCCGCAATTGCCGCATCGCGTTTTGCGTGGGTGCAAACCGTCGATCGGGCGAAGATCGCGACACGGCTCGCGGCCGCGCGCCCGGTCGACATGGCGCCGCTTTCGGTCTGCATACAAGTCAATGCGAGCGGCGAGGCGTCGAAGAGCGGCGTGACGCCGGGTGAGGTGGTCGGCCTCGCGCGGGTGGTCGCCGGGCTGCCACGGTTGAGGCTGCGCGGAATCATGGGCATTCCCGAGCCAACCGCCGACCCGGAGCGGCGTCGGGCACAATTCCGGGTCCTGCGCGATTGCTTCGATGAATGCCGGGCAAAGGGTCTGCCGGTGGACACGCTGTCGATGGGGATGTCGGCCGACTTCGAGGACGCCATCGCCGAGGGCGCGACGCTGGTGCGAGTGGGAACCTCGATTTTCGGGGCGCGGTGACGAGAGTCGGTCCGGCAATGAAACACCCGGTGCCTTGACGGACGGGTGCCAAGGGAGCCAGCAGACATGGCAATTGCGTTCATCGGCGGCGGCAACATGGCGACCGCGCTCATCGGCGGGATGCTCGCGCGGGGAGGCGCCGTCGACGAGTTTCGGGTGGTGGAGCCGCTGGCGGAGGCCCGGGCGCGGATCGCCGCGCGCTTTCCCGGACTCGCCCTCTTCGACGAAAGCACGCGCGAAGCCGTGGCCGGTACGGCGCTCATTGTCCTCGCGGTGAAGCCGCAGCAGATGCGGCAGGCCGCGAGCGCCCTCGCGCCGCATCTCGCCGGCGCTGACGCACCGGTCGTGCTTTCGATCGCGGCCGGTGATCCGCCTCGCCGACCTCGCACGCTGGCTGCACGGGCATGCGCGGCTCGTCCGGGCGATGCCGAATACTCCGGCGCTCGTGGGCAAAGGCATATCGGGCGCCTTTGCCGCCGCATCCGTGGACGCCGCGGGCCACGCGCTTGTTTCTTCCGTGCTCGCCGCGGTCGGCGAACAGGTCTGGGTCGAGAACGAAGCGATGATCGATGCCGTCACCGGCGTCTCGGGCAGCGGACCGGCGTACGTGTTCTACTTTCTCGAGGCGCTCGAGGCGGCGGCGCGTGATCTGGGCTTCGCTGCGGCTGACGCGCGCAAGCTCGCGTATGCAACGTTTTCCGGAGCCATCGCGCTGGCCGAAGCGAGCCCGGTGGAGCCCGCGGTGCTGCGGGCGCAGGTGACGTCGAAAGGCGGCACCACCGAGCGCGCGCTGGCGTCGCTGGAAGGCGACGCGGTGAAGGCGAAAATCGTTGCCGCGGTGAAGGCCGCCGCGCTGCGCGCCGGCGAGCTCGGCGACGCCTTCGGCCAGGACGTCTGACGATGCTCGGCCAGGCTCTCCGTTTTCTGGTCGATACCGCGTTCGGGATCGTCACTTACGCCTTCCTGCTGCGCTTCACGATGCAATGGCTGCGCGCGCCGTTCCGCAATCCGCTCGGGCAGGCGGTGGTCGCCCTGACGGATTGGGCAGTCAAGCCCGTTCGCCGCGTGGTCCCGGGCTACAAGGGGCTCGACGGGTCGACGCTGCTGCTCGCGTGGGTCGCGCAGTTCGCATGGCTTTGCGCGGTAGGGCTGCTGGCGGGGCCCGACGTCTTTTCCGGCGGGGCGGCGCTGATGTTCGCCGTCCTCGCGTGCGTCCTGCTCGTCAAGGCCGCGCTCTGGCTGCTGATCATCGTCGTCTTCGCGCAGGCCATCCTGTCGTGGACCGCGCCCGACGGTCCTTTCGCCGGGGTGCTCAACGCGCTGACGTTCCGGTTCCTGGCGCCGATCCGGCGCCGGGTTCCGCCGCTCGGCGGCACCCTCGATTTATCCCCGCTGATCCTGATCGTCGCGGTCCAGCTGCTGCTGATGCTCCCGGTGCAGTGGCTGGAGGGCGCCGTGGTGACGCTGTTCCGTTGACTGCGCCTCGCCCGCGCATGTTTTTCCGGAGCCGCGCCTTCGCTCCGGTTGCCTGCCAATAGCGTGCCCGACCGCACCCTGCCTGCATGGCGCCGCGAGGACGGCAACGATGTCGTGCTGATGCTGCACGTGCAGCCGGGCGCGAAGCGCACGGAAGTCGCAGGCATCCACGGCGAAGGTTCCACCGCGCGGCTGAAGATCCGGCTCGGCGCGCCACCGGTGGAGGGCAAGGCCAACGCGGAGTTGCTGCGCTTCCTCGCTACGGCGTTCGGGGTTCCGCAACGTGCGGTGCTGCTGCTGCGCGGGGAAGCGTCGCGGCAAAAGGCGGTGCGGGTCACGCGACCGGTGCTGCGGCCGGATCGCGACTGGATTTTGGCGCACAGAGCATCAAGCGAATGAACGAAGCCCCGATCCCGGCACCCGACAACGCCCGCCTGAGCATTGCCTGCGCGCTGGGGGGCTCGCTGGCGTTTTCCATCAACGACATCACGGTCAAGTCCTTCAGCGGGACCTTGCCGCTGCATGAGGTCGTGCTGTTTCGGTCGCTCGTCGCATTGATCGTCACCGTTGCCGTGTTTGCACCGGACAAGAGCCTTTCCGGAGTGTTCCGGACGCGACGCCTGTCTTCCCACATGTTTCGGGGGTTTTGCGTGGTGGTCTCGAATATGGCCTACTTCGCCGCCCTGGCGGCACTTCCGCTGGCCGAGACATCGGCGATCTTCTTTATTGCACCTTTGCTGATCACCGCGCTCTCGGTGATCCTGCTGCGCGAGCACGTCGGCCCCGGGCGCTGGGCCGCGCTCGGGATCGGATTGATCGGCGTATTGCTGATCGTCAAGCCCGGAACGGCTGCTTTTCAGTGGGCCGTGCTGCTCCCGGCCGTGGCGGCGCTCGCCTACGCGGGCATGCACACGATGACGCGCAAGATGGGTCTGGCCGAGTCGGCCGCGACCATGGCCGTCTATATCCAGCTCAACTTCATCGTGGTCTGCCTGGGAATGGGGATGGCTTTCGGCGGTGGGCAGTGGGCCGGCACGGGCCATCCCTCGCTCGAGTTCATCTTTCGCGCCTGGGCCTGGCCCGGACTCCGGGACCTCGTGCTCTTCCTGCTCGCCGGCGCCTGCAGCGCGGCCGGCGGATACCTGATGTCGCAGGCCTATCGCAGCAGCCGGGCCGGTCTGGTCGCGCCGTTCGAATACTCCGCTCTGGTTCTGGCCCTGTTCTGGGGGTTCACCCTCTGGGGCGAAGTCCCCGGCTACGTGTCGACCGCCGGAATCCTGATGATCCTGGCGTCGGGCGTATTCGTGGCCGTGCGCGAAGCCTGGAAACCCGCCCCGGCAGGCGCGGGCCCGTCCTCTCGCCGTCGCTAGCTCATCGCTCGCCGTCGCCTTTCCGGGCTTCCGCTACGGCAGCATGCTGGCGGGCCGCGAGCGCATTCGCGAGGCGCACGAAATCGGCGACGGCCAGCGTTTCGCCGCGTACGGCCGGGTCGACGTTCGCAGCTTCGAGAGTCGGGGCGTCGCACAGCGCGGAGAGCGCATTGCGCAGTGTCTTTCGCCGCTGGCCGAACGCCGCGGCCACGACCCGTCCGAACAGTGCCAAGTCGTCGATCCGCGGCTTTGCCGCGCCGAGCGGCACGAGCCGCGCGACCGCCGAATCGACGTTGGGCACCGGGCGGAACGCGCCCGGGGGCACCGTGAAGAGCCGGGTCACGCGGAACATCGCCTGCAGCATCACGGAGAGCCGGCCGTAATCCGGGGTCGCAGGGAGCGCGGTCATTCGCGCGACCACCTCCCGCTGCAGCATCACGTGGATGTCGCGGAGCCGGGACTCGAACTGCGCCAGGTGGAACAGCAGCGGCGAGCTGATGTTGTAGGGCAAGTTGCCGACGACGCGCAGCGCCGGACCCAGCGGCGCGAAATCGAATTCGAGCGCGTCGGCGACGTGCAGGGTCAATTGCCCGGGCGCAAACTCGGCCGCAAGCCGTTGCGCGAGGTCGCGGTCGATCTCGATCGCGACGAGATGCCCGGCACGCTCGATGAGCGGCCGCGTCAGCGCGGCGAGCCCGGGTCCGATCTCGACCAGGTTGTCGCCGGGTTGCGGCGCGATGGCGTCGACGATCCGCGCGACGTAATGCGGATCGGCCAGGAAGTTCTGCCCGAAGCGGCGCCGTGGCTGGTGTTTTTCCATCCGGTCACCTCACTTCGGAATTGGGGGAATTGCGAAATAGGGAACAGTCCGCGTTGGGTCGGATCGCGCGTTGTCCGCAGCGCTGCGGTTCGCCCGACAAACGTGCGCTGTCCCCTGTTTCTATTTCCCGTGCCCGGCCAGCTCGATCGCGAGTTCCACTGCGGCGAACAGGCTGCCGGGATCCGCGTCACGCGCCTTGGCCGCGTCGACGGCAAGGTCGAGCGCCGTGCCGTGATCGACCGAGGTGCGAATGAACGGCAGCCCGAGCGTCACGTTGACGCCCCGGCCGAAGCTCGCGGCCTTGAGGACCGGCAATCCCTGATCGTGGTACATGGCGACGATCGCGTCGTAGCGTCGCGCGAAATCGGGCACGAACACCGTGTCGGCCGGGACGGGGCCCGTCACGTCGTTCCCGGCGGCGCGCGAGGCGGCGATGGCCGGAGCGATGACGTCGATTTCCTCCCGTCCCAGGTGCCCGCCCTCGCCGGCGTGCGGGTTGAGGCCACAGACCGCGACCCGCGGGGCCGCCAGCGCGAACTTCGCCCGCAGCTCCGCGCAGACGATGCCGAGCGTCGCTTCGACCGCTTCCCGGGTGATGGCTGCCGGGACATCCTTCAGCGCGAGGTGCGTGGTGACGAGCGCAACGCGCAGCGGCGAATCGCGCGCACCGCCGACGAGCATCATGACGACGCGCGGCGTGTGGGTGCGTTGCGCGAAGAATTCGGTGTGCCCGGAGAACGGGATGCCGGCGTCCAGGAGCACGCTCTTCTGCGCCGGGGCCGTCACCAGTGCGGCAAACGCGCCGGTGGCGCAGGCGTCCGCCGCGTGCTGCAGCATCGCCAGAACGCTGTACGCGTTGGAAGGGTCGGGATGTCCCGGCGTCACCGGCGCCGCGATGGGCTGGTGCCAGACTTCGATGGCGCCGCCGCCGGGCGCGAACGACGCGCCGTCGTAATCGGCGTACCGGGGCGCAAGGCCGATCCGCCGCGCGCGCGCCATCAACACGTCGCGGTCACCGATGACGACGAGACGGGCGGGAAACGGGCGCTCACGGTGGCGCGCCGCGAGCAGCGCGACGAGCTCGGGACCGATGCCGGCGGGCTCGCCGGCGGTGATCGCGATGGTGGCGTTCCCGTCCATTACCCCAGCTTGGCGACGACGATCCCGGCGGCTTCGCCGAAGAGCTCGACCTTCACCTCGGCCGTCGCCCCGATGGCGAACGTGCCGGCGGTCGCTTCGACGATGTTGGCCTGCAGAAAACCGTGGAACGGCCGCGTTGGCCGGCCGAACACCCAGAGCTGCTCCAGCGGCTTCGCGGCGTCGATCTCGCCGGTATGCTGGACCGCGAAGCCCATCGGCAACGCGTAGCCTTCGCGCCCGAACACCGGGAACTGGTCCAGGCCGGCCTTGTAGCGCAGCACGCGCTGGCCGGGGAAGCGCTGGCGCGAAATGAGGTCGTACCACGCGCCGGGCGGCAGCGCGACCTCGACCTCGCCGCCGGGCTGGATCACCGGCGCGACGAGCAGCGTGTCGCCGCACATGAACTGCGTCTCGTAGCCGCGGGTGAGCGCGTTGCCGGGAAACGCGAGCGCCATCGCGCGCATCACCGGCATTCCGGTCGCGACCGCCTCGGCGATCACGCGCTGCAGGTACGGAAGCAGGCGGTAGCGGAACCCGAGCCATTGGCGCGCAATGGCTTCCGTGTCGGCGCCGAACGCCCAGGGCTCGCGCTCGCCGATGCCGTGCACGCAAAGGTGCGAGCTGAACACGGTCGCCTGCAGCCAGCGCAGATAGAGTTCCGCCGTCGGCGGCTGCGAGCCGTAGAAGCCGCCGATGTCGGAGCTGTGGTACGGCACGCCGCTCATGCCCCATGAAAGCCCGCCGCGGATCGAGGCGGCAAGTCCCTCCCAGTCGCTCTGCGGATCGCCGCCCCACTGGATCGGATAGCGCTGGCTGCCGGTCCAGCCGGCGCGGCCCCAGACCATCGGCACCCGATCAGGCTGGAATTTCGCCGTTGCCTCATAGACGCACTGGTTGTACAGCAGCGGGTAGACGTTGTGCAGACGGCGGCCGGAATCGCCGTTGAACGCGACGGTGTCGTCGGGAATCTGCTCGCCGAAGTCGCTCTTGATCACGTCGACGCCGTCGGCGAACAGCTTGGCATGCGCATCGCGCCACCAGACGTAGGCGCCGGGATGCGTGAAATCGACGATGCCGCTCTCGGGCAAGGGTGTGGGCACCTTGCCGAAGGGGCTGGCGCCGGGCGTATTGTCCCAGGCGAAGACGTACGGATCCCGGTCGGCGTTGGTCAGCAGATAGCCGCGCGACGCGAGGTCGACGAACAACGGCGAGTGAACGGACACATAGGGGTATTCCCAGACGCAGATCCGGAGGTTGTGCGCCTTGATCGCGTTGAGCGCGGCGCGCGGATCCGGAAAGCGGTCGGGATCCCATTCGAAATCGAAGCGCGTCTCGGCCTGCCAGGCGGCGCGGCCGTCGAGTGTGAGCACATCGCAGGGAATCTTGTGCGCGCGGAGTTTCGCGGCCACGGTCGCGGCTTCCTCGGGCGTCTTGTAGTAGGCGCGCGAAACCCACAGGCCCAGGCTCCACAGCGGGACCGACGCCGGGCGGCCCGTGAGTTGCGTGTAGAGATCGAGGATGATCGCCGGCGTGTCGGCCGCGAAGAGGAAGAGGTCCAGCGCCTCGTCGTCGATCTGCAGCACGTACGAGCGGTGCGACCAGTCCGGGTGGCCGACGCCGTGCGTCACGCTCGCCGGCGTGTGGACGAACACGCCCCACGCGCCCTTGCCGGTGCCGGGGCTCCACGCGAATGGCGTGTTCTTGTAGGACTGCCCGGTGTTGACGCCCTGCGCGTCGACGACCCGCGAGTGGATCAGCTGCCCGCGCTTGTTGAGCGGCCCGAATTTTTCGCCGAGGCCGTACACGGGTTCGCCCGACGCGAGCGCCAGGGCCGCGGTCCACTGCCCGCCCTGGCGGGCGCGGCCGAACGCCGGCAGTCGCGTCGAGCCGCGAAAATGCTCGTCGGTGATCGACCCGGCGATCGGTGTGCCGCGATGGAGAAGCCGGAAGCGCAATGGCGCGGCGGCGAGTTCGAGCGTGGTGTCGCCCGCGGTGAACTTCCAGGCGCCGTCCTCGCCCGGCTCGACGGTGCACGCCTTGGCGCGCCCGACGACGAGGCCGTAGTCGGGCTTCGTGCCCGGTCCCGCGCGCAGCCGGAACACGCCGGGCCCGTAGCAGGTCACTTCGACGATGTCGCCCGTCGAGGTCGCGAGCGACACGCCCGACGCGGAGGTGCCGAGGCTTTGCAGCGCATCGAGGCGAAGGATCGACGTGGCGTCGTGGGTCATGGGCGGCGGCGCATGCAGGTGAGCGTGAAGCTTCAACCGGCGAAGGAGGGCTCGGTCAATCCCGGCACGTCCACCGCCATGGCGAAGAGGCCGCCGGACAGCGGCAGTCGGGCCAGCTCGTCGGCCTCCCGCATCTGCCGTGCGCTGGTGACGTAGAGAGTCTTCAGGTCGGGGCCGCCGAACGCGCACATGGTCGGGCACATCGCGGGCACCGCGTATTCGGCCAGCACGCGACCGTCGGGCGCAATCCGCTTCACCTTGCCGCCGCGATAGAGTGCGGTCCAGTAGCAGCCGTCGCGATCGACGGCCGCGCCGTCGGGGCGATCGCCTTCCTCCGTGAAGCGCACGAGCACGCGCGGACGGGACGGCGTTCCGGAGACGGCGTCGTAGGCGTAGCCGTTGACCGTCTGCGTATTGGTGTCCGTGTGGTACATCGTGCGGCCGTCGGGACTGAAGGCGAGGCCGTTGCTGATCGTCATTCCCGAGAGGAGCGGCGTCAGCGCGAAGTCGGGATCGAGGCGATAGAGGGCCCCGGTTGCCGCGTCGCGGGACTCGTTCATGCTGCCGGCAAGGAGGCGGCCCTGGGGGTCGCAGCGGCCGTCGTTGAAGCGATGGTGCGCCGGATCGTAGGGCGCGGCGGCGACCTTCCGGTCCAGCGTTCCGTCCTGCCGGGCGAGCCAGAACCCGCCGCGCAGTGCGACGATGAAGCCGCCGGCGCGGCGCAGCGCGAAACAGCCGATCGATTCCGGCATCGCCATGGCCGTGTTGCGACCGGTTGCCGGATCGAAGCGGTTGAGCGACGGGGCGTTGATATCGACCCAGTACAGGACCTGCTCGGCCACCGACCAGACGGGGCATTCGCCGAGGCTCGCGCGGACGTCGAGGACGCAGCGAAAGGGGGAGGCGACAGGGGACGCAGAGGGGCTCATGAAGGCTTTCGCAACTCGACACACGACCGGGCGAGCGCGCGTTGGCGGTGATTGACGGGCAGGTTCATCGGTCTTCTCCGGCGATGCGCTCGCGCCCGCCGCAACAGCATGCACGCGGCGGCCACCGGGAAACATCATACCGGGTACCGCACCGGCGAGGAATTCGCTTGCGGCACGAGCGATGCCGAGCGGGAATGGGCGCGCCCTTCGCCGGGATACAATGAACATCGAAGGGGGCCCCGCCGCCGCCTCTCCGGTTTGCATGCGTCCCCCTCGCTCACTCGTTGCCTCCAGGGATTTTCGCGAGGGTTTCGCGGAAATGCTGCCCGCGTGCCTCGGGCTGATCCCGTTCGGCCTGGTCTGCGGTGTCGGCGCGGCCGCGGCCGGCATCGGCTTTATCGGGGCGCTCGGCATGAGCGCGATCATCTTTTCCGGGGCAGCGCAAATTCTCGTCGTGCAGCTCTACACGGACGGCGCGCCGGTCGCGGTCGTCGTGCTCACGTGCTTCGTCGCCGGGCTGCGCTTCCTGATGTACAGCGCCGCGATGGCCCCTTACTTGAGGCCGCTGCCGGCGCGCTGGCAGAACGGGCTCGCGTTCCTGTTGACGGATCAGGCCTTCGCGGCGTCGGTGCGCCGCTTCTCCGCCACGCACGACCCGCGCGGAGGCGCCCTTCATTTTCTGGGCGGCGGCAGCGCCCTCTGGCTCATGTGGCAGATCACCAATGCCATCGGCTTTTTCGCGGGACACGTGATCCCGGCGTCGTGGTCGCTCGAATTCGCGGTGCCGCTTTGCTTCATCGGGCTCGTCGCGCCGGTGTTGCGCGAGGTGCCGGTGATCGTGGCCGCGGTCACTGCCGGCGGCTTCGTGCTCGCGCTCGCGGCGCTGCCGATGAAGCTCAATCTGATCGTCGCCGGCGTGATCGGCATCGTTGCCGGCACGCTCGCCGATCTGGCGAGGGAGCGATGGAAGGCGCGCTGAACGTCTGGTTCGTCATCCTTGCCGTCGGCGCGCTCAATTACCTGTCGCGCCTGTCGTTCATCGCGGCCTTCGGGCGACGCTCGATGCCGGCGTGGCTTGCCCGGTCGCTCAAGTTCGTGCCCGCGGCGATGCTCACGGCCCTGGTTCTGCCCATGATCGTCGCCGCCCCGTCCGCCGACGCGACCGCTTGGATGAATCCGCGAGTGCTGGCGGCGATCGCCGCCGCTGCCGCCGCTTACTACACGCACAGCACGGTCAAGACGCTCGCGGTGGGGATGCTGGCGCTCTGGTCGCTGCAGTGGCTGGCGGGTACGTTCGGCTGACCTTGGTAACACCCCCGGGGCCGCACTTTCGCCGCGGCGATTTTCGGCTAACATCAATCCTTTGCCCCGGATGGACCTCATGCGCTTCGAAGGCACCGATACCTATATCGCCACCCCCGACCTCATGCTGGCGGTCAACGCGGCGATCGCGCTCGAGCGGCCGCTGCTGATCAAGGGCGAACCCGGCACCGGCAAGACCATGCTGGCCGAGGAAGTGGCGCGCGCGCTCGGCCGGCCGCTCCTCCAATGGCACATCAAGTCGACGACGAAGGCGCAGCAGGGCCTCTACGAGTACGACGCGGTTTCGCGGCTGCGCGATTCGCAGCTGGGCGACGCGCACGTGGGCGACATCGCGCACTACATCAAGCGCGGCGTGCTGTGGGAGGCGTTCGAAGCGCCGGCGCCGGCGGTCGTGCTGATCGACGAAGTGGACAAGGCCGACATCGAGTTCCCGAACGACCTCCTGCGCGAGCTCGACCGGATGGAGTTCTACGTCTACGAGACGCAGCAGACCGTCCGTGCGGCGAACCGGCCGCTCGTCGTCATCACGTCGAACAACGAGAAGGAGCTCCCCGACGCCTTCCTGCGCCGCTGCTTCTTCCACTACATCCGCTTTCCCGACCGCGAGACGATGACGCGGATCGTCGACGTGCACTTTCCCGGCCTCAAGAAGGCGTTGCTGACCGAGGCGCTGGAAGTGTTCTTCAACCTGCGCGAAGTGCCGGGGCTGAAGAAGAAGCCGTCGACGTCGGAGCTGCTCGACTGGCTGAAGCTGCTGCTCGCCGAGGACATCCCGCCCGAAGCCCTGAAGAGCAGCGACCGGAAGGTGCTGATTCCGCCGCTGCACGGCGCGCTGCTCAAGAACGAGCAGGACGTGCACCTGTTCGAGCGCGTCGCGTTCATGGCGCGCAGCGGGCGGTAGCATGACGTTCGTCGTGCCCGTGACGCTCGAGGGGCGCCATGTGCGGCTCGAGCCCATGACGAGCGCGCGCGCCGACGCGCTCGCGGCAGCGCTCGGCATCGCCGCCGCCGACGGCAGCCTGTGGGAATCGAAAGTGACGGCGATTCCGCGGCCCGAGGAGGCGCGCGCCTATGTCGACCTGGCGCTGGCGGAGCTCGACCGCGGCGTCTCGCTGCCGTTCGTCACCATCGACCGGGCGAGCGGCAAGGTCGTCGGCAGCACGCGCTACATGAACATCGAGGCGCCGCATCGCCGGCTCGAGATCGGGACGACCTGGATCGGCGAAGTCGTTCCAGCGCACCGCGATCAACACCGAGGCGAAATACCTGATGCTGCGGCACGCCTTCGAGACGCTGCACTGCATCGCGGTCGATCTGCGCACGCACGAGAAGAACGTGCAGTCGCGCGCGGCGATCGAGCGGCTCGGGGCGAAGCTCGACGGCATCCTGCGCAATCACCGGATCCTTCCTGATGGCAGCCTGCGCAACACGGCGACGTATTCCATCATCGACGCCGAGTGGCCGGCGGTGAAGGCGCGGCTGGAGGCGCGGATGAGCACATGCTGATCGGCTTCTTCCTGCACCTCAAGTCCGCGCGCCTGCCGGTGTCCACGCGCGAGTTCCTGACGCTGCTCGAGGCGCTCGAGTCGCGCGTGGTGTCGCTGTCGATCGACGATTTCTACCATCTGGCGCGCGCCTCGCTGATCAAGGACGAGGCGCTGTTCGACCGCTACGACGTCGCGTTCGCCACGTACTTCAAGGGCGTCGACGCGATCTTCGACATCCGCGCGGAAATCCCCGAGGAGTGGCTCCGGAAGGAGTTCGAGCGGCTGCTCTCGGCCGAGGACAAGGCGAAGATCGAGGCGCTGGGCGGCTGGGACAAGCTGATGGAGACGCTGAAGCAGCGGCTCGCGGAACAGAAGGCGCGCCACGCGGGCGGCAACAAGTGGATCGGCACCGGCGGCACCAGCCCGTTCGGCGCCTACGGCTACAACCCCGAGGGCATCCGGATCGGCCAGGATGGCGGCGGCAACCGCAGCGCGGTCAAGGTCTGGGACGAGCGCAGCTTCCGCAACCTCGACGGCGACGTCGAGCTCAACACGCGCAACATCAAGGTCGCGCTGCGGCGCCTGCGCCGCTTCGCGCGCGAGGGCGTGCCCGAGGAGCTCGACATGGAGGGCACGATCGAAGGCACGGCGAAGAACGCCGGCTACCTCGACCTGCACCTCGTGCCCGAGCGCCGCAACCGGGTGAAGGTGCTGCTGTTCCTCGACGTGGGCGGCTCGATGGACCCGCACGTGCGCGTCTGCGAGGAACTCTTCTCGGCGACGAAGACCGAGTTCCGGCACCTCGAATATTTCTATTTTCACAACTGCGTCTACGATCACGTCTGGCGCGACAACGCGCGCCGGAACCACGAGCGCGTGGCGACCTGGGATCTTCTGCACAAGTACGGACCGGACTGGAAGGTGATCTTCGTCGGCGACGCCGCGATGAGCCCGTACGAGCTCGTGCAGGCGGGCGGATCGGTCGAGTACATGAACGAGGAGCCCGGGGCGCTCTGGCTGAAGCGCATCGCCGAGCACTTCCGCCGCGTCATCTGGTGGAACCCCGAGCCGCCGCGCGCGTGGGAATACACGCGCTCGACGCAGATCGTGCTGCAGGCGGTCGGCCCGCGGATGTTCCCGCTGACGCTCGACGGCATCGCGCGCGGGATCGACGCGCTGCGGCACTGAGCCATGAACGACCCCCACGCTCGCTGTGCTCGCTGCCCCCCGCGGGGGCAGTCAGAGCCCTTCGGGCGCCCGGGCGGGCTCTGAGCAGTGGACGTGGCGTGGCAGTGCGCCGCCGTCGCGCTGATCGGCGGCGCGGCGAGCGCCGCGCGCTGGGTCGGACCTCGGCGGCAGCTCGCTCAACGGGACGTGGCGGCTGGAAATCGGCCCCGAGCGCTATTTCGTAAAGACCCACGCCGCATCACGACTGGCGATGCTGCAGGCGGAAGCCGAAGGGTTGCGCGAGCTCGCGCGTCCCGGTGCGATACGCGTGCCGGCGCCTGTGGCGTGCGACAGCGGGGGCGACTGCGCCTTCCTCGTGCTCGAATGGCTGGATTTCGGCGCCGGCGGCCGCGATGCGGCGCTCGGCACGGCGCTGGCGCAGCTCCACCGGACGACGGCGGAAGCGTACGGCTGGCACCGCGACAACACGATCGGCACGACGCCGCAGGACAACGCACGTACCAGGGATTGGGCGGCGTTCTTCCGCGACCGGCGGATTGCGCCGCAGCTCGCGCTCGCGGCGCGCAAGGGCCACGGCGGCCGGCTGCAGCGCGCCGGCGAGCAACTGCTGGCGGCGATTCCGCTGCTGCTTGCCGGCCATGCGCCCGTGGCGTCGCTGCTGCACGGCGATCTCTGGTCCGGCAATGCCGCGCGACTCGCGTCCGGCGAGCCGGTGATCTTCGACCCCGCGGTCTACTTCGGCGATCGGGAAACCGATCTCGCGATGACCGAGCTCTTCGGCGGCTTCTCGGCCGCCTTCCATGCAGCGTATCGCGCCGCATGGCCGCTCGACGCGGGCTATCCGGTGCGGCGCACGCTCTACAACCTCTACCACGTGCTCAACCATCTCAATCTGTTCGGCGGAGGCTACGGCGCGCAGGCGGAGGCGATGATCGGGCAACTCCTCGCGGAGGCGCGCTGACCTCCGCGATCGCGGCTGCGACCCGGCCCGCACTATCCCATGGGAATGCTACGCGCTAAAATCCGCATGCATGTGCCGTAGCGCTGCGCGTGCCCGGAGATGAATTCATCGGTCGGCTTGGGCAGTGGCAAATTTTCGACGCTGATTGGGAATGGAGGCGAAATGTACGGCAATCTCTTGTTACGGATGCGCGGACTGGTGGTGATCAGTGCCCTGCTCATCTCCGCATGCGCAGGTTTCAGCGGCAGCAATCTCCAGCCCGGGGTGTCGACTATGGCCGAGGTCATTGCCTCGATGGGCGAGCCGGCGATGGTCTGGAAGAATCCGGATGGAAGTGCGCAGCTCGCTTACCCGCGCGGCCCGGCGGGCACCCAGACTTTCATGGCGTTTGTCGGGCCCGATGGAAAGCTGCAGCGCATCGAGAGCGTATTGAACATGGATCATTTTGCGCGCATCCAGCCGGGAATGAGCAAGGACGACGTGCAGCGCGTGCTTGGCCCGCCAGGTGCGCCATGGACGCAGTTCTACTCGAGGACCAATACGCTCGCCTGGTCATGGTTGTTCTGCGACGGCTTTAGTCTTCAGACATTCTTTGACGTGATGTTCGACGGGACCACCGGCCTGGTGCGTTCCACCGGGCAGAGTCCAAGATACATGGGGCTGGATGGTCATTCAGCCATCTTGCGGGCGATGACGGAAACGTCGAATGCCGCCCGCAGGAATGCATGGCACATTCTCGATGACTCCGGCCGCCCGAAGGAAGACCTGCCATGGATGAACTGCCCGCGACCTGGACTGCGCTCTGCGCTCTCGCCTTCGTGCTCGGCGCCCGGCACGGGTTCGACGCCGATCACCTGGCGACGATCGACGGGCTCACCAGGTACAACGCGCGCACGAATCCCGCGCTGGCCCGGTTCTGCGGCGCGCTGTTCTCGCTCGGGCACGGCCTCGTCGTGTGCGGCGTCGCCTTCGCCGCGGCGGCGCTGACCACCGGATGGCAGACCCCCGCGTGGCTCGAGGCCACCGGGGTCGGCGTCTCGATTGCGTTCCTGTTCGGGCTCGCGTTCCTCAATCTGCGCGCGGTCTTGCTGACCGATCCGCTGGCGGTGGTCGCCCCGATCGGCATCAAGTCCCGGCTGCTCGGCCGGTTCGTGACGGTGAAGAAACCGTGGGCCGTGACGGCGGTCGGCGTGCTGTTCGCGTTCTCGTTCGACACGATCTCGCAGGCGACGCTGTTCGCGCTCGCGGCGGGGCGCTTCGGCGGCGTGCCGGAAGCGCTGCTCGTCGCGGGCCTGTTCGTGCTCGGCATGCTGGTCGTCGACGGCATCAACGGCGTCTGGATCAACCGGCTCATCCGCCGGGCCGACCGCACGGCCGTCATCGCCTCGCGCGTGATGGCGCTCACCGTGGCCGGCATCAGCCTGGCAGTCGGTTGCTTCACCGTCGCGAAGTTGTTCCTGCCCGCCGTGGACGCGTGGGCCGAGGGGCGCGAAATGCTCGTCGGCGCCGCCGTGGTGCTGGGCGTGCTGACGGCCTTCACCGTCGGCATCGTGGCGGCGCGGCGCAGCGTGCCCGTCCCCACCGGGCGGTGAGTTCGACGGTCGCGCGGCAGCGTCCGTCGCCGGGCGCTGGCCGAGTCATTCACGGGCCGAGCGCAGCCTCCGGATCGCGGTGACCGACTCCGGTGGGCGCTACTTGAGATACTCCGGCGAAATGAGTTTCGGCAGGAACAGGATGAGGTCTGGCCAGACGATGGTCAGCGACAGCACGCCCAGCATCGGCAGCAGCATGATCATGACGTCCTTCAGCACGTACATCAGGCGCACCTTGGCGATCGCGCACGAGATCATCAGGCACAGCCCGTAGGGCGGGGTGACCAGCCCGAAGGCCAGCGAGATGATCCCGACCATCGCGAAGTGGACCGGATCCATGTTCACCGAAGCGCGCCAGCGGCTCGAGGATCGTGCCGACGATGATGATCGCCGGGAATCGCGTCGAGGAAGCAGCCGACGACGAGGAAGCAGAACGCGATGAAGAAGCCCGTCTGGGTGATGCCCATGTCCCACGACGCGACGCCCTCCAGCAGCGCCTTCGGAATCTGGTAATACGCGAGCAGCCAGCCGAACGCGCTGGCCGTGCCCACGCAGAACAGCGCGACCGCCGCCAGCTTGCCGGTGTCGAGCAGCGCGCCGTGCAGCTGCTTGCCGCCCATCTCCCGATAGATGAAGATCGACAGCGTCGCCGCGTAGAGCACGGCGATGCACGCCGACTCGGTGGCGGTGAACCAGCCGAAGATCTTGCCGCCGATGATGATGACCGGCGTCATCAGCGCCGGAATCGCGACCAGCACCGCGGTGAGCACTTCCTTCAGGTTCGAGCGCGGATACTTCGGATAATTGCGCAGCTTCGCGTAAACGTGGACGGTGGCCATCTGCACGACGCCCAGCAGCAGTCCGGGAATGATTCCGGCGAGGAACAGTGCGCCGATCGAGACGGTCAGCGTGCCGCCCCAGACGATCATCAGGATCGACGGCGGGATGATCACCGCGAGCACTGCCGACACCGCGGTGATCGCGACCGAGAACGACAGGTCGTAGCCTTCCTTGACCTGCGCCTCGATGAAGATCTTGCCCTGGCTCGCCGCGTCGGCCGTCGACGATCCCGAAATGCCGGCGAAGAAGATCGACAGCACGACGTTGACCTGCGCGAGGCCGCCCGGCAGGTGGCCGACCAGGTCGCGCGACAGGCGGACGAGTCGATCGGTGATGCCGCCGACGTTCATCAGGTTCGCCGTCAGCAGGAAGAACGGCACCGCCAGCAGGATGAACGAGTTGTACGACTTGAACGTCTGGTTGAACAGCACCAGCGGCGACAGCCGCGGCTCGATGACCAGGATCGGCAGGCAGGCCAGTCCCAGCGCGAACGCGATCGGCACGCGCAACGCCATCAGCGTGAAGAACACGCCGAACAGGATGAGCGAGGCCTCCGTCGGCGACAGCAGCGCTCCGCCGCTGATCATGCGCTGCCCCTTGACCGGTTGAGCAAGGTGCGCAGGTCGGCGCGGAATTTCTCGCCCAGGAACAGCACCCACGTGAAGCCGGCCAGCGGCCAGGCTGCGAAGATGAACGGCATCGGCAGCTCGGCGAGCTCGGAGTTCTGGCTCCAGCCGAACTGCACGAACTTGATGCCGTACCAGAGGAACACGAGCGCCATCACCAGCACGAACAGGTGCGAGATCAGCCGCAGCAGCGCATTGGTGCGCGGCTTCAGCTCCGGCCACAGGTCGACGTCGAAGTGCGCGCTGTCGCGAATGCCGACCATCGAGCCGATCATGATCATCCAGATGAAGAAGAAGCGCGCCATCTCCTCGGTCCAGATGTACGAAGGGATCAGCGCGGTGAACCGGGAGAAGATCTGCAGGCTGACCGGGATGATCAGGATGGCCACCGTGGCGACCAGCAGCCAGTTGAGGAGTCGGTAGTAGCCGGCGATGAATTTGCTCATTCGGGAATCCCGGTACGTGCGCACTGGCGGCGGACAAAAAAAGACCGGCGCAAGAGGGCATTCTTGCGCCGGCCGCACTTCGGAGACTACATCGCGTTGATCTTGTTGTAGATCTCCGTCGCGCCGATTTCCTTCGCGTATTCGGCCATCACCGGGTCCGCAAGCTTCTTCATCTGCGCGCGGTCGGCGAACGGGATGCGCTTCAGCCGCCCTGCCTTTTCCATCGCTTCGAGCTTGGCCGAGTCGGCGCCCGACTCGATCTGGCGGCCGAAGACGCCCGCTTCCTTGCCCGCCTTCAGGATCGCCGCCTGCAGGTCGGCCGGCAGCTTCTTGAACGTCTTGCCGGAGAAGCAGATCGGACGGATCGTGATCGCGTGCTCGGTGAGGTTGAGGTTCGGGCCGACTTCGTAGAACTTCATCGCCTCGACCCCCGCGGCCTCGTTCTCGCCGGCCTGGATGACGCCGTTCTGGATCGCGTTGTAGACCTCGTCGTACGCGATCACCGTCGGCGACATGCCGACCGCGGAAAACGTCTTGCTCCAGATCGGCGCGCCCTGCACGCGAACCTTGAGACCCTTCATCTCCGCCAGGTTGCGCACCGGCTTGTTGGCGAAGATGTTGCGCGTGCCGCCGCCGGCGAAGCCGATCAGCATCACGTCGCCCTTGGCCGCCACTTCGTCGGCGATGGGCTTCAGCGTATCGGCGTCGAGCACCTTGTTCCAGTGGGCGAGGTCGCGGAACAGGAACGGCGCGTCGATGAACGGGGCGGCCTTCGAGAACGTCGACATGTGGGCGGGCGACACGATCGCGTAGTCCACCGAGATGCCCTGGTTCATGTACGCGAAGTAGTCCTTCTCGAGACCCAGCTCGCTGTTCTTGTGCAGGACGAAATTGATCGGCTTGCCGTAGTACTTGAGCGTCAGCTCCTGGAACTTCGCGAGGGCCCGGGTGAACGCATGGTCGTCGTTGAACTGCGATGCGCCGTGCAGCGTGATCGGCGCCTGGGCGGCGGCTCCGAACGAAACGGCCAGCGCAGCGGCGGCCAGGCCGCGCATCGCTGCGCGAATGGGATTTCGCATTTCTTCCTCCTGTGGATTCGAGCCCACCCGCACCCGGCGGCCGTGCGTTGCGGCGACGGCCTCGCGGTCAAGTGGTCAGGCCAATTGAAACAGTGTTGGCCCTGTCGTGTCAACGCGAATCGGCGGTTGCCTTGCAACAATCCGGCGGGGGCACCGCCGAACGCTCCGAGTGCCCGGAAGAGGGGAGATCGCGCGGACCGACGCGTTCCGATTCCGACCGGTTATTGTTTGGTGGCCGGCGGGGAGCCGCTGGCAGCGAGGGGCCTCACCACCGCCTTGACCTCGACCGTCTGCTTCTTTCCCGCCTTGTCCTCGAACGTGAGCTGCAGCGGCACGGTGTCGCCATCCTTCAGCGGCTTGACGAGGTCCATCAGCATCACGTGGTAGCCGCCGGGCTTCAGGTCGACCGCCTTGCCGGCGGGCAGCGCGAGCCTGTCCACGGCATTCATCTTCATCATGCCGCCCTCCATCTTCATTTCGTGGACCTCGACGATCTTCGCGACCGGCGAGGCCGCGGCCACGAGCGCCGTGTCGGCAGGGGACTTCAGCTGCATGAACGCGCCGGTGGCTTTCTGCCCGGTGACGGTGCCGCGCACCCACGGGTCGGTGACCGTCACTTGAGCCGAGGCGGCTGCTGCTGCCGCGAGGCTGGCGGCGGCGAGGACGGCGATTGCGGCAATGCGGAGCGATTGCATGGACGGGTCCTTCCTGGGTGCGGGCTGGGGAGCGCGGGGGATGCGGTTCGGCGCAGTCGTGAACGGCGCCCGTGCGGCGCGAGGCATTCTACGCCCCCGGTACGGCTTCCAGCCGCGGGCCCCGTCGCCGCTTGCCGGGCGGCGTCGAGCGCCCTTCCCGCGATGGACCGGGAGCTAGAACGAACATGAGCTTTTATCCGTAAGCAAGCGTTTTCGATGACAATTTTGTTGCACGTTTGTCGTCAAATATTGATACAGGTCAAGAAATGCGGAATCGTTTGACCGTGGGCGATTGCTCACCCCCATCCCTTGGGCTACCGTCATTCAAACCTACAACATATTGCGCTCGGCAGCTTCTCGACGAGGGTAAGCTCGGCGCGCAGCGAAAGCGGGAGAAAAGCCATGTCGTTGGAAGCTGTCGCCGCGGCGACGGGATGGATTGTTTTCGTCGCGGCCGGCATTGCCCGCGCAGGTCATCAAGCGCGACGGCCAGCGCGCGCCCTTCGAGCTTGCCAAGATCGCCTCCGCGATCGCCCGCGCCGGTGCGGCGACCGGCGAATTCGATGCCGCCGCGGCGAACGAGCTCGCCGAGGCCGTCGGCCGCGTGCTCGCGCACCGCCACACCGGCGGCGTGCCGGACATCGAGACGATCCAGGATTGCGTCGAGCACACGCTCGCGGCCGCCGGCTGGTTCCACACGGCGCGCGCCTACATCGTCTATCGCGACCGCCACGAGCGGCTGCGCGCCGATCGCAAGACGCTGGTCGACGTCGCCGCGTCGGTCGACGAATATCTCGACCAGAAGGACTGGCGCGTCAACGCCAACGCCAACCAGGGCTACTCGCTCGGCGGGCTGATCCTCAACGTGTCGGGCAAGGTCGTCGCGAACTACTGGCTGTCGCACGTCTACGCGCCCGAGATCGGCCACGCGCATCGCGACGGCGACGTCCACATCCACGATCTCGACATGCTGGCAGGGCTACTGCGCCGGCTGGTCGCTGCGCCAGCTGCTGCACGAGGGCCTGAACGGCGTGCCGGGCAAGGTCGAGGCCGGGCCGCCGAAGCACATGTCGAGCGCGGTCGGCCAGATCGTCAACTTCCTCGGCACGCTGCAGAACGAGTGGGCCGGCGCGCAGGCGTTCTCGTCGTTCGACACCTACATGGCGCCGTTCATCCGCCGTGACGCGATGCCCTTCGACGCGGTCAAGCAGTGCATCCAGGAGCTGATCTACAACCTCAACGTCCCGTCGCGCTGGGGCACGCAGACGCCGTTCACGAACCTGACGTTCGACTGGGTGTGCCCCGAGGACCTGCGCGAGCAGATCCCGGTGATCGCCGGGGAGGAAATGCCCTTCTCGCTATGGCGATCTGCAGCTTGAGATGGACATGATCAACCGTGCGTACATCGAAGTGATGACGACGGGCGATGCCAAGGGCCGCGTGTTCACGTTCCCGATCCCGACCTACAACATCACGCCGGATTTCGACTGGGACCACCCGAACTGCGAGGCGCTGTTCGCAATGACGGCGAAGTACGGGCTGCCGTATTTCCAGAATTTCCTGAACTCGGAACTGAAGCCGAACATGATCCGGTCGATGTGCTGCCGGCTGCAGCTCGACCTGCGCGAGTTGCTGAAGCGCGGCAACGGACTGTTCGGCTCCGCCGAGCAGACGGGGTCGGTCGGCGTCGTGACGATCAACTGCGCGCGGCTGGGCTATCTCAATGCGGGCGACGAGATCGGCATGTTCGAGCGCATCGACGAGCTGCTCGGCCATGCGAAAGACAGCCTCGAGGTGAAGCGCAAGGTGATCCAGCGGCTGATCGACCAGGGGCTCTTCCCCTACACCAAGCGCTACCTCGGCACGTTGCGCAACCATTTCTCGACGATCGGCGTCAACGGCATCAACGAGATGGTGAGGAACTTCACCGGCGGCAACGACGACATCACCACGCCATGGGGTCACGCCTTCGCGGTGCGCCTGCTCGACCACCTGCGCGCGAAGATCGTCGCGTTCCAGGAAGAGACCGGGCACATGTACAACCTCGAGGCAACGCCGGCCGAGGGCACGACCTACCGCTTCGCCAAGGAAGACCGGAAGCGCTGGCCGGACATCCTGCAGGCGGGAACGCCGGAGATGCCGTACTACACGAACAGCTCGCAGCTCCCCGTGGGCTTCACCGACGACCCGTTCGAGGCGTTGACGAGGCAGGAAGAGCTGCAGAAGAAGTACACCGGCGGCACGGTGCTCCACCTCTACATGAGCGAGAAGATTTCGTCGCCGGGTGCCTGCAAGGCGCTGGTGCGGCGCTCGCTGGAGCGCTTCCGGCTGCCGTACATCACGATCACGCCGACGTTCTCGATCTGCCCGAAGCACGGGTATCTCGACGGCGAGCACGAGTTCTGCCCGAAATGCGACGAAGAGAAGCTTGCCGAGAAACGGCGCAAGCTCGCCGCCTGACCCGACGCGATGAACCGGAGGAGCGCGATGAACACGATGACCGAAACGAAGCACCTCACCGCAGCGATCACGCTGAGCGCCGATGAGCGCCAGCGCTGCGAAGTGTGGACCCGCGTGATGGGCTACCACCGCCCGGTCGCGTCGTTCAACATCGGCAAGAAGGGCGAGCATTCCGAGCGCTGCTTCTTCGTCGAGGAGCGCGCGCGGCCGCACTGCTGAGCGGCGCCATCGCGAGCTCCCCGCCCGAGGGTCGATATGCCGGATGGCGCTGCCGTGCCGCAGGCCGCGCGCGCCGACGCGCTGCGCGTGGGCGGTTTCGTCCCGTTCACGCTGACCGACTATCCGGAAGCGCTCGCGGCCGTCGTGTTCTGCCAGGGCTGCCCCTGGCACTGCGGGTATTGCCACAACCCGCACCTCATCGCGGCGCGGGGAGACGACGAGCGCGAATTCGCGCGCATCCTCGACTGGCTCGGCACGCGCCGCGGGCTCCTCGACGCCGTCGTGTTCTCGGGCGGCGAGCCCACAGCCCAGGCCGGGCTTGCCGATGCGATCGCGGCGGTGCATGCGCTGGGCTTCAGGGTCGGCTTGCACACCGGCGGCGCGAATCCGCCGCGGCTCGCGGCCGTGTTGCCGCACATCGACTGGGTCGGAATCGACGTCAAGGCGCCACAGACCGCATACGCCGAAGTGACCGGCGTGCGCGACAGCGGTATCCCCGCGTTCGCGAGCCTCGACCTCGTGCTTGCATCCGGCGTCGCGCACGAGGTGCGCACCACCGTGCATCCGGCGCTGACGCCGCCGCCCGCACTGGAGCAGCTCGCGCGCGAGCTCGCCGATCGTGGCGTTGTGCGCTGGGTGCTGCAGCCGTTTCGCGCGACCGGTTGCATGAACCAGGCGCTCGTTTCCAGTGCGCCGCACGGAGTCGTCATCGAGTCCGCGCTGCTTGCGCTCCTGCGCACGCGCGTGCCCGCGATCGAGGTGCGTGGTTGAGGTTGGCGTTCGTCCGATCGCGTCTGTCGTTTTTCAGCTAAGCCTTTTGGCCTAATCCGTCGCCGCTCTCCAGAGCGTGGAGGGCCTGTCTGCTGCCGCCACCTGTCGTTTCCTACAGGTGCGCGTCGATGCGACCCGTCCTAACGTGCGGTCGCGCCAAACTCGAAAAGAGCTCGGCAAGCGAGTGCTGGCGCGATGCAGCCGCTGTGCAATCAGCGCACGACCGGGGAGGAAACGTTGGCCTGCCTACACGAAATCCGGGTATCGGGTACACGGGTGCATGCGCCCGGACGCCACGACGCCGCAGCGCCGCGTGCCGCGATGCTTCGCCAGTCCGTGCGCGCGGTCGGTCGGAGTGTCGTCGTCGCCTGCCTCGCGATCATCGGCGCGGTCCATGCGGCATCGAATGTCGTGCAATACACGCACGACGCCGCCGGCAACATCGTCGCCATTCGGCGGGTCAACCCGTCGCCGATCACGATCGCAGGATTCGCGCCACCCTCCGGCCCGACCGGAACCGTGGTCACGATCACCGGTACCGGCTTCGGCGCGACGCCGACCGACCAACGCGGTCACGTTCAATGGCGTTGCCGGAACGGTCGTTGCGGCAACGAACACCACACTCACCGTGGCGGTGCCGACGGGCGCCGCCACGGGCAGGATCGCGGTAGCGGTCGCCGGCAACACCGCGACCAGCGCCCAGGATTTCGTCGTCGCCGCGCCGGGCGTCCCGACGATCGCCGGATTCACGCCGGCGGCTGGCCCGCCCGGTACGGCAGTGACCGTCACCGGAACGGACTTCAATGCCGCGCCAGGCGCCACGACGGTCAAGCTGAATCAGAATGCCGCGACCACATCCTCGGTCACGACGACGCAACTCGCGTTCGCCGTTCCACCCGCCACCGGCTCCGGCAGGATCCGCGTCGCGACAACTGCGGGCAGCGCTGTCAGTGCAGTGGACTTCGTCGTGCCACCCGGGTCGATCGCGGCGAGCGACATCATCACTGCGACCAGGCTTTCCGCGAACGGGCAGGAGCAAGGCCTCGGCCTCTTTGCGGCCGGCAAGTATGGTGCCGTTCTGTTCGATGGCAACGCGGGCGACTGGCTCAGCCTCCAGTTTCGCAACTTCGCGGTCAATCCGGCGAGCGCGACGATTGCGTACACGATCTACAAGCCGGACAACACCCAGCTCGCGAGCGGCAAGCTGTCGGCCGCAAGCCTCTCGATCCATCTGCCGGCGTTGCCGGTTGCCGGCACCTATACGATGCTGCTCGCCACGGGCATCGCGCAGGTCTCGCTCGACGTGAGGCTCGAGAGCAACGTTTTCGTCCCCGCCGACGGGACGACACTGGCCGTCGCTCGGAGTGCCGGGCAATCCACGCGCGCGCTGATCGCGGCGGTGGCCGGCGATCAGAAAACGCTGATGGTGTCGGGCTTGACCACCGTTCCCGCCGGCAGTCGGCTCGACTATACGGTCGCCTTTCCGAATGGCACCACGTTCCGCACGGGGAGCGCAAGCGGGCTCGGCTCCACGACGCAACTGCCGCCGTTCACGGTGACGGGCACGCATGCCGCGGTTTTCACGGCGAGCACGACAACGACGCAGTCCGCCTTCAGGGTCGGCTTCCTTGCGGGTGTCGCCTTGCCGATCGACGGCGGAGCCGTCGACCTTGCGCTCGCGAATCCCGGCGAGGGTGCGCGGCTCAACATTGCCGGAGTTGCCGGACAGAATCTGGGACTCGGCATCACGGGACTCGTCCTCAGCCCGGTAACTTCCACATACGCGAGCATTGCGGTGCACAAGCCGGACGCCGGGTTGCTCGCGGCGGTCAATTGTCGCGTGGATGGCAAAGAATGCGCGGTCAATCTGACGAATCTTCCCGTCACCGGCACTTACAGCGTCATCGTGCAGCCGGCGAGCGGCGCGACGGGATCCCTGCAGGCGTGGCTTTCGCGCGATGCTGCCGGGGCATTGGCAAGCGGCACGCCGTTCCGACTGACGCTGGCGCGTCCCGGCCAGAATGCGCGACTCACCTTCCCGGGGGCGGCCGGCGCGCTGATCGCACTCCAGGTGCGCGACGTCGTGACGAACCCCGCGGCGCAGGGACTTTTCATCACGATCAGCAAGCCCGATGGCTCGTGGCTGACCTACTCCCACTTGACCGGCGCCGGGCAGATCCTGGTCGCGCCGCCACTGCCGGTCACTGGAACGTACACGGTCTTTCTGGAGCCCGAATCGGCCGCCAAGGGTGCAGCCACCGCAACGATGGAAGTGCTGCTCGACCCCGGGCAGAGCCTTGCCGTCGATGGCCCGACGATCCGACACGGCGATCGCGCTCCGCGGCGGAAGCGCACGCTACACGTTTGCCGGAACGGCAGGCCAGAACCTGGGCCTCGGCGTCAGCAATCTGGCGTTGAATCCGAAGGTCGATGCGACCGTATACGTCTACGGACCGGACGGGGCGCAGCTCACCGCTTACGCGTGCGCCGCGGCGACCGGCGGCTGCGGCAGCAATCACAGCCTGCAGAGCGCGGGCACCTACGGGATCGTGGTGCGTCCGTTCGCGGACGCGACGGGCGGGTTTGGCGTCACGCTGTCATCGGATTTCGGCGGATCGCTGGTCGCCGGCGGCCCCGCGCTGCAGCTTCCCCTCGATCGGCCCGGCCGCAATGCGCGCCTCACGATCGCCGGCACGGCGGGGCAGACGCTTCGCCTCTCCTGGTCCGTCGCCGCGATCTCCGGGCCGTCCGGCAGGGCGCCCGCGTACGTCAACACGCCAAGCGGCGCCACGCTGGGTACCGCCTGGATCGTGAACGGAGCGGCAGGGAGCTATGACATTCCCGCGTTGCCGGTGACCGGCAATTACACGGTGTTCATCGACCCCGTGGCAGGAGCAACGCTGAACGCGACCCTGACGCTCGTCGCGCGCTGACTGCCGCCGGAAAGCCTGAAGAGGGTGCAATGACGACAAGACTTCGCTGGCATTGCGTGCAAGTTCTGGTGGCCGGCTTGATCGCCTGCGCGTTGGCCGATGCACAAACGGTCGACCTGCGCTGTCTAGCCGACGGCGGGATTGCGCTGTGCACCGAACCGACGCATGTCGCCGATCCGCCGGGCGCGGCGGTCGATGCGGACATGTGGACCTACAACGTCTGCGACATGGCCGGAACGTTCCTCGCGCGCGAGGCCGCATGGACCAAGGTGCGGGACGGAAAACCCATCTTTGACCCCGATATCGTTCCCGTGTCGACGGCTTTCGAGCAGATCGTCCACAACGCGTGCCAGATCGCAGTGACCGATACGGGCTGGGGCCAGACGATTCCGTCCAACATCCTGTGCTGGACCGGAGCGCCGCTCGTCAGGAACGGCAGTCTGATCCGCGATTTCCGAAAACTCGGTTTCACGGGATTGACGCCCAGTTCCACCGGCTGCAACCAGTCGTGGACGGAGGTCGTCTACGCAGGGAAATGGCGGGGGATCGCATGCCCCAGGACCTACAACAAGCGGACAAGATCGAATGGCGACCTCGAATGCTGGAAGCTGCCGCCGGAGTGCACGGAGCGCGCCAGTGTCGGCAACCCGATCACGCTTCTCGACGGCTGCAAGTCGCAGCGCGAGGTGGATTACCGGTCGCGCACGCCCGGCGGCCTCGAGGTCGAGCGTCACTACAACAGCGCGGGGTACTTCCGGTTCGACGTGGCGGCGGAGAAGGCGGGCGACGTGTGGCGCACGACATGGGACCGGCGCATTCTCGTCCCGCCCGTGGCCGGCAACGTCCTCGCCTACGCGCAGCTTGCCGACGGCTCCCTGCAGGCATTCGGTCTGGCAGGGCGGGAGCTGCACAACAATCAGGGAGGAGGGTCTGCTCTTCTCCAGCGCCTGACCGATGCGACAGGCGCGGCGACAGGATGGCGGCTCACCACGGCGAACAGCGACGTCGAGACCTATGATGCCGCAGGCCGGTTGCTTTCGATCGCGTTGCGCGCCGGGCAGACCTATTCGCTGGCCTACACGGTGAGCGGCCGGCTCGCCGCCGTCACTGACGCGTTCGGCGGCTCTTTGACCTTCACGTACGACGCGTCGGGCCGCCTCGGCGGCTTCGTCGCGCCGGGCAATCGCGTGTACGTCTACGGTTACGACGCCGCGGGCCGTCTCACCTCCGTCACGTATCCCGACAACACGGTCCGGACCTATCACTACGAGAACATCGGCTTCCCGCACGCGCTGACCGGGATCACCGACGAAAACGGAAACCGCTTCGCGACCTGGGGCTATGACGGATCGGGTCGCGCCAATTCGTCGCAACATGCCGGCGGTGCCGAAGCGGTGACGCTCTACTACGGCTCGTACTCGTCGACGGCCAACGAAGGCACGACCGGTGTCACGGACGCGTTCGGGACCGCACGGACCTATTACTACCAGGTCGTCGGCGGCGTGGCGCGCATCAAGCGCGCGACCGATATCGCCGGGAACGTCATCGCTTCCTTCGATGCCAACGGCAACGTCGCGTCCCGCACCGACGTCAACCGGAATCAGACGACCTACACGTACGATCTCGCGCGGAACCTGGAAATCTCGCGCACGGAAGCGTACGGAACCGCGCTGGCCCGCACGGTCACGACGCAGTGGCATCCCGTCTTTCGGCTGCCGTTGAAGATCGTCGCGCCGTCCGGCGTCGCGGGCGGCAGCGAGGTGACGGACTTCGCCTACGACGCGCAGGGCAACCTGCTGCAGAAGACGATTAGCGCGGGGGGCAGGACACGGCAATGGAACATGACCTACAGCGCGATCGGCCAGGTGCTGACGGTCGACGGGCCGCGCACCGACGTGAACGACGTCACGACTTACACCTATTACGACGCAACCGATCGCTTGCATCGGGTGCCGCGGCAACGTGAAGACGACCACCAATGCGGCGGGTCACCGGACCACGTTCGATGCGTACGATGCCGACGGCCAACCGACCCGCATCACCGATCCCAACGGCGTGGTGACGACGCTGAGCTACGACGTTCGCGGCCGGCTCAGGGCGCGCAGCGTGAACGCCGGTAATGCACCTGCCGAGACTACGACATTCGATTACGACAGCGCGGGGCAGCTCGTCCGGGCCACGATGCCCGACGGGAGCTTCCTGCGCTACCAGTACGATGCAGCGCATCGCCTGACGGAAATCGCCGACGGGCTCGACAACGTGATCCAGTACACGCTGGACGCCATGGGCAATCGGATCAAGGAGGATGTGTTCGATCCGGCGGATCGCCTGGTGAGGACCCAGCGGCGGATCTACGATGCGCTCAACCGGCTCTACAACGACATCGGCGCGGCAGGCCAGATATCCGCATATCTGTACGACGGCAACGGGAATCTCAAGTCGAGCATCGATCCGCTGACGCGGACCACCGCGCTCAATTACGACGCGTTGAATCGCCTGCTGAACGCCACCGATGCGACGGGTGGCGTCACCCGGTACGGCTACGACGCGAAGGATCGCCTGATATCGGTCCAGGATCCGATCAGTCTCACGACGACGTACACCTACGACGGGCTCGGCAATCTCACGCAGCTGGCGAGTCCGGACACGGGCGTCGCGACCTACGTGCCGGATGCCGCCGGCAACGTCGTCGGAGCGACCGATGCGCGCGGGATGGCGACCAGCTACGTCTATGACGCGCTCAATCGTCAGACGCTGGCCACGTTCGCCGGCGGCAGCGTCGCGCTCGAGTACGACAGCACGGCGACCGGCGGCGCATTTGCCAGGGGCCGGCTGACCAGGGTCACCGATCCGTCGGGCAGCACGACGTACGCCTACGATGCGTGGGGGCGTGTGCTGCGCAAGACGCAGACGATGGGCAGCGATGCGTCGGCCAGGAGTCTTGCCGTGGATTACCAGCATTCGGCAGGCCGGATTGACGGGCATCACCTATCCATCCGGGGTCGTCTCGCGTTACGCTTTCGATGCGCAGGGCCGGGTGACCGGCGTGACGATCGGAGGCCAGACGGTGCTGAGCGGCGCGACGTACTTTCCGTTCGGGGCGTTACAAGGCTGGACCTGGGCTGGCGGGCAGGCGTATCGGCGCGACCTGGATCTCGATGGCCGGATCGCATCGCTGACGCTGGGGCCGGACACCGCAGCTTATGGCAACGAGAGCTGGTCGTTCGGCTACGACAGCCTGAACCGCCTGACCATGGCGGCGCTGCCGCAGGGCGAGACGCTGGCCTACGCGTACGACGGCAACGGCAATCGCAGGCAGGAAACGCGCGCGGGTGCGCTCACCAATTACGGCTACTTCGCGGCGTCGAACCGATTGCAGGCACTGACCGGCGCGGCGAGCAGGAGCTTCACCTATGACGCCATGGGCAATCTCACGAGCAATGGCAGCGTCACGTTCACGTATGACGGACGCGGCCGTCTGACGCAGACGAGCAACGGCTACCGCTACGCGATCAACGGCCTGGGACAGCGGGTGAGCAAGAGCGGACCGGGCGGGATCACGTACTTCGTCTACGACGAGCAGGGACGGCTGCTCGGCGAGTACGATGGCGCAGGCGCGGCGCGCCAGGAGCTCGTCTATCTCGCCGACACGCCGGTGGCGAGCGTGCGGCCCGGCGCGGGAGGCGGCATCGCGGTCTACCCGATCTACACCGATCATCTCAACACGCCGCGGGTCATCACCAATCAGGCGAATCAAATCGTGTGGGAGTGGAAGACCGACACGTTCGGCGCGGGCGCCGCGAACGAGAACCCGAGCGGGCTCGGTGTGTTCTCGTTCAACCTGCGGTTCCCCGGGCAGTACTACGATGCGGAGACGGGGCTGCACTACAACTACTTCCGGGACTACGATCCGAGTGTTGGACGGTATGTGGAGAGTGATCCGATTGGGTTGGATGGGGGCGTTAATACCTACGCTTACGTATAAACACCGCTAGCGCGAATCATGATTTCTTCGGATTGGACACTTGCGGCAGCTGGGTTTCTCGATCGACTCGATTCCGGATAATCCCTTTGCCGTATTCCCTTCAGTGCATGTTGCGCGTAACCATGATAATTGCTACGACAACTGCTGGAGCATGCCTACGCGAGCAGATGTGACAACGATTCTGCTTTTGTGGTTGTCATGAATAGTGCGTTGCCAGCGATATGGTTTTGTAAAGTGTCATGTCTGTGAAGTGGACTGCCCAAAAGTACTGTGACGCCGGTCGTTTCGCAATTGGTCAGCCTCCGGCATTCGATGATGCTCGCAAGGAAGTGCAATGGTCCGAGCTGCGAGAGTGACGACAATGGACTACTTCGCGGTGCTAGAGGTCGGACATTCTTCCTTATTCGTCTCGCAGTGGGTTGTTTCGCTAATGCTTGCAGCGAAAAACCAAACGGCTTCATTGATATTGGCAATCTACTGTCGCGCACTTTGGCGGCGTCACTCCTTCCAATTGATTGCCTATCTGTCCAGCTTGGCTACTTCGATGCGCTTTCATCACATTGCATTCGCTAACGTCTTGGTTAATGCGCGATGTTGTCGCGATTTCGCTGCTTGGTTGCTAGTTTCCGACGTTGCGAATGGAGGGTGACAGTCGGGGTTATAGTGGGCCAGGCTCGATTTCCAAGAAGAGAGAAAACGGGTCAGGCCTCAATTTCCCGGCAACCTCGGATACTCCGGCGCAGATTGCGACGCCGAAACATCGCGAGCCGCCATGACCCCTTCCCGGATTGCGATGCAAGTGCAGGGCGGAGTGGCGCCCCGTCTTACTTCCGCGCGAAGTAGACCTCGAACCTCTGCTTCGCGACGGCCTGATAGTAGATTCCCTTGAGCCGGTCGGTCGCGGGATCGTAGGTGAGCTCGTACGTCGAACCCCCGTACCCGCCCGCCTGCAGCTCCAGGAATACGCGCACGCTCGCACCTTCGCGCGTTGCCTGTGCTTTCGCAAAGGGAAGCTGATTCGGATTGAAGTACATCGCCTCGAGCGTGCCGTTCGGGCCGACGCTCTTGATGGCGATCGTGTAGCCGCCGTCGGGTCGAACCCAGGCGCCCTTCAGCACATCGAGGCCGCTTTTCTCCGCAGCTGCAGGCACTGCCGCTCCCGTCGTTGCAGGCGAAGTGCCCTGTGCGGCCGGCGTACCGATCGAGGTCAGCGCCAGCAAACAACCCAGCATGCAGGAAACACAGGATGCTTTCATTCCATTCCCTTTCGCGTCACCAGGTATACGAGCGTCGCGACCACCAACGCCGTGGCCGCATTATGGAGCACGGTCACCGGCAGCGGCGGCCGGCGGGGTGACGGACGCGCGTGAACCCGGCATCGGCGCGAACGTCACTCCGAGCAGGTGCGCCCTGGATCCTGCCGGGGAACCGGATCCGCCGCGCAACGTCGCGATGCCGCGGATTCGGAGATATATCGAGCGCTTGCGCGGACTTGCTCCCGTCAACTACCATGCGGAACGACTGCGCAGCCAACGGCGGTGGCATGCCGTCTGCGCGTCTGGGCAATCGGCCAATAGGATCGGAGCGGGGCGGTGACTACTCGGGTGGGAACATCGTCGATTGCCTGCCCCGACTGCGATCTGCTGCAGCATCTGCCGCCGCTGCCGCGCGGCGCGAAGGCGCGCTGCCTGCGGTGCGGGTCCGTGCTCGCGAGCCGGCCGGGCGGGCCGCGCGATCTCCCCCTGGCGCTCGCGCTCGCGGCGGTGATCACCTTCGTCATCGCGAATGTCTCGCCGCTGATGGACCTGTCGGTCATCGGGCGAACCGCCAGCACGACGATCGTGGGCGGTGCCTACCAGATGTGGCTGGAGGGCGAGCCGATCGTGAGCGCCCTCATCGCCTTTTGCGCGGTGATCGCGCCGGGGGCGTACCTCTCGTTCATGCTGATCCTGCTGATCGCGGCACGGCGCACGCCGCCGCCGCATTGGGTGGGCGAGATGCTGCGCTGGGCCCACCATTTCGAGATGTGGTCGATGCTCGAGGTGATGATGCTCGGCATCCTCGTGGCGCTGATCAAGATCGCGGAGCTCGCCACGGTGGAGGCGGGAATCGGCATGTACGCCGTCTTCGCGCTGATCCTGCTCATGCCGTCGGTTCTGGTTACCTTCGATGCCCGCGAGCTCTGGGCCCGGGTCGATTGGGCCGACGCCGGAACCGCGGGGCAGGCATCCGCCGGGATTCCCGTTGCGGAGACGCAAAGATGACGGCCGCGCCACTGACCGCGGCGCGCGCCGGGCTCGTATCGTGCGAGGCCTGCCAGCTCCTGTCACGGCCCGCCAGCCCGAGCACCCCCGGCTACTGCCGCCGCTGCGGCGAGAAGCTCGAGTCCCGCCACCACGCGTCGATCGAGATCACGTGGGCGCTGGTCGTCGCCGCGGCGATCTGCTATATCCCGGCCAATGCCCTGCCCTGTGCTCAACACGACCACGCTGGGGGACACCGAAGGCGACACGATCCTCGGCGGCGTGGCGTTTCTCTATGCGTCGGGGTCCTGGCCGCTCGCCCTCATCGTGCTGGTCGCGAGCGTGATGATCCCGCTCGGCAAGCTCGCGGCGCTCGTCTACCTGCTGCTCACGGTCCAGCGCGGCTCGATCGCCAACAACCAGGAACGCACGCGGCTCTACCGCATCGTGGAGATCATCGGGCGCTGGTCGATGCTCGACGTGTTCGTGGCCGCGTTCACCGTCGCGCTGGTGCAGCTCCAGCCGCTGACGTCCGTGGCGCCCGGCGCCGGCGTGCTGTTCTTCGCGGCCGTGGTCGTGCTGACGATGCTTGCCGCGGAGTCCTTCGACCCTCGTCTCATCTGGGACGCCTCCAGTCCGCAGCAGGCCGGTCATGGCTGACGAGCCCGATCTCGACGCTCTTCCGCAGGCCGTCGTCACGCGCCGGAAGCGCCTGCGGATCTCGATCATCTGGATCATTCCGCTGCTCGCCGCGCTGGTGGCCATCGGCATCGCCATCCAGCGCGTGCGGAGCGAGGGCCCCACGATCACCATCGTGATGAAGGATGCGGAGGGGATCGAAGCCGGCAAGACGTTCATCCGGTACAAGGAGGTGCGGATCGGCGTGGTCTCGGCGGTGGAGCTTTCGGAGGACTACACCAAGGTCCTGGTCAAGGCGAAGATCGCCAAGCACGCGGCGGGACTCATGGTCGCGGATGCCAAGTTCTGGGTCGTCGAGCCCCGCATCTCGCTGAGCGGAGTGTCGGGATTGAGCACGCTGCTCTCGGGCAATTACATCGGCTTCGAGGTCGGCAAGTCGGGCGACAGCCAGACACTGTTCTTCGCGCTCGACGAGCCGCCGATCATCACCGACCAGCCGGGCCGGCAGTTCCTGCTGAAAGCCCCCACGCTGGGGTCGCTCGGCGTCGGCACGCCGATCCACTACCGGCGACTCACCGTTGGTCAGGTGGCAGGTTACGGCCTCGCGCCCGACGGCCGGTCGGTGGAAATCAAGATCTTCGTCAACGCGCCGTACGACAAGTACGTCACCACGGAGACGCGTTTCTGGAACGCGAGCGGTGTCACCGTCACGCTCGGCGCGGATGGCATCAATGTGCGCACCGAGTCCGTTGCGGCCCTCATCGCGGGCGGATTGTCCTTCGACGTGCCCGACTTCGCGACGCCCGGCAAGCCGGCCGCCGCCAACACGGTGTTCACGCTGTATCGCTACCGCGCCATCGCGATGAAGGAGCCGGACGCGGGCGAGCGGCGCTACGTGCTCAACTTCAACGAATCGGTGCGCGGATTGTCGGTGGGCGCGCCGGTGACGCTGTTCGGCCTGCAGGTCGGCGAGGTCACCGAAGTGGGACTTGCCTTCGATCCGGCGAGGGCTGCCTTCCACCCGCGCGTCGTCGTCACGTTTTCCCCCGATCAGCTCACCGGGAATCTGGCCGCGGGGCAGCGGGCGAGCACCACCAAAGCCATGGCGGATCCCTCAACCCGCTTGCGCATGCTTCGCCGCATGGTGGACGAGCGGGGACTGCGCGCGCAGTTGCGCACCGGCAGTCTCCTCACCGGGGAACTCTACGTCGCGTTCGAGTATTTTCCGGAGGCACCGAAGGCGAAGGTCGACTGGAAACAGAACCCGCTCGAGCTGCCCGTGATTCCGGGCAGCCTCGCCAGCATCGAGGCGAAGGTCGGCAACATCCTCAACAAGATCGACCGGATGCCGCTCGACGCGATCGGCAGCGAAGTGCGGACCGCGCTCGCCACGCTCAATCAGACGCTGAAGGACGCGGACACGCTGGTCAACCGCGTGGATGCGCAATGGGTGCCGGAGGGCACGAAGACGCTCGAGGAGCTGCGCCGGGCCATCGCCGACGCCAACCGGGTGGTCCAGAACGCGGACACGACGCTCTTCAGCAAGGACTCGCCGGCGCCGCAGGACCTGCGCGACATGCTGCAGGAAATCACGCGGGCGGCGCGGAGCATCCGCGTGCTCGTCGACTACCTCGAACGTCACCCCGACACGCTGCTCCGGGGCAAGCCAACGGAGAAACCCTGATGCCCCGCATCGCCTCCGGTGCCGCGCTGTGCGTCGTCGTGGCCCTCGCCGCGGCGTGCGCCTCCACGCCGCCGTCGCGTTTCTATACGCTGAGCCCCACGGCGCCCGTCCGGCACGACGACGTCGAAGCTGTCCGTGGTCGTCGGTCCGGTGTCGATTCCGGCGCTCGTCGACCTGCCGCAGATCGTGGTGAGCGCGGGCCCGAACCAGGTGTCGATCGACGAGTTCAACCGCTGGGCGTCGCCGTTGCCGAACAACATCTCGCGCGTGGTCGCGGAGAACCTCGTCCTGCTGCTGGGAACGCCGCGCGTGTCGCAGTTTCAGCAGTCGCTCAACGCGGATGCCGATTTCCGGGTGGCGATCGAGGTGCAGAGCTTCGAGTCCGCGCCGGGCGAGGCCGCGACACTCAATGCGGCGTGGCTCGTGCGGCGAACCCGGGACGGCAAGGCCGAGACGGGACGCACGACCGTGCGCGAGCCCGCCAGCGAAAAGGGCTACGACGCACTTGCCGCCGCGCACAGCCGCGCCTTGGGGCGCATGAGCCAGGACATCGCGGACGCAGTCCGCACGCTCGACCGCGCCGCGCCGTAGCCAGCGGACGGATAGGCTGGCGGCCATTCGGCGGCAAGCGCGCCTGCGCACGCGGCGCGGGATCGGCGCCACGACTGCCGCGTACGCAATTCACGCCGCGCGCTTCGCCGCCCCCCGGCCCGCCGTGGCAGAATGGGCACCATGTCGGCCGAGGCATCGTTCTCCACGGCAACCGCGCCCCGGGAAGCAAGCCGCGGGGTCGCAGCGTGGCTGTTCGTGTGCTGCGCGCTGGTATTCGCGATGGTCGTCGTGGGCGGGGTCACGAGGCTCACGCACTCGGGACTGTCGATCGTCGAGTGGCAGCCGATCGTCGGCACGCTGCCGCCGCTGTCCGAAGCCGAGTGGCAGCAGACGTTCGAGAAATACCGGCAAACCCCCGAGTACCGGCAGGTGAACCAGGGCATGACCCTCGCCGGGTTCAAGGGCATCTTCTGGTGGGAGTACTTCCACCGGCTGCTCGGGCGCCTGATCGGCATCGTCTTCCTCGTTCCGCTGCTCTGGTTCGTCGCCCGCCGCGACGTTCCGCCGGGCTATGCGTGGAAGCTCTTCGGCATCTTCGTGCTGGGCGGCCTGCAGGGCGCGATGGGCTGGTACATGGTGCAAAGCGGGCTCGTCGACGATCCGCGAGTGTCGCAGTTCAGGCTCACCGCGCATCTCGGCCTCGCGCTCGCGATCTTCGCGGCGATGTTCTGGGTCGGGCTCTCGCTCGTGCATCCGCGTCTCGCAACGCTGACCTCGGCGCCGCAGCGGTCGGTGCGGGCCTGGGCGATCGGCGTCGCCGCGCTCGTCTTCGCGATGGCGCTTTCCGGCGGATTCGTCGCCGGCATCCGCGCCGGCTTCGCGTACAACACCTTTCCGCTCATGAACGGCCATCTGATACCGCCCGAGATCTTCATGCTCGAGCCGTGGTGGCGCAACTTCTTCTGGAACATGGCCACCGTGCAGTTCGACCACCGGGCCATCGCCTGGCTGCTCGCCGTCGTCGTGCCGGTGCTGTGGTGGAAACTCCGGACCACGGATGGCCTTCCGTCGCGAGCGCGCTGGGGCGGCCATCTGCTTGTCGCGTTCGTCGCGATGCAGATCGCACTGGGAATTGCGACGGTGCTCCTGGTCGTTCCAATACTGCTTGCAGCCGCGCACCAGGGGGGCGCCGTGCTGGTCTTTGCCGCGGCGCTCAACGTCGCGCACGCGCTGCGGTAGGGGACAGACCACGTCTGCAGACGTAGTCTGTCCCCTACCTTCTCCCTTTCTTCTCTTGATGCGTGTCAAGGAGCGGGGCGCGGCCGCGCTCCCACAATGATCCGATGATTGCCGAAGCGGAACGCCGGTCGTTGCGAGGAGGGTGATGATGGCGCGCGAAATCACGCTCGACGTGCGCGGGATGGAGCCCCCGCAACCGCTCGAACTCGTGCTGGAGACGATCGGTGATTTCCAGACCGGCGACCGCCTCAAGCTCGTCATCGATTGCCACCCGACGCCGCTGTTCAGGATCCTGGAACGCAACGGGTACGGCTATCGGACCGAGCCGGGCAAGGAGTCGGTCCACGAAATCACGATCTGGCTGAAGGATTGAAATGAAGTGACGGTGTGCCAGCGGCCGGGGTCCTTGCTGTGGACTAGGGACGGCAAGTGGACACCGTGCCCCGCATCGCGCTGATCCACGCGCTGGCGCATTCGATCGCGCCGGTCAACGCCGAGCTCGACCGGTCGTGGCCCGAGTGCGCGCGGATGAACCTGCTGGACGACAGCCTGTCGGCCGATCTCGCGCGGAGCGCCACCGGACTCGACGCCCGGATGACCGCGCGCTTCGTGGCGCTGGCCGCCTACGCGATCGGCACCGGCGCGCAGGGCATCCTGTTCACCTGCTCGGCGTTCGGGCCGTGCATCGACGCCGTCGCCGAGCGGTGGCCCGAGATCCCGGTGCTGAAGCCGAACGAGGCGATGATCGACGATGCCGTGCGGGCGGCCACCGCCGGAGGGCGCCGCGGGCGCATCGGCCTCGTCGCGACGTTCGCGCCGACGCTCTCATCGATGCCGGCGGAGTTTCCGGCCGGCGTCGAGGTGATGCCCGTCCTCGCCGAAGGCGCGCTCGCGGCGCTCGATGCCGGCGACGTCGCGACCCACGACCGGCTCGCGGCCGACGCCGCGCGCAGGGCGCAGGCAATGGGATGCGACGTGATCGCGCTCGCGCAATTCAGCCTCGCGCGCGCTGCACCCGCGGTGGAGCGCGCCGTGCCGCTGCCGGTGCTCACCACGCCGGAGAGCGCCGTGCGCCGGTTGCGGTCGCGATTGGAAGGAGGCAAGGCCCGGCCGGACTCCCGCAGCAGCGGTTGAGCCGGGGACCGTAGCCCGGCGCGGCAGTCGATTTTCGCGCCGGCAGCCCTGATCACCGGATCCTGCTATCCGGTGTAATTGCGCAGTTTCGCGACGTCCGCGATCCTCACTTCGCGCCCGTCGACCGCGATCAGGCCGGCCTCGGTCAGGTCGTGCAGGATGCGCGAGAAGTGCTCCGGCGTGAGGTTGAGGCGCGAAGCGACGATCGCCTTCGACGTCGGCAGCGTCACCGTGTATGGCGCCGCCGCACTGGCCTGGTCCTCGTCCTGCCGCAGCAGGTAGCCGATGACGCGCTGCGTGCCCGACTGCAGCGAGTAGCTCTCGACGTCCATGATGAGACCGTGCAGCCGCCACGACAGGCCGGCGAGCATCTTCTTCGCGAAGCCGGGATCGTGCTCCAGCCCCTCGAACACCGCGTGCTTCGCCACGTGCAGCAGCAGCGAATCGGCGAGCGTCTGGGCCATCACGATGTAGGGCTTTCCCGTGAACATCAGCGCCTCGCCGAACGAATAGCCGGGGCCGATGATCTCGATCACCTTCTCGCTTCCCTGCGGGGTCACGAAGGAGAGCTTCACCTGCCCGTAGATGACCACGTGGAAGCCGACGCAGGGATCGCCCTTGTTGAAGAGGATCTCGCCGCGCGGAACGTGGAGCTCGGTCGTGCCGGCGGCGATCCGGTCGATCTCGGCGGGCGCGAACTCCTTGAACAGCGGCAGATTGGCGAGGAATGCCTGGATCTTGATTTTCGGCGGCATCGGCACGGCGGTGGCGGAGGCGTATACGAGGGGCGGCGGCTAGCCTATCACAGCACCCCGGCGGCGCTGCCTCTGGCGGCGCGCGCGGGTGTTGCGGTTGCGCCAATCGTCACGGCGGGGGATCATACGCGGTTCCGACGCAAAGTCCCAAACGAAAGCTTCCCATGGCCGATCCCCGCGCTCTCGACGAACCTCTTTCCGAAACCGAACTCGACGAACTCGAGACCTTTCTGGCGTCCGACGCGGTCCCGCACGACTGCATGGACCTCGAGATGCTCGACGGCTATCTCGCGGCGATCGTGTCCGGACCCGACGCGATACAGCCGTCGGAATGGCTGCCGCAGGTGTGGAGCGAAGGCAACAAGAGCGCGGCCGCGGCATTCGCCAACAACGACCAGGCGCAGAAGATCATGGCACTCGTGCTGCGGCACCTGGTCGGCATCCAGCGCACGCTCGGCGAATCGCCGACGCGCTTCAAGCCGCTCCTCTACCTGCCCGAGGAGAAGGCGCGCGGCAGCGAGCGCATGCCGCCCGAGGGCGCCGCATGGTGCGAAGGCTACATGGCCGGTGTCAAGCTGCGCGACGACGAGTGGCAACCGCTGTTCGACACGCCTGATGCGCGCGACTGGATCTTTCCGATCGAGGCGCTCGCGTTCGGCGATCGCGACGACGATTTCACCGAGTGGGTCGACAGCGACGAGAAGCGTGCGGAGCTGATCGACGAGCTGCCGGTGGCCGCGGTGCTGATCTACCGCTTCTGGCAGGAGCGCCGCAGCGCCAAAAGGGTTCTGGGCAAGGGGCCGCGGCGCGGAACCGTGTCCGAGAACGCGCGCAAGTCGCGGCAGCGGCTGCACTGACGCAGCGCAGTTTCGGCCGGCGAATGGCCGATCAGGGTCCCGGCCTCGCGGTTGCTTTCGTTGCCGGCGGCCAGCGCCCGCGTGCGACGAAGACCCGTCGCGGATCGGTGGCCATGACCGTCATCGGAAGCCCTGCGGCCACGTATTCGCGATACGTCGCCGGGGACATCACCGCGTAGGCTTCGTCCAGCGCGCGCCACCGCGCCTCGAACACGCTCAACTCCTCGATGTACTTGTCGGGCTCGGCGGCGATGCCGTCGGCGAGTTCGCCCTTTTGCGCGACGACCGTCACCGGGCGTCCGAGGTAGAAGAACACGCTCTGGTCCAGCATCCCGACGCTGTAGAAGGGAGGCTCCGGCGGAAACGACCGCTTTTCGCCGACGAACGTGCCGATGGCGTGTTCGGCCGAAAAGTACGCATCGAACACATGCGCCCCGCCGAGCAGGATCTGCAGGGCGACGACGTTGGCGGCGGCGAGGACGACGATCCGGGTCGTTGCGCTCCACGCGATGATGCAGCGCCCCCATGAGTGCGCCGGCCGCGAGCAGCGTGCCGCCCGCGGCGGCGAGGAACGGCGGGTACTCCAGGAGGCCCGGGCCGACTTCGCGCAATTTCTCCATGGCGCCGAGCTGCGTCGAAAAAGCCACCATTGCCACGCCGGCGATGCCGCTTGTGATGGCCCCGCCCAAGGCGATGCGCGGATGACGTGCCGGCGAAGAAAGCGCGATGAGCCAGACGATCGCCGGCAGCGCCGGCAGGATGTACAGCGGCAATTTCGAGCTGGAAACGCTGAAGAACGCGATGACGACGAGTGCCCAGATCAGCAGCAATCGTTCGACCCGGAGCGACCCCTGGCGGGGCGCATTCCAGGCGTCCCGCAGCGCACCCGGCAGCGCGCCGGTCCACGGCAGCAGGAATGCCGCGACGAGGGGAAGGAAATACCACCACGCGCCCGGGCGGTGGGCACTGGGTTGCAGGTAGCGTTGGAAATGCTCCCGCACGAAGAACAGGTCGAAGAACTCCGGATTCGCGCGTTGCACCAGGATGAACCACGGCAGCGTGATGGCCAGGAAGACGGCGATGCCGCGCAGCGTGAACGCGCTCCGCAGAACCGCCGCGTCGCGCTCGACGGCCGCGTAGACGCCAAGCGCCAGTCCCGGCAGCACGATGCCGACGAGGCCCTTGGACAGGACGGCGAAGGCCATCATCGCCCAGACCAGGGTCATCGCCCAGGCCCGGGCTCTCGGGTCGAGGCCGGGTCGGTGCGCGCCGACGAACGCCAATAACGCCAGCGACAGGAACAAGGCGAGCCCCATGTCGAGCGAGAGTATCTGCGCGCCGAACACAATGCCCCAGGCGCTCGCCAGCATGGATCCGGCGAGCACGCCGACGGCAGGTCCTCGCCAACGCCACCACAGCGCCGCGGAAACGAGGACGAGGAGGAATCCGGTCGTGGCGGGCCACAGCCGGGCGGACCATTCGTCAGGCCCGAAGATCCGAAACGCGACGGCGGAGGCCCAGTATTGCAGCGGCGGCTTCTCGAAATACTTGAGGTCGTTCAGGCGAGGCGTGACGTAGTCGCCGCTCGCGACCATTTCGCGCGCCACCTCGGCATAGCGGCCTTCGTCGGGCCAGAACAGCCCGCGCGTCTCCAGCGTGCCGAACCACAGGGCGAAGAAGAGCGCGGCGAGCACACCGAACACCCATCGGCCAGCAATGGATTGAGGCGAACTCATCCGGCGAGCACCAGGATTTCGCCGGGCGCGACGACGAAACGCACGCGCGCGCCCGGTGTCTGCGCCTCGGCGAAGCGCGCGTGGGGCAGGTCGGCAACGACGCGCAGCGCGCCGACGAGGAGCTCGTGGCGGACGAACTCGCCGAGGAATTCCGTCGTGCCGACTTCGGCGTCGAAAGCGAGCCCCTCGACCGGCCCCGGGCCGGCGAGCCGCACCGCGTGCGGGCGAAACGCGACCGCCACCGTTCCGCCGGTGCCGGTCGCAATGCCGGCGACACGCTCGGCCGGCAGCGCGACGCGGCCAAGGCCGTCGACTTCGACCGTGGACGTGCCGGCCGCGCCGGCCTGGATTGTTCCCGCATACAGATTGATGGACCCGACGAACTCGGCGACGAACCGGTTGACCGGCGCGTCGTAGAGTTCGCGCGGCGTGCCGACCTGCTGGATCACGCCTTGATCGAGCACCGCCAGGCGATCGGCGATCGTCATCGCCTCCTGCTGGTCGTGCGTGACGAATACCGTGGTGATGCCCAGCCGCCGCTGCAGCCGCTTCAGTTCGAGCCCGGTCGACGCCCGCAGCTTCGCGTCGAGGTTCGACAGCGGCTCGTCGAGCAGCAGCACGCGCGGCTCGATGGCGAGCGTGCGGGCGATCGCCACGCGCTGCTGCTGTCCGCCCGAGAGCTGGCCCGGGCGGCGGTCGTCGTAGCCTTCGAGGCTCACGAGATCGAGCACGTCGCGCACGCGCGCCCGGATGCGCTCGCGCGGCCAGCGCCGCTCCTCGAGCCCGAACGCGACGTTCTCGCCCGACGGTGAGATGCGGCCACAGCGCGTAGTTCTGGAACACCATGCCGACGTCGCGCTGCCACGGCGGCAGCGCGGCGACGTCGATGCCGGCGATCCGCACCCGTCCCGCGTTGGCGCGATTGAACCCGGCGAGCAGGCGCAGCAGCGTCGACTTGCCCGATCCCGAGGGCCCGAGCAGCGCGAAGAACTCGCCGGGGGCGATCGACAGCGAAATGTCGCGCAGCACGACGTTCGCGCCATAGGCAAGATTCACGCCCTCGATCTCGATGCCCACCCCGCTCATCATTCCGTGTCCACGGTGATCTTCGCGCCGCCGGCCCTCGCCTCGAGCAGGCGCTGCGACACGTACATCCCGAGCGCGACGATCACGATGGCGATCACGCCCAGCGCCGCCGCGGGCCCGCGCGTCGCGATGCTCTGGTTGTAGAGGTAGATGCCGTAGGACAGCGGCGCCTGCGACTCGCTCGTCACGAGCAGGATCGTCGCCGACAGCTCGACGGCGGCCGTGGTGAAGCTCGTGACGAAGCCGGCGAGGATCCCGCCCATCATCAGCGGGATCACGATCCGGCGCGCGATGCGCCGCCGGTTGGCGCCGAGGCTTTGCGCCGCCTCCTCGAGCGAGACGTGCACCTGCTGCAGCGCGGCCACGCAGGAGCGCACCGCGTACGGCAGCCGCCGCACGGCGTAGGCCAGCATGATCGCGATCCAGCTCGCCGTCAGTGCGCCGCCCATGAAGGGCAGCTCGATGCCGCGAAACGCCCGCAGGAAGCCGATCGCGAGCACGATGCCGGGGATCGCGAGCGCCGCGGACGCGCCCCAGTCGAGCCATTGCCGGCCGGGCAGGTGCGTGCGCAGCAGCAGGTAGGCAATCGCGGTGCCGAGGACGACGTCGATGCCGGCGGCGAGCGTGCAATAGAGCAGCGTGTTGCCGATCATCCGGCGGGAATCGGTGAGCACGAGGGCGAAATGCTGCAGCGTGTACCCATCCGGGAGCACCGAGTAGCTCCATACCTTCGCGAGCGACAGCAGCAGCAGGCCCAGGTGCGGCGAGAGCACCAGCGCCAGGACGAGGAGCACCCAGCCGTACGCAAGCACCGCACTCCCACCGGCGAGCGGCCGCTTGCGCAAGCCTGTTCCGCCGCGCGTGAGCGTGGCGTAGTCGCGCCCCTTGGTGATTCGTGCGGAGAGCGCGAGCGCGCCGATCGAGAACACGATCATCACCAGCGCGATCACGTAACCGATCGGATCCTCGAGCCCGACCGACGTGATGCGCAGGTACGCCTGCGGCGCCAGCATGTTGGTGACGTTCAGCACGAGCGGCGTGCCGAGATCGTCGAACACCTTGACGAACACCAGCGCGGCGCCCGCGACGAAGCCCGGCGCCGCGAGCGGGAACACGACGCGGCGGAACAGCCGGAACCCGTGACTGCCGAGATTCTGCGCCGCCTCCTCCATCGCGCCGTCGATGTTCCCGAGCGCGGCGACGAGATTGAGCAGGATGAACGGAAAGTAATGCAGCCCTTCGACGAAGACGACGCCGTTCAATCCGTCCATGAACGGGATGCGGATGCCGAAAGCCTCGCCGAGGAGCAGGTTGATCGAGCCGTTGCGGCCGAACAGGAGCTGCAGCGCCACCGCGCCGACGAACGGCGGCATCACGAGCGGCAGCACGCCCAGCGTCTGCACCAGTGCGGCGCCGCGGAACTCGAAGCGCACGGTGAGGTAGGCGAGCGGAACGGCGATGAGCGTCGCGAACGCCACCGATCCCAGCGCCACCACCAGGCTGTTGACGAACGCCTCGCGCATCAGCGAGATCGACAGGAACGCACCGATGTGGCCGGTCGTGAAGCCGCCCTGGCCGTCGGCGAATGCCGTGTAGAGGACGGTCGCGACGGGCCAGGCCAGAAAGACGACGATGAAGGCCGCGACCGGCAGCGCGAGCAGCCAGGCGCCGCCGGCGGCGCCGGGGACCGCGCGGATCGTGCCAACGGCGGCGGTCATTGGACGCGCCGGAGCCCAGCGCTTCGGAGGCGCGCGCTTCGCCGCTGCGATCATTTCACCGCGTTCGCGAGCTCGACGGCCTTGGCGTAATTGGCCTTGGCTTTCGCCGCCCATTCCTCTTCGATCTGCGTGCGTCGCTTCGTCGCGTCGGTGTCCTTCTTGTCCGCCTTGAAGGCGGCGAGGAGCGCCGGGTCGGCAGCCTGCTTGTCGTCGAGGGGCGGCATGAAGACGAGCCGCCGCGCTTCATCGAGTTCTCGACTCGCCCGCGTCCCGACGCGCTTCTGCGCGTCCTGGATGGCCTTGGTCGCCGCGGCGAGCTCCTTGTGGCGGAACGTGACGAGCTGGTCGAACAGCGCGACGACGACGTAGTAGCGCGACTCGGACAGATTGGAATCGAAATTGACCTTGGCCTGGATCTTTCCCGAGAACGGGTTGGGGTATCCGGCCGGCGCCTTTGCGTACGTCGCGGGCAGCACCGGCAGCCGGCTGATCTGCTTGTCGAGCAGCAGCGCCTGCCCTTCGTCGGAGAGCGTGAACTGGATGAACCGCTTGCCGGCCTCCGGCGCCTTTGCGCCGGCGACGAGCGCGATGTTGGCGGGCACGATCGACGTCACGGCGGGATACACGAATTCCACGGGCATCCCCGAGTTCTTCGCCGCGAGGCCGAAGAAATCGATCACGAGCCCGACGCCGAACTGACCGCTTGCCACACCGTCCGGGACGCCGAAACTGCGCTCGGTGATCGCCGCGGAATTGCCGGCGATCGCGAGGAGTTGCTCCCAGCCCTTGGCCCAGCCCTCGCCCTGCAGGATCGTCTCGACGGTGAGGTGCGTCGTGCCCGAGCGCGACGGGCTCGAGATCGCCAGATGGCCGTGGTAGACCGGATTGACGAGATCGGCCCACTCTTTCGGCTCGGGGAGCTTGTTCGCCGCGAGATAGCGGGTGTTCCACATGATCCCGTACCCGGCGAGCGCCTGGCCGAGGTAGAAACCTTCCGGATCGTTGATCGGATAGTTGCCGATCTTCGCCGGCACCGCGGCGTTCTGGGCGTCCGACTTCTGCAGCAGCTTCGACGCGGCCAGCACTTCGAACGCATCCGGCGCCGAAGCCCAGAAGATCTCCGGCCGGCTGCCCACTGGCTGCTCGCGCACGAACGCGATCCCCGCCGCGGTGTTCTTGTTCAGGATCTCGAGCTTGTCGTTCGGATACTTCGCCTCGAAGGCCTTCTTGTAGGCGGCCGTCAGTTCCTTCGGGAACGACGTGATGACCGTCACTGTTTCCGCGGCAGCGGGGATTGCGAGCGCCGCGATGACGAGCGACGCGACAAGGCGGAATCGACGAGTCATGGATCTCCTCCGTGAATTGGGGCGCGCGCCTGCACCGGACTCGCGCTGGCAGCACGCATTGTATCGCCATGCCGTCAATCCCTCGCCATCCGCAGTTTGAGCTCCGTGCGGCCGACAAGGCGAAGGTCCGGCACGAAGTTCTCCTTGCGCAGATGCCGGACGTCGCGACTGGTCACCGGCCCCACCAGCATCAGCCGGCGCGTCGGACTGTAGCGGGCAAGTTCCGCGCCAAACACCTTTTGCAGCACGTAGAAGGTCAGGTAGTGATTGTCGACCATGGCGCGAATCGGCCGGTCGGAACGGCGGACGATCTGGATGAGGTCGAGATCGAACAGCTTGTCGCCGTTGACGAGCGAATGCCGCTCCGGGCCGTCCGAGAACACGTAATCGTAGGGTCGCACGGGGATCGACTCGTACTGCACTCCGCGAAAGATCTTGTAGTAGCCGTCGACCTTCGGGCTGTGCACGTAGTCCACCAGATGGGCCAACTCCGGCGGGAAGCACGCCATCGCCTTGCGGTGCCAGTCGAGGTCTTCCTCCATCGACGTGATCCGCCCGAGCGGCGAACCATCGGCGGCATTCGCGACGAGCGCCTGGGCGAGCACCACCGTCGAAACGCCGGAGCCGAGCTCGAGCACTTCCCGCGGCCGGTATCGGCGGACCTCCCGATACAGCGTCAGGTAGTCCGACCAGGACATGCCGGTGACTTCGGACCGCGCCTGATAACTGCGAATGGCGTCGGCCACGGCCGGAATCCGTTCCAGCGCGGCTTTGGCGCGCCGCTCGTTCGCCGCGATCAAGCGCTCGAGGATGAGGGCACGCACCTGCGCGACAGGGCCGAGGCCGCGCGTATCCAGGGGGTGAAGGGGCATTGCACCTCGCTCGTTGGGTCGGCCGGTTCGCCGGCCGCACGGGTGAATTTCGGCGCAACCCTATCACGCCACGCCCTCGAATCGGGTTTTCGGCGCGCGCGGTCCCGGGCGGCGCCTGCTCCCGGACCGGACATCCGCGGTCGCTGCCCGGCCCTTTGATGCAGGTCAAGAGTTGCTTCGTGGCGTGGCATAAGCTTCGGTCAGGGTTCGCCGGGGGAGGCGCGCGAGGGGGTCGCATCGCACATGCGCGCTCCGCACTGCCAACGCCAGGCCGGCCGGGAAATCGCGATCAGAACGGGGAATCGACTCATGGAATCGAGCAATCGCCTCATCGCCGGCGTCGGTCTCGCCGGCACGGCGCGCAAGAGCCGCTGGCCGGCGCGCCTCGACCTCGTCCAGAGCGGGACCGGTCTCGTCCTCGCGCTGTTCATGTGGGGCCACATGTTCTTCGTGTCGACGATCCTCATCAGCAACGATGCGATGTGGACGATCACCAAGTTCTTCGAAGGGTATTTCTTCTTCGGCCGCTCGTATCCCGTCATGGTCTCGTTTGTCGTCGCCGGGGTCATCGCGATGATCGTCGTGCACGCGTTCCTCGCGGTGCGCAAGTTCCCGGTCAACTACCGGCAGTTCACGCTGCTCCGCGGGCACATGAAGATGCTGCAGCACGAGGACACCACGCTCTGGTTCTGGCAGGTGCTGACCGGCTTCGCGCTGTTCTTCCTCGCCGCCCCGCATGTCTACATCATGCTGACGCACCCCGAGCTGATCGGCCCCTTCGAGTCGGGAGATCGCGTGTGGACCGGGCGCTACTGGCCGCTCTACATCCTGCTGCTGCTCGCAGTCGAGCTGCATGGCGGCATCGGCCTCTACCGGCTGGCGGTGAAATGGGGCTGGTTCGCCGGACCCGATCCCAATGCGACCCGGAAGCGCCTGAAGACGCTCAAATGGGCGCTGACCGTGTTCTTCCTGGTGCTGGGCTTCGCCACGCTCGCCGCCTACATCAAGATCGGCATCGCGCACGCGGCGAATTACGGACAGCCCTACGTTCCGGCCGCGCTGCAAGCCGCGCCGCAGGGGAGTGCCGAAATGAAGATCGTCTATACCGACGTCCTGGTGATCGGCGGCGGGCTCGCGGGCCTGCGGATGGCGATCGGAGCGAAGCGCCGCGGGCACGACGTGATCATCCTGTCGCTGGTGCCGCCCAAGCGCTCGCACTCGGCGGCGGCGCAGGGCGGGATGCAGGCCTCGCTCGCCAACGTGATCAAGGGGCAGGGCGACACCGAGGACGTCCACTTCGAGGACACGGTGCGCGGCAGCGACTGGGGCGCCGACCAGAAGGTGGTCCGGATGTTCGTCAACACGGCGCCCAAAGCCGTGCGCGAGCTGGCCGCGTGGGGCGTGCCGTGGAGCCGCGTGCGCCGCGGCGACCGCACCGTCATCATCAACGGGCAGAAGGTGACGATCACCGAGCGCGACGAAGCGCACGGCCTGGTCGCGCAGAGGGATTTTGGCGGCACCAAGAAGTGGCGCACGTGCTACGTCTCGGACGGCACGGGCCACGCGATGCTGCAGACGATGAGCGACCAGGCGATCGGCGCGCAGATCCCCGTGCACGAGCGCACCGAGGCCATTGCGCTGATCCACGACGCGGGACGGTGCTACGGCGCCATCGTGCGCAACCTCATCACCGGCGAGCTCGTCGCGTACGTGGCCAAGGCCACCGCCATCGCCAGCGGCGGCGCCGGCCGGATCTACCGCGTGACGACCAACGCGGTGATCTGCGAAGGCATCGGCAGCGCGCTCGCGCTCGAAACCGGCATCGCCACGCTGGGCAACATGGAGGCGATCCAGTTCCACCCGACCGGCATCTTCCCCGCCGGCATCCTCGTCACCGAGGGCTGCCGCGGCGACGGCGGCCTGCTGAAGGACGTCGACGGCCACCGCTTCATGCCGGACTACGAGCCGGAGAAGAAGGAGCTCGCGTCGCGCGACGTCGTGAGCCGGCGGATGGAGGAGCACATCGCCAAGGGCAAGGGCGTGAAGAGCCGCTTCGGCGACCACATCTGGCTCGACATCACGCTGCTGGGCGAGAAGCACATCCGGACCAATCTGCGCGAGGTCTTCGAGATCTGCCACTACTTCATGGGCGTCGACCCGACCAAGGACTGGATCCCCGTGCGGCCGGCGCAGCATTACACGATGGGCGGCGTGCGCACCGGCCACACCGGCGAGAGCCCGAACCTGAAGGGCCTGTTCGCCGCGGGCGAAGCCGCCTGCTGGGACATGCACGGCTTCAACCGGCTGGGCGGCAACTCGGTGGCGGAGACCGTGGTCGCCGGCATGATCGTCGGCGAATACATCGCCGACTACTGCGATCGCATCGAAAACGAGGTCGACATCCCGACTGCGCTCGTCCACGAATTCCTCCGCCGCGAGCAGGCGAAGCTCGACGCGCTGGTCGACGGTCGCGGCACCGAGGACGCCTCCGCGCTCAAGGGGCGGATGCAGGACCTGATGACGGCCAAGGTGGGCATCTTCCGCCGCGGCGAGGATCTCCGGGCCGCGGTCGAGGAGTTGCAGGAGTTGTTGGTGAAGAGCCGCAACATCGGCCTCTCGCGACCGCTCGCGCGGCGCGAATCCCGAGCTCGTCACCGCGTACCGCGTGCAGAAGATGCTCAAGGTGGCGCTGTGCGTCGCCTACGGCGCGCTGACTCGCACCGAGAGTCGCGGCGCGCACTTCCGGCAGGACTTCCCGCGCCGCAACGACGCCGAATGGCTGAAGCGCACGCTGGCAACCTGGAAGAGCGACGCCGACACGCTGCCGACGTTCGCGTACGAGGCGCTCGACGTCAACGCGATGGAGCTGCCGCCCGGGTGGCGGGGCTACGGCGCGAAGGACTATGTCGACCACCCCGACACGCCCGTGCGCGCCGCCGCGGTCGAGGCCCTGAAGCAGAAGATGGCCGGCGCGCCGCGTTACGCCGTCCAGGAAGCGCTGATGCCGTACGACGCGATGCTGCCCGAGCGCTTCCGCGGCCGCAACGAGCGCATCGACGAGCCCATCGACGAACCGATCGAGACCGGAAAATGAGCGACGCCACCATCAGGATTGTGCCTGCCGCGAAGGATGGGAACGGCGCGGGCGGTGGCGCGCGGCGCAAGCTCACGCTCAGCGTGCTGCGCTACAACCCGCAGGAGCCCGCGAAGCCGCCGCGCATGCAGCCCTACGAGCTCGAGGAAGCCGACGGCATGACGCTGTTCATCGCGCTGAACGAGATCCGCGAGAAGCAGGATCCGTCGCTGCAGTTCGATTTTGTCTGCCGCGCCGGGCATCTGCGGCAGCTGCGCGATGGTGATCAACGGCCGGCCCACGCTCGCCTGCCGCACGCTGACCAAGAATCTCGGCGCCGAGATCACGCTGGCGCCCCTGCCCTTCTTCGAGCTGATCGGCGACCTCTCGGTCAACACCGGCAAGTGGATGCGCGGAATGAGCGAGCGGCTCGAAGGCTGGCTGCACATGAAGGATCCCGATCCCGACCTGCGGCGACTGGAGCAGAAGATGGACCCGGAGCTCGCCGACCGGATCTACGAGCTCGACCGCTGCATCGAGTGCGGCTGCTGCGTGGCTGCCTGCGGCACCGCGCGGATGCGCAAGGACTTCGTCGGCGCGGTCGGCCTGAATCGCGTTGCGCGCTTCCGTCTCGACCCGCGCGATGCGCGCACCGACGACGACTACTACGAAGTGATCGGCGACGACGACGGCGTCTTCGGCTGCATGTCGCTGCTCGCCTGCCACGACGTGTGCCCCAAGGACCTGCCGCTCGCCACGCAGATCGCGTTCATGCGCCGCAAGATGGCGGCGATGGCCTGGAGGTAGCGAAGTATCGCCTCGGCGATCCGCGGTCCCGTTCCGTACGGCGAGCTGCGAGACGCTCAGCCGGCGCGCCCCCTCGTTCGGACGGGCGCCGCGGGCCACGGAAAGCCGCGACGGGACTCGGCGAGTCGCAATGCGTTTGCCCGATACCGTTGGCGCAAGGCTCGACTCCGAGCCCGTTGCGGACGCGATCGGGCAGCGAACCCGGCGGAACCGCCTCCGTCAAAGCGCGCCTTTCGGCCCCCGAATCGCAATCAAGAAGCCTGATTCTCCGGGAAACGCCAGCGGCCGCCCCTAGGCCAAATGACGAAATCCGGGCGACAATCCCAGCCGAAGCGCCCTGTTTCCTGGAGGCGCGTTTGAGGAACACACTTCGTTAGGGCGCACGGAAATTTCGCCGATCTTCCTGAGCTCTGGGAGCAGCACTCCGGGTCCAGGCGCACGGTGAGATCTTCGCCAGTCGAGGGGCTGGAACTCATTGCTGACTTTGCTACGCACTTCCCCGATGATTGCTCGCAAGGCAATGCGCCCTAACCCATCACTCAACGCGGACGTCCCGCATGCGGGGGCTGCGCCCGCCGCAGCGGGCCGCCGGTTAGCTAGCATTCGTTAGCTCAGAGAGCACGCCTGTGCGATACCAAGGCAAGGTCACCGACTGGAAGGACGACAAGGGCTTCGGCTTTGTGGCGCCGAATGGAGGTGGTCCGAGGGTGTTCGTTCACATCAAGTCATTCTCGAACCGGCAGCGCCGACCGGTCGGTAACGAGTTGGTTACCTACGAACTCACATCTGATACACGAGGTAGACCCCAAGGGGTGAACATCGCATTCGTTGGCGATCGCCCATCGCCATCTCCGCCGACAACCGCGCCCGGCCCTGGGGTTGTGGCTTTGACTTTTGCGTTCGTCTTCCTGGCATTCGTGACGGGGGCCGTGGCCGCGGGAAAGTTGCCCTTTCTGGTGCTCGTCGCATACCTTACGGCGAGCTGTGTGGCATACCTGGCTTACGTGTTCGACAAAGCCGCGGCTCTGAAGGGGCAATGGAGAACACCGGAGAGTACGTTGCACCTTTTCAGTTTGGCTGGTGGATGGCCGGGTGCCATGTTTGCCCAGAGAACGCTCCGCCACAAGACGCAGAAGCAATCGTTTCAGTTGGCGTATTGGGCTACGGTCGTACTCAACTGCGCAGCGTTGGGTTGGTTGCTTTCGCCGACCGGGATGCGCATAGTAAAGTCCGTCGTCGGTGTCGCTTGAGGGCTAACCGTGCGTCACTTGAACTTAACACTCGGTTGATGAGTAGCTTTGCTTCTGGCGCAAGGGGGACACCATGAACATTGAGCATCCGCTTGAAAAGGTCATTGCCGCTTACGGAGAAGCGTGGAATAACCACAGCGTAGAGGCCATTCTCGCGATGCATACCGAAGATTCCGTCTTCGAAAACCACACGAGCGGCGGAAAGGGTGTCGGTAAGGACGCCATACGCGAGATCCTGAAAGGGGTCTTCGCCGCGTTTCCCGATATCCGTTTCCATTCGCGTCGGACCTACGTGCGAGATGGTTTGGTGACGCAGGAATGGACCGCGACTGGCACGCTGGCCATTCCATACACGAATGGCTCCACCACGGTGCAGCCAACAGGACAAAGGATCTCCTGGAACGGCGTTGATGTGATTCCGTTCACCGGCAACCTTGTTGCACGCAAGGACGTCTACGTCGACTCAATGGGCTTCTTGCGGGCGCTGGGGTTCAGGCAAGTGGATCCATAGGAGTGCGCCTGCATCTTCACCTGCTGCCCAATAACGCGCTCCACGCGATGCCCCGCGGCCTGCGGGCTCGGAATTCGCTCGCTTCGCTCGGCTCGCGTGAGCGTTGGGCGTCACTGATCGAGGCGCGCCGTGGCCTTGACTGATCTCGAGCGCAAGCGATGCGAGCATGACCTTGCCAAGTTCATGGAACGACGTCGTCCTCCGCCGGAAATTCGGCCGAAGCTCGACATCGGATACAGGATTTCCGGGCAAAGCGTGGAAATCTTTGAGATCCGGCCGGACTGGCAGAACCCGAAACTGACGATGGAACATCCGGTCGCGAAAGCAACCCTTGTCCGGACGAAGAACCGATGGCGCGTTTTCTGGATGCGCCGCGACCTCAAGTGGCATGGCTACGAGCCGAACTCCGAAGTCCACAGCCTCGAAGCCTTCTTGCATGTCGTAGACCGAGATGAGCATTGTTGCTTCTTTGGCTAAGTACGTGCCGCCCAACCCTGCGCTCGACCGGACCTGCCGGCAATTGCTTTCTCGCTGGAGGTTGGTGGTGGCGGCAGACCCTTCATTCCGCCGGACGCGGTAACGCGCGCAGCCAGGTACGAACGGCAGCCGCCGCGATCACCGGCCGCCCCGTACAGGAGTCCACATGTTCGCAAAGACCCTTTTCGCCAGCTGGGCCGACATGGACTTCAACTCGCACATGAAGAACACGGCCTTCCTGGACAAGTCTGCCGACGTACGCATGATGTTTTTCTCGGAGAACGGCTTCCCGATGGGTGAATTCCTGCGCCTTGGACTTGGTCCTGTGGTCATGAAGGACGAGGTCGAATATCGGAAAGAGGTCGGCCTGTTGCAGGAAATCACGGTCACCCTGTCTATCGCGGGCCACTCCGAGGACGGCAGCCGTTTCGTCCTGCGCAACGAAATTGTCGGCCTGGACGGAACACTGTGCGCCAGCGTTACGAGTACGGGCGGGTGGCTGGACCGGGCAACGCGAAAGCTTGTTGCACCACCGGAGACTCTGCATAAGGTGATGAGGTCTCTCCCGCAAACGAGCGACTTCAAGGTGCTTGCCTCCAGTGTCAAGGGACGCGGCGGCTAGCACTTCACTCGATCGGGCGCCCTCCTGAGGGCCTGCGTCCGCGCATCGATCGCGGGTTGGCAGGGTCGTAAGGCGTCACCAGTCCAGCCGGGAGCCCGCAGGCGTGGACCCGCCGTCGCCGATTGCATCGCAATCTTGGTTCTCGTCGACGACGTGAACCTTCCCGGCATCGCATTGCCGGTCCACCAACCCCGCCGCGCTTGAGCACGATCAATACGCCGTTCCGGCGCGCGCGGAGAATCACGTCTATCGAGGCTCGGCACAGGAGCGACACCATGGGAACCCGGATCGAAAAGGACTTTCTAGGCAGCAAGGAAATTCCCGACGACGCGTACTACGGCGTGCAGACGCTGCGCGGCAAGGAGAACTTCCACATCACGGGCATTTCGATGTCGCTGGAGCCGAATTTCGTCAAGGCCTTCGGCTACGTGAAGAAGGCGGCGGCACTGGCGAACCGCGATCTCGGCGTGCTCGACGCCAAGATCGCCAATGCGATCGCCGGCGCCTGCGACCGGCTGATCGCCGGCGAGATGCGCGAGCAGTTCGTCACGGATTTCATCCAGGGCGGCGCCGGAACGTCGACCAACATGAACGCCAACGAGGTGATCGCCAATCTCGCGCTGGAGGCGCTCGGCCACAGGAAAGGCGAATACCAGTACGTCAACCCCAACGATCACGTCAATTTCGGGCAGTCGACCAACGACGTCTACCCGACCGCGTTCCGCCTCGCGCTCATCCTGCGCCTGGCGAGCTACATGCAGGCGCTCACCCGGCTGCAGGAAGCGTTCTTCGCCAAAGGCAAGGAATTCGAGAAGGTGCTGAAGATGGGCCGCACCCACCTGCAGGACGCGGTGCCGATGTCGCTCGGCCAGGAATTCCACGGCTGGGGCACGACGATCGGCGAGGAGGTGCAGCGGATCGCCGAGGTGCGAGCGTTCCTGCACGAGATCAATCTCGGGGCCACGGCCATCGGCACCACGGTGACGGCGGCGCCGGGCTATCCGGAGCTCGCGACGAAGTACCTGTCCGAGCTGACCGGCACGAAATTCATTCTTGCCGGCGACCTGATCGAAGCGACCTCCGACACCGGCGCCTACGTGCTGCTGTCCGGCGTGCTGAAGCGCACGTCGTCGAAGCTGACCAAGATCTGCAACGACATCCGGCTGCTGGCGTCGGGCCCGCGCTGCGGGTTCAACGAGATCAACCTGCCGCAGATGCAGCCGGGCAGCTCGATCATGCCGGGCAAGGTGAACCCGGTGATTCCCGAGGTCGTCAACCAGACCGGTTTCCTGGTGATCGGCCTCGACCTCACCGTGACGCTGGCCGCCTCCGCCGGCCAGCTGCAGCTGAACGTGATGGAACCGGTCATCACGTTCGCGCTGTTCACGTCGATCGCGACGATGGAGAACGCGGTCAACAGCCTCACCGTCAACTGCATCGACGGCATCACCGCCAACGCCGAGCGCACGCGCGACATGGTGCTGAACTCGCTCGGCATCGTGACCGCGCTGAAGACCACGCTGGGCTACAAGCAGTGCGCGGAGATCGCGCGCGAAGGTTACGAGACAGGGAAGTCGCTGCACGACATCGTGGTCAGCGAGAAGAAGCTCCTGACGCAGGAAAAATGGGATGAAGTGTTCGCGTTCGAGAACCTGATCAACCCGAAGTTCGAGCAGTAGCGACGCCAGAGGGCAATTCCCCGGAAGGAAGGAAATCATGACGCTCAATATCGTCCTGCAGTTCATCGTCGTGCTCGCCGCGATCTGGATGGGCGCCCGCTACAGCGGCGTCGGCCTCGGCCTGTGGGGCGCGGTCGGCCTGCTGGTGCTGGTGGTCGCGTTCGGGGTGAACCCGACGTCGCCGCCGATCGACGTGATGCTGATCATCCTCGCGGTGATCATGGCCGCGTCGGTGATGGACGCCGCCGGCGGCATCGACTTCCTGGTGCGGATTGCCGAGCGCATCATCCGCGCCAATCCGAAGTACGTGACGATCGTCGCGCCGCTCACCACGTGGACCTTCACCTTCCTCGCGGGCACCGGGCACATCGTCTATCCGCTGCTGCCGGTGATCTACGAGACCGCGCATCGGGCCGGCATCCGCCCGGAGCGGCCGATGGCGGTGGCGACCATCGCCTCGCAGCAGGCGATCACGGCGAGCCCCGTCGCGGCGGCGACGGCTGCGATGATCGGGCTCTTCGCCGAGAAAGGCCTCACTCAGTGGGGACTGCCCGAGATCCTGATGGTCTGCGTGCCGGCGACGCTCACGGGCGTCGTCGCGGCCGCGATCGTCTCCATGTTCGTCGGGAAGGACCTGCAGGACGATCCGGAGTATCAGGCGCGCCTGGCCTCCGGCCAGATCCCGGCGCCGAAGCCGGCTGCCGATCGGCCACCGCTCAAACCCGCAGCGAAGGCCTCGGCGTTCATCTTTCTCGCCGGCGTTGCGCTGGTCGTGCTGTTCGGCTTCTTCCCGAGCCTGCGCACGCTGCCGGGCGCGAAGAGCGCGCTGGCGATGCCGATCGTCATCGAGATCGTGATGATGTCGGTCGCGGCACTGATGCTGCTGGTGACGAAAGTCAGCGTCGACGAGGTCCCGAAGACGGCGACGCTGCGCGCGGGCGTGGTCGCGGTCATCGGCATCTTCGGTCTCGCGTGGCTCGGCGACAGCTTCATTGCCGCGCACAAGGACGTGATCGTGCCGGCGATCGGCAAGTGGGCCGAGCAGGCGCCCTGGACGTTCGCGTTCGGCCTCTTCTTCGCCTCGGTGCTCCTCTACAGCCAGGCCGCGACGACCCGGGCGCTGATGCCGCTGGGTATGGCGCTGGGCATCCCGCCGCAGTTCCTGATCGCGATGTTCCCGTCGGTGAACGGCTACTTCTTCATCCCGACCTACGGCTCGCTGATCGCGGCGATCAACTTCGACCTGTCCGGCACGACGAAGATCGGCAAGTACGTGGTCAACCACTCGTTCATGATCCCGGGCGTGGTCGCCACAGCCGTTGCCGTGGTCACCGGATTGTTCCTCGCGCGGATCATGTTCTGAGTCGTGCAAGCGGGGGCCGAAAGCTGACCGAGCCCCCGGAAAGGCCGCGCCATGGAATTCTTCCTGCAGATCGTACTGATCCTCGCCTGCCTGTTCTATGGCGCGCGCAAGGGCGGCGTCGCGCTCGGCTTGCTGGGCGGCATCGGCATCGTCGTTCTCGTGTTCGCCTTCGGGCTGCCTCCCGGCAAGCCCCCGGTGGACGTGATGCTCACCATCGTCGCCGTGGTGGCGGCCTCGGCCACGCTGCAGGCCTCGGGTGGACTCGACGTGCTGCTGCAGCTGGCGGAGAAAGTGCTGCGCCGCAATCCGAAATATGTATCGATCCTCGCGCCGTTCACGACCTGTACGCTGACGATGCTGTGCGGGACGGGGCACGTCGTCTACACGATGCTGCCCATCATCTACGACGTGGCGATCAAGAACGACATCCGGCCCGAGCGACCGATGGCGGCCTCGTCGATAGCGAGCCAGATGGGCATCATCGCGAGTCCCGTATCCGTTGCGGTGGTCTCGCTCGTGGCCTTCCTCGCCAAGGCGCCTGCGGGCAGTCCGGTCATCGATTTCGTCACGCTGCTGTCGGTCACCATTCCCTCCACGCTCGTCGGCGTGCTGATGATCGGCATCTTCAGCTGGTTCCGGGGCAAGGACCTCGACAAGGACGAGGTGTTCCAGCAACTCATCGCCGATCCGGAAAGCCGCAAGTTCGTGTACGGGGAATCCGCAACGCTGCTGGACAAGAGACTGTCGACGCATCAGTGGATCGCGATGTGGATCTTCGTCGGCGCGATCGCGATCGTCGCGATGCTCGGTGCCTTCGAGCGGGTCCGGCCGCTGGTGGGGGGCAAGCCGATTTCCATGGTCCTGACGATCCAGATGTTCATGCTGATGGCCGGCGCTCTCATCATCATTTTCACCAAGACCAATCCGATGGACATCGCCAAGAACGAGGTGTTCCGCGCCGGCATGATCGCGGTGGTCGCGGTGTTCGGTGTCGCCTGGATGGCCGACACCGTGTTCGAAGCGAACCTGCCCGACATCAAGTCCGCGTTGGCGGGCGTGGTTCAGACCAAGCCATGGACCTACGCGCTGGCGCTCTTGATCGTGTCCAAGCTCGTCAATTCGCAGGCAGCGGCCATCGCCGCCATGGTGCCGGTCGCGCTCTCGATCGGTGTGCCGCCAGGGTACGTGGTGGCCTTCGCGGCTGCCTGCTACGGCTACTACATCCTGCCGACCTATCCGAGCGACCTCGCGACGATCCAGTTCGATCGTTCGGGCACGACGCACATCGGCAAGTACGTGATCAACCACAGCTTCATCCTGCCAGGCCTGATCGGGGTGTCCAGTTCCTGCGTGTTCGGATATCTGTTGGCGGCCGCGCGGGGGCTGGTCTGAACTGACGGACGCCCCATGCCATTACCTGCCGTGCGTCGACCGGATCCCGTGGCTGACGCGGATCGGGTACGGCCTCCGGGAAAGATCGCTGCGCGCGGCGCGGCCGGCGCAGCGGAACGATGAATCTCCAGCAGCGAGTCCGTGCGATCGGGCTGGTCGGTGGCCCCGCGCTTGCGCTCATCGCCTATTTCGCGCTGCCCGTGGAATATGCCGATGCGGCGGGCAAGACGGTGCCGCTCGGCCACGCCGCCCGGGCGACGCTGGCGATGATGGTCTGGATGGCGACGTGGTGGATGACGGAGGCCGTCGAGATCGAGGTCACTTCGCTGCTGCCGATCGTCGCCTTTCCGCTGCTCGGCATCATGCCGCTGGCGAAGACGACGGCGAACTACGGCGCTGACGTCATCTACCTCTTTCTCGGCGGTTTCGTCCTGGCCCTCGCGATCCAGCGCTGGGGGCTCGATCGCCGGATCGCCTTTCAGACACTGCGATGGGTGGGCACGCGCCCGGCGGCGATCGTTGCCGGCATCATGGGGGCGACCGCGTTCGTCAGCATGTGGGTGTCGAACACGGCGACCGCGGCGATGATGGTGCCGATCGCGCTGTCGATCATCGACCTGTCGCTCTTACGGCGGACCGGCAGGACGCTCACGGAGCACGGCGGAATTCCGCAGGACGACGTCGACGACCGCAATCTCGCGCTTTCGCTGCTGCTCGGCGTCGCCTATGCAGCGTCGATCGGCGGCCTGGGCACGATCATCGGCTCGCCGCCCAACGGGATCTTCGTGCGCTTTTTCGCGCAGACCTACGGCGTCGAGATCTCGTTCACGAAGTGGATGCTGGTCGGAGTTCCGGCGATGCTACTGTTCCTGCCGCTTGCGTGGCTGCTCAACACGCGGGTGCTGTTTCCGACGCGGATCCGGGAGATCGAGGGCGGACGGGCGTGGGTGGCCGGCGAAATCGCGAAGCTCGGCCCGCCGAACCGCGGCGAGCGCGCGACGATGGCGGTGTTCGCCGTCACGGTGTTCTGCTGGATCTTCCGGCCGCTGCTGGCCGACATCGAGGTGGCCGGCGTCGCGCCGCTCGCCAATCTTTCGGATGCCGTCATCGCCGTCGCCGCGGCGATCGCTCTGTTCATCGTTCCGGTCGATCGCGCGAAGGGCATCTTCGTCAGCGACTGGGATACCGCGGTCAAGCTGCCCTGGGGAGTGCTGATCCTGTTCGGCGGCGGGCTCGCGCTCGCGGCGGCCACGGAAGCGAACGGCGTCGCGCAGTTCATCGGCAGCCTGGCCCGCGGCATTTCCGGATGGCCGGTGATGGCGGTCGTGTTCACGATCATCGCGCTGATGGTGTTCATGTCCGAGCTCACGTCGAACACGGCGCAGGTCGCGACGATGCTGCCGATCCTCGCCGCGCTCGCACCGGTGCTGGGCGTGCCGCCGGCATTGTTGCTGCTGCCTTCGACGATCGCCGCGAGTTGCGCGTTCATGATGCCGGTCGGGACGCCACCCAACGCGATCGTGTTCGGCACGGGCCTCGTCCGGATGCCGCAGATGATCAAGGCTGGCTTCTGGCTGAACGTGAGCGGCATCCTGCTCGTCACGGCGCTCACCTACTTCCTGATCGGCCCTGTCCTGCTCTCCCGGGGCTGAAGCCGTGCCGAGCCGGATCGTGGCTGCGGGAGCAAATGGCGCACGCGCCGGCCGGCCGCCGACTGTCAAAGGCTCCAGCCCGCCGCGAAGGCGTCGGCGCTCATCTTCCTCGCGCGGATCATGTTCCAAAGGGCCTCATTTCGTCATCGGCAAGGCCACGCCCATGGCCACGAACATGCCGCCGCAGACGCGGTTGAAGCTCTTTCCGACACGTTCGAGTGCGGGACGTATGCGGTGTGCGAGCCGGGCCAGCAGATACTCGACCACGATCTCGATCGCCGCAAAGGTGGCCGCCATGATGATGAACTGGAGCAGCAAGTCGCGGCCGGGGTCGATGAACTGGGGCAGGAATGCACCATAGAACAGCAGCGCTTTCGGATTGGTGACTGCCGCCAGCAAGCCTTGTCGAAACAGTTCGGCGCCGCGCGTATCGGCCTTTGCGGCATCCGCCAGCAGGTGGATTGCCGGCGCGCGCCAGAGCTGGATGCCCAGCCAGACCAGATACGCGCCACCGAGCAGCTTGAGCATCGTCAGCGCATCCCCCGACGTTTTCAGAAGGGCGCCGATGCCCAGCATCGACAGCGCGATCAGCGCCACGAAGCCGATCGCGCCGCCGGCCACGGTGAACAGCGTCTTGCGATGGCCGTGCAGCGCGCCATGGGTCAGCACGAGCAGGCTGTTCGGACCGGGGGTCAACGACAGGCCGGTTGCCGCGACGAGATAGATCAACCAGGTGTGCAGGGCCATCGCGGCTTTCCTCGCATGTGTGAACCCCCACCGCCTCGGTGGGGGCATGATTCGCGCCTTGGGGCGGCCCGGCGGCGTCTGCGTGCAGAAACGTCAGGCTATGGTTGCGAGCCTGAACTCGGTAGTCAAGTCCGGCTGCTGCGCATCCATCCACTTCCGGGCTGTTTCTGCTCGCCATTGGCGGGCTCGGCGCCAGATCCGGACCCCGGCTCCCGGACCGCATTTCGCGCGCGCCGGCCGGCCGCGTTAGAATCGTGTACTCGTGCCGGGTTCGCATTCTCGCCCCGGACGTGACCGGCGGTGCCCATGACTTCCCCCTCTGCAAGAACCTTCGATCTAGGCGTCGCGCGCGAGCCGCGCGATCCTCTGGCGGCAGTGCGCGAGCGCATCGCCGCACGCTATCGGGCCGACGAGGGCGAGACCCTGTCGGCGCTGATCGACGAAGCCCGCCTCGCGCCGCCCGCGCTCGCCCGGGCGCAGGCGGTGGCGACGACGCTGGCCGAGGCAGTGCGCGCGGCGCGTTCCAACGCGGGCGGCGTCGACGCGCTGATGCTCGAGTTCTCGCTGGACAGCCGCGAAGGCATCGCGCTGATGTGCCTGGCGGAAGCGCTGCTGCGCATTCCGGACGCCGCGACGCGCGACCGGCTGATCCGGGACAAGATCAGCCGCGGCGACTGGTCGGCGCACGTCGGGGCGTCGCCGTCGCTGTTCGTGAATGCGGCGGCATGGGGTCTGCTCGTCACCGGGAAGATCGTCGAGACGCGAAGCGAGGGAACGCTCGAGCAGGCAATGTCCTCGCTGCTGCGCAAGGGCGGCGAGCCGCTGATCCGCAAGGGCGTGGACCTCGCGATGCGCCTGCTCGGCCGCCAGTTCGTCACCGGGCGGACGATCGACGAGGCGCTGGCCAACGCCCGCGACCGCGAGGCGCGCGGCTACACGTTTTCGTACGACATGCTGGGCGAGGCGGCGATGACGGGCGCCGACGCCCAGCGCTATTACGTCGCGTACGACGCCGCGATCCACGCGATCGGCCGCGCGGCGAATGGCCGGGGCGTGTTTGGCGGGCCCGGCATCTCGATGAAGCTCTCGGCGCTCCACCCGCGCTTCTGCCGCGCGCAGCGCGAACGGGTGCTGGCCGAGCTGACGCCGAAGCTCATCACGCTGGCGCGCCTTGCCAAGGACTACGACATCGGGTTCGCGATCGACGCCGAGGAGGCCGACCGTCTCGAGATCTCGCTCGACCTTCTGGCACTGCTGGCAGCCGAACCCGCGCTGGCCGATTGGGACGGGCTCGGCTTCGTCGTACAGTGCTATCAGAAGCGGGTGCGACCCACGATCGACTGGATCGTCGCGCTCGCGCGGCAGCACAAGCGGCGCCTGATGTTGCGGCTCGTCAAAGGCGCCTACTGGGACGCCGAGATCAAGCGCGCCGAAGTCGACGGGCTCCCCGGGTATCCCGTGTTCACGCGCAAGGTGCACTCCGACGTCGCCTACCTCGCATGCGCGAAGGCGATGCTCGAGGCCCCCGACGCGATCTACCCGCAGTTCGCCAGCCACAATGCGTTCACCATTGCCGCGGTCCACGAGCTGGCAGGCGACCGGCAGTACGAGTTCCAGTGCCTGCACGGGATGGGCGAGAGCATCTACGACGAGGTCGTGGGGAAGGCCAAGCTCGACCGCGCGTGCCGCATCTACGCGCCCGTCGGCTCGCACGAGACGCTGCTTGCCTACCTGGTGCGGCGGCTGCTCGAGAACGGCGCCAACAGCTCGTTCGTCAACCGGATCGTCGATCCGACGGTTGCCATCTCGTCGCTGGTCGCCGACCCGGTCGCCGTCGCCGAGGCGCGCGGAGGCAGGCCGCATGCCGGCATTCCGCTGCCGAGCGCGCTGCTGCCGGGCCGCCGCAATTCGCAGGGTGTCGACCTTTCCGACGACCGGGAGCTCGCCGCACTGGAAGCGGGGCTTGCGCAATGGGATGGAGTTCCGCTGCGCGCTGAGCCGTCGCGCCCGCCGTCCGCCGCGCCGGCGGTGGCCGCACCGGATATGGGCACCCTCATCCGCAATCCGGCCGACCACGACGACGTCGTCGGCACCATGGCCGAGGCGACGCTCGCCGACGTGGCGGCGGCCATCACGATCGCGGTCGAGCACGGCGCGGCCTGGTCGGCCACGCCTGCGGCCGAGCGCGCGGCCCGCCTCGAGCGCGCGGCCGATCTCATGGAAGCCGAGCGCGTAGCGCTGCTCGCACTTGCCGTGCGCGAGGCGGGAAAGACGCTTGCGAACGCGGTGGCGGAAGTGCGCGAGGCAGTCGATTTCCTGCGCTATTACGCAGCGCAAGCGCGCGCCGAGCTGGGTGGGCCGGAGATCGTCCCGATCGGTCCGGTCGCTGCGATCTCGCCGTGGAACTTCCCGCTCGCGATCTTCGTGGGTGAAGTCGGCGCGGCGCTCGCCGCCGGCAATCCGGTGCTGGCGAAGCCGGCCGAGCAGACGCCGCTGATCGCCGCAGCGGCCGTGCGCATCCTGCATCGCGCCGGCGTGCCGCCGGCCGCCCTGCAGCTCTTGCCCGGACGCGGCGAGACGGTCGGCGCGGCGCTCGTCGCGGATCCGCGCGTGGCGGGCGTCATCTTCACCGGTTCCACCGAGGTTGCGCGCCTTATTCACCGGCAGCTCGCGAACCGCGACGACGACCCGGTGCTGATCGCCGAAACCGGCGGCCAGAACGCGATGATCGTCGACAGCTCGGCGCTGCCCGAGCAGGTGGTCGCGGACGCGCTGTCGTCCGCGTTCGACAGCGCCGGCCAGCGCTGCTCGGCGCTGCGCATCCTGTGCCTGCAGGACGACGTCGCGCCGGAGATGCTGTCGATGCTCGAAGGTGCGATGCGCGAGCTCGCCATCGGCGATCCCCGGCATCTCTCCACCGACATCGGCCCGGTGATCGACAGCGAAGCGCGCGCAGGGCTCAATGCGCACGTCGAGCGGATGCGCGCCGCGGGGCTCAAAGTGGTCGAGATGCCGCTGCCGCCCTCATGCGCGCGCGGCACGTTCGTCGCGCCGACGCTCGTGGATCTCGGAGACATCCGCGGCCTCGCGCACCTGACGCGGGAAGTGTTCGGACCGGTCCTGCACGTGCTGCGCTGGAAGCGCGACGAACTGCCGAAGCTCATCACTGCGATCAACGCGACCGGTTACGGCTTGACCCACGGCATTCACACACGGATCGACGAGACTGTCGCAGCGATACTCGCGCAGGTGCGGGCGGGCAACATCTACGTCAATCGCAACATCGTCGGCGCGGTCGTCGGCGTGCAGCCGTTCGGCGGGCACGGTCTCTCGGGAACGGGCCCGAAAGCCGGCGGCCCGCTCTACCTCCACCGACTGGTGCGCGGGATGTCGCCACCGGCGCTGGAGGCAGCGATCGCGCTGCCGGGTCCCACCGGCGAAGCGAACACGCTCGAATTCCATCCGCGCGGCGTGGTCGCCTGCATTGCCGCCGACGAGCACGGCCTCTTCGCGCAGGCCAAGGCCGCGCTCGCGGCCGGCAACACCGTGCTGCTGCTGCGCGATCCCCTGTCGATACGCGTCGGCAAGAGCATAGGCGGCGCGCGGATCGCGTTCGTCGACGAGCTCGATCCCGCCGCGATCGACGCGGTGCTGCTCGACGTGGATCCCAACGACGCGCGCCGCGTGCGCGGCTTATTCGCCACGGCGCCTGGCAGGATCGTCCCGATCGTGGTTCCCGATGCGCACGGAAAGTACGACTGGGCGCGCCTCGTCGTCGAGCGCACGGTGACCGTCAACACCTCGGCGGCGGGCGGCAATGCCGCGCTGCTGTCGCTGGACGAAGACGCGGCCTAGCGGCGTCGGCCGCCGCGCCGGCCGTCAACCGGAACCGCGCAGCATGCGTTTTTTCGACGCCGCCACGATCCGCGCGCTGCTGCCGTGGCCGCGGATGCTCGTGGCTCTCGACGCGATGCTGAAGCGCGACGTCGCCGCACCGCTGCGCACCGCACATCCGATCGACGTGCCCGGCGAGCCGACGGCGTCGCTGTTGCTGATGCCCGCGTGGCGCACCGGCGGACGGATGGGCGTCAAGCTCGTCACCGTGTTCCCGGGCAACGCGACGCGCAACGAGCGCGCCGTGGGTGCCGTCTATGCACTGTTCGATGCGTGCAATGGCGCGCCGCTGGCCCTCTTCGACGGCGAGGAGATCACCGCGCGCCGCACGGCCGGCGCTTCCGCCTACGCGGCGGGCCGTCTCGCGCGCGCCGACGCGCGGCATCTGGTGCTGGTCGGGTCGGGACGGCTCGCGCGCGGGCTCGTCGAAGCGCATATGCTGGTCCGGCCGATCGAGCGCGTGAGCCTGTGGAGCCGCACGCCGGAACATGCGCGGGCGACGGCTGCCGCGATGCAGGAGGACGGCCTGCCGGTCACCGCGATTCGCGACCTCGAGGGCGCGGTGCGCAGCGCCGACATCGTCTGCTGCGCGACGCTGTCCACGGTGCCGCTCGTGCTCGGCGCATGGCTCGCGCCGGGCGTGCATCTCGATCTGGTCGGGGCGTTCAAGGCGAGCATGCGCGAGACCGACGATGCGGCGATCGCCCGCGCGGACCTCCTGGTCGTCGACCATCGCGCCGCT